>NZ_JAIUGT010000008.1:0-312831 GCF_020164675.1 Mesorhizobium sp. ESP-6-2
ATGTTGTTCAAGCGGGGGAAAGCCATGTCGGGTGCGCCAATCATGATCGGCACCATCCAGTTGCCGAAGCCACCAATCAGCGCCGGCATGAGCACGAAAAAGATCATGACCAGCCCATGGGCGCTGACGACGACATTGTAGACGCCCGGATCGCCAAATATCTGCAAATCCGGTTCCTGCAACTCCATGCGGATCAACACGGAAAGCGCCGTACCGAAGACGCCTGCCATGATCGAGAACAGCAGGTAAAGCGTCCCGATATCCTTGTGATTGGTCGAGAACAGCCATCGGACGAGAAACCGGGGCTTGTGATCATCCAAGATCGTGGCTGGATTGGACATGATATGCTTCCTGCTCTTCACTGCCGGCAGGCAGACGGACTCAACGATGGACGGCACCTGCGATCCGCCATCACACGGGGCCAGGTCTTGCCTGCGCTCTTCATTCATCCGTGACGATCGCATCCATCGGAATGTCGTGCGGCTGCGGATAGATGGTTCGGATCCTGCTGCGGGCGTAACCGACGCCGACGACGAGAGGCCGCCTGGGCGCCGCGGCCAGGGTCCGGTCGAAGAAGCCGCCGCCATAACCCAGGCGATAATTAGCCTCGTCGAAACCGACAACGGGCGCGATGACCACATCCGGTTGGACGGCAGGTCCATGAGAGGGGACAAGAATATTCCAGACTCCGCGTTCGAGCGGGTCTCCCGGCCGCCAGATGCGAAACTCCAGCGGCCAGCCTTTCTTGATGACGACTGGAAGCGCAATCCGCCCGCCGCGCTCGATCACGTTTATCGCCCAGTTGCGGAGATCGGGCTCACCGCGGAATGGCCAATAGCCGCTGACGATCCGCCCGCTCACCCGACCGACAGCTAGGTCGAGAACGGAAGCGATGCGTAAAGACCTCGCATTGCGTTCCTCGGCGTCAATGGCGAGACGCTCATCGATTAGACGCTTGCGTTCCGCCTTGCGCCATCGGCAGACATCGGGCCATGCGTCCTGAACGGCCGGCTCAGTGCCGTACCCGGGGACCAGCTCATGCATGAAGCATGGCGGAGAGGCGTATTCTCTCGTCTCCGGGTAAACATCCTCCTGATCAGACATTGCACGCTCCATATCCGTTGCAGCGGAGACCCGCCTGCCTGGACGTTGCGCTGCGTAAAACAGGAAGGCAAACGGAATTAAATGCTGTATTGATGCAAGATTATTGCACTAATCCGGGAACCAGCATGGACATCGACCGCGCGCGCACGTTTTTGGAAATCGTCCATTCCGGCAGCTTTCTGAGAGCTGCCGACCGACTCCACGTCACCCAGACCACTGTCAGCGCGCGGATACGCACGCTGGAGGAAGAGCTCGGACGTCAGCTCTTTGTCCGCAACCGCAATGGTGCGCAGTTGACGCAGGCGGGCCGGGAGTTCGAGCGGTTCGCGCAATCATTCGTGCAAATCTGGGAACGAGCACGCCACCAGCTCGCCATCCCATCGGGACGGACAAGCGTCGTTGCCCTGGGCGGAGAGCTCAGTCTGTGGAACCCGCTGCTGCTCGATTGGCTGGTCTGGATGAAGAAGGCCAGGCCGGAAATCGCCATCCAAGCCCAGGTCGGCGTGCCGGACCAGCTCCTCGAGCAGCTCAGGACTGGCGTTCTGGATATCGCGGTCCTCTATGCGCCGAAGCTGCTGCCGGGTTTCAGGGTAGAGCTTCTCGTGGAGGAGCAGCTCGTCCTGGTTCGGAGCACGGACAGAGACTCGGAGTTGGACGCCTCAAGGGACTATGTCTATGTCGATTGGGGGCCGCTGTTTGCGGCCCAGCATGGTGCCAGTTCCTCTGCCTTCGGTGAGCCGGGATTGATGGTCGGCCTTGGTCCGCTTGGGCTGAGCTACATTCTGCGCGCCGGCGGAATGGGCTATTTCCGGAGGGGCGCGGCAGCGCCCCATATCGAAGCCGGGCAGCTGGAGGTCGTGGAGGGCGCGCCGGAATTCACCTATCCGGCCTATGCAGTCTATCCGGATGCAAGCGCGTCGCGAACCGACGTACAGGAGGCGCTACGTGGACTGAAGCAGGTGGTGAAATGATAGCGTTCTTCCAACTCACTGATCATGCGGCCGGAAAGAAATCCATCGCCATGGATTGATCGAATATGCCTTATCCGTTCCACACCATCGGTCACTCGACCCGGTCGATCGCCGAATTCGTCGCCCTGTTGCGGGGTTGCGCGATTACCCTGGTGGTCGACATAAGGACCATCCGGCGATCGCGGACTAACCCGCAATTCAACGGCGAAACGCTGCCGGACAGCCTTGCGGATTTCGCGATCGGATATGAGCATATTGCCGAGCTTGGCGGCCTGCGCGGCAAGGCGCACGACATTCCACCGACGCTCAACGCATTCTGGCTCAACCAGAGTTTTCACAACTACGCCGACTACGCGCTGTCAGCGGAGTTTCATGGCGGTTTGGAGCGGCTTGTGTCACTTGGCAGGCAGCAGCGGTGCGCCATCATGTGCTCGGAAACGCTTTGGTGGCGTTGCCACAGAAGAATCGTCGCCGACTATCTGATCAGTCGTGGCGAGTCCGTTTTTCATCTGATGAGCCATGACAAGGTCGAGCCGGCGAAGCTCACCGACGGTGTGGAGGCAAGGCTCGACGGAACGCTTGTCTACCCGCCTTCACAGCGTTTTGGATAGTCGAGGCTCAGGCGGCCGACGGCCCCGGGTCATCGAACCCGTCGTTGAAAGCCGCCATGACCCTGTTTTCCGCTTCGGGTTGTGCCTCGTCAGAGTGATGGACGACGCGCAAAACCGGTCCGTTCGGTCGCCACGGGTCCGGCGCTGCACCCCCCGTCGGCTTCAATCTCTCCCGCCTTGCCGCTTCCGGCTGGTAGACCACTTCATGCACAGTCAGCGTTTCATGGCCGCCCTGCGCGGTCGGAATGGACATGGACCGACCTTCGGCCAGACCAAGCAGCGCCAGGCCGCGCGGGTTGGTCATCGGCAAAAGCATGCCAACCAGGCCGCGCATCTCGTCATGTGCGACGATGCGGGTCTCGGCAGCGCCGTCGTTTACACGATAGGTCACTCGGGTGCTGAGCGTCACGACCGTTGGCGGAATGTCTTCTCGAAACATCACAATTGCGCTCGAAATCTTCCGTTGAAGGACAACGGACAAGGCATCGCCGCGGGGATGGCGCTCCTGCATCACTTCAAGAATCGTGTAGTCCTTGGTGGTCAGTTGGCAGCTATCGCTAGTGGGCATGGTGCGTCTCCAAGACGGACCCGTGAAAGGATCCGGCGTCAAGCATTTGATCGGATATGGAAGCTACCCCTGTGCCGGACCAGGACAGGCCGGCGCAGGGGTCACACTCCCGCGATCAGGCTGCCTGCGTGATTGAGGAGACGGATGGAAACGCCCATGTCTAGGCGTCTGCCGGGATCGCCGAAGACGCCGGTGCGCGCCGATCGACTGCATCGCTTTCCGCAGCGGGTTGGCCTACGGCAAGCACCGACAGTTCGTGCCGGCGCCCATCGCGCGCGGTCCACATGATCGACTGTCCGGCCGAGAGGCCGATCAGGGCGGTGCCGATCGGCGTGAGAACCGAAACCTTGCCTTCGGCGATATCCGCGTCGCCAGGAAAAACCAGCGTGACTGTTTTGGCATTGCCGGTATCGGGCTTGAATGTCACCGTCGAACCCATCTGGACGGTGCCGGCGGAGACCCAACCGTCGGCGACGATACGTGCCCGCTCGAGTTCGGCGAGCAGTTCATCGGAGGCCTCCGGATTGCGCGTGGCCACGGTGCTCGCAACCGCCGACAGACGCGCATGGTCTGACTGTGAGATGCGGATGTTCGGCTTGCGCCGGGTTTTCGTTTTGTCTTGCATTTGAATACTCGTGCTTCCGCTCGGACCAGCCGCCCATGGAGGATGCCGGAATCGAGCCAATTCGTGAAAATCTTGATGGAACGCCGATGCTCCGGAGGCTTGAGGCCTGCGGAACCATCCCATGTGGGTAAACGCACCGCCCCTCGGCTCGGGGTGCGCATGGCAGCCGAGCCGGGGGCTACATTCCCGCTATGGGGCAAACCCGGAAAAGAAAATCGCGACGAATTCTGACTGCGGCGTTCATAGGATCATAGTTGGTGAAGCGATCTGGGAAGTCAAGTCAGCCACCTCGGCGGGTACGGCCCATATACCGTCGGTAGCCTTTACCTGAACCTCATTGGGTTCGCCCTGCACCATGGCCCCGCCTTCTTGGAACAGTATGCAAAGCCTGCTTAGCCCGGACTAACTACATGGCAATGGACCAGACAATCGCTGATCAGGTCAGGAAGGAGGACGATGGGGGGCCACGTTTCCTGATTGAACGGAACAAGCAGAACCAGCGGTTTTGTATCGCGCCAGCCTCCCGACGGAGAACCCTCCGTTCGGTCGCCATTGACGAGCACCTCCGGCCCCAATCGAAGCCGTCTATCTACGCTGCTTGGAATGGAACATTCGCTACCACCACTGCTTGGCGCTCCGCCGGCATGCGTTGCAGAGCTTGGCACGACGGGAACCTGCGTTGCAGTCGAAAGTTCTTGATGATGGCAAATCGCCCGATCACGAGCGTGCTCACCTCAATTGGCACGTTGACCTCGCGGCCGGCAGCATTCCTGGTGCTGCTGGCTTACGCGGCCCTTTGGCTATTTCTCGACAGGGAGAGTTTGAACTGGCACGGCGCGGCGACCCTATTCACCTGGGCCATGACACTGTTCATTCAACGCGCAGAGCATCGCGACACGCAGGCTATCCATGCCAAGCTGGATGAGATGTTGCGAACGAATAGCTCGGCATCAAACATCACCAGAATCGATGATGAAGAACCCGAGGAAATCGAAAAGCATCGCAATCGTAAGCAGCAGGGCGATTGAGATGTACCATTCGTCCCCGTGGCGCCACGGGCGGGCGCGCACACAGTGAGGTTTGGCCTGAACCTGCGAAGGCTGCTTAAGAGCCTCAAATACGTGGCCGTTGCCGTTCTCGCCAGCCTGATCACGTTGCTCAGCATAAACTTGGCACCAGAGCCACGCATCTTGCGAACGCTTGTCCCGCACCGTTTCGACGCGTCGGATCCCGAATTTGTAAGGAGCATGAGCAGTTATTCGCAAGGACAGCTGTTCGATTCAAACTCGGTACAAACCCTTGTCAACGGAGATGAGATCTTTCCTTCAATGCTGCAGGCGATCCATGCGGCTCGCTCTACAATCGATTTCGAGACCTATATCTATTGGTCGGGCGTCGTCGGTTATGAATTCGCGACCGCCTTGGCCGCCAAAGCCCGAGACGGTGTCGAAGTCCGTGTGCTCGTTGACTGGGTCGGCAGCCTGCCGTTCGATGAAGACCTGATCGAGATCATGACAAGCGCCGGCGTGCGGTTTCAGCGCTATAGACCTATCCATTGGTATACGTTGGATCGTATAAACAACCGAACCCATCGCAAGCTGCTCATCGTTGACGGACTGGTCGCGTTCACCGGCGGCGTCGGTATTGCCGACAACTGGCTTGGGAACGCCCGCAACCCAGATGAGTGGCGCGACACGCACTACCAAGTCAAAGGACCCGCAGTGTCTGCCTTCCAGGCGGCATTTGCGGAAAACTGGTTGGAAACGGCGGGGGAGACATTGCAGGGTCAGAAGTTCTATCCACCCTCCGAACCTGCGGGGGCGCTTAGAGTTCAGTTGATCTTATCCTCACAGCCAAATGGCTCGGGGAACATGGAACTGATGATGCTGGCCGCGGTAGCCGCCGCCAAGGAGCATCTTCGCATCGGAATGGCCTATTTCGTGCCCGACGATATTGCCCTGCAGCAGATATTGGACGCCAGGAAGCGAGGGGTAGAAGTCGATGTAATCGTGCCCAATTGGCTGACGGATGTGCCCCTGGTCCGAAAGGGCTCGCGGTACTTCTGGGGCGACCTGCTCAAAGCTGGGGTCCGGATCTTCGAGTTCCAGCCAACGATGTATCATCCCAAACTCCTAATCATTGACGACGTCTGGACGAGCTTTGGCTCTGCCAACCTGGACGAGCGCTCTTTGCGCCTGAACGATGAAGCCACGCTAAACGTCTACGGCCAGGATTTTGCCAAAACGCAGATCGACCTGTTCAACCAGGATCTTGCGCGATCCAGGCAGATCAGTTTGAGCGAATGGGAAGCGCGTCCCCTGACCGAAAAAGTAACGGACTGGCTGGCCAGCCGGTTACACTCGCAACTTTAGAACCCTCTTGGTGGGCAAGTGCCCGCAAACGGGTATCCGCGCCTGTCATCGTCCTTCGCTGGCCGGCTCCCTCAAGCCCGTCCCTGCTTCTCAGTGGCGGCCTTTTTTCTTGTCCGAGAAACGAAGGGCCAGTTGGCTAGTTTGGATGCGAAGGAGGATCGATCCGATGCAAAAGGATAGCGATGGGCACAAGAGGGAGAATCAGCAATTGCTCGCCCGACGGCTCGCAAACGAGGTCGGCATTCCCGAAGAGGATGCACTGGATCTGATCAAGCTCATCGGGACAGACTGGAACTCGCTGCTGCGCGAAGCCCTGTTTCTAAAAAACCAGCGCCGGCCATTTTGATGTCGGCCAGGATCGCGGCCCGTGAGCCCTTGCGCGACCGGAGGTCCTGCTGCATGTTTTCGCGGTTGAACTCCTGGAGAAAATCATGCCAATTCAACGAAAGGCGGCCGAGGCCGGTATTTTCGATGAATCCGAGTTGGCACTGCTTGGGCGGGTTTTCGACGAGCTTAAGCTACACAACCCATCGCCTGATGAGCGCGACTCGATTGCCTCCCGGATCATTGCAAATTACATGGCAGGTGTGGTCGACGAGGCCGAGTTGATTTCGCTATCGAAGCAGCCGCTGGGCCGTTAACCAAAGTCATGGAAACTTACCGCCTGCCCCATTTTTGCGTTTAAGCGCGTCTCTCCCGCATTTCGCCTACGTCTTTTTTCGGCCAAAGCGATGACGCCGCCCGAGCTTGGGAACATGCAGACCCGGCTCCCTTTGCTGTTTCAGCGTTCGATGCCGATGTCCTCCGCGCAGCGTTCAGAGATTTGGTCCTGGGAACGAACGTGCCCGAGTATCAATGACGCGATCTGGCTCCCGAATACGCCGGTGCGATCAGGTCGAAGTTGGCTTGCTGGATTGGATCACCAGGAAGTAAGTACCTGTGCCAAGTCGAGTTGAGCGAGTTTCTAGAGATCGACCAGGCGCGCCACGAGGGTTTTCGACCGTCTCGGCTTCAGGAGTTCACGATTTCATTTGTCCGGTTGAATGGCGATTTGACATACACAACCCGCCGCCAAGGTGGCGCCGGGTTGTAGGTTTCGTTCGAGGATTCAGTCGTAGACCTTGACGATCTTGCGGGTGCTCGGGTCCACCAAAACCGTGCGGTTGTCGACCACCACATATTGGTATTTGACATTCGGAACTTCACGAAGCTCGACCGTGTCCGGCAGAGCCGTGCCGACATTCAGCTCAAGTCCGAGAAGGTTCACGGAAGCCAGCGGTTGCTTCTTCACGTATTCGCGCACGACGGTGTCCTGTTCCGGTGTGATGACAACATCCTGTGCCGCAACTGCGCCGCCGCCGGCCAAAAGCAATAGCGCCGCTGCGGTGCTGGTAAGGTGTATCCTCATGGTTTTTCTCCTGTTGTTCCGGCGACAGCACAAATCTTCTGCGCGCCAGCCACCTGAACACGTCGGCAGGCCCAACGTTCCTCTAGCGGGCTTCAGTCTGAACCCTGACCAGACCAAAGGCCGATCACAAAACGCAATGGTCTTACCTCTTGAGACTGGGCGGAACGGCTTAGGGCCAGGGTAGTTGCTTCCCCAAATTCGGAAGAAAGCAGATGGATAAAAGCATTGGCCAAGCGCGTTGGTTGCTCGCGCCAATTTTCGCGATAGCCGTCGGATTTTTGGTGATGGGCATATTCCTTGGCTGACATGTCGGCACAGCTGCGTTCCCTTCCTGTGCTGATAGGACCCGCAAGTCGCCTCGGTGGCTGGCGGGTCCTCTATTTTCAGTCTGTTTGATGAGCAAAAGACAATGACACCGATCCAGGGAACGACGGGGAGTGGCAACGCAAACCAACCGCCAAATGACCACGATGATCATGCGCCTGGGCTACTGAGCGCTGTTTCTTTGATGAATGAGGAAAACATTGCCGCCCTCGTAAGGCGGACCGAGCGCGTGGCTATTTTGGTGATTCTGGGGATGGGGGGATGGTTGATGTTAGTCCCCGCCATTTACCATGTACTGAGCCACGGAATATGAACGAACAACTACGCCAGCATATGATCGCGCGTCGCTACTGATGTCCCAGTCGCGATAGGCTCTTCGCGCCAGTTCGCGCAGGGCCTGCGAGGGACGCCGCGGATGTTCCGATGATCCACACCTTTGGGCTACATGCCCTGAAAAAGTTCGAGATCATCACACATGCGGTGTAGCGAACCAGGTCATTGGCCAGAAGCTGAGGAGGTGCCAGTATATGGACTAGCGCACGCTTTGCGCGGTTAGGCCATGGTCGTCCTCTAGATCGCGAGATTGCAGATAGGTCCCATCATGCCCCCTGCTTTCATGACATCGAAGTTGGCAACCGTCGTGGCGATGATTGCTACCGTCGCCATCCTTTACGTCGCCAAGGAGGTCCTGCTGCCATTGGCAATAGCGGTCCTTCTCACATTTGCATTGGCGCCGATTGTTTCTTTGCTCCGAAAGTTGAAGCTGCCGCGAATGATCGCTGTGCTTGGCGCGGTTGCATCGGCCTTCGTCCTCGTGTCGCTGTTCAGCCTGATCGTTGCCACGCAGGTGAGCCAGGTCGCGCAGGACATTCCGACATACCAATCCAACATCCTCGAGAAGATTCGGACCTTGAAAGAGACGGGATCCGAAGACGGCCTTATCAGCCGGCTCGGCAAGGTATTCGAACGCGTCAACACTGAAATAAACAAATCCCAACCCAACGGGCAAGCAGATGTGGAGCAAACCACGAAGCAGCAGGATCCGCTTCTGGTTCAGATATTCTCGCCCCAGCGTCCGATAGAGACGCTGAGGAACATCATCGAGCCGCTGATCGGACCACTCGCCACGACCGGCCTTGTCATCATCGTGGTGATTTTCATGCTGCTCGAGCGCGAAGAATTGCGGGATCGATTCATTCGCCTTGTGGGCTACAGCGATCTCCATCGCACGACCCAGGCATTGCAGGATGCAGGCAGTCGCGTTGGACAATATCTGCTCATGCAATTGGTCGTGAACATCGTCTACGGCGTCCCCCTTGCAATAGGTCTTTGGTTTCTTGGCATTCCCAATGCCCTGCTATGGGGCATGTTGGCCGTTGTCTTGCGGTTCGTACCCTTTATCGGTCCGGTTATCGCGGCGGTGATACCTTTGTTTCTTGCCTTCGCAGTGGCTCCCGGCTGGAGCTTACTGGTATGGACTGGCGCTCTCTTCATCTTGGCAGAGCTTGTAATCAGCAACGTCGTCGAGCCATGGCTTTACGGCTCGCACACGGGCCTCTCGCCGCTGGCGATCATCGTAGCCGCCGTTTTCTGGGCCTGGCTATGGGGCCCGGTCGGCTTGGTGCTGTCGACGCCGTTGACCGTCTGCCTTGTCGTGCTTGGACGGCACGTGCCCCAGTTCGAATTCCTGCAGATCCTGTTTGGCGATGAGCCGGTACTTGACCCGAAGGAGCGTCTGTACCAGCGGCTTCTTGCTGACGATATCGACGAAGCCACCGACAACGCGGAAGAAATGCTCGAGGAGAAATACCTGATCGAGTTCCACAGCACGGTGGCAATTCCGGCGTTGCTGCTTGGTGAACAGGACCGGGCCCGGGGCGCCCTGACGGCAACTCAGTTGGCGAACCTTGCCGAAAACGCCCGCACCCTGGTGGCCAACCTCAACGAGATCGCCGCGGAGGAAGAAGAAGAGGAAGAAGACGAGCACGCGGAAAAAGAAGGCGCGAGCGCAGATCCGGGCGAAGAGGATGAGGATCAAGCCGAGTTTGCGCCTGATCTCCCGGATGGTGCTGGGAAGTCAGTGCTGTGTATCGGCGGGCGCGGAGACCTCGACGATGTGGCCGCTGCGATGCTCGCACAGGTCATTTCGATCGAGGGTGCGGATTGCGTGGCCGCGAGCCACCGTGACCTCCTCCCCGCGCGGATCCGGAAACTTCCGCTTGAAGCTCGCGACGCAGTCGTCGTGGGCTTCCTCAACCGCGATTCATTCAAACACGCGGTGTTCGTCGTGAGGCGCTTGAGGCGACTCGCACCGCGTGCACGCATCGGAATCGCGCTCTGGCACGATACCCATGACAAGCCCAGGGAGGATGCGGCGGGCCTCGCCGAGCAATTGGAAGCGGACTTTGTTGCTTTCAACGTGGTCGACTGCGTGACGGGTGCGCTTTCAAACGAAGAACCGCGTCAAGTGAAAAAGAGAAAGCAGAGAAATCTAAGGCGGCCTCGCGTTCGTCAGGGCGTGGCGGCGACGGTGCAATTGGACGATTCGTTGGCTCAGCCGGTGCGGTGATCGTCAACGGCACGGCCTCTTTTGGACCAACTTCGGCTACCTGGCAATGATCGTGTGAGCGGTACCTCTGGCACCGGCAGGTAGTTTCGAAAGTTCGCTGGCAAGCGCGTATCCACAGCGAACATCCGGGTGTTTGCTCTCCGTTCGACCTTAGCGCAAGATTCTGAACAGCTCTTGTTCCGGCCCATCTGTTACATTCGACGACGCGGCGCTTTCGACGGTGTTCGAGCAGGAAGGGCGGTGCCAGATTATCTGCTGCCCGGCTTTCGCTGGGCCTGAAATCTAAACGGAGACGGGCGCGATCAGCTCCAGAGAAACGAGTTCGCGCGCGACTTCGTCCCAGTCGGCGCAGATGGTCCGGGCGCCGGCCAAGCGCAGTTTCTCGGCATGCCCCGGATAGGTGTGGCCGCCACCGATGAAGCCGATCGCCGTCATGCCGGCGGCGATTGCGCCCTGCACGCCGAAGGGCGAGTCCTCGATAACCGCACAGCGCTTCGGCTCGATGCTCATCCGATCCGCGGCGAACAGGAAGATGTCGGGGGCGGGCTTCCCGCGCGCGACCATTGACGATGAGAATATGTTCTCGCCGAAGAATTTCGCGAGCCCCGTGACCGAAAGGCTGTGATGTATCCGCTCCAGCGAGGAGGATGAGGCGACGCAGCGGGAATTGGACAGCCGTTCAAGGAAGGGCTTCAGGCCCGCCATCGGCTGCAGACTTTCGGTGAAGAGCGCTTTCACCTCGTCCCACAAATCCGTGGTCTGATGCTCCTCAAGACGATGGCCGGTCGTGAGCCTGATGCGCTCCAGGATATCGGTCTGCTTCATGCCGACGCATTGCAGGACCGCCTGCGGGTCGAGTTCCATGCCGTGTTTCGAATAGACCCGCCGGTAGGCAAGCGCCGCCAGCGGTTCGCTGTCGACCAGCACGCCGTCGCAGTCAAATATGATCAATCCGTCTTGCATGCTCGCTCCGGTTTGCGCGCCAGGTGTCACAGGCCGCGTAGCGCTTCAAGAAGTTCGTCGTGAATGAGCCCGTTCGAGCCGACCTTCTGCGTGTCCTCGTCTGTGGAGTCGGCACCTGAAAGCGTGGTGACCTTGCCTCCTGCTGCGCGTAGCAGCGGCATGGCAGCCGCGTATGACACGACGTCGGCCTTGATCGAAACCGCCGCATCAAGCTGGCCGGCGGCGGCCATCGAATATTCAAAGGCCCCTGAGACGATGACGCGCACGCCACGCGCGCCGACGCCGAGCCGCCGCACGATCTCTGCGGTGCGCGCCACCTCCTCGGCTGAAAAGTGCGACGTCAGCACCACGGCAATGACCGCATCGGCCAGTCTTGCAGTTGTCGACACCTTGGCCGTCTTGCCGTTGACGGTCGCGATGCCGTCGCTGGTGTAGTGCGCCTCGAAGCCGGCGGCGGGCGCGACGGTCAGGCCGACCTTCGTCGCACGCTGCTCCTGATAGGCCATGGTGACGGAGAACCACGGCAGGCCGGACGCGTAGTTTATCGTGCCGTCGAGCGGGTCGACGATCCAGCGGCTTTCGCCCAAGGTTCCCGTCGTGCCGGCTTCTTCCGACAGGATGCAAGCTTGCGGTGTAAGCGCGCGCAGCCCGTCGATGACAATGCGTTCCGAAGCGAGGTCGGCGGCGGTTACAATGTCCAGCCCTTCCTTGCGCGTGACGTCGAGGCGCTCCTCGCGCATCGACATCAACGTCGCGGCTGCCCTGCGTGCGATGGCATCGGCGTCTTTCAGGATTTGGTGGTAGTCGCTCATGTCTCGTTTTTCCCGGGGTAGTCGACATCGGTGATGAAATCGCGGGCGGGGCCGAAATTGCCGATCGGGACGACGTGCGAAACGACACCGGTCTGCGGCGACCAGGCGTGCAGGGCGAAAGCCGGCGGTTCGAAGATGAAGCGATTGGGCTCACCCGGACGAAGATCGAGCGCGACCTGGTGCGCGACGCCCGGCGCGACGAAGCCGACCGTGCCGGCAAAGCGCGTGGTGATGGGCCGGTGATAGTGCCCGCAGGCCACACGCTCGATTTCGGCGTGGGACCTGATCATGTCGCGGAAGCCGTCGCCGACGACGCACATCATGATGTCCATGCCGTGCGCGCCGACGGGAAAGGGCGGATGGTGCATGAAGACGAAGGTCGGGCGGCCGTGGCCCTCGGCGAGACGCTCACCGAGCCAGGCTTCGCGCCGCTCGCAGATCGCACCACCGTCCTCGCCCGGCTGCACCGTGTCCAGCCCGATGAGGCGGACCGGAAGGTCCTCGATCGTATAATGCAGGAAATCCGGCGACTGGCTCAGATAGGGGAATTTCGGCGCCATCACCTCGCGCATTGTCTCACGCCGGTCGTGGTTGCCAGGGATGACGAAGACGGGCATGGGCAGGGCCGACAGCATGTCGGCGACCAGCGCATACTCTTCCGGGCGACCGCAATCGGCGAGATCGCCGGTGACGAGGACGCAATCGGGCGCCGGATCGAGCGCGGCGACGGTCGCGATGGCGCGACGAGTCATGGTGTTGGTCTCGAGACCCTCATAGGCCATCTGGCCGTCGGGTCGGATATGAAAATCGCTGATCTGTGCAATGAGCATCGGGAGGTCCGGCAGTGTGAAGGGAGGGCTGACACAAGAAGGGCGCCACATCGGCGCCACCTTAAAACAGGCGCGCCAGCCGAAGCCGGCCGGCGCGCGTGCATGGCGATTTATTTCATGAGTGCCTGTGTTTCGGAGACGAGGCTGTTGAGCCCGTCCTTGATCGATACGTCGCCGCTCATGACCTTGCTGATGATCTCGCGCTGTGTGCGCCAGATGCGGACCGTGTTGCCCGCCGAATAGCCCGGCCACGGGCGCGACAGTGCCATCTGCTTGGCAACGGTGGCGTAATTCGGGTTCGCTTCGTAGAACGGGCCGAGATAGTCGGTCCCGGTGGCGGCCTTGTTGGTCGGGAGGTAACCGCTCATCTTGACGACCTGCTCCTGCGCCTTGGGGCCGGTGACGAATTTAAGGAATTCCCAGGCCGCCTTCTGCTTGGCCGGGTCGGAGGCCGTGATCACCGCCGCGTTGCCGCCTGTGGGCAGGCCACCCTTTTCCTTGTCGTCGACCGGGAAGACCGCGGTACGCAGCTTGAATCGATCGCCGATCAGTTCGGTATCCTGGCTGAGACGGGCAGGCGTATCGAAGAAGATGCCAATCTGGCCGGCGATAAAGGCCTGGCGCGACTGATCCCAGTCGATCAACGGCATGCCGGCATCGGTGACGAAGCTGCGGAAATATTCCAGCGCCTTCAGGCCGTGCTCGTCGCCGAAGGCCACTTTGCCGTCCTTGGTCAGCTCGCCGCCGCCCTGCATCAACATGGCGTCCCAAAGCCATTCGTCGGGCCAGTCATGAATATTGTAGGCGAGGCCAGCGATGCCGGAACCGGTAGCCTTGATCTTTTTGGCGAGTTCCATGATGCCCGGCCAGTCGGCGGGCATGTTGTCGGGATCACCCCCGGCCTTTTTAACCAGGTCGGCATTGTAGAACATGATCGGCATGGAAGCGTTGAAGGCCAGTCCGTAGAGCTTGCCGTCCACCCGGCCGAGGTCGAGAATGTTGTCGGCGTAGTTGGCGTCGCGCCATTCCTTCGACTCGGCGTCCATCATCGTGCCGAGGTCCAAGATCTGGTTGCGCGCCTTCAGCTTGCCGACCAGTTCATGCAGGACGTGATAGCCCGAATAATAGACGTCGGGCAGGTTGTTGGTGATGGAGGCCCGCAGCATGGCCTGGTGGCCTTCGTCGTAGCTGGCCGCCGGTGCGCGGAACTGGATCTTGATGTCGGGATGTTCCTTCATGAATTCCGCGGCCAGCGGCTCATGGAACTTCGCGAAGGCCGGGAATGCGTAGTAGACGTCGAGCGTCACGGGGGACTGGGCCAGCGCTGTCGACGCCGCTCCCAGCAATACGGCCGAGGCCGCGATGATTTTTGACAGGAATTTCATTAAGGCTTTCCTCCGGTTATGCGATTTGCCCGATGCTCTTGAGGCGATGATGCCGCCTTGCCCCGCGAAAGGTGTGGGGGAACGGCGCGACCGGGCTTCTAGCCGCGCCAGTTGTCAGTTTTATTTCACGCCGGTCATCGTGACGCCCTCGATGAAGCGGCGGCGTGCGAACAGGAACGCGAGCAGCAGAGGTGCGGTCAGGATGGTCGCGGCGGCCGTCAGTGCGCCGTAATTGGTGCCGGCTTCGGCGTCCGAGAAGAACATCATGCCGAGCGGCGGCGGTGCCAGGTTGACGTCGGAGATGACGATTAGCGGCCAGTAGAGGTCGTTCCAGTGCGCGACGAAGGAGAACACCGCGAAGGCGGCGATCGCCGGCATGGCGCTGGGCGTGACGATGCGCCACACGATCTCGAACTCGCTCATCCCGTCGAGCCGCGCGGCATGAATGATGTCGTCGGGGAAGGAACGGAAAAACTGCCTGAACAGGAAGATCGCGAAGACTGAGAGGAAGAAGGGCACCATCATGGCGAAATAGGTATTCAGCAGGTCCATTTTCGCCAGCGCGATGTAGATCGGCAGCGCCGGCACCTGTTCGGGCACGCATAGGCCGAGCAGGACGAGGACGAAAAGCAGGTTGCGGCCCGGGAACTCCAGCTTGGCCAGCGCGTAGGCGCATGGGATGGCGACCAGAAGCTGGATGAGCAGGATGCCACCGCACACTATGATGCCGTTGAGCGCGAAGCGCAGCAGCGGCGCACTGGTCAGCGCCATCGCATAATTCTCGAAGCCGTAGAAATGTTTCGGCCAGATCCTGAGCTGGGCGTTGAACACCTCTTCCGGCGGCTTGATCGAGGTCACCAGCATCCACAGGAAAGGCAGGAGAATGAACGCCGCGCCGGTGATCAGGATGCCGTGAGTGATGAACAGAGAGGCGAAGCGCCGGCCGGCGGAGCCAGCCGGTGTGGTTGTTGTGCCCGCCATCGCGGGAGCAGTGATGGTTGTGTCGGTCATCAGTAATGCACCCTGCGGTCCATGACGACGGTCTGGAGGATCGAGAAGACCAGAATGAAAATGAGGAAGATGAAGGTGAGAACCGAGGCATACGCCATGCGGAAGTACTGGAAGCCTTCGAGGTAGACTTTGTAGAGCAGGACCTCGGTCGATCCCACCGGACCGCCATGGGTCAGCACCGCCACCGTGTCGAACACCTTGAAGGCGGTAATCGAACTGGTGACGATGACGAACATGGTCGTCGGTCCCAGCAGCGGCCACGTGATCGTCAGGAAGCGGTCGATTTCGCCGCCGCAGCCGTCGATCTCGGCGGCTTCGTAGAGGTCCTTGGGAATGGTCGAGAGGCCGGCCAGAAACAGGATCATGTTGAAGCCGACCAGTTGCCAGATGCCGATCACGGCAAGCGTCGGCAGCGCCAGCGAGGGATTGCTCAGGAAGGCGACCTCGCCGATGCCGAGCCAGCGCAGCACCGCGCTCACCGGGCCGAGGCTGGGGTGCAGCAGGAACTGCCACACCGTCGCCATGGCGATGAAGGTCGAGGTCACAGGCAGGAAGTAGATGATTTCGTAGAGCGAGCGGGTGCGCTTGCGGCGGTGAACGAGGACGGCGACGAGCAGCGACAGGATCACCGAGCCGGGCAGGACGATCGCGACGTAGACGAGCGTGTTCTTGAGTGCGCGGCGGAATTCCGGATCGGTCAGCGCGTCGGTGATGTTTTGCAGGCCGACATAATGGACATCGACCTCGCCGAGCTCGTAGTCGGTGAAACTGAGATAACCGAGCACGCCGAGCGGCACGAGGATCGTCAGCACCAGCAAAAGCAGGGCAGGCAGCGCGAAGCCGCCGGCGACCAGCCTCTCGATGAGGGCCTGCCGGGCACCGGGCCGGGCGGGCGGAGCGGGTACCGCGGTCAGGCTCATGATGCGCGCGCTCCCTCTGCGAGGCGCAGCTTTCCCTTGGCGGCGGTGGCCGCGTCTTGGGAAACTTGGGGGGCCACGCGGTTTCCGGCGGCATCGAAGACATGGCAGGCTGAGGGATGGAACAAGAGTTCGGTGTTCTCGACCTCACTGTCCGGCACGCCCGCGCCTATGCGCGAGGTCACCAAGGTTCCGGGAAGCGAGGGAACGTCGAAATGCAGGATCTTTTCGGAGCCGAGATGCTCGCTGCGCCGCAGCTTCGCCGGAAGCGGGACCTGGTCCGCCGACTGGCCCGAGACCGCGCCGGGCAGGATCATTTCCGGGCGGACGCCGATCGTCGCGTTCTCTCCGGCGGGGAGGGCGGTGCCGATCGGCAGAGGCTTTCCGAGCAATTCCAGCCGCCCACCGACCCCCACCGTCGCGGGGATCAGGTTGATCGTCGGGCTGCCGATGAACTGGGCGACCTGGATGTTGGCCGGCCTGTCGTAGAGTTCGTCGGGCGTGCCGAGTTGAAGGATGTCTCCGCCTTCCATCATGGCGACCCGGCTCGACATGGTCATCGCCTCGACCTGATCGTGCGTGACGTAGACGAATGTCGCGCCGAGTCTCTGGTGGAGCTCCGCCAGCTCGCTACGCATGTGGACGCGCAGCTTGGCGTCGAGGTTAGAAAGTGGCTCGTCCATCAGGAAAGCGGCGGGCTGGCGCACCATGGCGCGACCGAGCGCGACGCGCTGACGCTGGCCGCCGGAGAGCTGGGCGGGCTTGCGCTCTAAAAGGGGTTCGATCTGAAGTTGCGCCGCGATGCCCCTGACCTGCTTGCCGATCTCCTGCATCACCTTGCGGCGCCGGGACGAGAGTAGGCGGACGATCGGCAGGCGCTCGTAGAGGCTAAGCCCGGTCATCGTCAGGGGCAGCGCCATGTTGTTGAAGACGGACATGTGCGGGTAGAGCGCGTAGCTCTGGAACACCATGGCGATGCGCCGCTCATGCGGCCTCAGGTGATCGATCGGCGCGCCATCGACGAGGATCGAGCCCGAGGTTTGCGGCTCGAGGCCGGCGATGATGCGGATCAGCGTCGACTTCCCGCAGCCGGAGGGGCCGACAAGCGTCAGGAACTCGCCATCGTTGATGGACAGGTTGATATCTTTGAGAACCTGGTGGGCTCCGAAGGACTTCGAAAGGTTCTTTATTTCCACTGCAGCCACTGGGGGTTGCTCCGTTTCGCGAACAATTGGGTCGAGGCGCTATCTCGGTGGATAGACCTCATGCACGACATCACCGATGAAAAAGGGTGTGAGGCCCGGAATTTCATGAGGCCCCACGGTGAGATCGGACCCGGAAAAATCGTAGACGAGCACGCCCAAGGTGGCTTCTCCGGCCATGCCTTCCGGTTGCAAGTGCGCCTCGACGAGGAAGCCGGAGGACGGCCCCCACAGGTACCGGACGCCGCCGAGTTGACGATCGTAGAGTTTGTGCAGGTGGCCGCTGGCCACGAAGGCCACGTCGTAGCGGCGCACCATGTCGAGCAGTTGCGCGCGAGGCTCGGGAGTGGGCGCCCAGTACCCGACGTCGCCTTCGGTCGGCTCGCCGATGAAGAGCGGGCGATGGGTGAACCATCCGATCCGGCGTCCGGAGGCCTCGCGCATTGCGCTCTCCAGCCACGCCATCTGCTCCGTTTCGGCCGGCTCGTCGCTGCCGAACAGCATCGAATCGAGTCCGATCAGGCGCCAGCCCTCGATGTCGCGATGCCACCAGTCGGGCCCGAAATGACGTCGCCAGCGGGCCAGGCGTTCTGCGTTGACTGGCTGGTAGGGATGCTTGGGCTCGCCCACGTCGTGATTGCCCGGCACGGCGAGATAGGGCAGTCCGATGGAGTCCATCACCTCGGCGCAATAGCGCATGTCCTCCTCGACATCGGCGCCATCCACGGTGACGTCGCCTGTATGGATAACGAGGTCGGCTTCGCTTTCCTTCAGCCAGTCGAGGAGTGGCTGGCTATTGGCAAGGAAATGCCGCTTGCCCGGGCTGAGATGGGTATCGGAAATCTGCACTATTCGCGTCATCGGACGTTCTGGAACCTTTGCCACGTCTTGCGGCGTTGATCTCGTCGTGTCGAAAGAAGCGCCTGAAGGCGGACGCATTCTTTCCCCTGCATGTGAAGGTGTGACGACGACGTCGGATTTTTAGGTCCAGGACGCGGCGTCCTCCTGCATGAAAGGCTCACTCGGTTGAAACGGCTTGGACCGGCATATTGAACCTCCCATCGTGTTCTCCGTCCGATGCCCATTGTCCGGGCGTTCTGAGGGGCGGAAAACTTCCTCCAGCTTTCGAATGAAAAAAATTTCACAGCTTGATAAAAATATCAAGACAAAAATCGCGACCGTCGCCGCACCTCGGATTTCGGCGCCTATGAGGGTGCTGTCGAACCAGTGCAGATCGACCAGACCGAGATCGAATATTTGATCGCGGCCGTGAACCGCTACTTCAAAGAGATGCTGCGCCGCCAGGACTTGCTGCATGCGTTCTCGGGCGTACGGCCGTTGTTCGACACGGCAATGGGAACTCTTCGGCGGTTACGCGCGACTACGTCTTCGACCTTGACGAGACCGGGGCGCGCCACTGGCATGTAGCTCGACCTGGTGTCCTACCCGGATGGCAAGGCCGTGAGCGCGAGCCGTCGCTCTGGCATCCGGCGTTGCCTGACGGTAGGCCGGGGGCGGCATGGTGGCCCTCTTGGGACGACTTGCTGTGGGTCATAAGCTGGACGGCTTGGACTGGCGCTAACTGCCAAGCCAGTCCCGGACAACTCCATTGAATTCGCGTGGGCGATCGATCATGACCATGTGAGCGGCATTGGCGAAAATGTGCATGTCGGCTTGCGGCGCGCGTTCCAGCAGCTTGATGCCGCGCGCCACCGGCACGGTTTCATCGCAGCCCGACCAGGCTATGAACAGCTTGGCCTGCATGGTAGGCAAATGCGGAAGGAGGTGGTCCTCCTGGATCTGGGTATATTCGGTGTCGTCCTTTTTCCGGGCAGCCTGCCTGAAGCGCTCCAGCTGACCGGACTCGCAGGCCAGGCGGTAGTTCTTTTTCAGCAGCTCCACGAACTCCGGCGGATTCTTCATGCTTAGCCTTGCATTGGTGCGCAGAAAGTCTTCCTCGGTATCGCATCCATCGAGCACATTATACGCTGCTGCCGCTGCTGCCTGCCAAGCGTGGTCCTCATTTCCGCCGAGGCGCGGAGAGGTCGCACCGCTGCTCACGACGACCACCTTATCGACCAGACCCGGGTTTTCAACGGCGAGCATTGCCGCGATGAAACCGCCTTCGGAATGGCCGACCAGCGCGCATCGGGTAATGCCGAGCGCTTCGATGAAGGCTGAAACGTGATGCCGCCTTTCGAGGCGGGGAACGTGTTTCCCGTCTACCGGCGCATCCGAGAGACCGAAGCCGACCAGATCGGGCGCCAGCACCCGGAAGTCATGCGCGAGTGCCGGGATGGTGTTGTGCCAGGTGGACCAGGCATCGATTGCCAGTGACGAGCCGTGCAGAAGGATCACGGTCGGTCCGCTGCCAGCTTCGAAATAGCGCGTACGGATGCCGCCCGCCACGACATAATTCTCCGTCACCATCGCCGCGGGTAACGGCGAACGGGCGGCGTCTCGCGCTTTCAAGCGCCGCCGATCAGCTGACGGATTGGTTTTCAAGCTGTTCGATCATCCCGAGCGCGAATTGGGCGGCTTTGCGTACATGCTTTTTCGCAAGCCGCTCGGCATCCGATGCCCTGCGGTTCACCAGGGCGTCGAGCAGGGCCGCCAGCTCCTCCTGAGATGCCTTTCGCCGCTCTGCATCGGAAAGAGAAATCATGCGCAACTGTGAGGCCCGCATATGGATGCTGCGAAGCATCCGTTCCGCCTCGGAATTGTTCGCGCCCGCTATCAAGACGTCGTAAAATCGGGTTTTTGCGGCAATCATTTCGCGCGGCACACCGACGCGATAAGCTTCCATCAGCTCGTCATACACGCCCCTGCAACGCGTGATATGATCGTCAGTCGCATTCTCGCAAAACAACCTGCATACAAGCGCCTCCAGCGCCTCGCGAAGGTCAAAAATGTCCCTCGCGATCTTGGGATCGACGACAGAGACGATAAGCCCCCGGTTGGGCAGGTTCGTGACCAGGCCCTCGTTCTCGAGCTCGCGCATCGCTTCCCTGAGCGACGTCCGCGAAACGCCCATGCGCTCGCAAAGCGTGCGCTCCACCAGCCGCTCTCCCGGCGCCAGTTCTCCGACGACGATGGCGTTGCGGATGGTATCGGCCACCTGCGTGTACAGGCGCGGCGGAGCATGGACTCGCAGATCATACACGGCGGATTTGCTCCTTTGAAACCTGCGCGAACGAGTGCAATTTCACAAGCATATCAGCTTACCGCAAGCATTGTGCTTCATTCAGTGGCCTGAGGCGTTCAGCGGCCGTGGCTCGTAGGCCCCGTCAATGCGGTCGATATGTTCGGGCGTAAGCACTATGTCCAATGCCGCGACTGCCTCGTCGACATGGTCTGTCGAGGTCGCTCCGAAGATGGGCGCGGTAATGCCGGGGCGCGCCAATGTCCAGGCGAGAGCCACCTGCGCCGGTGTCTTTCCGATGTCGGCGGCAACGGCAGCGACGGCTTCGCGCACGGCGTGGTCGCCGTCGCGGTGGTAATATTTCTGCGTATAGTCGTCGCTTTTCGTGCGCGCCGTCTGCTGGCCGGGATCGCGGCGATCCGCGGCAAGGAAGCCGCGCGCGATGGGGCTGAACGGTATCAGGGCAACATCATCGTGGCGGCAGTAGGCAAGCAGTTCCCGCTCGCACTCCCGGTGAGCGGGATTGTATTCGCATTGCATCGAGATGAATGCCGGAAGGTCGCGTGCGCTGGCAGCCGCACGGCATTTTGCGAGTGTCCAGCCGGGCATCGTCGTGACGCCGACATAGAGCGCCTTTCCGGCGCGCACGATATCTGCCATGGCATCGACCAGTTCGTCGAGGTCGGCGTCCTTGTCCCAGATATGCGTCTGGAAGAGGTCCACGTGATCGGTTCCAAGGCGGACCAACGAATCGTCGATTGCCTTGAACAGGTGCTTTCTGGAGTAGCCGCGGCCGTTGCAATGCGCAGCCATAGGGTTTCCCGCCTTGGTGGCGATGACGAAGCTGTCGCGCGGCTGCTGGAGAACGAGTATCTGGCCGAGAATGCGTTCACTCTCGCCAGCCGAATAGAAGTCGCAGGTGTCGAAGAAGTTGATACCGTGGTCGAGGGCGCGCGCAACGATCGGCGCCGACGCCTTCTCATCGAGCACCCAGGCCCGCCATCCCGCGGATCCGAATCCCATCGCGCCGAGGCATAGCCGGGATACCTTCAGATTGCTCTTGCCGAGCCTGACATAGTTCATGTGTCGATCCGTTGCTTGCGTGATGAGGATTTGGCGTTCTGCCCAGAGTCCCGCAGCAGCGACAGCGCGAAAGCCGCGGATCTTTCGACATACCCGCGCGTGAGCCTTTCGGCGAGGTCGGCATCGCGCGCGCGCAGCGCGTCGAAAATGCCGTGGAGCAAGGCCATCGTATTCCTGCGCCGTTCAGCCGAGGCGACGCGGGTGGTGACGGTGCGCAGATAGGTGACGCGGCCATGCAGGAGAAAGGTCATTTGCCTCGTGATGTCGTTGCCTGCGCCTTGCATGATGATGTCCCACACCGCGTCGAGCTTCTCAGCATGCTGCCTGGCAAGCTCGGAGGTGTCGGTTTCGCCTGCTTCCGAAATACGCCGCGCCAATTCGTCCATTTGTTCCTGGCTGGCCCGTTCGACAAACAGGCGCGCCATGGCCGATTCCAGGATTGCGCGGGCCTCGTAGATCTGCCGGACTTCCCGTTCCGACAAGCGGGTCACGAACATGCCCTTGCCGGCTACCCGAGTCACAAGCCCTTCGGACTCAAGCTGGCTCAGCGCTTCCCGAATGCTTGTGCGGCTTACGCCGGTCTGCTCGGCGAGCTTCCGTTCGACCAGCTTGTCACCCGGCTTGAACACTTCGTTGAACAACGCCTCGCGCAGCGTGACAACGGTCTGCTCGCGCAATGTCGGCGAATCCGCAATCGACCAGTCAGTCCATTCATGCATCGCGGCGTCCTCTCCCGTCGTTCCTTTCATGACAGCTACGCGTTCGACTCTTTCATCACAAGTAGCCGATTCAAATACGGTTGACCATATGCCTGTCTGTCGGTATACCAAAAAAATCGAGTTCGAACGAGGGACCTGGGATGGCGCCGATGCGCACCAAAGACGATCTCATCGCCTATGAGAGAAGCGGTAAGGGGCATCCTCTCGTGCTGGTGCACGGTGTCGGCGCCAATCTGCAAAGCTGGGACGACGTCAGCAGCGAACTGGAGGGCAGCTTCGACATTATTCGTTCCGACCTGCGCGGTCATGGTCAGTCCGCGCACATCGACTCGGAATATTCCGTCGAGAAATTTGCCGCCGATATCGTTCGGGTGATGGACGATGCCGGCGTGCGCAAAGCCCATCTGGTCGGCTTTTCATTGGGGGGCTTGATCGCGCAAGAACTGGCCTGTTCCTATCCGGACCGGTTTGAGCGCGTCGTGCTTCTTTCCGCAGTTGCGGGGCGCACCCCCGCCGAACGTGAGAAGGTTGTAGCGCGCCTGCAGATGATCCGCGACGGCGGTATGGACGCAGTCGTTGGTGCTGCGCACGACCGCTGGTTCACCAAGGAATTCGCCGAGCGCCATCCCGATGTAATCGAGCGGCGAATTGCCGAGCTCAAGGCTGTCCACGTGCCGTCTTACCTGGAGGCGTATCGGGTGTTCGGCCTTACCGAACTGGTGGATCGGCTTCCCGAGATCAGGCAGCCAACGCTGGTGATGACGGGCGAATTCGATCAGGGGTCGAATGTCCGGATGGCCGAGACGATGCGCCGGCTGATCCCCGATTCGGAATTACGCATTCTGGCCGGCCTGAAGCACAGCGTCCTGGTCGAGGCATCCAAGCTGGTGTCCGATCATGTCCGCGAGTTCCTTTTGCGTCCACGCTGAAAATGAAGGGAAGACGAATGAACGAGACGCTATTTGAGCGTGGGCTGGAGCGGCGCAAGGCGACGCTCGGCAGCGAATATGTTGAAAACTCGCTGAGCAAGGCGACGGAGTTTTCCAAGGGTTTTCAGTCGTTTATCACAGAATATTGCTGGGGGGCGGCCTGGGGCGACGACAGGCTGGATGCCAGGACCCGCAGCATGCTGAACATCGTCATGATTGCCGCGCTCAACCGCATGCATGAGTGGGAACTGCATTTTCGTGGCGCCCTTCGCAACGGGGTCACCCGGGATGAGCTGGACGCATTGATAACCCATCTCACGATCTATTGCGGCGTTCCTGTCGGCGTCGAATGCCATCGCATCGCCAACCGCGTGCTTGCCGAAGTCGCAGCCGGCGGAGTGAAAAAATGACTGGGGTCCTGATCCGCAAGATCGTCGATTTCGTCGAGGACACGCTTATCGAAGGGGGGCGCGTCGCGCCGGTTCCGCTTCGCATGGCCGCCTGCGCGGCGGTAATCCGTAATCCCTGGGCAGGATCGGCATTCGTCGAGGACCTGCAGCCGCACATCATGGAGCACGCCAAGGCTCTCACGGATGCCCTCGTGCCTCGCCTGGTGGCGATCATGGGCGGTCCGGACCGGATAGAAGCGTTTGGAAAGTGCGCGGTGACCGGGACGGACGGCGAAGTCGAACACGCGGCCGGCCTGATCCACACGCTGCATTTCGGCAATGTCTTCCGCATCGCCGCCGGCGGCGATTCCTTTCTCCCGTTCACGAACAAGCGTGCCGGCGCCGGCACTGCGCTCACCGTTCCCTTGACCCACAAGGACGCCGAGAGGAAGGGGAGCCGCGCTCATTTTCTGACCGTGGAATTCACCATTCCCGACGCGCCTGCCCATGACGAGATCGTCATCGCCTTGGGCGCCGCGAGCGGCGGGCGTCCGCACCATCGCATCGGCGATCGGTTCAACGACATGCGGATCATGGGAGTCGATCAGGCCGGCCGGCCGCTGCCAGCCGAGAGCAAATAACGCGCAAGCCTCCGGGTCCTTGCCCGGAGGTCAATAACGGCAATGCCGATAATATCGGGAACTGAACCAACGGAGGATTTGTCATGGATAGAAGACAATTTATGGCCGCCGTCAGCGGCTTCGCAATCGTGGCCTCTTTGCCGGCGGCAGCGCTGGCTCAAGATACCCAGCCGGTCACCGGCGGCACGCTCAACGTCGGCTTCATCAGCGACGTCCGCACGCTCGACCCGCTTCAGTCGTCGCAATGGACCGAGCGGCAGATCCTTTTCCTGATATTCGATACGCTTCTCGAGACCGAGGCGGACTTCTCCCTCAAGCCTGCCCTGGCGAAAAGCTGGGAGTTTTCGGACGACGGCAAGCGCGTGGTCCTGAAGCTGCAGGAAGGCGTGAAGTTCCATGACGGCACACCGTTCAACGCCGAGGCCGTGAAATGGAACCTTGATGCGCGTCTCGATCCGAAAGGCAACTCATCGCAGTTCAAGTTGCTGGAAGGCGTCAAGAATGTCGAAGTGCTCGACGAATTCACCGTCGCCATCGACATGAAGGAACCTTATCCGCCCCTGCTGGCGCTGTTTGCCGACCGCGCAGGGCTGATGGCTTCGCCAACTGCGGCCAAGAAATACGGCAGCGATGTCGGTTCCAATCCTGTCGGGACCGGTCCGTTCGTTTTCGGCGAATGGGTGCGCGGGTCACGCATAGCGCTCACCAAGAACGACAGCTATTGGCAGAAGGGAATGCCATATCTCGACGGCATCACGTTCCATGACATTCCGACGAACGTCGTCGGCATTCAGCGCATGGCCATCGGTGAACTGGATTTCATAAGCCAGCTTGATCCGCTGGATACGCGCCTTTCCAAGGCCAGCCCGGACATCGAGCTTGTGCCGTCGAAGGGTGGCGTCTGGTATTCCTACCAGTGGCGGTGGGACGCCGAGCCCTACAACAAGCCGGAACTGCGCCAGGCCATCGCGCATGGCCTCAACCGCGACCGCATCAACCAGATCATATGGGCCGGGCAAGGCAAGATTTCCGACAGCTTCACGCCAGACGGGCTGTGGTGGACCCCAACCGATCTGGTGCACTACGAATACGATCCGGAAAAGGCGCGCAAGATCGTGGCTGATTCCGGCCTGAAGGGCACCACCATCAAGCTTGCGGCGCCAAGCGGCGATACGCTGCGACGGTTTGCCGAACTTGCCAAGGAAGACCTCGACGCGATCGGCCTCAACATTGAGCTCGAGCCGGTCCCCCAAAGCGACTACTACGCAAAGGCGGTCTCAGGCGAGATACGCTTCACGCCGATGCGCTGGACGCAACGGGCGGATCCCGACGGCCTTATCCACTATCTCTTCTCCAGCAAAGGCACCGCGAACTCCACGGGCTACAAGAATGACCAAGTGGACAAATGGATCGATGAAGCGCGGGTAATTTCCGATCAGGCGCGCCGCAAGGAATTGTACGAAAAGATCCAGCGTCAGATTTCTGCCGATCTGCCTTACATGCCCGTCGGGTTCAGCGTCGAATTCAACGCCATGCGCAACACCGTCAAAGGGTTCGCTCCGATGCCGGACGAAATCCCGCGGTTCCGTTACGTCTGGAAAACGCAGGCCTGATCTTCAGGCATTGCCGCGGCGCGCCGCGCCGCGGCTTCTGGCGCAGGTGGGACCTGGTCCCGCCTGCAACCGGTAGAGGAACTTGATCGCCATTATGACCGCCGCCCATCGGATGTGCCCCAACCGCCCGCTTTGCGAGACGGGCGCTCCGGAGGCGTTTCTTCAATCCTTCGCGATGAACTGAGGCCGGCATGCTTGCGCTTGTACTTTCCCGCATAGCGATCATGGTTCCGAACGTTATCGTTCTGACGTTTCTGCTGTTCACGTCGGTGACGTCCTTTCTGGGGACGCCGGCGGCCATCATGCTGGGCGAGAACGCATCCCCCCAATCGATCGCCGAACTCAACGCGAAGCTAGGCTTCGACCAGCCCATCCTGTCGCGTTACTGGAACTGGATCAGCGCCGCATTGTCGGGCGACCTGGGCCGGTCTTATTCCACCCAACAGCCTGTCGCGCAAATGATCGCCGATGCCCTTCCTCTAACGCTTGAGCTGGCATCCTGGGCAATCCTCATCGCTTTCCTGGGCGCCACGCTGATCAATTCGGCGACGTTCATGAAAAAGCTGGTGGACCGGCTCACCGCCGCCGTCAGCATCGTCGGCATCACCATACCGAATTTCTTTCTCGGACTGCTGCTGATCTACCTGTTTTCGGTTCAGCTCCGCTGGCTGCCGACGACCGGATGGTCGCCGTGGTCACGGGGCGCTGGGCAGCATCTCATCCACATGATCCTGCCCGTCATCACGCTTACGACCTTCTATTTCAGCTCCTTCACGCTCGTCTACAAAGCCGAATACCAGTCGGTGAAAGGCAGCCTCTACATCCAGGCCGCGCGTTCGAAGGGGCTGTCCGAGGCGCGCATTTCCTACCGGCACATTCTGCCCAACAGCATTTTGCCCTTGATCACCTATGCCGGTCTTTCGCTTGGGCAACTGGTTGGCGGCGCGGTCGTCACCGAAACCGTCTTTTCGATGCCGGGCATGGGCCGGCTTCTGGTGGAAGCGATCTCGTCCCGGGATTTTCCTGTCATGCTGTCGGTTGGAATGGTGATCATCGTCGGCGTGATGATCCTCAACCTTGTGGCGGACGTGACCTACAGCCTCGTCAATCCGCTCGTGCGAACATCGGCTTAGCATCCAATGAGAAAACTTCCATTCCGATTGGTCCTTGGCCTGACGCTTCTGGTGATCATCACTTTGATCGCGGTGTTCGCGCCATTAATCGCGCCCCTGCATCCGACCGCCACGACGGTGAACGTCCTCGGCCCGCCTTCGGCTGAAAACATCCTTGGCACGGATCAACTTGGCCGGGACGTGCTGTCGCGCGTCATCTACGGAACAAGGGTTTCACTGCAGGTAGGTGCTTCGGCGGCCATCGTGGCTGTGCTGATCGGCGCCCCCATTGGCCTGATCGCCGGATTTTTCCGTGGCTGGATCGATTTCTTCCTCGTCCAGATCATCGACATTTTCATCGCCTTGCCGGGGCTCGTTCTCGCATTGATCATCACCGCGATGCTCGGGCCCTCGGTGGTCAATCTGGCGGTGACACTGGGTGTCGTCACCGCGCCGACGGTCGCCCGGCTGGTTCGTGGTCAGGTCTTCGTCGTCCGGGAAATGGTCTTCGTGGAAGCTGCGCGCGCCACGGGCGCAAGCTCTTTCTGGATCATCCGCCATCATATCATGCCAAACACGATGCGCGTGGTGTGGGCGCAGTTCGCAATCAATGTGGCCTTCGCGATCTTCACCTCCGCAAGCCTCAGCTTCCTGGGGCTGGGCGTTCCTCCGCCGGCTCCGGATTGGGGCGGCATGGTACGCGACGGTTCGATGTTCCTGCCGATCCTGCCGCTGCTCAGCCTGGGGCCGGGCGCTGCTGTCGCCCTTACCGTTTTCACATTTTATCTTGTCGGGTCGAGCATGAATGAGGCCGCGTCCCGCAATGATCGCTAATTGGAACAGGGAAATGACGTCTGACCAGATCGAACCGCCGCTGCCGGCATTCATAGAACAACGCCTGCAGGAGTTTGCGGGCCGGGAAGGTGCCCTGCAAGCGCGGCGATGGATGCGGCCGGCGGATGTACTGATGCGTGTGGAGAACCTTCGCTGCTTCAAGGCTTCGCGCGTCAGTTTTGCCGACATGTTGTTGCGCAGGATCGTTCGCGAACGCTGGCAGATAAGGATGATCTCGGCGGAATGCGGCGATGACGGCGCGGCGAGATTCGTCTACCGGATCGACGCGGAAGGCCATTCCTTCTCCTATATTGCCCGAGCATATCCATGGGACGGAATCGAAAAAGTCGGACGCCGCTCCGATGGCGCGGACCGTGACATGTTCGGCGCGCTCTTCGTCAACCTTGCCAGCCAACAGCGTATCGAGCGGGAATTTGAAACGTTCGACATCAAGGCCGAAGGCCAGATGCGTACGGATTCGGATGTGGTCGGCTGGACCCCGGCCAATCGCAGCAGCCGGCATTTCGACGCCGCTGTCGAAGCCCTGTCCCGCGGCGAACAGCCCGCTCCCGAGCTTGGAATCGCCTATCTCATGCGGAACGGTGGTTTTCAAAGCAGCGGCCGCAACGGCACGGTTTCCTATCCGGGCATTCCCGAGGAGCATCCGCTGGCGCACCCATTCTTTGCGGATATCTTCGCCATCTACCTGGTGCGGCTCGTCTCCATCGATCTCGTCAATGCCGTCGCGCGGCGGCGCAATCCGGACGCAGCGCAGCTCGACATTTCGATCGCGCGCGGGCTTGGAATAGGCAACTCCTCAGGCCAGGGCATGTGCGTTGCCCTCCAGCGCTGGCCGCATTGGGTCGCCACCTGGGTGACCGTGCGCGAGGCGGCGCTTGGCTACGCAAAAAGCCGGCCGGTCGATACGGGAAGCATTTCGGTTGTCCGCGGCTCGATAGAGAGCACCATCCGCATCTATGCGCAGACCGACCCACAGACGCAGGACTATGTGATGGCCAACGAAACCATCATCGAGAACCTGACACGCATATCGGCAAGCCTGCGCGAAGGACGGTTCCAGTGCTGGGGCGACGTTGCTGCGCACGTCGCAGAAGTCATGGATGGCGAGACCAGTGAGCAGTTCCATAGCGTACTTCTCGACGTGGTGCCGGACTTTTGTGACGCCATCGCGCCCTATTTCCAGATCGGCGCAGCCCGCAAGCGGCAATTGCAGCCAGCAATGACAGTCGCTGAATTGCGCGAGATCCTGCGCAGGAACTACGTCTGGGCTCTCACCGCCGACCGCACGCTTGCTGAAACCCATCAGCACTTCTGGTACCATTCGATCGATAATGGCGAACAAAGGCGCGGCGAGCGGGTCATCGACCCGCACGAGCGTTTCGAATCCTTCATCGATCATATCGGACTGATCCAGAGGCTGGCGGCGGTGCTGGTCAGCCGTGGTGACAAGGAGCGCGCCGGCGACGTCGTTCTCGACCATCCGGACCTGCACTACGCCATTTCGCGCGTGCAATATCTGGATGGCCTGCCCTATGCGGAAATACGCGATCCGCTCGCGCATCGCGATTTCGTCCCCGCCGATCTCATACGGTTTTTCCTTGCGTCGCTGGGCATTCGCGGCTCGACGCCGCTCAGCATCCGCTATGTGCGGGGGACTTTCTTCCAAGACCAGCCGCTGCCTTCGGAATTCCTCGAGCCTGACAAGCCGGGTTCCCGGGTTCGCAAGCATGAGAATGAGGTCGCCCTGTGAGCACGACCATGTTTGTTGCCTATTCCGAACTGACCCGCGTCCTGCCGTGGTCGCTTAGGGCGCTGGGCTACGCGTTCGGAACCGCTGACCGGGGCGCTCATCTCGTTGCAACAGGTGCGGCGCTCGATCCGGCTATTCTGGATGAAATTCGCCAGGCGGGACCGCGGCCCTCCCATGGCTTCCGCTATCGGAAATCGAACGGACTCACGATGCTGGACGCCGCCGGCGTTTCACTTCTGGAAACGGGACCTGCCGCGATCGATGCTCTCGCCGCGCATGCAGGCGCCAAATGGGAAATGTGCCGGATATCGGCGGCGACCGAGCTGTCGCTTATGCCCGCCACGCTGGTCGGAGCGATGGATTACAATCTGTCTTCCGTCGGCATCATCGCCAGGGATGGACCTTTCGAGTGGCTGTTGGCTGAACCGGACGCACGGGGTGTGCTTTATTGGGGCCGGGGCGGGGATGCCCTGGCGGCGCTCCTCGGTGAGGACACGGCGGTTTTGCAATCGATCGACGCCGCCGGGCTGACGCCGGGCTGCGCGCTTCTCATGGTCAGCACCCGCAGGCCTGAGCTGAAGGCGTCCGGGCACGTTGCCGTTCGGCCTTGGGAAAAGATCGCCGTGGCGCACCAGAAGGGCATTCCCCTGTCGCGCGAGACGCTGGATGCGCTGTACGCGCTCGAAATGCTCACCTGGGCTCCAACTTCGGAGCGCTCTCGCTCGCAGGCGGGCTTCACTGTTGCACCGGCGCCAAGCTCATGAGTGAACGGAAATCCGATCCAGTGGTCGAGGTAAAAGGCCTCAACGTCGCTTTCGGCAAGCATCAGGTGGTGCATGACGTCGATCTGGCCATCCATGCTGGCGAGACGCTGGCGCTTGTCGGCGAGTCGGGGTCCGGCAAGAGCGTCACCTCCATGACGATCATGGGACTGCTTTCCGGCAATACCCAAGTGACCGGTTCGGTCATCGTGGATGGCCAGCAAGTGGTGGGCGCGTCGACATCGACATTGCGGCGGGTGCGTGGCGGCATTGCCAGCATGATCTTCCAAGAACCGATGATGAGCCTGAACCCTGTTCTGCAGGTCAGCACCCAGATCAAGGAAATGCTGCGCCAGCATCGACCCTTGAGCGATGCCGAGGCGCGGGAGGAGGGCATCCGGCTTTTCGACCGCGTTCGCATTCCTGACGCGCGGCGGCGGTTCAATGACTATCCTCACATGTTCTCCGGGGGGATGCGGCAGCGGATCATGATCGCCATCGCATTGGCGTGCTCGCCGAAGCTGCTTATCGCCGATGAGCCGACAACAGCGCTCGACGTGACGATACAGGCGCAAATCCTCGATCTTCTGAACGAGGTCCAGCGCGATACCGGCACCGCGATCCTGTTCATCACGCATGACATGGGCGTAGTGGCCAACATCGCCGACCGCGTCATGGTCATGCACAAGGGACGCGTGGTGGAGACGGGAGCAGTAAAGGACGTTTTCGAGCGTCCGCGCGAGGACTATACGAGGATGCTGATCGACGCGGTCCCCCGCCTGGGGCAAGGCGTGGCCCGCTCCTACCGCGCGCCCGTCAAGGATGCTGTGCCGAAGCCGGTTTTGAGCGTGCGCAAGCTGGTAACCCGGTTCGACGTGCGTGGCGGGGCGATGCGTCGCAAGGTGGGGCGTCTCCATGCCGTCGAGGGTCTGAGCTTCGACATCATGCCTGGAGAAACGCTGTCGCTGGTTGGCGAGTCCGGCTGCGGCAAGTCGACGACCGGACGCAGCATCCTGTTTCTCAATCCTCCGGATTCCGGCGAGGTGGTCTTCGACGGCCGCACGGTGCGGCGCGACAACAGGTCCGATCTTTCGGATCTGCGGCGCAACGTGCAGATGATCTTCCAGGATCCGTTCAGTTCCCTGGACCCGAAGCAAAACGTCGGTGCGATCCTGGCTGAGCCCCTGCTATGCCATGGGTTGGCGACCAGGGCCGAGGCCCTGGACAAGGCCAAACACCTTCTGGAGCGTGTCGGCCTCGAACCGTCGATGATCACCCGTCTTCCGCACGAGTTTTCCGGCGGGCAGCGCCAGAGAATCTGCATTGCGCGGACCCTGATGCTCGACCCGAAGGTCATCATAGCCGACGAGGCCGTCTCGGCGCTCGACGTTTCGGTCAAGGCGCAGGTGATCGACCTGCTGCTTGAGTTGCAGGAGGACCTGCGGCTGTCCTACCTCTTCATCAGTCACGACATGGCCATTGTCGAACGTGTCAGCCACCGTGTGGCGGTCATGTATCTTGGCGAGATCGTGGAGATCGGGCCCAGCCGCGAGGTGATAGGGAACCCGAAACATCCCTATACCCAGAGGCTGATGGCAGCGGTGCCGAACCCGGAGCCGGCCGCGGACAGGCACCGCTTGATCGGCAAGCCAGTGACGGAATTGCCGTCTCCCGTGCGGCCGCTCGATTTCATTCCGCCGAAGCGGCAGCCTCGCGCGGTCGGACCCGACCACTTCGTGATCGAGTGACAAGCTTTAACGAGGGCGCTTCAGATGGACGCCCTTGAACGAATCCGGGCAAGGCGCTTCCCGATACCTATGGAGAATTCGATGAACACACATGCTGATCAGTTCCGAATTGGAGAGAAGGCGGCGTCCTTTTTACGCCAGGAGAAAAAACTCCTTATCGATGGAAAATGGGTGCCGGCCCAGTCCGGGAAAATTTTCGACACATATGATCCGGGCACGGGGCGCATAATCGCGCAGGTTCCGGAGGGCGACGCCGCCGACATCGACGATGCCGTCAAAGCTGCGCGGCGGGCTTTTGAAGAAGGCCCATGGAGCCGCATCACGCCCAGCGAACGTGGACGTCTCATCTGGAAACTGGCGGATCTGCTGGAACAGAACGCCGATGAACTGGCCGAACTGGAGGTTCTCAACAACGGCAAGCCGCTTGCCAATGCCCGGAATTCCGACGTCGCGCTCAGCGTGGATATGTTCCGCTACATGGCGGGCTGGGCGACCAAGATAACAGGGGAAACCATTTCGATCTCCGCGCCGGACAAATACCATGCCTTCACGGTGCGCGAGCCGGTCGGCGTCGTCGGGCAGATCATTCCGTGGAATGCGCCACTGCTCATGCTGGCCTGGAAAGTAGCTCCGGCGCTGGCCACCGGCTGCACGATCGTGCTCAAGCCGGCGGAGCAGACGCCGCTGACGGCGCTGCGCTTCGGTGAACTGGTCCAGGAGGCCGGCATTCCCGCTGGCGTGATCAATATCGTGACCGGTTTTGGCCCGACGGCGGGTGCCGCGATCGCCTCGCACCCCCAGATCGACAAGGTTGCCTTTACGGGTTCCAGCGAGGTCGGCCGCATCATCGTCAAGGCTGCCGCGGGCAATTTGAAGAAAGTGTCGCTCGAACTGGGAGGGAAGTCGCCCGTCATCGTCTTTCCCGATGCTGACATGTCGGTTGCCATTCCCGGTGTCACGCAGGGCATTTTTGCCAACAGCGGCCAGGTCTGCACCGCGGGATCGCGGCTGTTCGCCCATAAGAAGGTGTTCGACCAGATCGTGGATGGGATCGGCCAGCGGGCGGGGAATATCCGGGTCGGTCATGGCCTCAGCGAAGGCGTCCAGATGGGGCCGGTCATTTCCCCGGTCCAGTGCGACCGCGTGATGGGCTATATCGAGCAGGGCAGGAGCGCCGGTGCAACGGTGGCGTTTGGCGGCACGCGGATAGGCAATGAAGGCAACTTCATTGCGCCGACCGTGCTGACCGACACCCGGCCCGACATGGCTGTGGTGCAGGAAGAGATTTTCGGTCCTGTCCTGTGCGCCATGAGCTTCGATGACGACGACCTGGAACAGATCGCACGGCAGGCGAACGATAGCATTTTCGGGCTTGCCGGCAGCGTCTGGACGCGGGACCTGAGCGTCGCCCACAAGATGGTACGGCGAATTCGCGCGGGCCGGATCGGGGTCAACGTACACGGCTCGGTGGACGCGGCGATACCCACCGGCGGCTTCAAGCAATCCGGCTGGGGCAGGGAACGGGGACAGGAAGGGCTGAACCTTTATACGGAGACCAAGTCGGTCATCATGTCGCTTTGAAGGCCTGCCAAACCTTTCGCGAACAGCCGGCAAGGTCGATCCTATCCATGCCGGCCATGCGGCGACATGGCCGCCGGTAACGAATATGACTGTGGCGCGCCATCGACCAGGAAGGTTATGTAACGATCGAGTACCGGCAAGCAGCGAGGTTCTGTTGAGCGCTTTGGATCGCCCGCTGTCACGCGTCCTGCGCGACGTGACCAGCCTCATCAATTCCAGCGTCGATCTCGAGACAACGCTGCAGCACCTTGTCGATGCGGCATGCCAGCACGATGCCTGGTCGATGGCGGCGGTGATGAGCATCGATCAGGCGGATGGAAATGCTGTGGTCGTGACTCGGCATGATCCGAGCCAGTTGACGAAGTCCTATCGCAACCGCTGGACGCTGGCGACAAGTCCATCCCTCATCGCGTTGACCCGCAATGATCCGGTGATCATTCGCGATGCCCAGGAGAGCATCGAATTTCCCGGCTATCGGGAAGAGGCAATCCAGCGCGGCTATCGCACTGTCGTGGTTTTGCCGCTGGGCTGCCGGGACATGGAAGACCGCGCGATGGTCTTGTCGGTGCAGTCGCGCGACGTTGTCGATCTGTCGGCGGCCGATCTCGCATTCCTGCAGACGATCGTCCATCTGGGCGCCATAGCCGTGGACAAGGCGCACAGGCTAAGGGCGGAACATGCTGCCGCCGCGCAACTCCAAAACGCACTTGCCGCGCATTCCTCCCTGATGCACCAGGTCCTGTCGGACGGTTCTGTCGCATCCGCGGCTTCCATGGTCGAAACCTTCCTGCCGAACGCAATCGTGGTGGTGGATCTGACTGCCAACCTGGTCGTTGCCGGACGCTCGCCCAAGCCGGACCTCATCGACACCGACCGCTGGCGCGAGGAGATGGACGATTGCATGAGCCGCCAGTTTCTGCGTCTTGCTCGCGATATCTCGGACCAGGCCGGGCTTGAAATGCGCAAGCTGTACCTGAACTGCGGCGGCCATCACCTCAACCTGCCGGCGGCGGTGGAGCCGTTGGTCGTGGATGGCAAGACGGTAGGGGCCCTGATCGTGTTTTCGCTCGACGCCAATTTCGGCGACCTCGATCATCTTCTTCTTCAGAGCGCCCGGTTCGCGCTCAGCGTCCAGTTGATGCGCAGCCATTTACGCTTCCAGACGGAATCGCAGACTTCCAGCGAATTGTTCATGGAAATCGTTTCCGGCAACTGGCGCAACGTCGACGATTTGACGGCGCGGGCGCGCCGGCTCGGCATTGACGTAAACGCCACCGCCAGGCTGGTCGCGATCGGCCTCCCGGAAACTGTGCCGGAAAAGGGCAAGACCATACCCGAACTGCACCGCTCCATCATGCGGCTCGCCGGCCAATTGGCGCCGCAGGCGACCGCCGCCGCATTGGGCGAGATCATTCTGTGCCGCATTCCCGACGCGCCCCGCGACGCGGACACGGTGGTCAAGACGTTTGTGCGCAAGCTGATCGAGGAAACGCAGTGGCTGATCGGTACCAAGCCGATCATCGTGGCGGGTAAGACCTGTTCGAGCATTCACGACTATCCCCAGGCATGGCTTGAATGCGAGCGCATGATCCGTCTTGCCGTCCGCTTCAACCGTACCGGGTTGCTTGCGCCCCAGGACTTCGGTCCTTTTCCGCTGCTGCTTTCGGCGGCCGACAGCAAGGAAGTGAGGTCGTTCGTGGATATCGCCATTGGCGCGGTCGTGCGTCACGACGAGGCGCATGCAACGGACTATATCAGGACCCTGACCGTCTTTCTGGAGCACGGTTGCCGCAGCCAGGCCTGCGCGGATGCGATGGAATTGCATGTTACAACGCTTCGCTACCGCCTGAACCGTATCCAGGAACTGTTTGGCATCGAGATCGATTCACCCGAACGTCGGTTCGCGCTTGAACTGGCAATACGCCTCAACGAGACCATTGCCCGGGAGCAACCTGTCTGACGCGGTCTCTGCTTCGTGTCCTAGGAGCCTGACTGCCGCTTCTCCTGCGTAGAGCAGGAAGACCCTCTCTCACGTCCCTTTATCCTTCCACTCTCTCCTGGAGAGGCAGGACGCATGACGGACAAGAGGGAAAAAGAGCTGAGCACGATCGATCCAGTGGAACTGCGGCGAACGTTCGGCACCTTCGTCACGGGCATCACGGTGGTGACGACGCGGGACGAAGATGGTTCGCCGCGCGGCATGACTGCGAATTCCTTCACCTCAGTCTCTCTTGAGCCGCCGCTGCTGCTCGTCTGCATAGGAAAGAGCGCCAGCAGCTTTCCGGCGTTCAACACCGCCGAAGGCTTCGCCGTCAACGTTCTGCACGACCGCCAGAAGGAGGTGGCGAGCCTCTTCGCCTCGAAGTCACTCTCCAAGTTCGAGACGATAGCCCATACCACCGTGCATACGGGCTCGCCGGTGCTCACCGACAGCCTCACCTGGTTCGACTGCACGGTGCATGACCGTATCGAGGCAGGAGACCATGTGATCCTGATCGGCCGGGTGCGTGCTTTCGGCACCAGCCCTGCCGCTCCGCTAGGGTTTTGCCGGGGACGCTATGTCTGCGTGGAAGACCCGATGCCGCCTGGCTGGACGCCTTCCCATCGCATGATCATCGGCTACCTGGTCGAGCATGACGGCCGCATCCTGCTGCGCGACGATGGCGCCGGAGGCTGGGAACTGCCGACGGCAACGCACCGTAAGCCGGGCGACATGCTCAGCTTCGAAGGCGGCGGCGTGGTTGCGCCGCTCACCAGCGATGCGTTTCTCTATTCGGTCTTCGACGTGGCCGACCAGCAGCCCGGCTATGTCGTCTACCGTGGCGCGCTCGCGGGCCCACCCGGCGAAATGCCGGATTTGTCGCCGTCGCTGAGGTTCTTTGCCCATGAAGAGCTGCCTTGGGACAGCATTCCGATCAGGCAGATACGCGCAACGCTGCGCCGTTACCTGCATGAGCGCGCGGACTCTCGCTTCGGGATCTACGTCGATTCCAGCGATGGCGGCCGGGTGGCGATGATAGACGGCCCCCCGCGTCCGTGGCGGTCGCTTAACGGCTTGGCTGGCGACCGAGAAACCGCGAAGGGATGAGATGATGGGCCTGACGCTGAAGGTGATCGAAGGATCGCGCCAGGATCTTTTCATTGCCGGGGAGCGCGTCGCGCCGCGGTCCGGCCGCTACATGCCGAGCTACGATCCGACGAACGCGGCCCCTTGGTATGAGGTTGCCGACGCCGGGGCGGATGATGTCGACGCCGCCGTGCAGGCAGCCAAAAGAGCGTTTCACGACCCGGCGTGGCGCAGGCTGACGCAGACGGATCGCGGCAAGCTGCTGCGCCGGTTGGCCGATCTCATCGCGGAACATGCCGATGAACTCGCCGCCATCGAGACGCGTGACAACGGCAAGCTTCTGAAAGAGATGCGTGTGCAACTGCGCGCGGCGCCGGACAGCTATCTCTATTTCGCCGGAATGGCTGACAAGCTGCATGGCGAGACCATACCGGTCAATAAGCTCGATATGCTGAACTTCACGCTGCGCGAGCCGATCGGCGTGGTGGGCATGATCTCGCCGTGGAATTCACCGCTGATGCTGCTGACCGGCACGCTCGCACCCTGCCTGGCAATTGGCAATACGGTTGTGGTCAAGCCATCAGAGCATACTTCCGCGTCCACCCTTGCCCTCGCCGAACTGATTGCAAAAGCGGGCTTCCCGGCTGGCGTTTTCAATGTCGTTACCGGCAAGGGCGCGACGGCGGGCGAAGCGCTGACCTTGCATCCCGATGTCGCCAAGATCGCCTTCACGGGCAGTACGGCAACCGGCCGCCGCATCGCCGCCAACGCTGCCAGCCGACTTGTTTCGTGCCAGGTGGAACTGGGCGGCAAGTCGCCTCATGTCGTATTCGCCGATACCGACATCGAGCGCGCGGTGAACGGCGTGGTTGCCGGCGTGTTCGCCGCTGCCGGGCAGACCTGTATCGCAGGCTCGCGCTGTTTCGTCGAAAAATCCATCTATGCCGCATTCGTCGAAAAGCTGGCGGATCGTACCAGGCGCGTGCGTATCGGCCATCCGACCGATGAGGACACGGAAATCGGTCCGCTGGCGCTGGCTGCCCAACTCGACAAGGTCGAGCAGTATGTGGACTACGGCGTCGCCGATGGCGCGCGGCTGGTTGCCGGAGGCCACCGGCCGCGGCGGGACGACCTCTCCGGCGGCTGGTATTACGAGCCCACGGTTCTGGCGGATGCGCGCAACGACATGCGCTTCATGCGCGACGAAATTTTCGGCCCGGTCGTGGGCGTCGTGCCGTTCGACAATGAAAGCGAACTGATTGGGCTTGCCAACGACACCCATTATGGGCTGGCGGCGGGTGTCTGGACCCGCGACATCGACCGGGCGCTGCGCTTTGCGCGCAACGTCGATGCCGGCACGGTCTGGGTCAATACGTATCGCTCGGCTGCTTACATGTCGCCCTCCGGCGGGTTCAAGGAGAGCGGTTACGGCAAGCGCGGGGGTTTCGAGGTCATGCGCGAGTTCTCCCGCCTGAAGAATGTCGTCATCGACTACTCCGGCGCCACACAGGACCCGTTCGTAATCCGTTTGCGCTGATGCCTCATCCGACGATTCCCTAATATTCGAAAGGTCATTGCCATGAAATTTTCCGTTTCCCTGAACATGGAGAGGTTCAGTCCGGACAAGGATATGCGCCAGGTGGCGGCTGAGACGCTGGAACTGGTCCGTATGGCCGATGCCGGCGGCTTCGAGACCGCCTGGTCGCCCGAGCATCACACGATTGAATTCACGATCGCGCCCGGCCCGTTCCAGTTGCTGGTCTGGTGGGGAGCTCATACCGAACAGATCCGGCTTGGCACCGCCACCATCGTCGCGCCGTACTGGACCCCGATCCGTCTCGCGGGAGAGGCCGCACTTTGCGATCACCTGACGGGAGGGCGGCTGGAATTCGGCATCGCCCGCGGCGCCTATCAGTATGAATTTGACCGTATGGCGGGAGGCATCCCGCAACAGGAAGGCGGCGCCTACATGCAGGAACTGCTGCCGGCAGTCCAGAAATTATGGGCAGGCGACTACGCCCACGAGGGTAAGTATTACCACTTCCCGCTGGCAACCTCGGTGCCGAAGCCCTTGCAGCAACCCAACCCGCCCATCTGGGTGGCGGCGCGTGACCCCGGCACATTCGATTGGGCGGTGCGCAATGGCCACAACATCCTCTCCACGCCGTTGTCGCGGCCGGTCGCGGAAGTCGGCATTCTCGGCGACAAGTTCAAGAAGGCGGTCCAGGATCATCCGGAAGTGCCGAGGCCGCGGTTCATGATGCTGCGCCGCACTTGCGTGTATGAACGTCCCGAGGACTGGGAACTGCCGGTCCGCTACAGCTATCAATATGGGCGCAGCTTCGAGAACCTGTTCCAGAACATCGGCCCGGTGAAGAACGGCTTTCCTGAAGCGGTTTCTTACGACACCGTTGGCAACAGCGGCGACTACGATCCGCGGTCGATCCGCGACAATCTCCTTTTCGGCACTCCGGACGAGGTGGTCGAAAAGCTGATGGTCTATGAAGCGGCGGGCGTAGACCAGTTCTGCCTCGGCCTCGCCTTCGACCTGCCGTTTGAAGTGCAGAAGAAATCGCTGGCGCTGTTCATCAAGGAAGTGATGCCCGTATTTGCGATGCGCGAGAAGGAAGCGGGCAGGGAAAAGTCGCGGGTGATCGCCTGATGGGAGCTGTCGCGCCATGATTGTCGAGGAACGCATCTACAAGATAAGGGCCGGCCGTCTCGCCAGATACATGCAGCTTATCAGCGAGGAAGGCCTTGCCATCCAGCAGCCGATCTTGGGCAACCTGATCGGCTATTTCCGCACCGAGATCGGACCTCTCAACCATGTCGTGCATCTATGGGGCTATAGCGATCTGAACGACCGCGCCGAGCGGCGTCAGCGGCTGGCCGAAGATCCCGCGTGGCGGGCGTTTACCGTCAAGCTCACCGAGAATATCGAAACGATGGAAAACCGAATCCTGATCCCGACCGATTTTTCACCGCTGCGATAGGTTCAAGACCTGGCTTCCCGCTTGCCCCACCGCGAAAGAATCCAGAACCCGGTCCGTGGTCATGACCCAGCCGTAGTTGCGTGCGAAAGCCTCGAGCATGGCCTGCCGGCTGGGCGGATGGTTGGAAGAAACAGCATCCTCCACCACAATCGTGGGATAACCGAAATGCACGGCGTGACGGCAGCTATCTTCGACGCACATCTCGGCTACCGTGCCGACGAATACCAGACCATCCACCGCAAGCAGCTTGAGCGTCTTGGCAAGATCCGTGGCATGAAAGGCGCTGAAATAGATCTTATCCAGCACGATGTCGCCATTCTGTGGCGCAAGCTCGTCGATCACCTCCGCAGCATCCCGCATGCCCTCGACATCGCCGTAGGAGCGCATGAAGCCCGGCACGCACGCATGGGTCGGCGCATCGGTCAGCTTGATCCAGGTCAGCTTGCCGGCGAGGGCCTGATACAGGGGGGCGGCAACATATCGCGTGAATACCACCGGCTTGCCGTTGCCGCGAAACGCCGTAATGAGTCTGCCGATCGAAGGTATGGTTTCGCGCGCGGATGTAACCTCCATCGGCGCATGCCTGCGCACGAAATCGTTCTGCATGTCCACGACGATGAGAGCAGGGTTTTTAAGCGAAGCCAGCACGCCGTTTCTCCATACAGGCGTCCCGGATTATACCTATCCGGGTGGCGGAGAGCCTATATCATCGAACCCGCGAGCCGTATGCTTTCCTTCGTAGTATTGGGCTACGCGGGTATCCTGCCGAACGGGGGAAGACGGCGGCTGCAGTTCTATCTTCATTAATCGGGATCGTGGCTCTGGAATGTGCTGACTATCGTCCGCCAGGCCAGGAGTGGAGAACAGGTGTGACGGATCGCATAACGGTCGAGGGCGTGTACAAGATTTTCGGCAGATCGCCGGAACCGGCTTTGGCCATGCTGAAGTCTGGCGAGACAAAGGAAGCGGTGCTCCAGAAGACCGGGCAGGTCGTCGGCTTGAGCGACGTGTCGCTGTCCGTTCCCGTCGGTTCGATTTACATGATCATGGGCTTGTCCGGCTCCGGTAAGTCGACGCTTGCGCGATGCATCAATCGCCTCATCGAGCCGAATGCAGGGCGCATCCTTATCGATGGCGAGGAGATCACCGGCGCCAGCGAAGCGCGGCTGCGCGAAATCCGCCGGACGCGTATCTCCATGGTGTTCCAGCACTTCGGCCTGTTGCCCAACAGAACGGTGTTGGAGAATGCCGAGTTCGGCCTGAAACTGCGCGGTGTGCCAGCCGCCGCGCGCAGGAAGAAGGTGATGGAGGTACTGGAGGTCGTCGGGCTGGCTTCGTGGGCAAATCATCTTCCCGGTACGTTGAGCGGCGGCATGCGTCAGCGCGTCGGATTGGCCCGCGCACTCGCCACGGATGCCGACGTTCTGATCATGGACGAGGCTTTCAGTGCGCTGGATCCACTCATCCGCAGCGAAATGCAGGACGAACTGCTGCGCCTGCACAGGACTTTCCACAAGACCATCCTGTTCATCACGCACGATTTCCAGGAGGCGCTGAAGCTCGGAAGCCGGGTCGCCATCATGGCGGATGGAATGGTGATGCGCGAAGGCGTTCCGCAGGACATCGTGACCAAGCCCGGCAATGACTACGTCGCCGCCTTCACCCGCGACGTCAACCGGGCCCATCTGTTCGATGCCAGTTCCGTGATGGTGGAAAGCAGCCCGCTCCGGCTAGACGCACGTGCGTCCGGCGGCCGCGATGCCGAGGGCGAACCTGTGTTCATCGTCGACGATTCGATGCAGGTCGTGGGTGTCGTCGGACCGCGCCAGTTGCCACGCCTCGCCGATGGTTCGGCGATCCAATCATTGATGAGCAAGGACTATGAGACGGTATGCGGCACGGAAAAGCTGTCCGTGGTGGCCAGCCTGTGTCATCGAGACCGGCCGATAGCCGTTGTTGATGAGGGCGGCCGATATCTGGGGCGTGTCGATCCACTCCAGATCTTGTCCCGCATTGGCGCTCCGGCGGCGGCTTCCTCGCAATCCCCGGGAGCGGAGGCCTGATCATGCTGGATCTCGATAATCTCTATGTCATCCCGCTGGACCAGTGGATCCAGGTCGGCGTCCGCTGGCTGGCAATGCATTTCCGGCCGCTGTTCCAGACAATCAAGTGGCCCGTCGAGACCCTTCTGACCGCGATCGACCATGGACTCCATGCCATTCCGTTTCCGATCCTGATCGGGATCTTTGCCCTCATCGCATGGCGCTCCGCATCGCGTGGCGTGGCCATATTCACGCTGCTTTCGCTGACCCTGATTGCCTTCATGGGCCTGTGGGCGGAAGCGATCACCACCCTGTCGCTCATCGCCACGGCAATCGTGGTGTGCGTCATCCTTGGCATTCCAATCGGGATCCTGTGCGCCCGCCACGACCGCGCCTGGACCATTGTGCGGCCGGTGCTCGACGTCATGCAGACGACGCCCAGCTTCGTCTACCTGGTCCCGGTGGTCATGCTGTTCGGCGTCGGAACGGTGCCTGGGGCAGTCGCGGTCATCGTGGCGGCGATATCGCCGCTGATCCGCTTCACCAATCTCGGGATTCGTCTTGTCGACAAGGAGATGGTCGAGGCGGGGCGGGCTTTCGGTGCCACCGATCGCCAACTTCTCTGGGAAGTCCAACTTCCATTGGCCTTGCCAACCATTCTGGGCGGCCTCAACCAGACGGTGCTGATGGCCATGGTCATGTCGGTGATCGTATCCATGATCGGGGCCGAAGGGCTCGGACTTGTGGTCCTGCAGGGGCTGGGACGTCTCGATGTCGGCATGGCTGCCGTCGGCGGCATCGCCATCGTCCTGCTAGCCATGATCCTCGATCGCATCACGCAGGGCCTGGCCAACCAGGACAAGGCCGGACCGACCCGGGGCATCCGCGCCGCCCTGGCTCAGCTGCTGCGTCCCGGAAATGAGGAAGCGGGGAGTTTCGAAACGAACCACCAGCAGGTGTGAACACCGTCTCGATCAGGCGGAACGACGCAACAAATATCACAACAAGGGGATAATACATGTCGGCGAATTATCGATACCGCAAAGGGTTGAGACTGGCCTGCGCCACGGCTGTTGCAGCAACCATGATGGGTGGGCTGAGTTTTGCGCAGGATAAGCCTGGCGAAGGCAAGACCATTCGTTTCACGTCGTCCGACAGCCTGGGCGCCAACTATATTCAGGACCAGGTCCTGATAGCGGGCCTCGAGAAACTCGGTTACGACGTAAAGTTGTCGACCATGAACATGTCGGCGATCCTGCAGGCCATTTCGCAGGACGACCTCGACATGACCGGCGACATCAACTGGCCGCAGGCCGAGCCCGCCATCGCACAGATCTCGGATACGGTCGAACTGATCAATGAAGGCACGATCGCGGGCGGCGGCATCAACGGCTACATGATCGACAAGAAGACGGCCGAAGCCAACAACATCACCAATGTTTCGCAACTGAAGGACCCGAAGATCGCGGCCTTGTTCGACACCGACGGTGACGGAAAAGCCAATCTGGTGAATTGCGATCCCGCTTGGAAGTGCGGTGACGTCGTCGATTTCCAGGTCAAGGAGTTCGGTTTGAGCGATACGGTGCGCTCCATCCGCGCCAAATACGAGCCGCTGATCGGCGAGGTCTTTGCACGGGCCGACCGAGGAGAGCCGATCCTTCTTTACACCTGGAGCCCATCCTGGATCGTCTATCGGCTGAAGCCCGGCAAGGACGTGGTGTGGCTGCCGATCCCGTATGACGCTCTTCCCGAGGGCGTATCGAAACCGAAGACGCACGAGGTCAAGGATGTGGTTGGCTGTGCGGGGGGCCAGAACCCATGCCGCATGGCGGTTGGCCCATGGAACTGGCGCACGCTCGCCAACAAGAAGTTCCTGGCTGACAATCCGGCGGCCAAGAAATTCATCGAACAGGCGAAATGGTCGCTGGACATCTGGAGCCAGTGGGAAGGCGATCTGGGGGCCGGCAACAAGACCGACGCCGAGATCAAGAAGATCGCCAACGACTGGATTGCCGCAAATCAGTCGGAGTTCGATGGCTGGGTAAAGAATGCGGCTGCCGCCGGAAAATAATCCGGGCAGACCTCTATCGCGGCTTGTTATCACAGTGGTGGCGGACCCTGTCCGCCACCACTGTCGATTGAGGAGACCGATTGCCGGCCAGGCGTTTTCGCTTCATGGCGACGTTCCTTGTGCAGAGCGGCTACACCAGGCTCATGCAAAGGGCAGGCGATCGTTTGGACATGCGGCCACAGAGACGATTATCTCGGGATAAATAGCGCCGCCGCGCCTGGTCGAGCGCGGGCCGCTTGGCATAGCGAGAAAAGCTGAGTGAAGCTTTATTTCTCGCGCAGCTATTACTCTAGGTCGCGCGTGAAGGTTCCATTCCCCTTGAGCCCCCTGCTGTCGTGGAACCTGACAACTAGACGCCAATGCGAACGGCGGCGGCATGTCGTTACAAGCGCGAAACCGTCGCCAGGGGCGAAACTTGTCTGCACGTCGCAACAATACGGCCCGTTCGTAGGATCGGGATCGGGATCGCGAAAGTAAAAAGTCTCATTGGCCTGGAAATTGTCGGCAGTTCCGTTCGCAAACGGATAAGGCGCGTACAGCGCCGAACTGTGGATACAATGCAGGATGCTCTGCTTGCCGGTTTTGCTGTTTGTTACACGGGCGGTGACCAGGCTGCTCACGTGCTCGTCACCCGACAGGAATACCAGTCGCTTTATTTCCTTGTCGCACGCGAACCTGAGCAGCGCGTGCATGGAGAGCGGGTACCCATCCCACGCGTCCGAACGCAGGGCACAGGTGGGGTCCTCGGCCACCTCCCGCCGCCGCGGCAGCACTGCCGAGGATGTGAGAACAAATTTGGGCACTTCGGCGTGTTCAGGCTTGGTAAGCCATTCACGAAGTTTCGCGAATTGGGTTGGACCCATAATCCGCGCTTTGCACCAGTTCGAAACCGTCCGTCCTTCACGTTCGGTGCGCGTGTCGCAAAGGAAGAATGGCATCCCTTTGTGGGTAAAATCATCTCGCCAGATGTGTGCCGGCAGGCGTTTTTCCAGCACCCCGGCCTTGACACGTTCATACCTGAAGTAAGCCAGCTTCCCAGGCTTTATGACGGGATCGTTCTTGCGCATCGCCGGGTCGGGGTCTTTTGCCCAATTGTCGCGCAACTCGTGGTCATCGAGCATCATTTCAACCGCCATGTCCAAGCGCTGCATCACCGCCTTCACGCCGCGGCTCTGGCCTCGGCGTTCGTAGGGTATTCGGAATCGGTCATCGGTCGCCTTGGGGTCGAAAAGCCCTGCCGTAGCGTCGACATATACTTGGTCGCCGGCCAGCAGCAGCAACGTGGGAGCGCCGGGTTTGCCCAGTAGATCGCCGAGCGCGAGCAGAGACGCATCCGCGGGCCCTCGTGTTGCATGCTGACCGTCGGGCATGTGGTCGAGGAAATCACTGGGGTATTGGCAACTTGCGAGAGCGAATGAAAGGTTCGATACCGTCCCGATAGCGCTCTTGTGGCGGTAGCTTCTGTGTGATCTTCCAGGCCTGCCGAGGATCAGGCCACCTCGCAAATCATCCAATGTGTCAGTCTCGAGCGCATACCGAATAGCCTCGGCGGCCCTCTTCACCGCGTACTCGGCATGCAAACCTTTGTCGGGGATTTCAGATGCTGATTCCGCCGCGTCGGGCAGTTTCGGTAACCGAGCCAAGCCGCCAATACCCTGCGCCTGAACGTACAGCAGCAAGACGAGTACCTGCTGCGCTTCAGGCCACTTGTGGAGCGGAACTTCAAATACATAGGGAGATGCGGGTTGCTCGATATAGTACGGGAGGAGACTGTCATGGAGGCTGCCGTCTCTCTGTCCTTTCTCGTCGCCAGGGCTCGTAGCCGGCGGATCGATCATGTGCAGGCGGTCGCCCTTTGCGTAAACGGGAACAATAAGGGCTGCATGAGGCAAGCCCCGCCCTCCGCTATCGGCCGCTTGCACCAGGATCTTGCCCGCTTCGATCCCTACGCGCACGCCGAAGACGGGCGCCCTGGCTTCGAAGGGGAGAGAACGCGTCATGGCTTGTCCTCCAGGGGGCCCGGCATATCCGGCATTCCAAGGTATTTCGCTATAACACCGCAGATCGACGGGGCGTCTTTGCCAATCAGGCAATCCTGATGACCGTGGCCGGCAATGCACCAGGTCAGGTAGGACGGTTGGCCGAGCCCCAGGAACTGGCGGCTTTTGTCGATAAGATGCCTGATTTCTTCGTCCGATTGCACCGCCTCGACCGCATGCAGAGATGAGTTCAAGTGCGGCACGCCGGCCCCTTTGAGCATATTTCGCATCAGTGTCAGCGTTGAGGGGGCGACCAAACCGTTTTCGGCTCCATGGATCGACATCATCGGGAACTTCAGTCGATCCCTCACCCGGTCCGGCAGCACATAGCGATTTATGCCGGCGCGGTCGGTCACGGTGTTGAAGCCAGCAAAATGTATGACCTGCGAGACTGTCTCGACGCTGAGCGGGCCGAAGAAATCGTCGATGTGGTCGAGTACGAGGTCAGAGAGATTGTTGAGCGAGAAGGTGCGTGCATAGAGCGCGTCCATCCGATGTCTTGTGCCGACCCAAGGCGTCGCCTTGCCTGGAGGCCAGAGGGGATTCTCGCGCCGATATTCATCGGACGGCAGCCTCATTGCCGAGAGCGCTCTGTCGAGCAATTGACCGGCGAGCGAGATATCGCCATGCGGACTAAACACATAGTCATCAAGCTGAAGAAAATAACGCACATATCGCATGACATATGCGGCGAGCACATTTGCCGAACTCAACAGCATTACCGGGCCGACTTGTGAAAATACCACGCGCCCGATCTTATTGTGCAAAGTCCTTCGATCGTGCCCGCCAAGCACTGCCATGCTGAACATTGCCGCGCCCATACAATGGCAGACGACATCGAGCCTTTCCTGCCCTGTCGCAGCCAGCACGTGTTGGATGGCGATCGGAATGTCATTCTCCGCCATCTCCTCAAAAGCCCAACTGCCCGTGGCGGTAGTCAGGCCTGAACTCGATCGCATATCGAGCACCCAGACATCGCGCCCAGCATCACACAGCGATTGAGCGAGGTTGCCGGGTACGGCAGCATGAGCAAATGTGGTGCCGCTCGCACTGTAGCCATGAACAAGCAAGACGGGGCGTTTCGGGACGCCGTTCTCGACCGCCTTTGCGGACCTGCCGTCATAGCGGGCCAGGCGAATGCGGATCGGGGGGCTTGGCTGGCCGTCCAAAGTCAACCAGTCGATCTGCGGCGCCGGTAAGCCCGGCACTGCCCCGGGCAGCCGTTGCGGTTCACGCGTCGATGGCGGGTCGGGGCGGCGAAAACTCAGTGCATGTATCTGAAGCACGACGCGAAAGCCGTAGAGAATGAAAGAGGCCAGATCTGCCAGCGCTGCGACACGGTCTTGCTGATCTACTATTCGCAGCAATGGCACTCCCTGTCGCGCCAGGTATCGCTTATTCAGTTCCAGCGAGGACAGCTTTTTGCGAACGATGGCCTTGCGCATCTGCGGGAATGCCTCGACCGACATTTCCATCAACTGCGTCCAAGGGCTGGCGCCACGTGCATATGTGAGCCGCTTCACCCCTCTAATTTTCTTCTGTGCGAACAAAGAACTGTCGAACCTCACGCCCGTGCCGAGATCTTCCGGCTCGACAACCTTGTCGATGTGCAAATCGTATTCGATCAGGCGCACCCCGCCCGCACGCGAGCACAGGTGCAGAATATCGAGCAGTCTGAGATGGGACGGCTCTCCGCTAGGTGGCGTGAGACGCAACCATTCCTGGCCCTGGCGGACCAAGCGGTAAGCAAAGTCGCGCACCCCGCGGTTGAGCGCCCACGCAAGGACAGCGCGCAGCATTCGAGGCACGGGACGCGATTCTTCCAGATCGAACAGGTGGAGCGATCCCGAGATCTCCGCCTCGAGCGCAACATCGCTTTCATAGGCCTGATCTGCAATGGGGTCGAACTCCTTTCCTGCACGCAGAACGCGCAGCCGACCGTGGGCAATCGGCAAACAGCGTCCACGGGGCGTTTGCAGCGCGAAGAGATCGGCAAGCGCCACCGGCTTGGTGGTCAGGGTCAGTTCGACGGTATGCGGTTTCACACCTCTGCCGCGCACCGCCAGAGGGATCTTGCCGCGCACCTGTTCGGTCAGTTCGATGCTGGTAGGCGTAGGTGCAGCATTCGTCCGCGGCGTGGAATAAATCGGCCGCGTTTCGCCACGAGAGTTCCCAGACAAGGGTGCATTGGTCAAACGGCCGCCACTGAGTTGCCATTCCCCCTTGAGCTCGGTGATCGCTCGCAATGCCAGAACGGCTATGGTCAAGGCGGGATTGATGCCGAGAGACGTCGGCACAACCGAGCCATCGAGCACGATCAACCCTGCGTGAGTGCGTCTGAGGCCGATCGCGGCGGCATCGAACACGCGGCCGCAATGATCGGTCACGCCTTGTCGAACGTCGTCACCCATGGCGCAGCCCCCGAGCGGATGCACTGTCAGCAGCGGCCCGCGTTGGCGACCGAACACGGCTTCGAGCCTGTCGGACAAAGGTCTCCACAGCAGGTTGTTCACCAGCCGTCCCCCCAATCCCGACTCTCGAAGCAAGCTGTCAAGGCGCGCATGATGGTTCTCCAGCCGGGGGTCAAGTCGCAACTCCGGCCAGCGCACTGTGAGCATCCCGTCGGCGCGCATTTCGTCAGCATCGTCTTGCATCTCATCGACGCTGTTTTGCCTCGAGGCCTCTAGTGCCAGTGCTCCCTCCGCGTCGTCGCGGCCGATCATAGCCAGCACCAGGGAGTTGGTGATGGCGGCAGGATTGACGGCTGCGTCGTCTGCCCGTGAAGGATTCGGCTCATGCTTGGCCCAGTCGCCATCGGCAACGCGATTGAGCACATCGAATGTGGTGGCGCTTTCCTCAAACAGGCGGCGCAGCGGTCCCGGTACGGCAAGATCCTGGATCACCAGGTCAGTAGCCGCGTTGCCGTCGCGCAGATCGATCATTGCGGTTATTGTCGGGCCGACCGCGCGACCGCAATTCTCGCTTTTGATGTTTGGAGCCGGATCCTCGGTTTCGTCAGCAACGCCATTCACCCTTGCCGCCAAATCGTGAGCAACCACGAGCATGTCACCATTGGCGGAGAACTTACCTCCCAGCTGATCGGAGAACTTTATCCCGCGAATTTGCGAGCGCATCAAAATTTCCGTCGAGCCGAATGTGCCTGCTGCAAGGATCACGCGCCTCGCCAGCAGCGCGAACGGATTCCGCTGGTTATCGCGTAGATGGCCATCGGTGTGATTGACGTCCAACTGCCATCCTTCGCCCGCGCGCAAAACGCGCAAGACGGTGGCGCCAGTGACGATTCGTACTCCGCTTTGTCGAGCCAGCCGCAACAAGTTCAGGTCGAGGGATTCTTTGGCATTGTAGTTGCAACCAGTGGCGCAGTCGCCGCAACGGCGACATTCGCTCATCGCGACCCCGGCGTGGTTGGTGTGGCAATCGGAAGCGACGGTTATGTGAGCGGGTCGTGCTTTGCCACCAGCCAAATTTCTAATTGCTTCGGACTTGGCCAAGAAAGGCTTGGTGGTGGTACGTATCGGCTTGGCTCCCAACCAATCGCGCAGCCGTTCAGCCGTCTCTGCGAGCTTCGTATCTCTACGGATTTTGGTGGGCCAGCGTGCTTCCCGGAAAATCTCCGGCAGCGGCATCTCCATCACGCCGGCGTTGATTAATGAGCCTCCGCCCAAGCCACACGCGACGAGAGCTACCGCGTCGTCGCTGCAGCGCAAGTCGTAAAGACCATCGAACACGCCGCGTTGGCGTTTCGCAAAGGGGGTGGCAAAGCGGACGTGGCCGCCCAGATCGGCCAATCGCGAAGGGAACATTCCAGCCAGGTACTCCTTGCCGCGTTCGAGCACGCAGATTTTTAAAGATTGGCCTTGCACGTCCTTGCAGCTACTCAGTTCGGCGGCAGCCACCGAGCCACCATAGCCGCTGCCAACGATGACAATATCAAAGTCATATCCGCCGTTGACGGTTGTCCTTGGCGTATCAGCGATCTGCGGAAAATCGTGGACCAACGCCTCAAGTCCGCGCGAGAGCCAAGTCGTCGCGCGTGGCGGCTCCGGCGCTGCCTTGATGTGTACAGGCAATGCGTCCTCCCTAATTTAGGTATCAATAATATACGAAATTTGGTGTAACGTCAGGAAGTCACGCAATCTATCGGGGCGATCTTCATTCCCTCTAAGAAGTGCGCGGTCGGCGGTGCCTTTCTCTGCCCTGAAATTATGGGCACGGCTGCGGGAAGGAACCCATGAAGGGTACTTGCGAGCTACTTGAGAGTTTTCTGCCGCTGGAATTACTCGGTAGAATTCACGCACTTCGAGCGGATGGCCCAGTAGCCGTCGAATTCCCGGCCGCAGTGGTGTTTGTCGATGTGTCGAGATACACGGCCTTGGTCGAGCAACTAGCACGACGAGGGCAAGAAGGACTTGAAAGAATCCCGAGCCTGCTTAGTCACTCCTACGCACGATGCGTGGAGCAAGTATACAATCGTGGAGGCGAGATTTTGTACCTCGCCGGCGACGAACTGCTGGCCTACTGGTCGGCGGATGTCCGCGGACTTGAAAGCGCGGTGCGAGCGGCGACAGCCTGTGCCAAGGCAATCTGCGGCGGCCGGAACGAGCGTTTGGAGAACGGAACAGCTGAAATCGCACCCGCGCTGCATGTTGGAGTAGGGGCGGGGGCCCTCTGGGCGGCGGCTTTGGGCGGTCAGCCGGTCTGGACTCTCTTTGCAGGTGGAGATGCCATCATGCAGGCCGCTCAGTCCCAAGCGGCTGCGCGCCGATGGGAATATGTACTTTCCGACAAAGCCAACTTGGCCCTTGCGCAGCCGTCTCAATCGCGGCGCAGTCGGCCTACGCTGGATTCTCCGCCTCCGGGCTGGCTGGCAAGGTTCCTGCCTTTGCAGCTCAGGGACCTGCTGTCCGAAGCCGACTTGCGCTCAGTTGCTGCCGACAGCGCCATTGCCATCCGTTCCGAAGAAGATCGTCCAACGACCGCCCGCTTAGACGCCCTGGCGGAGATTAGGCCGATCACCGCCCTTTTCGCGCGAATTGCCGGACTTGACCACCGCCAACCTCAGGCGCTTGCGCGCTATCAACTGCTATGCGCGACCCTCCAGGAGGATCTGCGTTCGCGCGGTGGACCGGCCGGCGAGTTGCTCTTTGACGACAAAGGTCTGATTTTCTTTGCGACGTTCGGGGCGCGGGGCAGTTTCCACCGCGACGACCCTTGCCGTGCCGTCGATGCTGCTCGCGCGATCCGTCTGACGGCCCAACGCTTGGGCCTCTCCGCGTCGATGGGAGTGGCTACCGGCGATGCGCTTTTTAGTGTTGTCGGAAGCGCACGTCGGCGCCAGCTGATGGTGATCGGCGCGCCCGTGAATCGGGCGGCGCGGCTTATGACAGCGGCATCGGCAAACGTTCTCTGCGATGCGCCGACAGAGCGAGCCAGCCGGGCGGCGTTTTGGTTCGAAGAACACGGCACGTTGCAACTGGACGGACTTGGGGACATGGCAACGGTGTTTTGTCCCATGGATCCGCGCGCCCCGGTCCAACCTCTTAATCCGCTGATTGGTCGGCGGAGCGAGCTGGAGTTCCTGAAACGTACGTTCGAGGAGACCCGCCGTGGAGGCAGGCGTTTGCTCGTTGTCTTGGGTGAGTCGGGCATTGGAAAGACCGCTTTGATCAGAGCTTTCACGGACGAACTGCGCTCAACCGCAATCGAGGTTCTGACAGCGCGCGCCGAACGTGACGATCGCCGGACATCGCTCCTGCCATGGCGGCGGGTGCTTGTGTCCCTTCTCGGCCTACCGTCCGACAGCGATGGATTTGCGGTGCTTGATGTCGTCACGCAACGGGTTCAGGGCAATCTGTCGCTCGTTGCGCGACTGCCCTTGCTAGGTGATGTTTTGAGCATCGAAATTCCCCAAAACGACGGGACGCGACATCTGGAGGGACCTCATCGCGCTGATGCCACCATGCGCCTTTTGGGTGATCTCATGGATAACTTGGCACCGCGCCCGCTGGCATTGGTCCTGGAGGACAGTCAGTGGCTGGATTCGGCATCGTGGCGCCTCGTCGAGTGGGTTCTCTCATCTCTGTCCTCGTTGCTTCTGGTCCTGTGCGTACGCTCGGACGAAGTTCCGGAGGAGTTAAAAAACCTACGAAGGCGAGCCGAGGCCTCACGAAGGAATACATCCGGAACGGAACCTGACGATCCCGCCCGCCTGTGTCGTATCCTGGATCTTGAGGAACTCAGCGAAGCGTCGATTTGCGAACTGGTCGCCCGCACGCTCGGGGATGTGCCCCCACATGGCGAACTGGCGCGCCGGGTCTCGGCCTTGGCCGGTGGCAATCCGTTTTTCGCCGAGGAGATAGCGCTGACATTAAAGAGCCAGGGGCTCATCGCCATACGCGATGGTTTGTGGTGTCCGATCCGCCCGCTCGAGAGCCTTCGATATTTCGAAGGTGTCGATCGGGTCATTCGGGAGCGCGTTGATCGATTGGAGACCCCAGTCCAGCACGTTCTCAGGGCTGCGGCGGTGATCGGGCGTTCCTTTACCGGCGAGGCCCTGGCGACGTTGCTCGAGGGCGAACTGGGTCACGACGGTGTGGGTGCAGCTGTCGAGTCGCTCGTGGCGGCGCATCTCGTGCGTCAGGGCACCGGATCAGGGAACTACGAGTTCCGTCATGATCAAATCCGAGACGTCGTTTATGGTTCAATTCCCAGTGAAGTGCGACAGCGACTTCATGCAGCTCTGGCCGCCTGGATCGAGTCGAGCCAGTCGGCCGCCATGGGCGCGGATGTCGCGGCCCTCGTTCAGCATTTTGAGGCCGCCGGAAACAATTTCAAGGCAGTTGAATATGCCAATTTGGCAGCAATCAAGGCGCTGCAGGTCGGTGCATTTCGAGAGGTCGAGGCGTTTCTGGAAATCTGCTTAAGATACGAGTCGAAGCAGCCTTGGAGTGCTGAGCAAAGACTTCAGTCGGTGCGTTGGCGCAGGCAGCTCGGCGAGGCTCATTACAGTCGCGGCGACCTCCATGCTCAGGGCATTTCGGTGAGGCGCGCCCTCACCTTGGCGGGCACGCCGGTTCCACGCTCCTCGGCAGCCCTTTTGATGCGGCTGCTTGGGGGTGGAATGCGGCTCGCGTTCCAACAGGTGTTCCCTCCCTCGCTATGGTCAACTCAGGGTGGTGTACTGGACTCATGGGAGCGAGAACTAGCGCGCTGTCTTAACCAGGCGGCGGTCGTGGACTATTTCGAGCTTCGCTTTTCGCGAGCGTTTTCCCACACCGTCGCGGCTGTCGCCCATGCGGAGCGCACGGGGCTCACCATGGAGATGGTGGTCGCGTCCGCCCAACTGGCATGCGGGCTGGGAATTCTGGGGCGCCGGCGCGCTTGCAACTACTTCATGGCAAGGGCAGAACGGGTGGTGACTGCGCTCGCCGATCCAGCGGTCCATGCCCACCTGTGTAATCTCGATGCTCTCTGGCGCATCGGGCGCTGCGACTGGCTGATGGTAGATCGTCGTCTGGATCAGTCCCAAGAGCTATGTCTAAAGGCGGGCGATCAACTAAGTTGGTGCAACGCCCAGGCCATGCGCTTCTGGTCAATGTACTACCGGGGTGAATCGGGTGCGCTGGAGTACACCGCCCAAGCGCTGCTCTCCCGCGCACAGAACAGCGGAAACCTCCAGCAAGAGATTTGGGCGCTCCGATGCAAGTCGTTGTGTGTGCTCCACACGGATAGCCCCCGTGAAGCGGTGGACATCCTTCGGCTGACCACGTCCGCTATGGCCGGGTCCGCCGATCTCGCCGACTTGGTCTCCGCCAAAGGGTCGCTTGCGCTCGCGCTTGCACGGGTCGGGCTCCATGCTGAGAGCCTTCGGGCTGTGGTCGAGACGCTACGCCTGCTGCGCGAGATGCGTCGGCCGACTGTGCACAGCACACTGCCCGGCATTGCTGGCGTGTGCGAAGTGCTTCTGCGCGGCAGGGAGGCAGGCCTCTCGCGCGAGTACGACCAGTGGCACCACTGGGAGCGCCAAGCGCTGCATGAGCTCAAGCGCTACCGCCGCGCGTTTCCTGTCGGCACCGCCCAGTATGGGCTGTGGGTCGGCGTGGCCCATTGGTTGGACGGGCGCGGTGACCGCGCCGTCTCTACTTGGCGGCAAGCACTCGCGGCTGCGCGGCGCCTCTCGTTACGCAGGGATCAGTCGATCATTGCGGCCGAGCTGAGGCGCCGGCAAGACAAGATCTAAGATACTCTCTTGCGTTGGAGTTATCCGATCGGCAACTTGGGGGCGACATGGCTTTTGGCGGCGCGAACGAAAGAAATGATCTGCCGCGCCTTGCACGGATCGATCCGCGCTTGTTCGATCTTCTTTTCGGCGGCTGCAAGGCTGAACGCCACGCGGCGGGCCAGATTCTCTTCGTCCAGGAAGATCCATCCGATCGTATTTACGGGGTGATGAGCGGGACGGTGGAGATCTCGATGTATTCGCCGGGAGGCCGGAAGCTGGTGGCCAATATCGAGCTTTCGCACAGCTTGGTCGGAGAGATCGGCGCGCTCGACGGGCGCCCTCGCACTGCAACCGCCACTTGCCTGACCGTTTGCGATCTGGCCTCGCTCGGCCGGGCGCAGCTCTTCGATCGCATCGAAAAAACCCCACATCTGGCACGCGCCATGATTGAGCTTTTGTGCGCACGGCTGCGTTGGGTCAGCGGCGAACTTGGCGATCAGGCTTTCTTCGGCATTGAGGCCAGGCTGGCAAAGCGACTGGCCTTTTTGGCCGGCGCTATGGCGGATGACTCAGGTTGGATACCGATCTCTCAGTCCGAACTGGGCGAGTTCCTGGGCGCCACGCGCGAGTCCGTCAACAAGACGCTTAACGATTGGCGCAACCGTTCGATCATCGCAATCAAGCGTGGTGGCCTGCGCATAACGAATGCCGGTGCGCTTCGTCACATCGCCGAGTCACAGGACGATGACTGATCGTTTCGCAATGGGCGTGCGCGCATCAGAGCCGCGAATTAGGTTGCGCAACGAAGACCGGATCGGCATGAAGAGATAGTCCTCTACCTGCATCGCGACGAACTGGGGCTTCCGTTCAGCATCCTGACGCCGGCCCAGGCGGATTTGACCTGCCACGGCTGTCGCGCGATCCATGGTCGGGCCTTTTCTTGATAGTCCGTCGGTCAGTCGGTACCCGCTCAAGGAGGCAGAGCGGTGGCGCTAGCCACCGCTCTTATCTGGGTCAATTCCGGCAGTCCGGGCTGACGGGATCGTACTGGTGTGGGCTGACCCCCATGCACTTGGAGTTCGAAGCGCCACCAGGCAACCCGATCGATCCGGTCGGGAAGCCATACACCGCTTCTTCTGAAGGCAATGAATGTTGACCCTTCAAGTCACCCGGGGCCTCGAAGTCACCATTGTCGGCTCGCAGACTGTGGACGAAGGTCGAGTCGATCGCGAACGAAGGCACCGTGAGGATGAAGAACGCAGACGCAGCTGTAATGATCTTATACATGTTGATCTCCCTTTGGTTGATGGCATCACAACAAGTCGTGATGAGAACGAAATTGGCTTAGTTTCAAAAAACCAACTTCCTCTTCGGATTTGATCTTCTCTATTTTCTTTACGATCTATCCGAAAGAGAGACTAAATTGCCTGCTCTGTCATCTCTTGTACGCCGCGGGTGGAATTTGTATGTGAAGGAATTCACAAAGGGTGCCAATATGATCGATGGGACGCCTTTCAGGCATACCCTTCCCGCGAGATGGGTGACATTTCATTCCGGATAGTTGGGTTACACTTTCGGCCCTTTGCAAGGAGAGCAAGGTGCCTTGGAAGGAGTGTAACATCGTGGAAGAGCGGCCGAAGTTCATCGCCCGGCTGCTGGACGGCGAGAGAATGGTGGTGCTGTGCCGGAATTCGATATCGCTCAAGACGGGCTATAAGATCCTCACGCGCTACAATGATGGCGGCCTGGAAGGGCTAGCTCCGTGATCAATCCCGCTGCTTCTGCACCGGGATCGGAATGAGGGACATCGGCTGGTACTGAGCCAGTCTTCGAAGGCCCGCAAGATCAGTCAAATCGATGAAGCGCGCGTTGCTGGTGATAAGCTGTTCGGCGCGCAATTGCTGAATGACGCGATTGAGATGGGGCACGCTCAACCCGAGCGCGTCTGCCATGATTTCCTGTGAAAACGGCAAATCGAAACTTGCTTCGTCGGCGCGTTCGACCTCCAGGAGACGTGCGTGAATCTCCAGCAAAAGGTGCGCCAGCCTTTCAATCGGAGTGCGCCGACCCAGATTGACAATGTGTTCCGCATAAGTCGCTGCCTCTTGGGCGGCGAGCCAACTTAACACCAGACCGAATTGGGGCTGCTCGTAGCAGAGACGAATGTAAGCGTCGAACGAACAGACGGCGTAGGTCAGTTCGCTCACGGCAACGACCGCACAGGTGGATCGATCGAAAAAGCTGACCGGGAAGCCAATGACATCACCGGGCAGGATGAGCTTCAGGATTTGCCGCCTGCCGCTGCGCAGCAACCTGTAGCGGATCGCGTAGCCGTCTTTAACAAAGCACAGGTTTCGGAACTCGGAGCCGTGAACGACGAGCTCCTCCCGTTTCCGAATGGTAAGATCGCGCTCGAAGATTGCCTCAAGACGTTTGATGTCTAGCGCATCCAGCTTCATTGCACGTGTCAGTCGGGTCACAATCGGGTGGCCGGTCAGCGGCATGCCATGCTCCAAATGTTCATGACCTTCAACGAAACTTTCCTATGCTTATTAATCCAGATCAATGAACAGAATCATCAAACGAAAGTTGTATTGACTGGCAGGCCTACGCCACTGCGAATGCCCATGCAAATAGGCCATTTTCAGCGTTTTTGCTGGAAAAAACCGGTTTCCGGGAACAACAATGAGAGCCGTCCGACGGCTCCACGCTTAGGAGGAACAGCTGATGCCGCTCGACGATCAAAATACTTCCAATATATCCCGCCGTACCATGCTGCACGCGGGCGCAGGTCTTCTCGGTAGTGCCGTTCTGCCGTTATCCAGCTTTGCGGCTTTTGCGGCCGACGACAAGCCCGCGATAGGCACCTGGCCGGCCGGGTCGGCGGGCGACACCGTCCACATCGGAGCGGCGGTACCCCTTACCGGCGCCTATGCGGTGCAGGGTGCTGACGAACTTAAGGGCTGGCAGCTCGCGGTCGACCACATCAACAACGGCCATGAGTTGATGAAGGCGTTGGCACCGAAGGTCGACAAGGGGCTGCTCGGCAAGAAGGTCGAGCTGTTGTCCGCCGACAGCGCGGCCAAGCCGAACCAGGCCGTCGAGCTTGAGCAGAATTTCATCCACCAAAACAACATCATCCTGATGACCGGCTCGACTTCATCGGCGGTCGCGGTTGCGCTCAACAAATTCGCGCAGCGCGAGAAGATCCTCTACGTCGCGGGGATCTCCGGCTCAAACGACACAACCGGCAAGGACTGCGTCCGCTACGGCTTCCGCCAGAACTTCTACGGCCAGACCGCAGCCAACGCGATTGGCCCGATCCTTGTGAAGACCTACGGCAAGGGAAAGAAGGCCGCATTCATGACGCCGGACTACACTTACGGCCACACCGTCACCAAGTCTGTGAACGACTACCTGACCTCTCAGGGCGGATGGGAGATGGTGACGGACCAGGTCTCGCCGTTGGGCACCCAGGATTTCAGCCAGTATCTGACCAACATCGCCAATTCGGGCGCCGAATTCATTGTCAACGTCAACTGGGGCCGCGACGCGGTGCTGTCGATGCAGCAGGCCAAGCAGTTCGGCCTGACTCCGAGCATGAAGATGGTCATCCCCTACCAGATCCCCTTCCTTGCCAAGGAAGTAGGCCCCGAACTGACAGCCGGGGTTTTTGCCGCTACCGATTTCTGGTGGACCCTGCAAGACAAGTATCCGCTCGCCAAGCAGTTCGTGGACGCGTTCCAGCAAAAGTTCGGCTATCGGCCGGAATGGGGCGCCGAAAACGCCTATGTCAGCTTCGCTCATTGGGCGCGCATGGTGTCGCAGGCCGGTAGCTTCTATCCGCCGGACGTCATCAAGCAATACGAGAAGGGTGAGACCATCCCTTCACTCGTCGGCGACGTTCACTATCGGCCGGAAGACCATCAGTGCGTGCGACCGGTCGTACTCGTCCAGGGTAAGGACCCCAAGGACATGAAGAGCGACGACGACTACTGGAACGTGGTCGAGGTGGTCGATGGCGCGCCGCTGATGCAGAAGCCCGACGAGTTCGGCTGCAACCTGGGCAGCTACACCTGATACCCGACAGCGCCTTCTCCGCCCGACTCGGGTGGAGAAGGCGCTCGCACCGGGACTGGCTCTGGCTGAACGCAGACGGTTTGTCTCCCGGCGGTCGGTGTGATGTCGGTTGTTCGCGACTTGTCTGCCAAACCCTTGCTGGCGCGAGGCCAGGGCATATTTTCCATGATTAAGGTGGGCGCAGAGTGATCAACTGGGCAAATTTCATTTCGCAGTGCTTCAATGGGCTCGTGCTCGGCGCGCTTCTGGCGCTGATCTCCTCCGGGCTGACCATCATCTACGGCACGCTCGGCGTCCTGAACCTTGCTCATGGCGCGATGTTCATGCTCGGAGGCTATGCCGGCTGGCTCGCCTACACCTATACAGGTTCATTCCTCGCCGCGGTGGCGGCCGGATCGCTGTTCGTGATGATCGTCGGGGTGTTGATCGAGCGGCTGATCATTCGCCATTTCTACACGCGGCCGCTCGAGGATCAGCTCCTCGTCACGTTCGGGCTTGGCATCGTTTTCGTCGAGACGGTCCGTTTTTTCTTCGGCAGCCTCTCGCGCACGGTGCCGCCGCCCGCCTCGCTGGTCGGCATCACCCATCTGGGCTTCATGGTCTATCCCACCTACCGATTGGCGCTGCTCGGCATCGTCGCCCTGGCGCTGCTGATGCTCTATGTCGTGCTCTATCGCACCCGCATCGGGATGATCGTGCGAGCAGGCATCGAGGATTCGGTAATGGTCGATTCGCTTGGAATCGACGTCTACAAGATCTTCATGCTCGTCTTCGGCATCGGAGCCATGGCGGCCGGCTTTGCCGGCATTGTCAACGCACCCGTGGTGTCGATCGCGCCCGATGTCGGGGAAGCCATACTGGTCCAGACCTTCGTGGTCGTGGTGATTGGCGGCGTCGGTTCCTTTCCGGGCGCCATCCTCGGCGGGCTCATCGCCGGCGAAATCATCAGCATCACCTCGATGTTCAATCCCGGTTATTCCTATGTCATGCTGTTTGTGGCGATGACGCTGGTGCTGGTGCTTCGCCCGCACGGGCTGCTCGGCACGGCAGGGCGCGAGTAGACGCGGGCGGCCATGAACATCAAACATCCCTTCCTTGTCGAGCTTCTGACAGCGCTGGCGCTCGTCCTGGCGCCCTTCGTGCTGCCCCATCTCGGCTTCTCGCCCAGCACGATCAATCGCATTCTCATTTGGGGGCTGTTCGGGATCGGCTTCGACATCCTGTTCGGCTATACTGGATTGCTGTCCTTCGGCCAGTCGGCCTTCTACGGTACCGGCGGGATGTTCGCCGCCTATCTCCTGACTGAAACCGGTTTCTCCTATGTCATGGCTGCCATTGTCATGGGTGCCGTCGTGTCGGGTGTCGTCGGCTATGTGATCGGATTGATCGCCCTGCGACGCACCGGCATCTATTTCGCCATGATCACGGTGGCGATCGCCGAAGTCTTCTTCTTTGTCGAGTTCAATCCGCTCTCGGCATTCACGGGCGGCGAGAACGGCTTGCCCGGCGTGCCAACCCCGGTTGTCAACCTCGGCTTCACGGCGCTCGAATTCAATACCGACTGGACGATGTATACCTTCCTGGCGTTCTGGTATTTCGTCGGTATTGTCGTCGCACTTCGCATCGTACGCTCGCCCGTTGGCGCGATCCTTTCGGCGATCCGCGACAATCCGCTCCGCGCCGCGGCGCTCGGCCACGACGTACACGGCTACAAGCTCACGGCCTTCGTGGTTGCGGCGATCTATGCCGGCTTTGCCGGCGGCTTGTTGGGCGTCATGCAGGGCTTCATGCCGCCGGACGCTTTCATGTTCGACACGTCCGGCCAGGTCGTGATGCAGACGGCGATCGGTGGTGCCGGCACACTGTTCGGGCCGCTGGTGGGCGCGACGGTGTGGCTCTATCTGAGCGACTTTTTCCAGAACACATTGCATCTCGGCGCCACATGGAAGTTGGTGCTCGGTGTCGTTTTCGTGCTGCTGGTCTGCTTCCTGCGGCGCGGCATCGTCGGTGCGATCGTCGATCTCTATGGGTTGACCCGCGGCCGCAAGCGCATCGAACCGGCCAATACCGCGGTTGAGAGTGCGCCGCCCGTCGTGACCGTCGTCGAGCCGCTGGCGGCGCGCCGGCGTGGCACTGCGCCGGCATCCGGACCGATCCTGCAGGTGCAGGGCTTAACCAAGCGCTATGGCGGTATCACGGCCAACAGCGACATCGACTTCAGCGTCGGTCACGGGGAGATACGGGGCATCATCGGTCCCAACGGCGCGGGCAAGACCACGTTCTTCAAGATGCTCACCTGCGAGATCGCGCCGACCTCCGGCCGCATCATACTGGCCGGCCGCGACATTACGGGCATGGGTGTGTCCGAGGTGTGCCAGCTCGGGCTCACCAAGAGCTACCAGATCAACCAACTGTTCGACCGCCTGACGGTGCGGCGGAACCTGATGATTGCCGCGCTGGGCGAGGCGCGTGGAAAGTTCCGGCTTGACCTGTTCAAGAGTATCCACAGCGTTCCCGGTCTCAATGAGCAGGTCGAGCGAACGGCGGCGCTGGTGAACCTTACGGCGCGGCTCGATCGGCCTGTCTCGGAACTGGCTTATGGTGAGAAGCGGCGGCTGGAAATCGGTCTTGCGCTGGCGACGTCGCCGAGCCTGCTCCTGCTTGACGAACCGCTTGCCGGCATGAGCCCGCGCGAGCGCGTTGAGACCGTGGCGCTGCTCAAGTCAATCGCGCGTGGACGCACGATGATCATCATCGACCACGACATGGATTCGCTCTTCGAGCTGGTCGACAAAGTGACCGTCCTGCAGGAGGGCAGGGTGCTGGTCGAAGGCATGCCCGGTGCGATCAAGACCAACGCAAAGGTGCAGGAAGCCTACCTCGGCGGGGTACATGGAGAGGTGGCATGAGCCTGCTCGAAGTCAGAGCGTTGAACAGCTATTATGGCGACAGTCACATTCTGTTCGACGTTGCATTGAGGGTCGAGAAAAACGAGGTCGTGGCGCTGCTCGGGCGCAACGGCGCGGGCAAGTCGACGACGCTGAAGAGCCTGATGGGCGTGGTGATGCCCCGTGCCGGCTCGGTTGAGCTCGACGGGGTTGAGCTGGTGGGCAGGAAGGCGCACAGCATCGCTCGGGAAGGCATGCAGCTCGTGCACGAGAATCGGCGCATCTTCGGCAGCCTGAGCGTCGAGGAAAACATCATTCTGGCCGGGTTGACCGCCGTCGACCGCTGGCCGCTGGAACGCATCTACACGATGTTCCCACGGCTGAAGGAACGGCGCACCAGCCGTGGTACGGATCTCTCGGGTGGCGAACAGCAGATGTTGGCCATAGCCCGTGCATTGGTGCGCAACCCGAAGATCCTTCTGCTTGATGAACCCTTCGAAGGACTTGCTCCAGTCATTGTGCACGATCTGGTGCGCGCCTGCCGCGAACTGGCCGAGGCGGGTCAGACAATCGTGCTGGTGGAACAGAACATCGCCGCGACGCTGGCACTCGCGAGCCGCGTTTATATCATCAACAACGGCCATATCGCCCATGAGGGCCCGGCCGCCGAGCTCAAGACACAGCCGGGGCTGCTGCAGCATCACCTCGGCGTCTAGAGGCGAGCAGTCGCGGACGGCGTTCGACTTTCGACGCCTTCGGCCATCCCGCTCTATCGCGGCAATCCGTGGTTCATGCCGGCGATTATCCGGGGCTATCGCCTGCAGGGCCGTATCGCCTTCTGGCGCGCCAGTCGCTGATCGCCGGAAATATCAGGGCAGTCTCCAGGTTGGAGTCGGCCTGGATTATTGCCGACCTGCTGTGTTGGAAAAGAGAGGCACCGTTCGATTTTCGAGGAATTTCAAGTCGAGCCGGCGCCGGCTTCGGCGGCAATCGAGCAGATGATCGCGTGGAACCCGGAACGGATCGTGTCGACGCACGGTTGATGGTCTCCGGCGGTGCGGTGGCCGAACTGAGGCGGACCTTCCGCCGGGTCTTGTAAAGAGCGCTTTGCCGGCTTGTGCACCGCAAGCGAGCGCTCTGATATTGGCGCGAGGAGATCGAGATGACTGAACGACCGGAGAGATATCGAAACGCGATTGTCCCTCACATCTATGTCGACGGGGCGTCGGATGGGATCGCGTTCTACGAGAGGGCATTCGGAGCGATGGAACTGTTCCGAATTGCCCACCCAGACGGCAAAATCATGCACGCCGAGATTTTGATCTGCGGAGCCGTGATCATGATCGGGGATCCGGACGAGAGACTTTACGGCGAGCCGCGGACACTTGGTCGCTGCACAGCAGGCCTTCACATCTTCACTGATGATAATGCGACCCTGCTGCGACGCGCGGTCAAGGCTGGCGCGGAAGAGATTCAGCCACCCACGGATATGTTCTATGGCGCCAGTTCCGCCTCCGTGCGCGATCCCTTCGGCCACGTCTGGGTGCTCCTGTCGTGGAAGGAGGACCTCGATCCGGCAGAGATGGAACGACGCGGGAATGCGCTCCTGGCCTAAAGAAGGAGACGCCGGCGACATGGCCAAATGCGGCTTGTTCGCTGTGCGGCTCGTAATGAGCGAGGTAGCCGAGCTTCGCCCGAGCGGCGTCGCAGTATTCTCCACAGGACCCGAGAAATGTGGGTCATCGAGATTGCTCCCGGATCTCTGAACCCGCCGCGTGAATCATTCAGATGCCTGGCGTCAGGGCGTCGGCCTTTGCCGCTTTCCATTCCGCCGGCTCCGCCCTGCGCCATTCGGTTTCCCCTGCGGTGTGCCGAGCAGCACGCGAACGGCGATTTCATGAAGCGGTTGCGAGGCGCCCTTGACGACGTAGTCGAGGCTGGAGCGATCGGAGATCAGGGTCGGCAGGCGCAAGGTGCCGACCAGTCCTTCCGCTTCGAAGCGGGAGCGTAAAAGTTCGTAGAGTCCGGCATTGCAGGTAAACGGGCCGGTGATGAACACCTTCTCTGGGAAAAGCAGCCTGCAGGCATTACCTAGCGCACGCGCCACAAGATCGACGGCGACCCGAATTTCGGGAATATCCGTCAGCTCCATCGTCTCGATTTGGCTGGAGAGGAGTTCCTCCTCCCCCGAAGCCCACGGATATATCTCCCGTATGGCCGGCAACAGGGCTGACAGCGAAGCTGCTGTTTCGAGACAGCCCCGGTTGCCGCATCCGCAGGGGCGATCCTTGAGCACGTTGAAACGCCAATGGCCGATTTCGCCGAAGGGGCCGCTCTGGCGCATCGGCGCATCGTCGCTGCCGCGATAGGCCAGGCCGATGCCCCAACCCCAATGAAGAATGAAGGCGCCTTCCAGCCTTTCCATGCCCGGCACGGCGTATCGGGCGCTCAATTCGACATCCAGTTGGCGAAACAGGAACACGCGCGGCGTGATGCCGTCGAGCGCCTTGCCGACGTCGAAATCGCGAACGTTCGGCCATCGCGAGGTCAATATCCACGTCCGGGTCTTCACGTCCACAATGCCGGAAACGGCAACGGACGTTCCGACATGACGCATGCCAGACGGACAGTTGCCGAGCAGACCGGCGACAAGGTCGCACATCGTGGCGGTCATGCGGGCCGAATCGGCGTCGGACGGAACATGGGCGGTTTGCCGGGCGAGGACACTTCCGCGGAAATCGACAAGGACGCCAACCAGTTCCTGGCTGGAAACAAGAAGGACGGTCGCGCCCGCGCAACCGGGGTTCAAAACGATTTGCGCTGGTGGGCGGCCACGGCCGCTCACTTGGCCGACGCTTTGCTCGATGATGCCCATGCCGACGAGGTCGGCGATGGCGCGCGAGGTCGCCATCGAGGTCATGTCCAACTCGGCGGCAAGTGTGGCGCGGGATTTGCCGCCGCCTTGGTGCAGGCTGGCGATGATGCGTGCGCAGTCGCGTTGGCGGGCGTCCTCGAAATCCGCGGTGTGGAGCGTCAACATGCCCGGATTCTTTCCTTTCGCATTTTTGGATAACATTATTCAAAAATGGCTTGCAAGCGGTATCGGGCCGTGTACTCTCCCCGTAAGGAACCTTGGCGATCGGCCGCATCATGATTACTCCCGGTCTGGTCGACATGCAGGTCAATGGCTTTGCCGGCGTCGATTTCAACTCGGGGACCCTGACGGCGGCGGAACTCGACGAAGCGCTGGAGGCCCTTCTGGCGTGCGGCGTGACGGCGTGCCTGCCGACGATCATCACGGCAAGGCCGGACGAATTGTCGGCGCGGTTCAGCGCTCTCGACAAGGCTGTTTCCGAAAGCCGCCTCGGTCCCCTCATGTGCCCCGGCTATCATCTGGAAGGTCCGTTCCTCAATCCCGCCCCGGGTTATTCCGGATGCCATCCCGCCTCGGCGATGACCGCCGCGGATCCTGCTCTCATTGAGCGCCTGCAATCGCTGCTCAAGCGCCCGATCCTTCTGACGACGCTGGCACCCGAAGTGGAAGGTGGCATTGCTTTCATACGGGCCATGAACCGGCACAACATCCTTGTTTCGATTGGCCACTCGGCTTGCGGTTTTGAGCTCGTGGCGCAGGCCGCGGCGGCTGGCGCTGTCCTTTCCACCCATCTCGGCAACGGGCTGCCGCAAAGCTTGCCGAAATTGGACAATACCCTGTTTGCCCAACTGGCCGAAGACCGTCTCGCCGCGACCTTCATCGCCGACGGGATTCACGTTCCGCCAGGCGCGTTGAAATCGCTGGTCCGGGCAAAAGGGCTGGACCGGTCGATCCTGGTTACCGATGCCGTTTCGGCTGCCGGTGCGCCGCACGGGTCTTACGAATTTGCCGGAATGGGGATCGAGAGCCGCGCCGATGGCTCGGTCCGCGTTCCTGGCGGCATCGGGCTCGCCGGGTCGGCGCTGCGACTGGACGACGCCGTGCGCAACCTGGTGCGCTGGGGCATCGCCGGTTTCGCACAGGCTGTCGATATGGCTTCGGCAAATGTGATGGCGCTGCTGCAGCCGGTGCTGGACGCGCATGGCCTTCGCGTGCCCGCCAGCGAGATCGAGTGGGCGCCCGACATGACCATCAGCCGTGCGCGCGTCGGAGAAGAAGAACGCGGATACCGGCAAACGACAAAATGGGAAGGAAGACAGCCATGACTGCTCGTGAACTCAAGGTGAATCGCCGCACCATCCTTGGCGGCATTGGCGGTACATTCCTCGCCGGCACGACGCGGGCCTGGGCGCAATCACCCAAATTGCCGGCATCGCCGGTCGTCATCTCGGTGATGGACGTGGGCGGCGCGCTGGCGCTTTCGCAACCGGCCTTCGAAAACTACGCCAAGAAATATCCCGAGCGCACCGAACGGATCGTCTTCACCAAGGCGCCGGTGACCGAGCTGGCCGGAAAGCTGCGCGCGCAGCAGGAAGCCAACCGCGTCGATATCGACATGGTGCTGACGGGGTCCGACGGTCTGGCGGCAGGCCTAGCCAACGGCACATGGATCAAGATTCTGCCTGATTTCAACGACAAGTTCCCTAAGATCGAGGACAATTACGAACCCGCCGCACTGGCCCTGCACAAGAAGCAGGGCGCAGGATATGGCGTTGTCGTCAACTACTATCCTTCCGGCCCGCTGATCGAATACGCGCCTGAGCGGGTGAAGGAGGTTCCCGGCTCGGTAGAGGCGCTGCTAGCCTGGGCCAAGGCCAATCCGGGCCGCTTCATGTATGCGCGGCCCACCAATTCCGGCCCTGGCCGTACATTCATGATGGGTCTCCCCTACCTGCTCGGCGACAAGGATCCGCAGGATCCCGTCGACGGCTGGGAGAAGACCTGGGCGTATCTGGCAGAGATCGGCCAGTATATCGACTATTATCCCACGGGCACCGGCGTTACCATGAAGGAATTCGGGGAAGGCAGCCGCGACATCATCATTTCGACCACGGGATGGGATATCAATCCGCGCGCCCTCGGCATCGTGCCGGAATCGGCAAGGATCGGCACGCTCAAGGGCTTCCATTGGGTTTCGGACGCATTTTTCATGTGCGTTCCGAAAGGCATTTCCGACGACAAGCTCGCCGTGGTGCTCGATCTGATGGCATTTTTGCTTACTCCCGAAGCGCAGGCCTATTCCTACGATGAGGGTTATCTCTACCCCGGCCCGGCGGTGAAGAACGTGCCTGTCTCCATGGCGCCGCAGCACAGCCAGGACATCGTCAAACGTTTCGGCAGGGACGAGTATGCCAGCCTCATCGCCGATAACCCGGTCGAGCTGCCGCTGCCGCCGGAAAAGATGATCGCCGCCTTCCGAAAGTGGGACGAATTGGTCGGCGCAAAGAAATCCTGATGCTTCGCCAAAGGCCGGCCGCGTCGAGGGATTGGCGCTAGGATAGTACAGCATGCCAGGCACCGGCCTGACGCGGCCTGTCCGCGACGGGACCTCAGCGCAGCGGGGCGTCATTTGTGTTGCATTCGATACTAATAGACTAATATATCATTCGTCTGGGAGAACCGGGATGAAAGCGCGGAGATCCCGTTCTTTCAAAGGGATAAATGAGGAGGACGACGATGTTCACGATTTCACGCCGCCAGGCGCTTGCCGGATTGGCCGGGTTTGCAACGCTGCCCTTTGGCAGGTCATTCGCCGACGAGCTTGCCCTGCCCACTTCGCCGGTGGCGCTCAACATCATTGATGTCGCGGGCAATCTGCAGCTTACCCAGGCGGCAATCGAGAAATTCGGCAAGGAAAATCCGGGGCTCGTCTCCAAGATCACGTTCTCGCGCGCGCCGTCCCCCGAACTGCCGGCCAAGCTCGCCGCGCAGCAGGCGGCCAACCGGGTCGACATCGACCTGGTGCTGACGGGTCCGGGTGCCATGTCGGACGGCATCACCCAGGGCCTGTGGATCGACGTGTGGACGAAATACCCCACTGCGCTGCCCAAGGCTGAGGACGTCTATCTCGACAGCGCCTTGATGATGCAGAAGAACTTCGGCCAGAACGAAGGCGTCGCCGTCGTCTATTCGCCGTCGGGCCCACTCTTCGAATATGCGCCGGACAGGGTCAAGACCATCCCCAGGAACACCGACGAACTGCTGGCGTGGGTGAAGGCCAATCCCGGCAAATTCTGCTATGCGCGGCCGGTCAATTCGGGACCGGGCTGGACCTTCCTTATGGCCATGCCCTACATCCTCGGCGACAAGAACCCTTCCGATCCCATCAATGGCTGGGAGAAGACCTGGGCCTATCTGAAGGCACTGGATGAAGGCATCGATTACTATCCCTCCGGCACCACCGTGACGATGAAGGAACTGGCCGAGGGCACCCGCGACATGATCGTTTCCACCTTCGGCTGGGACATCAACCCGCGCGTGTTGGGCATCGTGCCGAAGGAGATCGAGACGTTTGCGCTGGAAGGCACGCATTGGGTGCCCGATACGCAGTTCATGTGTATTCCCAAGGGCGTCGCCGAGGAAAAGGTCGCGGTTCTGGTCAAGCTCATGGCCTTCATGCTCGAACCCGCGCAGCAGGCCTATACCTACGACAAGGGATATTTCTATCCCGGTCCGGCGGTCAAGGGCGTACCGCTCAGCGCCGCGCCGCAGGAAAGCCAGGACGCCGTTGCCGAGTTCGGCCGCCCACAATATGAAGAGCTGATCAGGAAGTTCCCGGTCGAAGCCCCGTTAAAGCCGGAAGCACTGGTCGCCGCCTTCGAGAAATGGGACCGCGAGGTCGGTGCCAACAAGATGAAGTAGCCGACCAATGCGATTTGCCGTGATCGGCATCGATCATCGTCACGTCTATGACCTGATCGGTGGACTTCTGGATGCCGGCGCCGAGTGCGCCGGCTATGATCCCGCGACGACCGATCCCAAGGTTGCCGCCGGCATCGCCGATCGTTTTCCACGGATCGCGCCGGTCGAACGACGGCGCCTGATCGAGGATCGCGCCATCGACCTCGTCGTTACCGCGGCTGTCCCCTTCGAGCGGGCCGCCATTGCCGTCGAGGCCATGCGGCATGGCAAGGACGTGCTTGCGGACAAGCCCGGCCTGACCACGTTCGGGCAGCTTGCCGCCGTGCGGCAGGCCGTGCGTGAGACGGGACGCATCTTTTCGATCTGCTTTTCGGAGCGCCTCCTGACCCGAGCCTCGACGCTGGCGACGCAACTGGCGATGGGCGGCGCCATCGGCGAAGTCATCCATGTGACGGGCCTGGGGCCGCACCGGCTCAACCGTGCGCTACGCCCGGCGTGGTTTTTCGATCCCGTGAATTACGGCGGCATCCTGGTCGATATCGCCTCGCACCAAATTGATCAGTTCCTGTTCTATACTGGCTGCGCCGACGCGAATGTCGTTTCAAGTGCGGTCGGCCATTTTGGCGCTCCTGATATTCCGGCATTCCAGGATTTCGGCGACATCCTCCTGCGGGGAGACAAAGCGAGCGGCTATATCCGCGTCGACTGGTTCACCGCCGATGGGCTGCCGACCTGGGGGGATGGACGGCTCATCCTGCTCGGCACCAAGGGCACGATCGAGCTTAGGAAATATGTCGACATAGCCGGCAAACCTGGCACGGACCACGTATTTCTCGTCGATGGCCAGGGCACGCGCCATTTCGATGCGTCGGGCGAAAAGATATCCTATTTCGAGCGCCTGCTTGCCGATGTGCGCGAGCGTACCGAAACGGCGATGACGCAGGAGCATGTCTTCACGGTCTGCCGGCTGGCGCTTGAGGCGCAAGCGGCGGCGGTCGTCGTGACGGGGCAGGAAAGGAACGCGCGATGAGCAGGCTACGTGTCGCCATGATCGGCTTGGGTCCGGCGGCGTTGCCGCATGCGAAGAGCCTCGTCGATCTTGCCGGCAGGATCGAGGTGAAATGGGCGGCCAGCCGCAGCCAGGCGACGGCAGAGGCCTTTGCCGACCAGTTTTCCTTTCCCGTGACGACCGATATCGCGGCCGCGATTGCCGATCCCGAGGTTCAGGCGGTGCTGGTGCTGACGCCGGCCAACGCACATCTGGCGGTGGCCGAACTGGCCCTTGCCGCCGGCAAGCACGTGCTGGTCGAAAAGCCACTCGAAACGACACTGGCGCGCGCCGAGAAGCTGGTCACGCTGGCCCGCGGGGCGGGCCTGCACCTCGGCGTCGTCCTGCAGCACCGTTTCCGGCCGGCCAGTCTGCGGCTGCGCCAAGTGCTGGCTGCCGGCGCCATCGGCACCGTCGAGGCGGCCAGCCTTCGGGTTCCGTGGTGGCGGCCGCAGGCCTACTACGACACCGGCGGCCGCGGCAGCTTCGCGCGGGACGGGGGCGGGGTGCTGTTGTCGCAGGCCATCCACGCCATCGACCTTTTCCGCTCTCTCCTGGGAGAGGTCGAGGTGGTGGCTTCGCAGGTGCGGACGACCGGCCTGCACCGGATGGAGGCTGAGGACTATGTCACCGCCCTGATGCGGCTCGGCAACGGCTCACCGGCCTCGCTGCTCGCCACGACGGCGGCCTATCCGGGCTCGCCTGAAACCATGGAGCTTGTCGGCTCGCTCGGCACGGCCGCGCTGACCGGCGGAGCGCTGAGCGTCGACTGGCTCGACGGGCGCGAAGAGCGCGTCGAGGCGGAGGGGAAGACAGGCAGCGGCGCAGCCATCATGGACTTCCCCCATGACGCGCATCGTGCGCTGATTGACGATTTCGCCGATGCGATTTCGCAAGACCGCGATCCGGTCGTGACGGGTGAGGAGGCGCTCCAGACACAGCGCCTGATCGCAGCCCTCATCCGTGCGGATCCGGCCAGCAACCAACCGGTATAAGAGCGCTTCCTTCGAACCTCGAACGCTCCAGGATTCCTGGAGAGTGGCTTTCCGCCGCCATCATGCGGCGGAAAGAAAGCCTGTTTCAGGCGGAGGCGGGCTGCTGCTTTGCCCGCGCGACAATCTGCGTCGGATTGACGAAGCGCAGTGCGATCAGCAGCCAGACCAGCGTCGTTATCATATACACCACCGCCATCGCATCGATCGACTGCACCGCGCGAACGCCCGAGGCGAAAACCGAATAGTACAGCGCCACGACGAGCGTCTGGCTGGTCGGCCCGGCCGTCAGGAAGGTCAGTTCGAACATGCCGATGGTCCGCACCAGCACCAGCAGCAGCGCCGCCAAGATGCCCGGCATCAGCATCGGCAGCAGAACATGGAGAAAGAGCTGGAACGTGTTGGCGCCGAAAACACGCGCGGCTGCCTCGATCTTGGGATCGATCTGCTCGATGAAGGGGATCATCACCAGAATGACGAAAGGAACCGTCGGCACGAGATTGGCCAGCACCACGCCCCAGAAGGTGCCACCGACCCCCGATTGGTAGAGCACGGTAGCTAGCGGAATGCCGAAGGTGATCGGCGGGACCAGAAGCGGCAGCAGGAACAGAAGCATGATCAGCTTCTTGCCGGGAAAATCGCGGCGCGCCAGCGCATAGGCTGCCGTCACGCCGAGCAGGCCTGAAAGCGCGACCACGGTAAAGGCGATCTGGAAGGTTACGATTAGGATATCGTGGAGCTGGAATTCCGCCCAGGCGGCGAAATACCAGCGGGTGGTAAAGCCGGCAGGAATCCATGTGCCCAGCCAGCGCGTGCCGAAGGACGACAGGATGACCGTGGCAATCATCGCCGCGAGGTTGAGTACGAAGAAACCCACCACCACCCAGATGGCGGTGATCCAGAGCTTGGCGGCGATGGTTGTGTCGCGGATCATGTCAGCCCTTTCCGCCTGCGGTGCTGCCGCGATAGAACAGGTTGCGCAGCATCAGGATGGCGACGACGATGACCAACTGCACACCGGCCATGATCATCGCGATTGCCGAGGCCATCGAGTAGTCATATTGCTCGAAGGCGGCCTGGTAGGCTGCAATCGAGATGACGCGGGTCGGCCCGGCCGGCGCACCGAGCAGAACCGCCGACGGAAAGACGGCGAAGGCCTGTACGAACGAAAGCAGGAAGGCGATGGCCAGGCCGGGGATCAGCAGCGGCAGGAACACATAGCGGAACCGCTGCCAGGAGCGCGCGCCGTGGGTCGCCGCTGCCTGTTCCAGTGCCGGATCGATGCCTGTCACATAGGAGAGCGTCAAAAGGAACGTGAACGGGAAACCGGTGATGATCAGCGACGCGAAAACACCCCAGTAATTGTTGGTGAGTTTCACGGGACTGCTGATGACGCCGAACAACATCAGCGTGCGGCTGAACCAGCCCTGCGGTCCCAGATAGTTGAGCAGGCCTTCCGCCACCAGCACCGTGCCGAGCGTTACCGGCAGCACGAGGATGGTGGTCAGCATACGCTGGTGCGTCATCAGGCGAACGCGAAAGGCGATGGGCAGCGCCAGCGCCAGGCTGATAACGGTGACCGGCACGGCCAGCCACAGCGTTGTGGCAATGGTGTTGTATAGGAACGGGTCGGAAAAGAAACGCTGGTAGTTGGCGAGGAGCCCCCCTTCCTTCGGCTGGAAGGACAGGAGCAGGCCGTAGACAAAGGGATAGACGAAGATCGCCAGCGTAAACAAGGCGGCCGGAAGCACCAGAAGGGTGACGCCGTCCATCCCGTGCAAGGCCAGCCGCTGGCGCAGGGAAGGAGAGGGCGTATGATCGAGCGTCGACATCGCCGTCCTCAGGCCGCGTAGATCAGGGCGTGGGCAGAATCGATCGAGAGCGAAACCGTGTTCCCGACCGACGCGGCCTGGCTGGCATGGAAGATCAGCTCGAGGCCGCCCTCGGTGCGTGCCGTGCCGACGAATTCCCGGCCGCGATACTCGATGGTTTCGACCTTCGCATCGAGCGTCCCGATGCCCTTGTCGCTCACGGTGACATCGTCCGGTCTGGCGGCGATCACGGCTTGCGCGCCAGCCGCGAGATCGTCGCGCAGCCTGCCCGAAAGGCTGACGCCGCCGACTTCGACCGTGGCAATGTCACCGTCGCGCCGCGTGACCTTGCCGGTTAGCCGGTTGCGGTAGCCCATGAATTCGGCGACGTCCAGATGGTCAGGGCTCTCATAGAGGTCCCGCGGAGCGCCGACCTGCCGGATTCGGCCATCGCGCAGCACGACTATGCGGTCGGCCAGCGACAAGGCCTCGTCCTGGTCATGGGTCACATAAAGGGTGGTGGCCCCGAGCTGGTTGTGGATGCGCCGGATTTCCGCACGCATCTCGATGCGCAATTTTGCGTCGAGGTTGGAGAGCGGCTCGTCCATCAGCACCAGCGGCGGCTCGATGACGATGGCGCGGGCGATGGCCACCCGCTGCTGCTGGCCGCCTGACAGTTGACCCGGCAGCTTGTGGCCCTGCGTTTCCAGCCGCACCAGCCCCAGCGCCTCGTCGACGCGCTGCGTGATCTCGGCCTTGGGCGTGCCGCGCATTTTCAGGCCGAAGCCGATATTGGCTTTGACGGTCATATGCGGGAACAGCGCATAGTTCTGGAAGACCATGCCGAAGCCGCGGTCTTCCGGCTTAAGCTGGTCGATGCGCTTGTCGTCGAGATAGATGCTGCCGCCCGTGGTGGAAAGCAGTCCGGCGATGCAGTTCAGTGCGGTCGACTTGCCGCAGCCCGAAGGTCCCAGCAGGGCGATGAATTCCCCCTTGCGCACGGTCAGCGAAACGTCACTCAGCGCGCTCATACTGCCGAATTTTCGACTCATATGATCGAGGCGGAGTTCGTCGAATTTCGACGAGGCGAGCAGCATCCGTTCGTAGCCCTATTGTTGTAGGCGAACCGGGCGGCATGCCCGGTTCATATTATGCGCTGAAACTCAAAGGTTTGTCATTTCGCGGCGGCGGCGACCTGTTCGTCCCAGATTCGGAATGCCGTTACCATCGAAGCGGGCTCCAGCGGCAGTTCGATCGGGTTGTTGGCGATCAGGTCGGCATATTCGGTGCGGCCGAATTCGGCGATCGCATTCTGGCTTTCCTGCGGCGCCATGTCGAGGGTGACATCCTTGACCGCCGGGCCCGGATAGAAATAGCCCTCGTCATAGGTATAGGCCTGCTGCTTAGGCGCCAGCAGGAATGCCATCATGTCCTTGAGCACGGCCAGTTTTTCGTCGCTGACCCCTTTCGGCACGCACATGTAATGGGCGTCGGCGACCCAATGGAAGCCTTTCAGCGCCCCAACCCTGGCTTCCTTCGGCACGACGCCGAGAACGCGCGGGTTTATGTCCCAGCCCGTCGTCGACACCGTCATGTCGCGCGTGCCTTCGCCGAGTTCCTTCATCAGCGCCCCGGTGCCGGTCGGATAATATTCGATGTATTTGTGCAGTTCCTTGAGATAGGCCCAGGTCTTGTCCCAGCCCTTGACCGGATCCTTCGGATCGCTGTCGCCGAGCAGATAGGGGAGGCCCATCAGGAAGGTACGGCCGGGGCCGGAATTGGCCGGGCGCGCATAGAGGAACCGGTTCGGGTTCTCCTTGGCCCAGGCCAGAAGCTCCTCCGCCGTGGTCGGCACTGTCTTGACCTTGTCCGGCATGTATTCGAGCAGCGGCCCGGACGGGTAGTAGGTGACGACGACGCCGTGGTCCTTGGCCAGCGTCTGCATGCGCGCTGCCGGCTCCTGATAGATATCGGCCAGCTTCGGCAAGGCGCCCGAATCATCAGGAAGCAGCTTGACCCACAGGTCCATCTCCAGGCCTGCCGACAGCGCATCCGTTCCGGTAAGCACGAGATCGATATCGACACGGTTCGCCGCCTGCTGCGCCTTGATCTTGCCCGGAAGCTCCGGGGCGGGCGCCTTGGTGAAGACGATGTTCGAGATCAGTTCCGGCTTGGCCGTCTTGTAATTCTCGATCGCCTTCTGGGTTAGCGCCAGATTGCCGGCGACATCGACGATATTGATGGTGACGGGCGCGGTCGGCAGCTTGGCGGTCTGGGCAAGCGCGCGCGCAACCGGAAGCGCCGCCATGCCGGCTAGTCCGCCGACCGCCTGTCGCCGAGTGATCTTGATCATCTTCATCTCCTCCGCTGGGATCCTGTCTTGTCCGGGCAGGATCTCAATTTTGATATATTAATCTACCAGTCCTCAAAAACAACCGCTTTCTGCTCCGTGCATGAACCGCTGCACCCATCGTGGCACGGTGGCCGCGGTGCCGTCGTTCAAACGATCGATCAATACGGTTCCCGGCCTTGCGAAATGGAGCTCGGCCGGGAGATCGGTGCCGAAGACCTGCTTCAGCCACAGGAAGACGGGGGCCAGTTCGGCAGCCGAGCCGAGCTCTGCGGTCCGTGCGCCCGATCCCGGCCGGCAGGTCACCAGGGTCCGATTGGAAAGCCGCTGCGCCATGGTCAGAACCTATAGGCTTTCTTGGCGAGGCGGTAGGCGAGATCGTGCGCCACTTCCTGCGCCTCGTCCTCGTCGAGCCGGTGGTCAGCCACCAATTCCGCGAGAAAATTGCAGTCGACGCGGCGCGCCATGTCGTGCCGCGCGGGGATCGAACAGAAGGCACGGGTGTCGTCGTTGAAGCCCACCGTGTTATAGAAGCCGGCTGTCTCCGTGGTAAGCTTGCGAAACCGGTACATGCCTTCGGGGCTGTCGAAAAACCACCAGGGCGGGCCGAGGCGCAACGCCGGATAATGTCCGGCAAGCGGCGCAAGCTCGCGCCCATAGGCCGTCTCGTCCAGTGTGAACAGGATCAATGTCAGGCGCGTGTCGTTGCCGAACGCGTCGAGGAGCGGCTTGAGGTCGTGGACATAATCGGTGCTGGTGGGAATGTCTGCGCCCTTGTCGAAGCCGAACTCGGTGAAAATCTGCGGGTTGTGGTTGCGGAAAGAGCCGGGATGGATTTGCATGACCAGGCCGTCCTCGACGCTCATGCGCGCCATTTCGGTCAGCATTTGCGCGCGGAACAGGTCGGCATCCTCGGGCGAGACATCGGCCTTCAGCACTCGGTCGAACAGAGCCGTTGCTTCCGCCTTCGACAGGTCGGCGGTGCGGGCATTCGGATGGCCGTGGTCGGTGGATGTCGCGCCACGCTGCTTGAAATAGGCACGGCGGATGCGGTGCGCCTCAAGATAGCCGGGATAGCTGGCCGGCGTTCCGGCCAACGCCAGAAACCGCTCCACCTCGGCATGGAAACCCTTGCGCGAAGGGTCGACGACGGCGTCTGGCCGGTAGGCCGGCACAATCTGGCCGTTCCAGCCGGAAGCCTTGATCGCATCATGCGCGGCAAGCGCATCGGTGGCGGCGTCCGTCGTTGAGATGGCTTCGATGTTGAAACGCTTGTAGAGCGCGCGCGGGCGCATCTCCGGCCGTTCGAGCTGTTCGGCGATTCGATCATAAAGAAGGTCGGCATTCTTCGCGCCGAGCCGCTCTTCGATTCCGAAGACCGTTGCCAGCGAATGCTCGAACCAAAGCCGCGTCGGCGTGCCGCGGAAAAGGGCGTAGTTCTCGGCGAAGCGGCGCCAGATCTTGCGGGGATCGGTTTCGATCGGGCCCCCATCCAGCCGTGGGACGCCGAAATCTTCCATGCGCATTCCCTGGGAATAGAACATGCGCAAAATGTAGTGGTCGGGCTTGACGAACAGCGTGGCCGGATCCGGGAACGGCAGGTCATACGCATACCAATCCGGCTCGGTATGGCCGTGCGGGGAGATGATCGGCAAGGCACGCACGCCTTCATAGAGGCGCCTGGCGATGGAACGGACGGTAGGGTCAGGCGAAAAAAGCCTGTCGGGATGGAGCGGCATTGCAAAATCCTTGCGGTCGAGCCGCGAAGCGGCGTTCGGAAGGGAGGGGCGATTGAATGCGCGCAATCATAATTTGGGATGAAGCGGCGTTCCGATATTGGCGAACAGTAAGGAATAATATATTAATATGTCAACTGATTGAAGATCGGGGATTGAGAATGACATCAGCAAAGGCGCATGCGGGCATTGCGGGCTCCGACCGCGACGCCGTCCCCGTTCGAACGAAGATGCGTCGGCCGGGCATCGTGCGTACGACCGCTGCGTCCGCAGTATACCGCGAACTGCACGAGGCGATCGTATCCATGCAGCTTAAGCCCGGCAACGCCTTGAATGAAAAGGTCCTGACCGAGCGTTTCGGTGTCAGCCGCACGCCGGTTCGCGAGGCGTTGATTCGCCTGGTCGAAGACGGGCTGGTCAATATCTATCCCCAGTCGGGAACCTTCGTCGCGCCGATACCGATCTCGCTCATTCCCGAAGCCGTCGTCATCCGTAAGGCGCTGGAAGGCGCCACGGTCGAAAAGGCCGCGCAATGCGCAAACGGCGACGATGTGGGAAAGCTCGACGATATATTGGCGCGGCAGCGGTTCCTTGCCGAACGACAGGACATGAACGGCTTTCACGAGGCCGATGAGGCCTTTCACGAGGCGATTGCCCGAATAGCCAACTATTCCGGCATCTGGAACTATCTGAAGCCGGTCAAGGTGCAGATCGACCGGGCGCGACGCATGACGCTGCCGGCGCTCGGCCGCATGGACCATGTGATCGGCGAGCATACGGTTATCCGCAACGCCATAGCGGCGCATGACGTGGAGGCTGCCTGCAAGGCCATGCGTATCCATCTGGGCGCTGTCATTCCCGATGTCGAGCAACTGCGCGACGCCTACCCCGACTGGTTTATTTGAGCCGACCAGCCCTGAAATAGTTGGAGAAATGACGAATGCGCGAGGCATGGAGATGGTTTGGGCCGGATGCCGGGGTTCCGCTCGATGCGGTGCGTCAGGCCGGCGCCACCGATATCGTATCGGCGTTGCACGAAGTCCCGATCGGGCGTGCCTGGACGAAGGCGGAGGTGGCGACGCGCAAGGCGATGATCGAGGATACGCCGTCCGACCGATCTCCGCTTGTCTGGTCGGTTGTTGAAAGCATACCGGTCCCCGACGCTGTCAAGCGTCACGGCGGCGAGGCGAAAGCCGAGATCGAGGCCTGGATCGCCAGCATGGAAGCGGTTGCGGCCAACGGCATCCATATCATCTGTTTCAATTTCATGCCGCTGGTGGACTGGACCCGCACGGATCTCGACTACGAACTGCCAAGCGGCGCGACCGCGATGCGTTTCGATCAGGACCGGTTTGCAGCTTTCGACCTGCACATCCTGCAGCGCAGGGGAGCCGAGGCCGATTATTCGAACGAGGACCGGGAGCGGGCGAAAGCTGTCTTCGAGGCGATGAGCGAAGAGGAGGCCGCGACCCTCGTCGCCAACATCGCCAGCGCGCTGCCGGGTTCAACCACGGAGCCATTGACGGTCCCGCAATTTCGCGACCGGCTGGAGCGTTATGCGGGCATCGATGCCGCCCGGCTGCGCCACCATCTCACCGAATTCCTGGCGGCGATCGCGCCCGCTGCAGAGAGCAGCGGCGTCCGGCTTGCGCTGCATCCGGACGATCCGCCCCGCTCGCTCTTCGGTCTGCCGCGGGTGGCCTCGACCGCCGCCGACTACAACGCGCTCTTCGAGGCAGTTCCGTCGCCGGCCGTCGGCATGTGCTTTTGCACCGGAAGCCTTGGCGTGCGCGCCGACAACAATCTTCCGGCGATGGCGAAGCACTTCGCGCCGCGTATCCCCTTCGCGCATTTGCGGGCGACCAAGCGCGAAGGCGATGGCCGCACCTTCCATGAAGCGGCGCATCTGGACGGCGACGTGGACATGGTTGCGGTACTGCGCGAATTGTTGGCCGAAGACGGCAAACGGGAACCGCACGACACCATCGTCTTCCGCTCCGACCACGGCCACCGCATGCTGGACGATCTCACAAAGAAGGTGAATCCGGGCTATCCGGCGATAGGCCGCCTGCGCGGTTTGGCGGAACTGCGCGGCGTGATCCACGCGCTCCAGTCCAAGGGTTGACGGCGCGGCAATGCCCACCGTGATCGGCGCGGCCTTCGGTCCGCCTGCGCCGATCCTGTCCTATCCCTGACGTCGATCGGCATTAGGTCGGTTTCCGCCTGTGGAGGACTGCCTCGGGGGACACCCCGACTATCCGACCTGTTCTAGGTCAATCAATCCTTGACACGACTTCGTGCAAGCGCTTTCATGCAAGCGCTTGCATAGGGGCGCGCATGCCTGACCGAAGGCGGAACAATTCATCTTCAACACCGACGCTGAGCGAGGTGGCGGACGCCGCCAACGTCTCTTCGGCTACCGTTTCGCGTGCTTTCAGCCGGCCGGAACTTCTCAGTCGCGAGACGGTCGCGCGGGTTCACTCGGTCGCCGCGCGGCTCGGCTACGTTCCCAACCATGCCGCGCGCGCACTAAGCACCGGCCGGATGGGCAATATCGCGCTGATCGTGCCCGACATCACCAACCCGTTCTTCGCGGCGATGATGCGTGGGGGGCAGGCGACGGCCCGCGACTGTGGCTATGCGACGTTTATCGGCGATTCTGACGAGACGCCGGAAGTGGAAGACATTCTCCTGACCAAGCTGTCGGCGCAGGTAGAAGGTTTCATCATCGCCTCTTCGCGCCTGCACACGAAACAGATCCTTGAACATGCGCGGAAGCGGCCTTGCGTCCTCGTCAACCGCGACATTCCCGGCATGGTACGGCTTCTGGTCGACAGCGGGCCAAGCTATGGGCAAGCGCTGGAGCATCTGGTTTCGCTGGGCCATAGATCGATCGCCTATGTTGCCGGGCCGGCATTCTCCTGGTCGAACAGCCAGCGCTACGGCACCGTGACCAGGAGGGCCGCCGAGCTTGGGGTCGAGATCGTACGAGTTCCGACCTCGCGGCCAAGCTTCGAGGCCGGCCAGGCCTGCGTCGATGAACTCGTCCTGACGGGCGCGACCGCCGTACTCGCGTTCGACGATGTCATGGCGCAAGGCATCATGGCCGGGCTTGCCGCGCGCGGCCTGTCGGTGCCGGGCGACTACAGCGTGATCGGCTGCGACGGCATACTGGCGCCAACCCTTTTCCCGCCCCTGACGTCCATCGCAACCCATTGCGCGGAGGCCGGCAGGCAGGCGGTCGAGCTTCTCGTCGCTATGCTGCAAGGCAAGCCGCTCGCTCACAAGCGCATCAATCTCGTCACCGAATTCGTCATCAGGGCGACAACCCAGGCCCCGTGCTCGCAGCGAGCCACGGCGGGGCTCGATCGACTTACAACCACGGAGTGATCATGCGAATTTACGTGAAACCGGACAAAAAGCTGCTGGGCGCCGCTGCCGCTGAACTGGGGGCGCAGTCGATCCGCGCCGCGATCGAGGCGCGCGGCGCGGCCAATATCGTCGTCGCCACCGGCGCCAGCCAGTTCGAGGTACTTGCCGCGCTGGTGAAGCGGGATGACATCGACTGGTCGCGCGTCACCGGCTTTCACCTCGATGAATATGTCGCCATGCCGGATACGCATCCGGCCAGTTTTCGGCGCTATCTCAAGGAGCGCTTCACCGCACTGCTGCCGTCGCTCGGGGCCTTTCATTTCATCGACGGGGACGTGCCGGATCCAGGTGCCGAGGTGGCGCGCATCAATGCGTTGATTGCCCGCCACCCCATCGATGTGACCTTCGCGGGCATCGGCGAAAACGGCCACCTCGCCTTCAACGATCCGCCCGCGGACTTCGAGACGACCGCGCCTTTCCACCTGGTAACGCTGGATGACCGCTGCCGCCGCCAGCAGTTCGGCGAAGGCTGGTTTCCGACGCTGGAAGACGTTCCGCACAGGGCGATCTCCATGACCGTCAACCAAATCATGAAAAGCGGTCTGATCGTGCTGGCGGTGCCGGACCGCCGCAAGGCCGAGGCGGTGCGCGATACGGTCGAAGCGCCGATCTCGCCGATGGTGCCGGCCGGTATCTTGCGCAGGCATGCCGACTGCCACCTGTTTCTCGATCCGCAATCGACTGCTTTGCTTCGCGAAGTGCCGGACACCGTGGGCGAATAATCGTCCACGCAACCTAGAAAGGGAGGAGACACCAATGACAACCCGACGCAATGCCCTTCTAACGATCCTGGGTGCTGGCGTTGCCGCGACGGCAAGGCCGGTTTTCGCGCTTGCCAAGGAGTTCCCGAAGCCGAAGGAACCGCTGGTCATCAATGTGGTCGACGTTGCCGGCGACCTGCAGCTCAGCCAGCGAGCGCTTGAAAAGTTCGCCGAGACCCATCCGGAACTGATTTCGAAGTTCGTTTATACGCAGGCCCCCGCGCCCGAACTTGCCGCCAAGCTCAAGGCCCAGCAGGCGGCAGGCCGGTTGGACATCGATTTCGTGCTCACCGGTAACGACGCCCTTGCAGCGGGCATCGACCAGGGATTGTGGACCCAGATCCTGCCCGACTACGCCGATATGTTTCCCAAGCTCGACGAGCGCTACCTGCCGGGCGCCTATGCCATGCAGCAGATGGCGAAGGGCCAGGCCTTCGTCGATAGCTGGTATCCGTCAGGCCCGCTCCTGGAATATGCGCCGGATCGGGTCAAGGACCTTCCTGGGACCGCTGAAGAGTTGCTTGCCTGGTGCAAGGCGCATCCGGGAAAGTTCATGTATGCGCGACCGGCGAATTCCGGCCCCGGCCGAACCTTCGTCATGGGCCTTCCCTACCTGCTCGGCGATAAGGATCCGCTGGATCCTATCGACGGCTGGGAGAAGACCTGGGCCTATCTCAAGGAACTGAACGACTGCATCGACTATTATCCCTCCGGCACGACCGTCACCATGAAGGAACTGGGTGACGGCACGCGCGACATCATCGCCACGACCACCGGATGGGACATCAATCCGCGCTATCTCGGCATCGTTCCCGAAGACTACAAGATTGCGACCCTGAAGGGCTTCCACTGGGTCAGCGACGCCAACTATGTGGCTATCCCAAAGGGCGTTTCCGACGAAAAGCTCGGCGTTCTCCTGCAACTGATCGCCTTCATTCTTGAGCCCGAGCAGCAGGCATTCATGTACGATCACGGCTACATGTACCCCGGCCCGTCGATCAGGGACGTGCCGATAGAGATGGCGCCGCAGGACAGCCAGGACACGATCAAGCGCTTCGGCCGGCCCGAATATGCCGCGATGATCGCCGACAACCCGATCGAACCGCCGCTCGACGCCAAACCGCTGGTTGCCATGTTCGAGAAGTGGGACAAGGAGATCGGCGGGGCCAAAAACGCCAAATAGGGCATCTCCGCGCACGGCCATTCGACAGCGGTTTGTCCCCGCTGGCATGATAGCTAGGCCGCCTTGACAATACCCCTGGTGGTCCGGGGAAGCCGCCGGTCCGACCGAGATCGCGGTCGACTGGCCAAGGCCTTGGCCGGTCGAGGGATGGATGACTCGTCTCGCTACATGGCGGCTGCGATGCCATCCATCCTGACGCGAATGCGGCAACCGTTGCGGTACGGTGCCCAAGTTCGACGCTCGCCCGCCTGCGCTGCCGACAGCGGGGATGCCTCCAACTGCGCTTGGTGCCGCCATGGGCCGGCTCCTTGGAAATCGTCGAGGACGAGGGAAGCTTTCATCTGTCCCGGACGTTTATGACAGTGTTTACCATCTCTCAGGAGCTGGTCCCGACCCGGTCGGGTTCCTAGTCACGCCCGCGGTACACCAGCCTAAAGATGTAGGCCGAAGAAAAATGCCCGCTCAAGCCTTCATCAATCGGATTGCGGCAGCCGTTCCGCAGAATGGCGTTCACCGCTTCTTTCTTCAATTTGCCGGTTCCCAGCTGACGGCAGATCCCCGTCGCCGGGCGATCTTTGATCGCATGGCGGACCGATGCGGAATAGAGCATCGTTATTCGTGCTTTGCGCCCGCCGATGATCCTGAAGGTCCAAGTGTCGATCTGGAGGGTGTTTTCAAACGCGGCGCGTTTCCAGGCACGGCAAAGCGCATGGAAATGTTCGCGGCCACAGCGCCCGCTCTGGCTGAACAGGCCGTGGAGAAGCTCCTTCATGGTCAGGACAGGAGCCGTATCACGCATTTGATCGTTACCACCTGCACGGGGTTTTCCGCCCCCGGCCTGGATCTGGAAATAATTGCCCGGTGCAACCTGCCGACCACCATCGAGCGCACAATCATAGGCTTCATGGGTTGCTATGCAGCGATTAACGCACTCAAGCAGGCACGACACATCATCCGGTCGGAACCCGAGGCCCGGGTTCTGGTGGTCAGCATCGAACTCTGTACGCTCCACCTCAAGGAGACCTCCGACCTCGAAAAGCTGCTCTCGTTCTGCCTGTGGGGCGATGGCTGCTCGGCTGCGTCGGTAAGCGCCAGCCCTTTTGGCATCGGATTGGATAGTTTTCACGCGCTCGTCGATGCCGGCAGCCGCGACCTCATGACCTGGAACATACATGACGATGGTTTCGACATGGTGTTGTCGGGAGAGGTTCCCGCCGCAATCCACCATGCACTCGGCACAGACATCGGCAGCATTCTGGGAAACAGGAGCGTCGCAGACGTCGACCTTTGGGCCGTCCACCCGGGCGGGCGCTCCGTTCTCGACGCTGTGGAGCGCGCGCTAAATCTCCATTCCGATGCGTTGTCGGCCTCCCGGGAGGTCCTTCGCGAAAACGGAAACATGTCCTCTGCTACCGTCATGTTCGTGCTCGAGCGAATGCTGCGCGAGGCCACAAAGGAAGACCGTGTGGGTTGTGCCATGGCATTCGGACCCGGCCTGACGACCGAGACGATGATGTTCCACACAGCCGGCGATACCTAAATGGCCAATGATCTCGACCATCGTCGGATCGAGCGGGAACTGCTCGACAATTTGCCCCCCGACGATCCCAGAGCAGTCGGTTCGCGGCGTGATCTTGCTTGGATAAACGCACTAATGTTTCAGAGCGCGATCATGGCCAGCCTGTTGAAGGCGAACGTGCGCAAAAGCCCGACCAGATTTTTGGAAATTGGTTCCGGCGATGGAGCATTCATGCTCTCCGTCGCAAAGCGCCTCGCCCGGCGCTGGACAGATGTCGACCTTGTCATGCTTGACCAGTTCAACCTCATTTCGGACAAGCGGTTCGCTGATTTCTCCGCACTTGGTTGGCGTATCGAAACCGTCACCGATGATGTCTTCGAATGGATCGAAAGACCCCGCGCCGGGACCTTCGATGTGGTATCGGCCAACTTGTTTCTGCACCATTTTTCGGACGCAGCCCTGAAACGCCTTTTTTTGGCGCTTCGCCCTCTGGCGCCAGTGTTTCTCGCCACCGAGCCGAGCCGAAACGCCATTGCCTTAAGAGCCTGTTCGCTTCTGCATGTCATCGGCGCGAACGAGGTGACTTTGCACGATGCGCCGGCAAGCGTCCGCGCCGGTTTTGCGGGGCATGAGCTTTCCAGCCTATGGTCTCCGGATTTCAGGCGCCAGTGTGCAGAACGCAGAATTGGACCGTTTACGCACGCCTTCCTTGCCGTCGACCGCGCTTCGGAAGGTTTGCCATGATGTACGACGCCATCGTCATAGGCGCCGGGCCAAGTGGTTCTTCGGTGGCCTTGGCTTTGAGCGGCCAGGGGCGCGCCGTTGCCATCGTCGAACGAAGTGAATTCCCGCGCCGCAAAGTTTGCGGGGAATTCATGTCTGCGGTCAATCTGGATCTGTTGGACAAATTGGGTGGGGGCGCCGTGGTTCGCGCCAAAGCTGGTCCTGAGGTCAAGCGAGTTGCACTTTTTGCATCGGGTCCCAGCACGGATGCGGGCATGCCGCGGGCCGCGGGAGATGCATTTGGACGCGCGCTCGGGCGCGACGTTCTGGATGGCATACTTTTGGATGCGGCTCGCGATGCCGGAGCCGACGTGTTTCAGCCTTGGCGGGCGGCGGAGATCACCACCGATGGTGACAACGCCATGGTTCGGATCGAAAGCAAGCACGTTCAGGGAGTTCTCGTTGCGCCGGTCGTGATCGCCGCGCATGGCTCGTGGGAGCAAGGAAGGCTTCCGACGAATCTGCCGAAAACCAACGCGCCGCACGATCTTTTCGGATTCAAGGCTCATTTCACCGGCGCTGAGCTCGACCGCGACCTCATGCCCCTGCTGGCATTTCCAGGCGGCTATGGCGGCATGGTCTGGGCCGACCGGAACAGGATGTCGCTGTCGTGCTGCATACGCCGCGACGTCTTGATCAGGCTGCGCGAAAAAGGCAACGCCTCGTCGGCAGCCCAAGCTGTTCATGCGCATATCCTTGCTTCGTGTCCCCGTGTCGCCTCCATGATCGTGAATGCCACGCTCCATGGCGAATGGCTCGCCGCAGGTCCCATGCGGCCTGGCATACGCCCACGTTTTGCCGACGACATATTTCGGGTGGGCAACCTCGCCGGTGAGTCCCATCCCATCATCGCTGAAGGCATCTCGATGGCGTTGCAGTCAGGCTGGTTGTTGGCCAATGAACTGGCCAGGTTCGACCGTTGGGACCGGGCGGCGAGGATTGCTGTTGGACGCCGCTATTCGAAGGCCTGGAACCGACAATTTGCAACCCGCATTCGCGTGGCTGCCTTGTTGGCACGCCTTGCCTCCCATCCCATGTCCGCTGCCGCGGTGAACACGTTCGTGAGCGGGTTCCCGAACAGCCTGACGCTGGGGGCCAGATTGACCGGCAAAACGAAACTGCTGCCGATCGCGTGCGACTGAGAGGCTCAAGGCTTGGTAGTAGCGGTCACGCACTGAGTCTTTCGATAGGCCCAGCCTTACGATTCTCAGGCCCGGTCATCGCCGGGCCTGAGCTGAATTCTGCTGGCGGAACTATTTGTTGCAATTCTGGGACGGCGAGGTGGCAGTGCCGCTGGCGGTATTGGTGTCGACGTCATTGCCCGCAGTGTCCTTGCAACGGTCATTCATGCCGTTGGGCGTTGTCGTGGTCGAGTTCGTCGCATTCGGATCAGTTGTGACGGTACCCGTGGTGTTGCCGGAGCCATTGACGCTCGTGCCGCTGTTGTTCATGCCGCCACCTGCGGTACCGCCGGCATTGCCCGAGCCGCTCGTTTGGGCCAGGGCGGATGTGGCGAGCGCTAAGGACAGCGCGGATGCGACGAAGATCGTTTTCATCATAAGTGTCTCCATTGGTTAAATCGCTTGTTGCGATCACTTTCCCAACGGTGCGCCCTCCTTGTTGTTCCTGTAACGAAAAATCGTGATCGATCTTCATTCTTGTCCGACTTTGATGCTGAGCGAAGCACATCAAGAACTGTATAAATGACGACTGCCGGTCCGTGGCGCCGGGCCACACTCAGCCTGATCGACGGTTATGCTTGCTGAGCAGGATCGGCAGGGAAACCGGCCGGAAATTCCACACGTCAACGCCGACATCACGCTGGCGAGTAAGCGGCTTCAGCTTGCCATGCGAATGCCCGTGCAAATTCACCGATTGCTTGCCCATCTGATTCCAGGTCCGAAACGGATAATGGCACAGGATGAGGAGGGTGCCGTCCACCACCAGTTCCGCATAGTGCTGGATGCTGGCCCAGCCAGATGCGAGCGTTGCATCGCTTGCGTCATTATTGCCGATGATCAGGTGCTTGCGCCCGTTGAGTTGCGACAGGATGTTTTCGATGCCGGCCCTCGGGCGGGCAAAATCACCCAGATGCCAGATCTCGTCGTCCGAGCCGACGGTCTCGTTCCAGAGGCTCATCAGCGCCGCGTCATGCGTTGCCAGCGAGCTGAACGGCCGCCGGTCGATTCGCAGGATGCGTGGATCGTTGAAATGAGTGTCGCTCGTGAAGAAGATCATCCTGTGCGGGGCTTCCCTCGCTGATCGACCCAGCCCGATACGCCAGACTAACGATCCGGTATTCGGCTGTAGGCGCTCGTCAGCTCTCTTCCTTACGGCCGTCACCAGCGGCAGACGCTGAGTGTTCAGGCTCCGCAGCCTCAAGACCTTCGATGATTGGCGTGAGCGAGCCATCTTCTTCCGGCACTGGCTGCCGGCCGTTGGTTGCGCTCGTCTTGTCGAGGGCCTGCTGGATGGCGTCCTCTATGTTGCCGATATCTTCTTCGCGAACCTCGCGCCCATATCCTGCGGCGTCCGCATCCTGCTCGAATTGCTGGGCCAACACGGCGACGCTGACTTGCGTGTCGGTGGCCAGGTTTCCGACATTCTCCTGCAGCCAGGTTCGAAAGAACTCGATCGTCGCGCTCATATTGCCTCCTGAAGCGGACAACTGCTGCTGAGAGCGGTTGTTCCATGTTCCTGGCCACACTTTGCGGACTCTTGTGACGCTGACCTTGGGTGACAGGGATCTGATGAAAACGCTGGTTGAGCATGGCCGTTGCCGCCACGGCCCCTGCCATCGGTGCCGCGGCCCTTGCCGTCGGCAGCACACGGTATCCGAACGGAGTAGCCCCAAACTGCCAGCTTACAATTTGCAGTCATAGGTTACAGACTTCCCGTGTTCTATAAAGGGAGGTGGGAAGTACCTGGGCCTAACAATACTCTAATGCGTGGTTGACGGTTCGCCTTCGAATCGCGAAATGCCCAGGTGGTTCACAACTCCCAAAACAACGGGAGGTGTCAGCCAAACAGGATGAAAATCGGGTTTCGGACCCTAGTCCCCTCGGTCCGATTCACCGCTTCAAGGGCAACGTTAACACAGCTCAAAGCCGCACAGGAAAAATGCAGTCCGGCAAGTCTCGGCCTCACATCGGGAAACCAGAGCCAGGCACCGACTTCCGCGCAGCACGACGTGTCCTCTCCGGCGATTGAGGAAAAATTGCGAGGTGATTGTCGCGTCTGTCGCCTGTCTTGACGCAGTCCCCCCGTTCATGGACAGAAGCGCTCCCGCAACTGCACCGCGCACAGTCGGCAGTGCCTGGCACACGCCGACCACCTCTCCTAGCTGGCCAGGGCGCGATATCGCGCGGCTTGGCCAGCTAGCTTCCCGCAACGTCCTTCAAAATAGATGGATCATTCCGGATCAAGGTCCGGAGATTGAATCGCAAAGCCCGGCAGGATCCAACTCTGGCTCTCCACCCACGCGCAGTGGTTCATGTTGGATATCCACATATGCTCATATGATCGCCGAAATTGCAGCAACGCTTCCATTTCCGGCTTCCCGCGCTCATAGGTGGATTGCGGATCGCCGAGCGTGAGCTTGCTGGCCGCTCGCGAGCACAGCTTCGCATGCTGCAATCCCAGCTCAAGGAACTTCACCCGCATGGAGGCTTCCGGATCTTGGATTGCGAAGGCGGTCGCCCGGTCCAGCAAGGCTTCCGCCGGCGCGAAACTCTCCTCTGGATAGACAGCGTGCGCCGCCTTTGCCCAGCTTCGCCAACGAGATGCTCCAAGAGCCTCGAACCCGTCCCGCAGCTGGGCGCGAGCGTTCGAAGTATACGCCTGCCAATAATTAAAATAGCTTTTGACGTCGTCGGCCGCAGGTCCGAAGGCTGAATAATATTCCGACAACAATGACTCCACGGCAATCTCAGGATGTGTCTGCAGGCGCATCAACAAATAGAGATTTGGACCTTGCGTCGCCCAATGGCCTGTCAGCGAGTCAAAATCGGTTCCGACCATCCCGTTTCGCGCCGCGTTCTGAAACTCGTCGGCGAACTGGCCGGCGAATATATGCGGCATGCAGTAGCCATCCAGGAAATAGTTGGTGCGCATGAACACCTGGGCAGTCGTTGCCGCCCATCCGCGCCACTGGTCTTTTATCCAGTCCTGCTCTTCGCCGTTGCGTGGATAGTACCAGGCCGATGGGCAAAACCCGATCAGGATATTCGGGTTCAACTTGATTCCCGATGTCGGTGCCGCGAAGTAGTTCATATAGGCGTATCCAACCACGACCGCGTTAGGGTCGTCTTTGGCGGCTATCCGCTGAATGGCTTGCCATGAACGCGCATAGCGGTCCGATACGAAAGGCTTGCTGGCGATCTTCGACTTCGACGGAATGAACTTTCGATAGTCAGGCGGCTCTGGGCCATCCAGCGCCTTGCATACTTCGCACTCGCATTGCCCCGGGATGTCGTTCTCGACCGCATTGACGAAAGCTGGTTGTCCCGCAGAGGCGCTCCGATGCTCACGCCATTGCGAAACGATCTCTTCTCGCAAGCCCGGATTGGAAATGCACATCGAGAAGCGAGCGCCCAGCCTCACCGGGCCCCGTTTGCCTCTGACCAATTGAAACCATTCGGGATGCTCGGTGCCATACCGCTGCCACCAGTCGACGAAAGCGTGACCGTAGTTCGTGGGTACTCTGCGGCCCATTCGGTGGCGACGCAGGAACGTGGCCTGTGCCTTCATGTATTCTTTCGCCGCTGCTGCGGTGAACCCCATTTCGGGATGTTCTTCGCTCGTGAAGCCAGCCCCAGGGCGCACGCGACGCTGCATGAACCGAGGCGTAACGACGTAATCAAGCGGAGGGATCACCAAGGACTGTGCCTTTGGGACAAACGTTCCCAGCTCACCTGGCCATAGCCATCGGACACCGAAATAGCGGTCAAGGAGCTCGTACACGCCGAAGAGGGTGCCCGCGGACGTGTTTTGGTCGAGTGCACTGCCGGGATGATCGAGGCCGGCGATGCACAGATGGTTGCCGACGGTTCGGATGATACAGGTTTCACGCGGCAATGCACCGAGGGTGATTCCGGCCGCCCGGGCGAACCGGGTGTCGCCCAGAAAGATATGGGCGGCGTTCCGCAGGCCAGCCGGCGAGACATGACTTTCAGTTGTGATGGCAGGTTGGATGCCGGTCGCTTTTTCTATGTGCCAGCCGAGTTCCGTGGCGGCGTAGTGAACAGAGCCACTCGGTTGGTCCGAAGTAACGAGCGTTACCGCAGGTCTGCCGCCGGCGATAAGCGTTACGCCAGCTGAAGATTGAGTGGCCGCTTTGCCAGGGTTGGTAAGGCCAAGCCAGTGTAACAGGCCCAGAACTGTTCCCTGTGCAAACGTCCTTCGCGATAACGGCCCCATGCCAAAGACCTCACTTAGAGCGCCCATCCAAGAATGTAGACGCTTTTTGAGAAGAAGGGGGTTCACAACAATTTGTATCAAGTAAGCTTTGCATGCTTCAGCCGTTACGTTTCCCCTTACCCGCATGCCGTCTATGGATCGCCATTCTGCAGTTCGGGGCCAAGACGAAGATCAGCGTGTAAGAGTTCCCTTTGTACAATATGTACATACATGCAGAGTTCCCATCTGATTTAACGGATGCAAAGAATTAATCGATATATACGAGATTTTCCTCGAAAAAAACTATTCATATCCGCGGGATAAGCAATGCCCTCTTTTGGAGGCTTATCACGATCAAACACATTCTTTTGACAGGCTCACTGACCGCTTCAGTGCTTCTTTCATCTGATCGTTTTGCCGATTCCGGGACAAAGGTCGGATCGGCCGATGCCGGTCGGTCCGGCGCTGTGCGACCGGTTTGCGCAAACCACTGATGAAGTCCCCACGATCCGGAACTCTCATCCGCCATGTTCGTTACTGCTCCACATTATGGAGAGACGGGGGTCGGATGGATTTTTCAAAACGTACGGACTGGGAGGCTCTAGCCAGCGCCCTCGACGTCAACATCTATCAGCGTTCGAAGACAGTGTGGATTGCGGCTGGAAAGTACCGCGGCAAAGACATTGAAGTGAAAGGCCGCTCGCCAAGCATCGCACTCGCATTGTGGAAGGAAGCTGCGGGTTATACCGGCTCGGAGTGGTAGAAAGAGTTGCTCCTCAAGCCGCGCCGCTCAGGTCCGAGCGCGCTCGCGCAGCGCAAGGCGCAAACATCATTCAAGGCGCGGCGCGTGGACAATCGTGACTTCGCGCTCGCCATGAAGCTCCTGACACGACAGCCTTAACAAGTCGAGCCGCCGCAGAGAGGCGGCGCTGGATATCGATTTAACAGTCGGTGCCGGTACGCGATATGTGCGCACCGGCATCGGATCACTGAGGTCCTGCCGGCTTAGCTGTGCCGCCGTTGTTGCCATTTCGCCGCTGCCGTCACGGGATAGGCACTGCCAGCGGTACCACTTTTGGATGGATCGGCTGCCGCCAAGGGACAATTGACACAAACGGCACCTCGGGATGGCATTGGGCTATGCAAGGAGCGGGGCATCAGGAGCATTCTCCTGTGACGGTGGGCAGTCCTTCAATGAGCGATGCAGAACGTGCTCCGCGCCTCGGCCACGGAAGGTAATCTTCTTCAGGCAATGAGCGGACTCATGGACTCTGACCCCGCCGACCACATTGAGCTAACCGCTGATATTGTTTCGGCCTATGTCAGGAAGAACCGGACGTCGCCTTCCGACCTGATTGACCTGATCCAGAATGTCGGCCGTGCTTTGCAAAAGCTTGCCGTGGGCGATGACCAGCCCGAACCAAAACCTGTTCCAGCCGTGCCGATCCGCAAGTCGGTGACCCCTGACTTCATCATCAATCTGGAGGACGGACGCCGGATGAAATCGTTGAAGCGGTATCTTACGTCCATCGGCATGACGCCAGCGCAATATCGGCAGAAATGGGGTTTGCCGCCGGATTATCCGATTGTGGCGCCGAATTTAACTGCGTTGCGTTCGGAGGCAGCCAAGAGGATCAGGCTTGGACAACGGAATGCCAGTGGCCGAACTTCCAGAGGCTAACCGAATGGAGCACAGGGCGGGGCTCCGGCAGTCCTCGCGCCGTTGCTCGTATCGTCGCATTTGTTTTCTTCGAATGACAAATTTAACGTGCCTGCCCGATGCCAGCGGGACCAGCAGCCAGATAGGGCTGGGGGCAGGGCGCAAACGGACACGCTATTCTCACAAGCGTGCAATTTCTGGTCCCGATCGACGCCATGCCCGATCGACGCCATGATTGAAGATTGCAACGCCTTTCCGCAGGGGATGCGCCTGGAGGCGGACGTGTGCATTGTGGGAGCCGGTGCCGCCGGTCTGGCGATAGCATCACAACTCGAAGGCATGCGGCATCGCATATGCGTCATCGAAAGCGGCGGCATGACGTACGAGCACTGGCGCCAACGGCTGTCGCGCGGGCTGTCCGTGGGTCAACCCTACGAAGCTCTTGACCTTTGCCGCCTTCGTCAGTTCGGCGGGAGCACAGGCAAGGCTGGTTGGGGCGGATGGTGCAAGATGTTGGATCATGGCGATTTCGAGCATCGCCCCTGGATACCCCTGAGTGGGTGGCCCGTCGCCCATAACTCGTTACTACCCCATTATGAGACCGCAGCCCGGCTGCTCGGAATCGACGACCTCCTGACCGATTGGCCGACTTCCGCGGTCATGCCTGAAAACGGGCCGCTCTTTTCGGAACGCTGCTTTCTCAGTCCCACTCCGGATATCGGAGCAACGCTTCGCAAGAAGCTTCAGGACGCAAAAAACGTGCAGGTCGTGCTGCATGCCACGGCGCTGCGGCTCGACACCGATGACTGCGGAAGGCGGGTTCGCTCCATCGAGGTAGCGAGCACGCCGAACAAACGATTCCAGATTGACGCGCGATTTTTCGTGCTGGCCTGTGGCGGTATCGAAAACGCGCGCCTGCTCCTTGTTTCAAACCGACAGGCGCCGAATGGCATAGGGAACCAGTATGACCTGGTTGGCCGCTATTTCATGGAGCATCCCCGGGTAAAATGGGGAAGCCTGCAAGTCAGCCAACCCGACAACATGATAGACCTCCACGTGCCCTGGACCCGCAGGACCGGATTGTCGCCTGAAAACCGCGGCACCAATGATGCGTTCGGACTGGCGCTGCGGCCCGAGATACGTGCAAGCGAGCGCCTCCTCGATTCCCGCACATGGATCAAGCCTGGACCTTGCGTCAATCACATGGATGGTTCCGAAGCCTTGCAGTATCTTGCCTTCTGGCTGCGGAGAGGCCGCCTGCATCGCGATCTTATCAAATGCGGCCGAACTGTCCTGATGCATCCTGCGGGAGCAATGTCGGCAGGTTTCGAACGGATATGGCACTCACGTCGGCGTGCAAGGCATTTTCATTTTGACACGATACTCGAACAAGAACCGGATCCGGCAAGCCGCGTCACGCTCGATACAAGGCTCGACGAGTTCAGTCTGCCCCGTGTGAAGCTGCAATGGAATGTGGGGCCTCTCGTCCGACGGACGCTTGAGCGTGTCCAGGCAATCATCACTGAAGAGATGAAGCGGCTGGGGCATAGAAGCGCCATTCATGCAGGCCAGGACGAAAACCCGGCGGGGGAGCGAGACATCCCTTATCACTGGGTTCGACACCACATGGGCACGACGAGGATGAGCGATGACCCGCGAACCGGCGTGGTCGATAGTTCGTGCCAGGTGCACGGCCTCGCAAATCTGTTCGTCGCCGGCAGCTCGGTCTTCCCGACTGGAGGCAACGACATGCCCACGCTCACCATCGTCGCGCTCGCTATCAGGCTGGGCCAGCACTTGCGGCAAAGCCTCGAATAAGGCTCGCCTCCATCTTCGCTAAGGCGGCCAATCGACGGGAAAGGGCGCTGGCTGCGACGTCTCATGCCGCAGGTCCGCCATATGGAATGTGCCGGCTCCTGAATGCAATTTTACGTTTTGCCGAGAAAGTATGCGCGTTTTGAGCGAAGGTCTGACCAACGGCTCACATAACCACCCTGTTCAGCTCTTTGTCGTAAGGATTCTGGGTGACCGCTACTTCCGTAGCTACCCCCTATTGGTAAGCGCATGGACTTCGAAGCCAACTATAATACTGCAACCAGGACTTTTTCACTTTGATTGCTTGGGGAAACCGAAATTTTGGCCGCGCTGTGCGTTTTGTCACACCACCACCTCCGGTCCACAAGCTATTACTAAAGTGTTAAGGTATGGGTTTAAAAGCGAAATCTCCGTTGGGGCGAGATTTGCGCGGGGGTGAGTCATGACAAGTTTTTTGCCTGCGAATGATCGGACGGACAAAACTGATCTTGATCAATATCCATCTATTCTCGACGTCAATCGTCTCTCACCGTCCTCGGGAGAGGGAATCGAGATTGCAATCATCGATGGCCGGCCTTTGATGTGTGACTGCTTCAGCAGAAGCCTCGAAATCATCGAGCCATCATTTCATATCCAGCATTACGCGTCGGTCGAAGCGTTCGACATGGCGGATCCCGAAGAAACGCAGAGAGTTTCGACGGTCCTGATGTGTGTGATGTGGTCGAACTCCCAGGCGGACTACCATCTTTCCCAGATAGGCCATCTGAAGGCGACCAGGCCCGAGGTAGGGGTGGTCATCCTATCGGATATCGAGAACTTTGAGGACATTCTCAAAGTGGTCGAAAACGGCGCGCGTGGCTATATTCCTACCAGCGTCAGGTTGCAGGTGGCCGCCAAGGCGATCCAGCTTGTCGCGGCGGGCGGAACCTTCGTCCCGCCCAGTGTTCTCTTTCATTCAGGGCGCGCCGTCACCGACGGCCAGCCCGCGACCAAGCAGCAGCCGCACGGAGACAACACTTTTACTTCGCGTCAGATGTCTGTCATCGAGGCATTGCGTCGAGGAAAGGCGAACAAGGTCATCGCGTACGAGCTCAACATGTGTGAAAGCACGGTCAAGGTACACATCCGGAATGTGATGAAAAAACTTCGTGCGAGAAACCGTACGGAAGTTGCCTACATACTCAACACAACGCCGTATGAAGGGATTGCCATACGGAATTGAAATATGGGTGCCGCCTCACTCAACGAATAATGGTTCTTGACGGACCGTTTTAGTAGATGTGATTTGCTTGAGCTTGGGAAGCAGCCGCAACGGAAGCGGCTGCGAACCTTTGCAAGGGGGGCGCGATCCAGGATGAAACAACCGCCCGTTCGATATCCAGGCCCGCAGACTGACGGGGAGATCACCTCCGTAGCTGATGCCAACCATATGCACGGGCCGGATTTGAAAAATATCGAGCATTTCAGCAATGTTAAGTCGTCCACGCTGATAGAGATAGACCGCCGCTGTCGTTGGTTGCATCTCAATGAGGGGGATGTACTGGTCCCGGCCGGCGAAAGTGTCGACCGGCTTTTTTTTCTGCTCGAGGGTGAGCTTCGGGCGCTTGTTTATACCCGGAACGGCAAGATCGTTTCGCTCCCCCCCGCACATCGTGGCTCTCTTGTTAACGGAATTGCCTTGAGCGGCGACATCCAGATGCCATATTCGGTCGAAGCGGCGGGACCATGTACTGTCGCTTCGATCGGCAGTCGTGCCTTTCTGGAGATAGTCAAGCAGGATCCTGAAGCCCTGCATGCCGTTGTACAATTGTTGGTGGAACGTCAGCAGGTGCTTGTCGAGCACATCGTTGAGCTTTCGACGCTCAACGTTCGGTCCCGGGTGCATAAGGAACTGCTGCGCTTATGCGCCGAAGACATAGGAGCCGACGGTTCAGCGAGGATTTCTCCTATCCCGACCCACACGGATCTGGCCCACCGCATTGGCACCCACCGCGAGGCGGTGGCACGCGAACTGAGCTACCTGCAAAACATCGGATTGGTGCTACGCCATGCGAAAGAGCTTTACGTGCCGGACGTGTCCCGCATCGCCGATCTTGTGGCAAAGTCGGACGACTAATCGTAGGTGATGCGTCGGGGCACCTTTCGAGAGTGGTCGCGATCTCTGAGATTGCCGGTTTGCATTGGGACCGGACATCGGTTGTGTTTGGGCTTGATCTATGCTGGCCCTGAGCGGCAGCCGCGGTGCTTCGAGGTGACTGATAGGCAGCTTCGCCTGCTCATTCGGCTACGCCCGTGAACTCGCTCCGCGACCGCCTTCAGGAATTGGTCGGACGTCGATGTCCATCCAAAGAGTATCTGAACGAGCGTGATCGAGGCATCATGATTGCTCCTTGGGGCGTCCCAAGCGATGGGCTCGCTGGTGCAATCCGTCAGCAGTATGCAGCGATAGTCCCTGAAGAAGGCATCCCGAATTGTCGATTCCACACACACGCTGGTCGTGCATCCTGTCACGATGAGGTGTTTGACGCCTGCGGTTTTCAGAACCGAATCGAGTTCGGTTTCGTAGAAACCGCTGAATCGCGTTTTATAGAGGACGATATCCCCTGCCTGTGGCTTGAGGTCGTTGACGACATCTGTTCCCCAGGTGTCGCGGATCAGAATCCGGCTCTCGCTGCCATCCGGGGCTGCCATGTTCGCGCCGACCCCGAAGATCTGGAGATGTCGAATACGGTTGGGGGCGTCCGATGTTCCAAGGTCCGAGAGGTCGCGATGATATCCCATCTTCAGGTAGACGATGGGCATGCTCAATTCGCGAGCGGCAGCTATTACGCTGGCAGTAGGGCCGACAGCCCGTTGAATCCCGGAGATATCGATTCCGGCTCTGTCGAACATTCCACCGTTGGAGCCGAAGTCATTCTGCATGTCCACGACGAGCACGGCAGCGTCAGCGGGATCGATTGAAATAGGTTGAGGCTTGGCGTCGATGACAAGTGGATCCATTTCGTCCTCCCACTAGCATGAGGTGTCGCTGTTTGCGCCCTTGGTCATCACGATCCCGCGCCTACATCGCGTCACACAAATGCGAGCTACATCCCTGCTTGCAGCCTTAGAACAGTGTTACGACCAGTCCGCTATCTATCCACCTCAAAAAACCGCAGGTCGCCGCGCAACGGCGGTCCTACCCCCGCAGCCATGCCGCACGTTTGGCATTTGACGCCAGCCAAAGCCTCATTGCGCTTGGCTGCGAGTTCGAGCGATAGATCTTCTGATGATAGACAAATTCGTAAGGCCACAGCTCGAGCGTTCTGTTCGCGAAATGCGTGAGCACCCAGGTGATCGCCGCCGCCACCAAAATGAAGGCACCCATTGATACGGCAACATTGTCCGAAAAGAGATGGGCGCGGGAAAACAGCGAGCGCGTCAGAAAATACGTGTAGGGATGTACCAAATACAGACTGTAGCTCACCGTTCCGAAGTATCGAAGCAGCCGATTGCCAAGGAGTAGGGCCGTTAAGCTGTTCCGCGACACTGCAAGGAAGAAATAAAGCCCCGTCGCGACCATAAGCAAGGGAAGCTCGGCACTTTGGAAATCGGACCAGTGATAGTCGTAATGGCCGCGGCTGGCGAGAAAGACGCAGGCTGCCAACGCCCCACTCTCGGCAAGCCGATGGCGGCCCAGGCTTACCCATTCATATCGGTCATAGGCAAGGCGAATCAGCCCGCCGGCAAGAAAGTACAATGCGATCGGATACCGGGCGACAAAGAGCGCCGCGAGAAGACCGAGCGCAATTGTGCCGAGCCTGGTCGGGCGACGAACCGTCAGGAAAACGAATGCTGCGGTAAACACATAGAACCAGACCTCGAAGGTCAGGCTCCATGCGTTCGGCGTCAATTGCTCGGTATGGGTTGCAAGGTTCAGGAATGTCAGTCCTGCCAGAACCGCTGTGAGATTGTTGGTTTCGGGATAAAAGTTGGTAGTTGCGTTCAGCACGATGAAAAGCAGGCTGAGTGCGAAAAACAGAGGGTAGAGGCGCAGGAACCGTCGGGCAGCAAACTGAGCGGGACTATAGCGTATCGCACTAGGCAGGATGACGAAGCCACTGATGACGAAGAAAAGGCAGACTCCGAAGGTGCCGAAATTCCAGAAGGGCGTAATGCGGTCGACATAGGCCGAATTGGAGGCGTAGACGTGCTCCGCCGTGCCGCCCAGGAGGTGAGCGAAGAAGACCATCAGAGAAGCAATGCCGCGCAACCCATGCGCGGCTACATTGAACGAATTGTCGCCAGCCCGCTTCGCTGACGCTTCGACGGGAAAATGCTGCGGACCCGATGAGTTCTGAGAATGGAGATGTTCAACGGTCATCTGAGCCTTCAAGTTGGATCCCGCAGACCATTTCACCGTACACCATCCCAGGTCTCGCAATGCTCGGGAATTCGAAGGACACCCCCGCCCAAAAGTAGTGGGCTGCCGCAGAAACTCCACCGGATGACTAACAGCCGCATTGCGGGACTGATTTAACCCAGCCCCCATGCTGATTGCGGCGACCGCTGGACCGCAACCGAAGTACGGCTCGACTGACACGGATCGGAATTGGCGAGCCCTCGGCCGCTGGGACGAGAGCCGCCACGTCGAACCGCCCGCCATGTCGCTTTCCCGAGCCGGAGATCGCCTTTGGGCGACATGCATTAGCGGAGATGGCGGCGGCCCTGCGCGTCGACGATGGTGTTGTCTGCGACATTGGCGCTGATATGCGCGCCGTTGTGGATCAGGCAGTCGGCGCCGATCTGGACGCCCAGGAGCACCGTTGCGCCCATTCCTACGACGGTCATGGCTCCGATGCCCACTCCGCCGGCTAGGATGGCGCCTGGTGTCAGGTGCGCATTGTCCTGAACGAGGCTGTCGTGGCAGACTATAGTCCCTTGATTGACGATGACGTTGTTACCGATCGTACAGCGCGGACCGATGCTCGCGCCGGCCAAAATATGGCAGCCATGTCCAATCCTGGTCGCCTTGGAGACGATCGCGGAAGGATGGATCACAGGCGGCAGAACGAAGCCCATTGCGGTGGCGCGTTCATACATTGCCCGCCTCACCTGGCTTGACTGGGCGCCTCCAATGCCGATGAAGGCATAGCGCGTGCCCTCGGCAAGCAAGCGCTCCAGGCAGTCTTCCGTGCCGATTACCGAAATACCGCCGCAGACGTGGTGGCCGGCGGGCAACGCTTGATCGGTGCAGCCCACGATATCGTATCCGGCCCCATCGAGAGCATCGATCAAACAGGCGGCGTGGCCGCCGCCACCGATGATGACGGCCCGCCTGGAGAAAGCGACAGAACTGGGCTCGCCCGGTTCGGCTCTCTTGGCGCCGGATCGGCGACCGGCAGCAGCGCGCACCTCGGCTTCGCCAATGCGGCCATTGGACGGAATGACGTCCGCAAGGTCGACCCCGAGCTCGGATGCGGCCTTGCGGGCTTTAGCCGTTATCGCGACCTCGCTGGCCCCGACATCGGCCGCGCTGGTTTCCCCGACAACGGCATTCGAATTTTCGTCGACGATTTTGCAAAGCGTTGCGCCGACAGGAACGAAGTCACCGACCTTGATGTCCAGCAGGCCGACAGTTCCTGCCTCCGGAGCATCAACTTCGACTGCGGCCTTGGTGGTCTCAAGCACGAAAAGAATTGTGCCTTGTTCGACCCTTTCACCTTGTGTGACCCGAATCTCGATGAGCTGGAGATTGTCCTCGTTGGCGTTAACCCGCGGGGCTTCGACAAGCACGGTCATGTACGCTTAGCCTTTCTGGAACAGGTCGATGCAGGCCGCCTGGATGGCGTTCACACCCGGCAGCAGGTCGTCCTCCCAGTCGCGGCTTGAGGGAATGGGGTGATCGGGCCCGGTCAATGCGCTGAAGTGCTTGACCCGACCGATCAGCGCGCGCGCACACTCCGACGCGAAGCCCCAGCCGGGAGAGCCTTCCTCCACCGCGACCACACGCGTGCAGTTGCCGACCTGGCTTCGAACATCATCGCCAGGGAAGGGCGACAGCTGTTCGACGGCCACCACGGTGGTCGCGATTTCCTCCTCTTGCGCGAGTTTCTTTGCGGCCGCGACAGCGTGCTCGACGCAACCCCCATATGTCAGGATCACGACATCTGCATCCGCCGGATGTGGAAGCGCGTCGGGTCCGAGCACGGGCCTGGAATACATCACCTTGTTTTCGATGATCAGATGAGGGGATCGCGACGCGAAGGCCCGATGCAGAAGCGTACCAGGATCGGCATACTCGTGAGTGGCAAGCACCGTCAGCCCGGGCACGCCGCAAAAATGCTTTTCCAGGCTTTGCGAGTGCGTCGGCCCATAGCCGCGCCGACCGCCCATGGGAGCGCGGATGATGACGGGGACCTCAACCTGGTCGTTGTACATCCAGCGGAACTTGGCGACGTGGTTGATGATCTGGTCGGCAGCAAGGGCTATGAAGTCTCCGAACATGAGTTCGACGATCACGGGCCGGCCTTTGATGGCCATGCCTGCCGCCATGCCAACAATGCCGCCTTCACTGATCGGCGTGGTCCAGACACGGTCCTTGTAGGCTGATGAAAGACCCTTGGTGACCTTGAAGGCGCCACCGTAGGGGTCAAGAACATCCTCACCCAAAATCACCAGACGGAGATCGGCTCCCATGAGATCGTGTAGAGCGCGATTGATCGATTCGACGACACGCATGGATCAGCCCCGCGCCAAGGCGGCCGCGGCGGCGGATTCGACCGCGCGGTCCACCACATTCAGGCAGTAGGCGTCGATCTCATCGGCGTTCGCAACGCGTCGGCGCATCGGAGGTATGGGATCTCTGGCGCGAGCTTGCTCAAGACGCTCCGCCGGCCTTGTATCATCTCCCTTGCTGTGCGGGCCGATCCGTTCGGTTCGCAAGTAGAGCCAGCAAGGGCGGGATTTGGCGCGTACATAGCCTATGGCTTCTTGGGCGAGCTCATATATCGCGATCGGATCGTTGCCATCATAGGCGAACGTGCGGACGCCGAACGGCTCGGCCCTGGCGACGATCGAACCGGAGACGGTCAGATGCTTGGGCGTCGTCTGGGCGATCTCGTTGTCCTCGATCACAAAAACCACGGGTGCGGCGAAAACAGACGCAAGGTTCAGGCTCTCGTATACGGCTCCCTCGCCCATCGTGCCGTCGCCGAGGAACACCACCGCAACGGCGCCCTCGTCCTTTCGCGCCAGCGCGCTGCCAACCGCGACGGGCGCGATGCCCCCTTGGATGCCATTGGAGTGGAAGTTGCGGAAGCACAGGTGCTGGCTGCCGCCGCGTCCGCCGCAAATTCCGGTTACACGCCCCATGATCTCCGCTATCAGGCCTTCGACTTCACCCGAATAGGCAATGAAATGACCGTGGCAGCGGTGGTTGCTCCAGACAATATCGCGGTCCCGGTCAAGAGCGTTTATCACGCCAACCGCATTGGCTTCCTGTCCAATGGATGTGTGCGTCGTGCCGAACAGGAGACCTTGGGAAAAAAGATCGAGCAAGCGCTCCTCCACGAGCCGGATGAGCATCATCTGTTGATAAAATCGAACCGCGGCTGGCAGTTCGAACCCGAGCAAACCACGCTCTGTACGGGCAAGGGTGAGGTTCCGCGCTGTTGACGACGTCACTATCTGCAGCTCTGCCAGAGAAGACGCTAGAACGTTTTCATCCTTTCTGATGGCGCGTTCCTTTGTCATGCTGCCTCGAGCTGGCGCGAAGCCGTAACTAGGATTGACCGCGCCGTCGACGCGGCAGCCATGGTCTCCTCGGTCGTCCAGGATGGGTCGACCAGAAAAGCCATACTCGTTTCACCGAGCTGCCGTGCGACCGGCAGACGTTCGGGCGGCGCTACCCCGGCGTCCGCGAAGGCATGTTCAAGATAGATCTCGGAGCAGCTTCCCGAGAAGCATGGGACGCCGGCCGCATTGATAGCGGCAATCAACTCGTCGCGCGACCATCCGGGGGACAGCATCTCGGGCTTGATATAGAAATAGCATCGGTACCAGGCATGCTTATGCTCCGAACCGAGCTGGGGCGCGTGCAGCATCGGCAATTCAGCAAGCGTCCTCATCCAGATGCTGGCATTTCGCTCGCGTTGGCGAGTCCAATCGGGCAGGCGTTCGAGCTGCCGCAAGCCAAGCACTGCCTGGATTGATGTCATGCGCCAGTTGGTGCCGATGCTGTCATGCAGCCAGCGAAACCCTGTCGCCCTATGGGGGGCAAAGACCAGATCGTAGTTCTTGCCGTGGTCCTTGAGGCTCCAGGCAGCGAGCCACAATTTCTTGTCGTCCATTGCGACAAGCCCACCTTCGCCGCCCGTCGTGATGATCTTGTCCTGGCAGAACGAGAACGCCGCTATGTCGCCGAAGGAGCCAATCGGTCGTCCGTTGTATTCGGCTCCATGCGCCTGGGCGCAATCTTCGATGACTTTTATGCCGCTGCGCTCTGCGAGTTCCATGATCGGCGCCATATTGCACGGCCAGCCGGCAATATGCACGACGATCACTGCCTTTGTTCGAGCCGTTATCTTCGGCGCAATCGTCTCGGCGGAAAGGTTGCCCGAACTTGGGTCGACATCCGCGAAAACAGGCGTCGCGCCGGCAAACATGACGCAGGCGGCGGAGGCGACGAAACTGCGGGGCGTGACGATCACCTCGTCGCCGGCGCCGATGTGGAGGATCTTCATCGCAAGATCCAGCGCGAGCGAGCCGTTGGCCAGCGCCACCGCGTGACGTCGGCCGAGGCTGCGCGCATAGGCGCGTTCGAAGGTCTTCACATGGTCGCCGGTCCAGGCGTTCACCTGGCCGGATCGCAAAACCTCTACCACATCGGTTATTTGTTCTTCGTCGTAGATTGGCCAGCGTTTCATCGCAGAATACTCCAGCTAGGATTCAAATGACGTTTCGCAGAAGGACAAAGGCCTCGGCCGCCCTCAGATGGGCGGCCGTGCCCCTGACGATCGCAAGCGCCCGCAAGGTTTCGATCGAACGCTCATGCGGGAAATCTCTGATCTGTGAGGCGAACATGGACGCAGCTTCGAGTTTGCGGTCCAGTGTCGATGCGATGTCTATGAAGACGTTCGGCACGAAGCTCGGCGTCACATAGGGCGCATTCCAGTTCGTTTCGGAGACGGTCTCGTAAGCCATGATCGTCCGCGGATATTGAGATTGGGTCGGGCGAGCCGCTACCAGCGATGACAGGAAGATCAGCTGGTGGTCCATGTGCACATCACCGACGAAGGGGATGAGCAGCGTATCCGGCACGACATCCCGCAACAGGGTCAGCAGCGCCCTGTTGAGCGTCGCGTGCGGCGTCTCGGCGATCTGCGCTGCCGGCAGATCAAGCCAATGCGTCTGTTGCACGCCCAAACAGGCATGCGCCGCCTTGGCCTCGCTGCGAACCCGTTCCGTCATCTCCTCTGTGAAGGCGGGCGGGCTGCCTCGCGTAACCACTGCGACATGAACTTCTGCGCCTTGCGCAGCCATCCGGGCTATCGTGCCGCCACACCCCAGGACCTCATCATCAGGATGTGGTGCGATCACCAGAAGTCGACCGAGTGCTGGGTTCATGGCCGGACCGTCCCGGCGAGCATAGCCTTCAAAGCATGGTCGACATGGCGGCGGTCGACGCGTTCGCCCAACAGTGCCACTTGGACAGTCAGAACCAGTATGTGCAGATCGAGCCACAGGCTGCGGTTGCGCACATACCAGAGGTCGAGCGCCAGCTTTTCGCTGTTGGTGAGGCGGGTATTGCCGTTCACCTGTGCCCATCCGGACAGGCCGGGGCGGACCGTGCCGCGAATACGCCCCAGCTCGCCGAATTCGGCGATGGTGGCCGGGAGCAACGGACGGGGCCCCATGAAGGCCATGTCTCCCCTGGCTATCGAGAGAAGCTGCGGCAGCTCATCGATGCGGACGGAGCGCATCAGCCGCGTGGCCGGCGTCTCACGCAAGGCGTCGGGGAGCAGCATGCCGTTCCCGTCTCGCCCCTCGTGCATCGTACGAAACTTGCAGATCACGAACGGACGACCTTCCAGCCCGCTGCGAGACTGGCGGAAAAACAGCGGACGGCCAATGTTCGCCCAGACAAGGACAGCAGCCACCAGCCATAGCGGCAGGCTGACCACCAAAAGGAACACCGCGGCGATACGGCTTGGTATGGCCCGGCCAGGCGGAACGCGCGCAGTCCAGCCGCCGGAACGTGCTGTCGGGGTGCTGAGGCCGATCATTGCGACGGTCCGACCCGGACGGAAGAGGTCGTCGCCAAGGTAGTGGCTGAACGGCTTGTTGTGTCCTGGGCGCTGTCCAGGCGGTTTATTGACACCAGGATCGTATCTCCGGCCGCAACCGGATCGTCGAGGGTCGCCACCTTTGTGGCGGTCTGGCCATTTACCTTGCGGCGGATCTGGTAGGTGAACGTGATGGAGTTGTTGCTGCGTGTCTGCTCCGCGGCCAGCGAGCTCAACAGCAGGATCTGTTCCTCGGTCGATTCTCGAACCGCGATCAGGCGTTCGATTTCAGAGTTGTGAGCCTGGAGATCCGTCAGCGCCGTATGTGTCCAGGTCTGGGTGGCGTCATCCAGGTCGCGCTGCAACTGGCTCAATTCGCGGCGCACCGTCGATGCCTGATTGTAGATTTCAAGCAGATGGGATTGCTGGGTGGTCGCTTCGCGCTCTGCGTTCGAGAGGTCTGTGATTGTGACGAGACCTTTCTTGTTGAGGCCCCTGATGCGGTCGAGATCCGCCTGTGCCGAAGCGATCACCGTCTTTTGTATGTCCGAAAGCTGTTGAACATTGGCGAGGGCAACATTCACTTCTTCGATCCCCGCCGAGAGCTGCTTGCGACGTGTGGTCAGCGCATGTTGATCTGCTTCAAGGATGCGCTGCTCGGTAGGAAGCAGCGTCGCGAGCAGGTTGGCATTCATCAGCCCCTTGATCTTGGCTGGCAGATCCAGTTCCGAGATCTTGTCGCTGTTTGCCAACTGGGCCTTGATGCGCGCAGCGGCGACCGCCTCCTTGGCGATCTCCACCACGCTTTCATCAAGAGCTCCGCGCAACCGGGCGCGTGTTACGACGCGATCCTCCGCCGTGGCTCCCCCGGTCGACTGGCCGCCCGCAAGCGCCACCGCCTGCTCCACATTCAGTGCCGGCTGGTACGGAAATGAGCCCGGCGCCTTGACATCCCCAAGGACGAAGATCGGGCGAAAGCTCACCACCGCAAGAGCTATATGCGGGTCATTGAAGAGTTCACGCTCGATGAATGCTTTACGGATCCGACTCAAGGCGTCGGGTACCGTCAGGCCGCCGACTTCAAAGCTGCCGATCAGCGGAATGTTGATCGCGCCATCGCTGGCGACCGTGAGTTGTTCGGCGGGAAGCGCGTCGTCGATGAAGTCAAACGACACCACATCGCCGACCGAAACCTTGTAGTCATCGTCCGCCGCGGCCCGGGCATCAAGCTGGGAAACCAGAATCGCTGCAACCGCAAGGATCGCAATACTGGCGGACCCCAGTGCTTTCGCAAGGAATGTACTGGTCCATGCGCCTGTCGATCGCGTGCTCCGCGCCGCATTGCAATAAGATGCCATGGAAGCCCACCATAGAATTTTCCTGCAAAGACCCTAGCGACACCTGCGCGAGGACAATGAGTCATACCTTTGGTGGAGCGGTGACAACCTTCGGTCTGGTTCCCCCCTAATTTGGCTAACTGGATGTCGGCTGCAACCAACGTATGGTGCGGCTGGATACTGTCGGTCGATGGAATGCTTCCTCAGGGCGGAGCGTTGCAGACAGCTGGGAAGCTTGCGTGCACACAAGTGTTCTTCACACCATTACCAGTCTCGACGTCGGCGGCGCTCAGGTCATGCTTGCCCGTTTTCTTGGCCAGGTCGACCAAAATCGCTTCTCGACTTCAGTTCTGTCCCTGCTTTCACCCGGTCCGGTGGCTGCAAACGTAGAATATACAAGATCGGGGCTCGTTTCGCTCGGCATGACGGAACGGCCGCGACCGCGCGATGTCGTTCGGCTGACGCGGTCGGTAAGACGGGCGGCGCCCGATCTTCTTCACGGATGGATGTATCACGGCAACGTCGCGGCAACGCTCGGCTCGATGCTGGGGCTCAATTTCTCGCCGGTCATCTGGAGCATCCATCACACGGTTCGAGATCTCGCCGACGAGAAACCGTTGACGCGTCAATTGATACGGCTCTCGGCCCGCCTGTCGAGGCGCACCAGCGCGATCTCATATTGCTCGCGCGTCGCCGCCGATGATCACGAGCGTCTGGGCTTCGATCCGCGCCGGAGGGCGGTTATCCCGAACGGGACGGATTGCGATCAATTTTCCCCCTCGGCCGACGCCGGTGCGAAACTGCGCCGCCTGTTCGGCTTGCCGCCCGGACGGCTGATGATCGGCCATGTGGCACGCTTCCATCCCATGAAGGACCAGGTTAGCCTGGTCCGCGCCATCAGCCGGCTCCTGGACCAGGGATACGACGTTCAGGGCATATTTATAGGGGAGGGACATGCCGACGGCCCGGTGCGGCGCGCCGCCCGTGAGCTCGGCATAGACGACCGCATTACCACGCCGGGCATCCGCGCTGACATCGCCGACCTCATGCCGGGCTTCGATGTCTACGCGCTTTGCTCGGCTTGGGGCGAGGCATTTTCCCTTGCCGTAGGCGAGGCGATGGCCAGTGGCGTGCCGGCGGTGGTTACCGCGGTCGGCGACTCCGGCTGGCTGGTCGGCGACAGCGGCGTGGTCGTTCCACCGGGAGACAGTGACGCACTGGCCGCCGGATTGATCAGGCTTGTCAGCCTTGAACCGGCCGAGCGCCGTGCCTTGGGTCAACAAGCGCGTCGTCGCGTCATGGAGAACTTCTCGCTTTCCCTTTACGTCGGCCGGCACCTGGAACTCTACGAAGCAGCTCTAGGGCGTCGTCGCCATATCCGGTAGGAGCGGCTGGTGGTTGCTGTGCACATGAATGGTCGGGATTCTCCTCGCGCCCCTATGGACGATGCGATGCGCCGCAAGCGCATCGTCGTCATTGCGAGCCTGACGCGTTCGCTTGTCAATTTTCGCCTCGAATTGTTGAAGGCCATGGTCGCTGCCGGGCATGATGTCATCGCGCTCGCCCCCGATGAAGATGAGCGGGCGATCGCCGGGCTCAAGGCAATTGGCGTGACCTTCCGACAGATTCCGATGGCCAGGACGGGTACCAGTCCGCTGGCCGATTTGCGAACGCTCAAGGCGCTTTACAAGCTCATCCGCGGCTTGGCGCCCGAAATCGTCCTGGCATATACGATGAAGCCGATCATCTATGGTGGATTGGCTGCCCGCCTTGCCCGTGTACCGCGCCGGTTTGCGCTCTTTACAGGCTTCGGCTTCATATTCAGCGGCAGCATGACGGGACTGCGCGCAACTGTCTTGCGCCGGTTGAGTATTGGTCTCTACCGCTCGGCTCTGGTCGGCTGCGAAGCAGTTTTCGCTTACAATGACGCCGATGCTTCCGACATCCGGCGCCATGGGATGGTTTCTGCGACGACGCCGGTAATCATGATCCCGGGTTCAGGAGTGGACCTGACGCTGTTTGCCGCAAGCCGCCCACCTTCAGGGCCTCCCGTCTTCCTTCTGATCGCTCGCTTGCTTCGCGAAAAGGGAATTGCCGAGTTTGCTGCCGCCGCGCGTATCCTGAAGACCAAGTACCGCGCTGCACGCTTTCAGATTCTGGGGCCCTTCGATCCCAGTCCCCTCTCCATCTCGAAAGCCGAAATGGACCAGTGGACCAAGGAAGGTGCCGTTGAATATCTCGGCGAAACACACGACGTGGCTCCCTATTTGACCGCGTCCACCGTGTTCGTGTTGCCGTCCTATTACAGGGAGGGCATTCCTCGCAGCGCGCTGGAAGCCTTGTCGACGGGCCGGCCGATAATCACGACCAACGCCCCTGGCTGTCAAGAAACGGTGATCGAGGGCGAGAACGGATTCCGGGTCGAGCCGCGAGACGTGGAAGCTCTCGCCTCGGCGCAGCGGGCTTTTCTCGAGGATGAGGAACTCGCCGCAAAAATGGGTGCCAGCTCGAGAAAGCTCGCGGAAGACCGGTTCGATGTTCACAAGGTGAACCAAACCCTGCTCGAGGCGATGGGAATATAGTCGGCCGCGCCTGATCGGCCGCGCGGCCGATGGCGGTCAAGCGGGAAAATAACGACGAATCTGCTGCCGTTTCAAATAAGCTTTCCGCAGGGCACCACGGGCCTGTCGGAAGGGGTCAACGCGGTTGAACACCCAGCCGATCGATGGGCCGCCAGCGAACCGCAAGCGCTCGACAACCTGGGAGAGAGCCTCTTGCGTGGTGTTGTCGCACGCGGCCACGACCACGACAGTGTCCACCGAGGCGGCAATCCTGATAGCGTCTTCCACGACGAGCACAGGCGGCGCGTCGATGATCACCACGTCGTATTCCAGCCGGAACGCCTCCAGCAATTTCGCGAATTGGCTGGAATTGAGGAATTCAGGCAAGGTCTGGTCGTCGGCAGATGGCGCCAGCACATCCAGTCGCGGAACTTCAGGAAGCGTCTGAACGATCTCCGCCAGGGTGCAACCACCATGCAGGTAGTCGTTGAGTGTCTTGTCGGCGGGCCCAAACTCCATGGCGCCATGGATGCTGCGGGTTCGCAAATCCAGATCGATCAGCGCTGTCAGGGCGCCGTCCATTCCAGCTGCCACGGCGAGGCCCATGGCGGTCGTTGTCTTGCCCTCCTGCGGTAGTCCTGAGCTGACCAGGATAACCTGTTTGCTCCGACCACCGTTCATCCGGGTGCAGGCCATGTACAGCGACCGGAAGGCATCGGAGAAGGCCGACCGCGGCTGCGACAACAAGGTTTCAAGAGGGGGCGTGGCGCGTTGCAGGAACTTCTTGGGCAGTTGCGGAATCGATGCCAGCAGTGGCGCACGGATAAGCTTCGATACCCGTTGTGACTCGCGTATTCTCACATCCATGCTTTCAAGCGTCAGCACAAGGATCAGGGCTAGGATCAGCGACGCGGCGAAACCGCCCGCCGTCATCAAACGAAGTTTGGGAAAGGAAGGGCTCGTCGGAATCTCGGCGGCGGAAACCGTCCGCACGCCGGGCTCGACCGCCTCGGAAAACGGATCGAGGCTGCCAAGTCTGCCTGACACGAGGTCGTAGAGCTTCTGCTCGGTCGACAATTGGTTGTTCAGTTCCCGGAGCTTCGCTTCCGCCAGGCTCCTTTGCCGCAGTTGCTCGTTGGACTCCTCCAAAGTCTTCGCGAGTTGGTTGACCCTGCCTTCGTTGACGCGGACGTCATTTTCCAGGATTGCGATCGTACGCAGCATCTCTTGAGAGATCATCGTGCGGACGGCCGCTACTTTTGCATCCGCCTCCTGGACCAAGGGATGATTGCGCCCGTAATTGCTGGCCAGTTGCGCGCGATCCCTCATCGCCGTCGCTTCGTCGTTGCGCAGGGACGTCAGGAAGTCCGATGAGAGCAGGGGATCGACGTTGGCACCCGCGTCGCCGGTCTTGGCCGCCAGCCTGACCTGGGCGAGGCGCGCCTGCGCTTGCGTGTATTCACCTCTGGCGGTACTGAGCTGCTCGTTGCTTTGCTGGATCGAGGCGCGCAGCAGATCGTCGCGCGGATCGCTGGATACGCCGTGTTCTCGGGCATACTGGGCGATCTGGCCTTCTATGGCGGCTATCCGTGACGCAAGCTCTGTCGATTGCTGCCTCAGAAAGCTAACGGCGTCCTTGATGTCCTGCCGCTTGTTGTCCCGGGACCATTCCACGAACAGTTTGGCCGTCGCATTGGCTATCAGGGCCGCTCTCGACGCGTCGTCATTGAAAAAGGAGATCGTCATCGCCGAGCTCTCTCCGGACCGGTCGACGGAAACGCTCGACAGATACGATGAAATCGCCCGATCTTGCTGAACCCCCTTCGATGGCAGCGACGCGGTATCCTGCGGGTCGGCGCCGGCGACCAGGCTCCATAGCGCTCGCGGTATCGAGACGATCAAGCCGACGGTCTGTGACAGCAGTCCAGAGCCCGAATCCGAAGGGGCTCGGCTCGTGGCTGGTTTCAGATAGGTGTTGAAGTCCGGGTCCTTGATGAGGTCCAGTCTGTCGACGACCAGGCTGGCAAAGACACGAGAGGTGATCAGATCCGCCTCGGTGTCCATTCGCGACTTGTCAGGCTGTTGATTAGGCTGCGCTTGTGCGGTGTCGAGAGGATTGGGATCGTCGGATTCGACAACGATCATCGAACGGGCGGTATACGTCTTGGGAAGTTCCATGGCCGTGATGAGCGCGAGAGCGGTGCCGGTAGTCACGACCGCAAGGATCAAGGGGAGGCGCCTTCGGAAAAGCGTGTAGAGCTCGCGCGGGCCGAAAGTGCGTTCCTTCGACGGCTCGATCGGCTCTTGAAGGAATGGTTCCAGACGGCTCCACACGCTGTTGTCGTCTATCAAGCTCACAGATCCCGCCCCTTTTTGTTCTGTCTCGACTGGTCTAATCCGGCCCTGCCACATCGGACCTGAAGGCAACCCAACATCGAATTCGCGACTTACCGCGACGACAGTTTTAACATGGTTGTGCGGCCGCAATCGCGCTCAAGAGGCTTAGCCGCAAAGGCAACATCATCCAAAAGGATAGCGTAACCGGCCCGGGCCCTATCTTGGCAGATAGGCTGAACTGCAGGCCCAATGAGAGCTGGCGAAAAGGACTCTCAAAACAGATTTCAGGAGTGAGGATGAACTACGCCAGGGCTCCTCGCCATTATTGGACAAGGCCCGGCCCCAAACCGGCCGTCACATCGTTGCCAGAGGTAGCCGAGAGACTCGGGCTTTGGTTCGCCGTGGCGTCCGTCTTTCTCACGCCCTTCAATATTCTTCGTTTTGATGCATTCTACTTTACCATCAGCGACGGCTTCGCTCTCGCGGCCGTATTTGCGGCCATGCTCGGGAAATCCTTTTCGATCTCTCCCTTGGGGGCGGGGACGTTTCTATGGAACATCGGCATCACCCTACTATGCGGGATGCTGCTGCTAAGCAGTCTGATCCACGGAGATCCGCAGCGAGGCTTCATCATCTCGGCGCAATATCTGTACGCTTACTTTCTCCTGGCCTTCATGATCGTGTCGAGACCCTGGGCCGAAATCGTTCTCTTGATAAAATCATTTCTTTGCTCGATCGCCGTGATGTGTCTGCAAGGGATAGTGATAATCGACATCCTCAAGCAACGCGGCACCGTCTTTGTCAGCGGCAATGGTCGTTTCCAGGGTTGGGTGGAACGCGAGAATGAATGCGCAACGCTGATAGCGCTCTCTGTCCCGCTAATGTTGTGGCTGGTGGCGTCAGGCTGCATGAGGCCTCGCTGGCTTTGGGTCGGACTGCCGCTTTTTGGTTATGGCATTATTTTGACAGGATCCAATACCGGCCTGATCGGCCTTGTCTTTGCGGTCACCATCTTCGTGGTCGCGACGGGCTCGTGGCGCCGTATCATTTCTTTAGCTGTGACCTCGCTCGCCACATTTTTCATTGCCGTTACCTGGGGCCGCGACTTCTTGCCCGAGGTCTTCCAACGCCGCGTGCTGAATGCGCTGCAGAATGGTGATCTCGATGAGGCTGGTACGTTTGCGGACCGTATGCGGCTCATCCATGAGGCGATTGGCAAAGCGGACAATAATTCGCTGCTTGGCATCGGTGCCGACCAGTATCGGCACGTCAGCGAATTGCACGCCCCGGTCCACAACGCCTATCTCCTCATATGGGTCGAGGCAGGGCTGCCCGGATTCGTCGGTTTTCTGCTCCTGCTCGTGGCAGGCATCACCATCGCCATCCTTGCCGCTCGTAATCGTGAAGGCAGGGCATCTGCCATTTGCACGGCGACGACCGTTCTCCTCTTCGCGGCGCTGGCTAATGCGCTGCCCCATATCTACGGTCGTTTTTTTGTCGTGCCTCTGCTGCTTGGAATGGCGCCCAGTGTTGCGATTTTGCGCGACGGCCCAGCTCCAAGAACGGTCGCGCGCTTTCTTCGCGGTGCTCGCTCCAAGTACGGTCGTTCGCGACCTTTCCTACGCAGGCCGATCTAAGGCCCACCAGCCGAGCTTTCCAGCTTCTACAAAGGCTAAATCGGCGCACCGGAAGATCTGGTCAGAACCTCCCCATGGCAGGAGCGAGCGATATGTAGAAACTATTTCGCCGGCTCTGATGCTTGCGCGGAGATGAAACGAGCGAGGGCGAACACGCCCTCGACGAATTCTTCTCCCTCGATAAACCGGCCCTCAACCCAGCGTCCCTGGGTATCCTGACTGTCGACGAGCTGACGCACCTTCGAATTCAGTTCGCCAGCGCTCAACTCATCCGCGGCACTGATCCACAGTCGTTGACGTGAAACTCTCTGCCCCCGCTTTGCAATCTCGAGCCGAGCGAACACCGGCTCGATCTCTGCACCGGTTTTCATGCCGTAGTGTTTCAGGAGGTCCATGTCGTCGAAGGTCACTTGGCCGCCCTCATCGATGTAAAGCGGCCGGTTGGTGTTGAGTTCGTAAAAACGTGCCCAACTGCCGTCGGGCAGGCGCACTGCCTCTAGCCAGGTGGCCGCAGACGTCGCCGCGTGCAGCAACCGCGCATCCCTGTTTTGCTCGTTCAACTCGATCAGGTACTCGATATTGCCGGCGGTTTCGCGCGAGACGACCGCTGGCGGCTCAAACCTGCGCCCCCAAACCGGCTGCATGGAACGATCGTAACCCTGAGCCCAGCCCTGTTGTGGCGCGGGCAATTGGGCTGCAAGGAGAAAATCACCGACCTTCTCCGCCGTCTTGAGATATGCGGGATCATGATATGTGCGGTAGGCGTTGAGAAAGAGACGACCCATATCGCGGGGAAGATTGTCGTTGATGATGAAATAGGGCGGATGATCAGGCTTCTGCCACTCGTGAGACCAACTGGCCGGAATACTCGCCTTGGCCGCAGCCTTTACATCCGCCCCAGGCGCGGCTCCCTTGAAGAAGACTGGGAAGGCCCCATTTGCGTATTGCACCCGCATCAATCGATGAAGCGCCCTGTCGATGCAGGAACGGACGTCCGGATCCGAACCGCCACTCGCCAGGTCGAACCACATCAGAAAATTCAGCACGCTCTGTGTGTTGTTGTCATCGAGGACAGTCTCGTTGCGTTGCGGATTGTCCTTGATATCGCGACAGGTATTCCTGCCCAGCTTCAGTGCGTGGTAGCACCATGTCACCGCCTTTTGCGGGTCGGTCTCGATCTTGTAAAACCATCCGCCGGACTCCAGCTGAGTTTTGACGAGAGCGGTTGCCACGACCTGGGCAGACTGAAGCCATTGCTTGTCGCCGGTAACCTCGAAGATGCGCAGGAACGCAGCGCCGACGGCCGGCGTACCAGGCGGCTGCACCCAGCCAACGCTCGCGGGCACGGTACCGCCTTCGCCCACCCTCTTTTGGCCGTCGAGGGAATATTTCCATACATAAGTTCCCGCTACACCGAGATGATCGCGGAAATAGGCCCCCGCAAGCTCGACCGCCTCCCGTGCCTCGGCCACTGTCGGCTGAGGTTGAGGCGCCCCGGCCAGTGCAGTACCGCACGACAGCGCGACAAACAGAGCCGAGGCAATATGCGTTAGCACGGCAGCGCTCCCGCTGGGCCTCAAGCGGCCGCCTCGTGTGGACGCGTGGTTGCCTTGGCTGAACCGAGGATCACATGAGGCACGAATGGCGCCGTCACCGCCGCCGCAGGCTTGGCTTCGTCTCTGCGGTAACTGGGAAGCATATCCGCAACAAGGTTTAACACTCCCTCAGTGTCGCCGGCCCTCGCCAAGCGACGCAATTGCGAAAATCCCTTGCGAAGCGTGTCAAGCGGCATCGCATTGGGCACGGCGCCCAAGACTCCGGAAATCGGAACGTCGACACGTCTTTCGCTTTCGTCGAAGAGTTCCTCGAACAGCTTTTCTCCCGGCCGGCAGCCGACAATCTTGATCTTGATGTCCTCATCCGGTCGAAATCCCGCGAGCTTGATCATGCGGCGCGCCATGTCGATGATCTTGATTGGCGCACCCATGTCGAGAACGAAGATTTCGCCCTGTCCGAGTTTTTTCTCCAGACCATGGGCCGATGCCTGCAAGGTCAGTTCAACCGCCTCGCGTATTGTCATGAAGAAGCGCTTCATCTCCATGTCGGTCACGGTCAGCGGACCGCCGTGGGCGAGTTGGCGCTTGAATAATGGGATCAGCGACCCGCTTGAACCCAGAACATTGCCGAAACGAACGGTCATGAAGCGGACGGGGGTATCGCCGGCGGTAAAGGCGAGGTCCAGGGACTGGCAGTAGAGTTCCGCTAGGCGCTTGGTAGCGCCCATGACACTGGTCGTGTTCACAACCTTGTCGGTGGATATCTGGACCATTGCCTTGGCGCCGCAAAGGCGGGTCGCTTCTGCCACGTTCATAGTACCGATGACGTTGGTAAGAATGCCCTCACAGGGATTCAACTCGACCATCGGCACATGTTTGAGCGCCGCCGCGTGGAAGACCAGGTCGACGCGATGGCGTCGGAAAATCTCGCCCAGGCGAACAGGGTCGCGTACGTCGCAGATATATGGCTTCCGGCGCACATTCGGGAATTTCTCCGCCAACTCCAGATCGATGGCATACAAATTGTACTCGCTGTTATCGATCAGGACCACTTCGGTGGGACCGAGCGCGGCAATCTGCTGCGTGAGCTCTCCGCCGATCGAGCCTCCGGCGCCGGTGACGACGATGCGCCTGTTTTCGATCATTCGGGACAACGCATCTTTATCAAGAACCGCCTGCGGCCTCTCCAGCAGGTCGGTAAGTTCGATCGGGCGCAAGTCGAAGCGACTCTGATATTTAGGATTGCGCAGTTCCAGGACCGGGGCGGGGCGAGAGACAGCGATGCCCAGACGGTCGGCCCGGTCGATCAGCGCTTCAAGCGTCGGGTCGACGAGGCCAGGCACCCTCTCGGTGAAAATCACGTGGCGGGGCTTGATGCCGCGACCTTCCAGATCGCCGATGACCGTGTCGAAGTCTTCGATGCTGCCCAGAACCGGCACGCCGCGCAGGAAATAGCCCTCTGTCGTTGCGCCATTGTCGAGCACGCCGACCGGCCAATGGCGTGCATTCGGATCCCGCTGCAGCGCGCGAATATAAAGATCGGCCGCATCGCCCGCACCGATCAGCAGCACAGGGACCACGTCGCGTCCGTTTCTCGCTCTGTTCGCAGTCGGACCAAAGCGGCTTAGCTCAACGAGCTTGGAGCGGATGCGAACCGAAATAAGCAGCGGCACGAGCAACAGAAACTGGATCACTATCACCGAGCGCGGGATCGAATCGAGCCGTGTAGCCACAAACATCAGGAACACGAACGCCAGCGATGTGACGAATGCCGCGCGAACGATACCGAGCATGTCGCCGACAGACGCATATCGCCAGTTGCGGGTGTAGAGGCAAGTCACCGGGAAGACCACGGCGCATGTAAGCAGGAAGCAAGGGAGTGCGAAGAGCAACGAAGCGTGGCTCTCCGGACCGGTGAATTCCCCATCAAGGCCCAATCGCATGAACGAAGCAAACGACAGTGCCGCCAGCGCCAGGGCCAAATCGATGATGTAGAGATGAAGGTTCTTGCCAACGGCCTTGGCGCGCCCGGTCACCCGCCGGCGCAAGTACGACAGCACATGAACAATTGTGCGCGGTTTGCTGACGAGACGGCCGAGAGCGATCGCAGTGGCCAGCAAAAGGGATTGGCCTCCCAGTGGACTGATTGCCTCAAACGGCTGATCTGACTGGCTCATTCTAGACCTCGACAAAGCTTAGCCGCCGCGCTCCAAGAGAGCACGTTAAGAGACGCGGCTGTTTGAACTCGCAGGCACAAATCCGTGCCTGCCAGTCCCTTGCTCAATCAAGAACAGGTTGGCCTGCAATCGTTCGGACTCGAGGCTACGATCTTATCGTTGCTATGGGGCGCTTTCCCCGCTTTCTAAGCAACACATGCTTTTGTGCATGGGGGGACTATCGGAACTGCAAGCGGACTTTGCCGCGTTAATCCAAAGAGGTACTCCCACCAGTCCGGGCCAGCCAGCTAGCTAGGTCTCGCTGCACCGACGCAATGGCTTACAATGGCGGAGATTAAAATGGTCGCTTGAGTTTCGGCCCGGGGGTCCGTTCTTCGGGCACTTCATTATCGACGACGCTAATGCGCCAAGCTCACGCTAGCAGAGGAAGCTTTCTATGCTCGGACAGTTGAAGAACAATCTTCGCGACGCTACCTTCTTCCTTGGCGAAGCCGTCGTTCCAAAGAAAATACGCTACTCGGGTCCCCTGGGAGCGTTGCGCCGCCAGATGATCTTTTGGTCGCGGGACTCCTTTGTGCTTTCATACCCGAAATGCGGTCGAACGTGGCTGCGCACCATGGTTGGCCGCGTCATCGACAAACACTACGGCCTTAACCTGCAGAATCCGATGGAAATCCAGCATTTCTGGAAGATCTCGTCGAATATCCCTTGCATTGGCTTTTCTCACGACGACAGCCCAAATCTTAAGCGTCCCAGCGAAATCCAGTCCGATAAGTCAAGATATTCAGGAAAAAAGATCCTATTTCTGGTTCGGGATCCGCGAGACGTGCTTGTTTCATACTATTTCGACGCAACGCACCGGATGAAGGTGTTTGACGGGACGATCAGTGAGTTTCTTGCCCAGGATGTCGGCGGCATTGATTCCATCATAGCGTTCTACAACGCCTGGGCGCACAACCGCGACAAGGTGAAGGCATTTCAATTGCTGTCCTACGAACACATGCGCCAAGCTCCAAAATCGGCGCTTCGTACGGCGCTGGATTTTCTGGGCATTCAGGGCGTGCCGGAAATGATCCTCGATGAGGCGACAACCTTTGGCTCTTTCGAGAATTTGCGAAAGATCGAAATGGCAGACGCTTTCGGTCACGAGAGAATGCGCCCGACAGACCAGTCGAATCCCGACAGTTTTAAGGTGCGGCGGGGTAAAATCGGGGGTTATGTCGACTATTTCAACAGAGACGAGATCGCTTACATGGATGAGAGAATTGCCAGCTCTTTGGACCCGTATTTCCAAATATACCACCGCAAGGCATAGCGTCGAGCTCTACTGCAAGGGGCGGCCTTGTCGCCTCCGTGCTGGAACGTCGCACAAGGCTTCTCCGTCGAAAAAGTCCACGGCTCTCCTTCGTCTGTCATCGGTCATTTCCCCACCGTGCTTTGATGGCGTCCATGATCAAAACGTTGAGCTTGGACGCGCCGGTCTCGCTGAGATGGTTGTCGTCCCGATAGAAAATCTGAGAGCCTCGATTGGCGAAACAGCGCTGTTGATCGCAGAAGGCCTTCTCCGGATACACGCGCACGAGATTTGGATCGGATCCGACATTATCGTATAATTCGTATGTCCGTTGCGTTCGCCGGCGGAAATCCCCGTAGGAAACCGAAATCGGTTCCGCCTGCATATAAGCTGCAGGATCGTTCTGGCGTCTGGCCCGCATGAGAAGCACCTGCGGGACGTTCCAACCCATCTCCGGGACAGGATAGACTAAGACAACCTTCACCCCGCGCTCCAGAAGTGTGTTTATGGTGTGGGAAATGGCCGTGGCGACTGCAGCCGGATCGGCTGGCCCGGTTTCACCCAGCTTGGCCAAATGCGGGTGATCGTCGCCCGGCTCGATTCCCCCCTCGCCATTGTCATAACGGCTCTGCTCCACGAGAATGGGGAGACGCCATAAGAGCACGGCTATCGGTCGCTTCAGCTTGCCTATGTAGTCGAGCCTCTTGTCATTGTAGTCGCCTGGACAACCCGGTTGGTCCACGTCAACCCTTTGCACACCCAGGAGAAATACGCAGCCGCCTCGATTGAGCGGTGTGAACGAAGCGATATCTCGGTAGTCGTCGAGGCTGTCTCGCATCGGACCAAGCAGAGTGCGAGCGTGAGAGTCACCTAAACTAACAAGAGCATAGCCCTCGGAATTCGAGCCATGAAAGGTACAAGGGCCCTGTTCAGGCGCAAAGTTGAGACAGCTCTTCCCGTTCTGAAAAATCTGAGCCTCACGAATATCGGATGCAGCGGCAATCGGGGCAAGGCCGTCCGCAAAACGGCTTGGCATGCCATTTTGGACATACCAGTAGTATCCGCCGCCGCTGAGTAGTACGGCTCCAAGTGAGGCAATCAGCCATATAACGGGCTTGCTGGTTCGCTTTCTGCTGCGGGTCGGCATCTCAACGAAGCGGTAAGTCGCAATGGCAAGTATAACAGACATCAAAATCCAACAAAATACCATCGTGCCATCGACAGAATTGGTCGCACTCATTCTGCCGAAAGCAAATATCGGCTGGTGCCAAAGGTAGAGGGAATATGATATCAGGCCGACAAATACAAACGGCTGGGAGGAAAGCGCTCGTGTAATGGGATCGCCGTGCCCTGTATACCAGATAAGCAATGCCGTTCCTGCAACCGGGATCAGCGTTACAAGTCCTGGGTGGTGCCACTGCGGCCTCATCAGCGGCACCGCGCAGATCAGGAGCGCCAAACCGACCGCAGGCGCGACTCGTGAAGAGCGTATCGACACAAGCCGGCCGCCAGTCAATTCGCGTCTTGCCAGAAACACCCCCAACCCTAGTTCCCAGATCCGAGGCGGCAGTAGAAAAAAAGATGCATCCGGCAAATGCCTTGTCATCCACTCCGCAAGAATGAACGAAACGACGAGCCCAAGGCACAGGATGGCGGTTAAAAACGTCCGAGCATATTTCCACACCAGTAGGAGAAAGCAAGGAAAGATCACGTAGAACTGTTCCTCGACCCCCAAGCTCCAAGTGTGAATTAACGGGCGAAAAAGATTGTCGGTTGCGTCATAACTCGCAACATGCCAGAAATATAGATTGGATGCTGAAAACACGGTTGCCAAAAGACTCGCCGAATAGTCTCTGAAGGCACTCGGCAGCATATAGAGCCAAGCGAAGGGGATCGTTACTGCTAAGACGGTATACAGCGCGGGTAAGATCCGTCTCGCGCGACGCTCGTAAAAGCTGGCGAACGAGAAAGTCCCATCCATGACTTCCCGCTGTACAATCGAGCCAATCAGATAGCCGCTAATAACAAAAAAAACATCAACGCCAATAAAACCGCCCGCAAAGGGGTCAAGGCCCGCGACGCGAAGCCCTGAATGGTAGAGAATCACCAGAACGACTGCGATCGCCCTCAGGCCGTCAATTTCGCGGCGATATCCAACTTGACCGGTCCGGGTGGCAATGATCCCACTCTGGGCAGCTCCCGTGTCTTGGTTCGCATTGCGAGCAGGATGATGGGCTTCGTACGGCAACCCTCGATCAATGCCGGGGGAACCATATGTCAATGGCGCAGCTGACTTTCCGCGAAACTCACTCATGTCAAAGGAGGCCCTTCCCTTGGATGCGTCTATCAAGATACCGGCGTGCTGACGCTCGGATCGGCCTGAAGCTGCTGCTTCAGCCAGGTCGTCGTGCTTTTTGCGGCTCCGATGACAAGGAAATCGATGTGCTCTACCCGCATTGTGAAAACCCTTTAACCGCCGATTTCGCTGGTTAGGTCGGTCGCCAAGCCGGCTTTGCGGGAGCAAAGCGCCCTGTCATAGATCTTCATGACATTTTCGACATGGCGGTGCGTGCTGTAGGAAAAGAAGGCGTGGTCGCGGGCTGCATCGCTGATCCGGGCCCAGAGCGGCGGATTGGACAGCAACCGCGATAGCGGCTCCATGAAGGCCCCGGCGTCTTCCGGTGTGACCAGAAATCCGGTCCGCTCGTTCTCGATAGCTTCCGGATTGCCGCCATGATCGGTTGCAACCACCGGCGTCCCAAGGAACATCGCCTCGATAAGGGTTCGGCCGAAGGGCTCTCCCATGGCGGGAACGACCAGAACATCCGTTGCCGCGAGGAAAGGTTCGATCGGGTTGCGAAAACCCATGAAGCGCACCGTTTGGCCGAGCCCGCGCTCGGCGCAGCGCACGCGGGCGGCCGCTTCAAGATCTTGCGAGCCCGCGGGTGAAGTCCCGAACACGCAGCCGACGACCGGGATTTGCGGGTGCTCCCGCACGAAACGATCAAGGATATCGATGAAGAGGAGCGGCCGCTTTCGTTCGATCAGCCCGCCGATGAAGCTCAGGATGCGTGTTCCTGGTGCAAGGCCTAGCTCGTCCAGAAGTGCGGCCTTGGCCGCGATCCTGTCAGGCACAGTCGACGGATGGTCGAAGGGACTATGGATGACGCTAAGCCGTCCCTTGAGGGATCTGATCGGATGCCGCGGTCGCGAAAATCGCGACACTGTCACCATGCGATGCGCGATGAGCGGCGCAAGCACGTTGGCGCCCTTGGCGTCGGGGTCGCCGCGATGATGCCAAACCAGCCGGGCACCTGCCAGCCTCGCCGCAATGCCCCAATTCACATGCGTCCTGCCGTCATTGGTGTGAACGATATCGAACTTCTGCTCCTTGATGAAACGCCGCATGCGCGGGAGCGTACTGGTCAGATAGGTCATGACATCGCCGGGAATTGTTCCCTTTCCAGGCGAAGTCGTCGGCAGCGGAAAACCCATGAAGGGCTGGCCTTCCATTTGCAGAAAGGCCGCCAGAGGCCCGGCCGTTTCCTGAAGCACCAGAATGGGAACGACCTTCGATGTATCGAGGTTCTGGATGAGCTTGAGCGCCGAGATGTGGCTTCCACCGACATCATCACCGATAAATGGAAAGCAAACCCGTACCGGCCCTTGGCTAGCTCCTCCAACCATCGCCTGTTACCCGGTCGCAGTTCCGAGATAGCTGCCTCGTTCGAGGTAGCTGACGATCTCTTCCGCGGCCTCCTCGGCACTCAGATCCGGCGTAACCGTGATCTGTGGCGCTTCTGGGCGCTCATAGGGGCTGCCGATGCCGGTGAAATTCTGGATCAAGCCGTTTCGGGCGCGTCGATAAAGGCCCTTCGGGTCGCGGCTTTCGGCGACCTCCAGTGGTGTATCGATGAAGATCTCGATAAACTGCCCTGGGCCGAAGAGGTCGCGCGCCATCCGCCGTTCAGCCTGGAATGGCGAAATGAATGAAGTAAGCGCTATCAGTCCGGCATCGACCATCAGCTTGGCGGCCTCGGCCACGCGTCGAATGTTCTCCACGCGATCAGCATCGGTGAAGCCGAGATCTCGGTTCAAGCCATGGCGAACATTGTCGCCGTCAAGTAGGTAGGTGTGCTTGCCGAGCGCATGGAGGCGCTTCTCCACGAGATTCGCGATCGTCGATTTTCCGGAGCCCGACAGGCCTGTGAACCACAGCACCACGGGCTTTTGACCTTTGGCGATCGCCCGCGCATTCATGTCGACATCCAGTGCTTGCCAATGGACGTTGTTCGCCCTGCGCAGACTGAAGTCGATCATTCCGGCACCGACCGTGTGGTTGTTGATCCGGTCGATGACGATGAACGCGCCGGTTTCGTGCACGCTGGAGAACGGGTCGAAGGCGAGCGGCGCCTGCGTCGTCAAGTTGACGAAGCCGACGTCGTTCTTCTCGAGGGTTTTTGCTGCCAGTTTTGCAAAATTATTAATGTCGACCCGGTGTTTTATCTGCGTGACGCTCGCACCCACCACGCTGGTGGCGAGCTTGATCAGATACGGGCGGCCGGGGATCAATGGATCCTCGTGCATCCAGAGCAGATGGGCCGCAAACTGGTCTGACACTTCCGGGCGCTCCGCCGCCCCCGCCAGGACGTCGCCGCGAGAAACGTCGATCTCATCTTCGAGCGTCAGCGTGACAGCCTCGCCCGCCGCTGCCTCCGACAGGTCTCCGTCCTGGGTAACGATGCGCTTGACCAAGCTTGTCACGCCGGAGCGTGCCACGACCACACGGTCTCCCGGCCGGATCACGCCGGCGGCGATGGTGCCGGCAAACCCGCGAAAGTCGAGGTTCGGACGATTGACCCATTGCACCGGCATCCGGAAAGGCGCGCTACGGCGGTCTCGTTCCACCTCGACGGTTTCCAGATGCTCGATGAGCGTCCGGCCTCGATACCAGGGCAGGTTCTCGCCTTTCGAAAGAACATTGTCGCCATAACGCGCCGAAAGCGGGATGGCCTCCAGAGAAACGAAGCCAAGCGGTTCCGCGAAGCTTCGATAGGTCGCCTCGATCTCGTCGAATACCGTTTGCGAATAATCGACCAGGTCGATTTTGTTGACCGCAAGAACGACATGCCGGATTCCGAGCAGCGAAACGATGAAGGAATGTCGGCGTGTCTGGGTCAGAATGCCCTGCCGCGCATCGACAAGAATGATCGCCAGGTCGGCATTGGATGCGCCAGTAGCCATGTTGCGGGTGTATTGCTCATGGCCTGGCGTGTCGGCGACTATGAATTTGCGCCGCTCCGTGGCGAAGAAACGATAGGCCACGTCGATCGTAATGCCCTGTTCGCGCTCGCTGGCGAGACCGTCGACCAGAAGGGCGAAGTCGAGATCGCCGCCGGTTGTGCCGTGGCGTTGGGAATCGCGGGTAAGTGTGGCAAGCTGGTCTTCCATCAGCAGCTTCGTGTCGTAGAGCAGCCTGCCGATCAGCGTCGACTTGCCGTCGTCCACGCTGCCGCATGTCAAAAATCGCAGCAGGCTCTTCTTCTCGTGGACAGCAAGATATTGCGAAGTGATCTCGTCTATCGAGGAAGATTCGAGTTCCGCGGTTTGAGCAAAACCCAGCATCAGAAATACCCCTCGCGCTTTTTCTTTTCCATCGATGTTGCTTCGTCATGGTCGATCAGCCGGCCCGATCGTTCGGAGGTCCTCACGACAAGCATTTCCTGGAGCACTTCGGGAACAGACGCGGCAGTGCTTTCGGTAGCCGCGGTGAGGGGATAGCAACCAAGCGTGCGGAAGCGGACCGAGCGCATTTCGGGGGATTCGCCCGGGCGAAGCGGCAGACGGTCGTCGTCCACCATAATCAACTGTCCGTCGCGCTCCACCACCGGGCGCTTGGCCGCGAAATACAGCGAGACGATGGGAATGTTCTCCCTCATGATGTATTGCCATATGTCGATTTCGGTCCAGTTCGAGAGCGGAAAAACCCGGACCGACTCCCCTGGTTTCAGCCGGCCGTTGTAGAGGTTCCATAGTTCCGGGCGCTGGTTCTTTGGATCCCAGCCGTGGCTATCGCTGCGCAGCGAAAACACCCGTTCTTTCGCGCGGCTCTTTTCCTCGTCGCGGCGCGCGCCGCCGAAAGCGGCATCGAAGCCGAGCGAGGTCAGTGCCGATTTCAGCGCCTCCGTCTTCATGATCTGCGTGTAGGTCGACGAGCCATGTGTAAATGGCGTGATCCCTTCGGCCAGGCCGGCCTCGTTGCGACGCACCAGCAGCTTCAGGCCAAGCCGCGCGACTGTCTCGTCGCGGAAACGGATCATTTCCTTGAACTTCCACGTCGTGTCGATGTGGAGAAGGGGGAACGGCAGTTGCGACGGATAGAAGGCCTTCATCGCGAGATGGAGCATCACGGCGGAGTCCTTGCCCACCGAATACAACATCACCGGGTTGCGCAGTTCGGCGGCGACCTCGCGAATGATATGGATCGATTCTGCCTCGAGCCGTTGCAGATGGGTAAGCGATGACGGCGAGCGTCGCTGCGCTATGGGCAAAGTGGCCAGGGCTTGAGGTGCAAGAGACATCTAGATCGCCTTTGAAGGGGCAAGACTTGCTTGGTTGAGAGCGTCCGCCGGCGGGGTTTGCCGGGCGGGGTGATGGGCGGTCTTGAGTGCCTGTCGCAACGAAAACGCCAGGCCGAAGGCCCACAGAATGCCCAGGACGATATGGGCAATATTGCCCCCCATCGCGCCGATCCGCGGGATGAGCAGGAGGGCCGTCACGTGGAAGGCGGCTGTCGCAACGACAACAATGCGCAACACCTCACGTTGCCGGCCCATGGCAAGCAGCGCCGAGCGGGCGGCTGAGCCTGAAAGCACGAACGTGACAGCCACCATCTGCACGATGACTAGGCTGGCTGCGCCTATGAACTCCGGTCCTGCGGTCCAGGCGAGCAGCGGCCGGATGAGCACCGCCACGACCAGGACGCAAATGACGCCAAAGCAGAGCAGCATGGCTTCGGTCTGAAAGATCACCCGCTTGAATTCCTCGATGCTGCCTTTTGCCCAAAGGCGGGCGACGTCGGGATAGAGAACGTTTTGCACCTGCGGGCCTACTTGCTGGCCGACGCGGCCTATGCGCTTGGCGATCTGGTACAAGCCAGCCGAGGCCGGGTCGGCTAGCCATCCGACCAGCAGTGTATCGAGCTCTTGCGCGCTCGCGCGCAAAGTGAGTGAAATGTTCGACGACCACGCGAAATTCCAGATGCCAGGGAAGCGGCGTGTGATGCCGGCCAAAGGCGCGCCCAGGACATTGTGGACACCCTGCCTGTGTAGCGCGCGCATGGTCAGCGTCAGGAGCGCCAGGGAGCCGAGGATCTGCGTTCCGGCCCAAACCGCTGTGAAATAGGCGAGATCGCCATTGAGCAGCACGCCGAGCAGACACAGCAATACGCGCAGAACCGCGTTGAGCAACTGCCCATAGGCGAGTAGGCGGAAGTTGCCGGCCATGCGTTGGACAGCCACGGGGACGCCGGAAATCTGAAACAGCAGAACACTGGAGTAGAGAACAAGAAGATGCACGATTTGCGTCGACCAACCGAAAACCGGTGCAAGGAGAAGGGCCGCGCCAATGGCGACGACCCAAGCGCAGACAGCGGCGCCGACATCGATAAGCAGGCCGAACTTCATGAGGACACGCAAATTCTCGTGGCCCTCGGATGCGTTCATGCCGGCTGCGTATTTGATAATTGGCTGCCACGACTGGAAGCTGACAACGCGCTCCACGACCCTTGTGAACGCGATGATCAATGCAAGCTCACCATAATTCGTCACGCCAAGCGCGCGTGCTGAAAGCGTAAAGGCTACAAGCGCCAGCAATGAGCCAAGAAAATTGCCGGTCAGAAGGTGTGCGATATTGGCCAGGCGCGTGCGGCCCGCACTCTTGCGCCTGGCAGCTTGCAGCACCCGTCGAGCCAGTCTTCCGATCATCGCAACCGTAGCCAAAGTCGCCCCGCTCATTCTTGATCGGCAATACGCGTCCCTTGGTCGTTCTGCGGGATTGTTTCTGCCGATGACATCCATCATCGGCAGAAACCAGAAAGCCGCCACGACCAAGTTTGGTCCTGTCGCAACCCCAATAAGCTAGGACCTGATCGCCGCTACGACCGATGGCCTACCCCATTAGCGGTAGCAGCTTCATGGCCGTTTATCGATAAAATATATACGGCGCGAAAAAGTAGAACTATAAGACATACCGAACTAATAAAGAGAAAATCCCTTAAATATTTGGCTTTGTAATCTTCAAGAAAAGCAAACGGCTCCATATCCTATTAATCTCCTCGGGATGAAGCGCAACATATATGGTGCGCCTCTTTCGCTGTTGGTCGAGGACTGATCTAAGGTTGGATCCGGTAAGAGATATGCCGAAATCCGACGGGCCCGAATAGGCCTGGCCGAGCATGCGATCCAGCATCAACTCTCCCAAGGCCGGAGTGTAGCGCGCAGAGCTCCAGTACCACCGCATCGTCTGATGACGATCGCCCGGATCCGGAATGTCTTCCATTGTAACGGAGTTATAGCCGCTAAAATCCCACAGTTTCACTTCAGACGTGGCTGTCTTGGATGCATTGACCTGACTTACAGTATACGTCAGATCCACACGCCAGCGGTCGTAAACCGGGAGTAGCCCCATGGCCCTGAGTGCTTCCATCTGACGAGCATGTATCGGTGAGATGAAGAGCGTGACGTCTACTCCAGCGGCGGTGAGACGATCCAGCAGGTCACGCAACAGGCCGATTCTGGTGAGGTCATAATCGAAGCTGCCGGGAGAGGAAAACTCCGCCATCAACCGATTCAGCCTCTGGTCGGACACCTGTCTGTAGCTGTAATTGTGCGTCAACATGATCTGGTGAAAACCGTCTTCCTTGTCGGTCTCCCGAAATCCAATGCTGTTGGCGTGCACCGTCCGCAAAGCGTCGATAAAGCTTTCGGGGGAGAACAAGGACCGCGCATAAACGATAGGCATTGGAACTCCGGCAAAGCCGGACTCCGGAAAATCTTGGGTTTCCGTTCGGTCCGCCTCAAACATGGAGAAATCGAGATTGACGATCATCCGGCGGGGTGCGCCATGAGCCAAGGCGAACATGCCAATGTCATAGAGTTCGGCCATGCTCGCATGCGGAACAGCGGCATTGTAGGCCTTCAGCCTAGCTAGGCTCGGTCCGGCGGGATCAAGCCCGACGCGCGCCCGCGAGCCGCCGAGGATCAAAGTGTCGTAATCGGTGAGCCATAGACGTAGTGAGCGCTCGGCTGTCGTACCGATCGAAAGGCGATGTGTCTTTTCGGCATTGAAATCAGGAATCTCCAGATGATGGTTGATCCCATATGGATCGACAACAAAAACGAAAGCGGCAGTCCCAAGCTCTAGCAGAATACCGATGGCTGCAACCCTTGCAGCGAACCGTGGCAGGCGCGATCCAGATGTCCTCAACGGCCCGCCCGACTGCGAAACCTGCGAGCCCATGAACTCGGGCATGGTGGCGTGTCCCGCGGCGCTGATCCCCTCTCGGGTGAAGATCTTGTAAAAGGTCAGGCAGAGAATTTTCAGGTCAAGTGCGAAGGTTCGGTGATCGACATACCAGACGTCCAGGACGAAGCGGTTCTCCCAATCAAGTGCGTTGCGGCCGTTCACCTGCGCCAAACCTGTGATGCCGGGAATGACTTGGTGACGACGCGCCTGCTCAGGGCTATAGCGGGGGAGATACTCCATCAAGAGTGGACGAGGCCCGACGAGGCTCATCTCACCCCGCAATACGTTGATCAATTCGGGCAGCTCATCAAGGCTGCTTGCGCGCAGAAAGCTGCCGAAGCCAGTTAGCCTGTCAGCATCGGGAAGCAGCCGGCCATGACGATCCCGACGATCGGTCATCGTTCTGAACTTGATTATCTTGAATGGTTTTCCGTGGAGGCCGGGACGTTCCTGGCGGAAAAAAACAGGACGCCCAAGAAGCAGCGCGACTGCTATTGAAAGCACCGCGATGAGGGGCGACATCAGCAGCAGAAGGCAGGCGGCACCGAGCAGGTCGAACGTGCGTTTCATGAGCGATGCTCCTTTCATCAGCATGCCTGCCCCGGCTCGCTGATACGCCCTCTGGCCAACCGCAAGGCTCCGTAGTGATCAAAAGCCAGGCCACGCCAAGGGACACAATCTCGAAAGTCTACATGTAGCCTTGTGTCTTGAGGCCGATCCCAGCCAGGGACGATGTGCGGGCATTGCCTTGCCCCAGGCGACGCGCGACAGGTCGCCGCTTTTAGTTATATTGGCTGTAAAGTGCGCCTATCAAAGATCATCTCCGGATGAACATCAGGATATGTGCGCCGGATTTGAAAACGCTCGAGGTGTTCTTGTCCGGCATTGGATATTTTTCATTCGCAGATCGCGAACCTGAACAACTGGGTTCGTGATCAATTGCCTTCACTCAGAATTTCGTCAAAGCGGAGTCCCATTTTTCCGCAATCTGCTGCATTGAGAACCGATCGATCGTTTTCCGGGCCGATCTTCCCATTTTGTGGCGAAGAGCATTATTTCGCATCAGGCATGCCATTGCAGATGCCAACTCGGCAACATCGTCGACTGGTACCAGCAGACCCGAAACGCCTGGTTCGACGATTTCGGAGGGACCGAAATCACAGTCCGTTGCGACGACGGGCAGGCCGGCCGCCATCGCCTCGATCAGCACGTTGGGAAAGCCTTCGTAGCGTGACGGCAGGACAAAGAGGGAGGCGTCGCGTGCCCATTCGCCCGGACGCTCGGTAATGCCGGCAAGCTTTACCCTGTCCTCCAAATCAAACGCATCGATCTGACGTTGAAGAAGAACCCGATCAGGTCCCTCGCCGAAGATCGTCAATGCCCATGCCGGAAATTCGGTGGCGATTTTAGCAAACGCCTTTATCAGCGTGTCGAAGCCTTTCTGTTCCACCAGGCGTCCGACGCCGACCAGGCGAAACATTTCATTGCCATGGTCTTTGTAGGCATCGGTCGCCTCGCACGGATTTCCGATGACCTCGCAAGGATTTCCGATAACGTGGGCCTTTTTTCTGAGCGTATCTGGAAGCGTCTTGACAATCGCATCGGTCTGCATGACAAGCCGATCCGCTTGCCGAAGTATAATGCCAGAAACGAGCCGCCAAGCGGCGTGTTTCTTCTGCGCCTTTGGATTGTTTCTTTCCGAGATAATAACCCGGATGCCAAGATTCTTCGCCGCCAGCAGGCAGAGAATATTAATTTTTGTTAGAAACGAAACGATCAGAGTGGGCTGAAGCCGCTTGAATTCCGCGCGCAACACGGCCACGCGCCGCAAGCTGCGGACAAATCCGAGTTTCGAAAGCCGCGAAGCTCCGTCCTCTACAAGTCTGTGGACGGTGACCTTCGGGTGCAGGGCAAAATAGCTCTTATCTTGCTCTCCCACGAAAGCAAATAGATGGACTTCATCTCCGCGCCTGCATCGATCTGCGGCAAGCAGACTGACGACGCGCTCCGTCCCTCCTGCACCCAGGCCCGCCTGCACAATCGCAAGTCGCATTTACTCCCCTCTTAACGTCAAGACGTCGATGGATTATTTCCATACTTCTCGGCGATCTCCGCCAAGTTGCTGCATGGATTGGTGGAAAGGGATTCGATGACAGGAAGATCTCTCTTGATCATCTCGCCTTGGCCGTGTTCATCCATGAGTTGACGGCGAAGTTCATACCAGCCGCATACGAGCTGCGTTCCGCCACGGCGAAGCAGTTCCATCGCGGCTGGAGTTAGCCAGTCGATGCAGGTCTGCTCAATGAGCTCGGCTTGCGCATCACTAAGATGATCGGCAAAGCCGCCGACCTTGCCGAGACGCGCATGCTGACTTTCGCCATCGTGCGCCGTTAGGCCGCCCGCCATCTCATGCTCACGCATCACATAGAAACGCGAAGCGTCGATAGAATCCTGAAGCGCGCGCGCGGACGGTGTGTGGCCAAGAAATCTCAGGATACGCGTGCAGGCACCCATAGGATCTTCAGTCAGTTCCTCATAGCCCAATACTGCACTCACGTGATGCTTTAGACCTCTACCCCAATCATTCAGATATACTATCAGAGCCGGCAGGCCTTGTTCGCGATCGGCAATGAACGCGTCCATGGTGCCTTCAAAGCAGTGTTTGTGACGTGTGGCATCGAAATAAGCTGACACGATTACGTCGCGCGGATCTCGAGTCATGAAGATGATGGGTCGGTTGAGGAAAAGCGAGCGTCTATAGGTGAGGTGCGAAACCAGGACGAGCGGCACGCGATGGCGCTCATCTGTGTAACGAAAAGCCGGGATGCCCCTCGTCGGATCGAGATCGAAATCCGGAAGAACTTCGAACATTGGCGAAAGATCGACGTTCTCGCCGTTGGCGTGGCGACTGAAGTATTCCGAAAGTATATGTCTAAGCTGGGTTGCTCCGGATTCGGGATAGGAGACAAGAAACGCGTCTGCGCCCGACGCAGCCCAGGTCATCCTGATCCGGGCGTCGATCTTATGCAATGTCAGACGGGTGGTCGTCAGCATGGTGACAGGTCTTCAGTCCTTGGGGATCGTAGCGCAGCATGTATGACGTCGCAGTCGAAGGACGCGATGGGAGGGCTGCTGGCCATGGCCTTGAGTGGTACCGCGCAATCTTCGTAGCGGGACGAAAGCACAAATGCGTCGGCGTCCAGAAGGCAGGATCGCCATGCGTAGCAGATCAGATCCGCCCTTCCCGACTGTAGTGGCGCTGCGATCCAGAAATGCCAAGCCGGCGAAGCTGTCCATCGCGTATTCCAATCCCGCTGTCGCAACCCCTAAATACCCAGCTTTCTTTGAACCGACGAGTTGCACATAGGGATGCATCGCCGGCTGCCGTTTACCTCTAAAGGAGGACTTGGGCGCAGAAACGAAGCAGACAATAGAAGAGATCTGTGTCCATCTATCGCTCACGCCGGTGAGTTGGAGCCTTGAATTCATGCGCATAGCCTTTGTCGGTGCGGTGGAGGGATCTCGGGTCGCATTCGATGCCCTTGTCGAAGCCGGCATGACGCCATCGCTGCTTGTCACTCTTGCGGGCGAAGCTTCCAAACGCCATTCCGATTTCGTCGATCTGGCGGGGCCGGCACGTCTGGCCGGGGCCGCGGTCCACCTGACCAAGGACATCAATGCCCCCGACACGATCGACAGGCTCGAAGCCGAGCGGCCCGATTTGACGATGGTGGTCGGCTGGTCGCAAATCTGCCGCGGCGAATTTCGCTCGGTCGCCCGATATGGCTCGATCGGCTTTCACCCGGCGCCGTTACCGCGTTTTCGGGGGAGGGCGGTGATCCCCTGGACGATCATTGCGAATGAAAAGGAGACGGGCTCGACTTTCTTCCGGCTGGACGAGGGTGTCGACAGTGGCCCTATCGTCCTCCAGAAGCTTTTTGCCGTAGCACCGGACGAGACCGCGCGCTCGCTCTACGACAAGCACAAGCAGGCCCTGTTCGAGATGACGCCGCTTGTCGTTTCGGCGATAAGTCGTGACAAGGCCGTGGGCGTCGCGCAGGACGAATCCCTTGCCAGCTATTGCGCAAAGCGCACGGCCGATGACGGAATGATCAACTGGAGCGATGCCGCCGAGAATGTCCTTCGTTTTGTCCGCGCCGTCGGCGATCCCTATCCGGGCGCCTTCACTTTCACTGCCGGTGCCAAGATCGTGATCGACATGGCGCGCATGTTTGCCCCGCCTGGGCGCCATATCGGGCTGACCGGCCAGGTCCAAACTCATACCGACAGCGGCTTTACAGTGCTTTGTGGAGACGGAGCCGCCATTGAGGTGACATCCTGGCATGGCGAGAGGCCCAGGATACACGCCAAGCTGGCCTCGGCATGACCAACCTGTGTCGGGCCAAGGGTTTAGGCGCGTGCACTTATTACAGGCTACGCGCTTCAGGCGGCTATTGTCGGCCGCGACGGCCGTTCTTCCAGATACCAGCGTACGAAGGCGGTCACCCCGTCCTCGACGCTGGTGCAAGGGCGAAAGCCGGTAAGGGCCTCCAGCAGGCGGGGGTCGGCATAGGTTGCCCGCATGTCGCCAGCCTGCATCGGCAACATCTTGCGGATGGCTCGTTTGCCCAGGCAGTTCTCGATTGTCTCGATAAAAGGCAGCAGCCCGACAGGCTCGCCGCAGCCTATGTTGACGACACGCCACGGCGCGACGGGTGACAGCGTGTCGACGACGCCGGGAGCGGACGCCGTGCGACCTGTCGCCGGCGTGCATTCGACGAGCCGGACGACGGCTTCGACGAGATCATCGATATAAGTGAAATCACGCTTCATCAGGCCTTCGCCATACACTTCGATCGGACGGCCGTTCTGGATCGCGTCGACAAATTTGAAGAGCGCCATGTCGGGCCGGCCCCAGGGGCCATATACGGTGAAGAAGCGGAAGCATGTGGTCGGCGTTCCGAAGATATGTGAATAGGAGTGCGCCATCGCCTCCATCGCCTTCTTCGTGGCCGCATAAAAGGTCAACGGCCAATCAGCCTTGTCGGTTTCGACGAATGGCATCTTGTCGTTCGCTCCATAGGCCGAGCTCGTGGACGCAAGGAGCAAATGCCGGGGCTTGAGATCACGCGCAAGCTCAAGGACGTTGAACGAGCCGACGAGATTGCTGTCCGTGTAACTTCGCGGATTGTCGATTGAGTAGCGGACACCGGCCTGCGCGGCCAGATGCACGATCACGTCGGGCCGGGCGGAGTCTGCGGCGCGGCGAAGGGCGTCCATGTCTTCCAGTTGGCCGATATGGGCGCGAAAGGCGTCGTACCGTTGAAGCAGGGTGTGTCGCGACTGCTTCAGGACCATGTCATAGTATGGCGTCATCCCGTCGAATCCGGTGACGCGATGACCGTCGTCGAGCAGCCGGCGCGCCAGGTGAAAACCGATGAATCCTGCGGTGCCGGTGATCAGATACCTCATTCCGCGGCCGCGGCGAAAACTGCCTTGTCTCCGACCGCTCCCTCACCGATATTCACGTACTCGAAGCCGTGTCTGGAGATGTCTTCCCGCCGGTAAATGTTGCGCAGGTCGACCACCACCCGTTTCGACATCGTGCGGGACAATCGTTCAAAATCCAGGGCGCGGAACTGATTCCACTCGGTCACGATGACCAGCGCGTCGGCGCCCTCGGCGCATTCATAGGCGCCTTCGGCATAGCTGACGCTGTTGCCGAGCACGATTTTCGCCTGATCCATGCCTTCGGGGTCATACACTCGGACATGGGCCCCAAAATCGATCAAGGCCTGGATGATCGAGAGGGAAGGCGCTTCACGGACGTCATCGGTGTTGGGTTTGAAGGTAAGGCCCAGCAAGGCCACTGTCTTTGCGCGGACATCGCCGCCGCAGGCAAATACGATCTTGCGCGCCATGGTGCGTTTTCGCTGGTCGTTCACGGCAACCGTCGTTTCGATCAGGCGCAAGGGCGCGCCGCTGTCCTGCGCCGTCTTGACCAAAGCCAGCGTGTCTTTTGGAAAACAGGATCCTCCATAGCCCGGGCCGGCGTGCAGGAACTTTGAGCCGATGCGATTGTCGAGCCCGATGCCCCGCGCTACCTCGCGCACGTTCGCGCCCACGCTCTCGCACAGATCCGCGATCTCGTTGATGAACGTGATCTTGAGCGCCAGGAAGGCGTTGGCCGCATATTTGATCAGCTCGGACGTGCGGCGGCCGGTAAACAGGATTGGTGCCTGGTTGAGATAAAGCGGCCGATACACCTCCGCCATCACCTCCCGGCCACGCTCGTCCGACGGCAGGCCGATAACGATCCGGTCTGGTCGTTTGAAGTCGTCGATCGCGGCTCCTTCGCGCAGGAATTCCGGGTTGGAGACGACCGCCACATCGGCCAGGGGATTGCATTGGCGAATGATCCGTTCGACCTCATCCCCCGTGCCCACCGGCACCGTGGATTTGATTGCCACCACGGTGAACCCGTGAACAGCGGCCGCGATTTCTCGGGCCGCTTCGTAGACATAGGACAGATCGGCATGGCCGTCGCCCCGCCTCGAAGGCGTCCCGACTGCAATGAACACCACGTCCGCATCGGCGACTGCCGCTGCAAGCGTGCTGGTGAAGGTGAGCTGGCCGCTCGCGGAATTCTTGTCGACGAGGTCGTCGAGACCTGGCTCATAGATCGGCATTCTTCCGGCCTGGAGATCGGCAATCTTGGCCTCCGCCTTATCGACGCAGACGACTTGATGGCCGAAATCAGCCAGGCAAGCGCCCGATACAAGACCCACGTAACCCGAACCAACAATCGCGATGCGCATGTAACCGCCACTCTGATGATGACAACTGACGCGATTAAGCCAGCAGCGGCCAAGAAAATGGAGTGCGCAATCGGATAAGACATTACCACTTCCGAGACCTGGTATGGGGCCGGACGGTCGTCTGGCGCAGTTTGACAACGCTAAGTGCTGATGGCCATTGCAAATGGACGAGACGAGATGATCTGGCGCCTAGCCACGCTCGGCTGCAAGCCGGCTGACGGCGCTTCATTGGCGCGTCGATTGCTTGAGTTCATTTTCCGTCAAAATTCCGCTCAGCGGCCGTTCGGTCTTTTGCCATGCTCTTGGAGGTAGCTCGGTTCTCGCTTCAACTTGCCGTCCAGGAGCCGAGTCAGGAAATTGCCCTCGGACAGCCTCGCCTGAGCTTGATGGATCTTCGTCCGGGTGAGACTGCGCGCTGGAGTTCTGCCGTGACGAACAACGCTAGGCTGAGCACGCCGAGGCCGGCAGGGCGATTTTCCGGTCCATGCAATGGAATTGTTGCCGGCTGCGCGCGGTCGCATTTGCCGGCGAACATTCAAAGAATGTAGCCGAGGGCCTCGCTTTCCGTCGCACTGTCAGCCGCGGAGACAGGCTTGGCGAAGAGGAAGGCACCATCTCGCGAGAACAGATCCGCCGGCATCATCTGGAACTCGCGCTGCGAATGCGGGACATCCAATTCACGATCGACAATATGCCAGAGGCTGTTGAAGAACGACCCGTCGGCTTGCCTCATGCTTTCCCCCCGAAGCGGCTTTCTCGATGAGAAAACCGTTGCTGGATTGGCCCACATGTCGGCAATGGCGATATCGTAATAGCCGGGATGCGCGGCATTGGGTTTGATAATCGCGAAGGGCGTGTTCTTTTCCGGCCAGCCTACGCGGCCCACGGTCAGGCACTCTTCCGGCTCGGGCAATCTTGCCTCCACAAGATAGGCCAGTGCCGCATCGATGCCGCCGATTTCCGAAACGACGCACGATGTCAGTCCCGCGCGGGCAAGCTGCATCAGCTTTCGAGCCTCTTGTTCATCCATATCGGCCCATCTCAGGAAAGCCATCCATTGCTGGTGCAGGCAGTCGTCCTTGGCCTGGCAAAGAAGTCGTCCTGCCTCCAAAGCGGATTCGACCCTCCTCCTGTCCGCCTCCGCGAAGGCTTCTCGCGCAGGGCGAATTCGGCCGGCTATTTCCATCAGGTCATTTGAGATGTTTTTCATATCCTCCTCCCCAGGCGGATTTCTAATCTGACTTATGCGCTCCATGATGCGTTGGTTTTGTATTGCGTAGAATGCCTTCACGGGAACGCGCGAGATATCTTAGTGACGTGGCCAACCTATTCTTTTGAGCAAGGGTCCCACTTCCGACCGTCGGCTGTACCCGCGCGCGATAGTGTTCGCTACTACTTGCTGCCATAGCTTCGCTTTCGTCGTTGTCGGCGTCGCCTGGTCCACACGACGACGCCGGCAAATTCTGTCGTCCGATCGGCCCAACGCCGTCTGCGGGGCGATATGCGCGCGGTGGATGCTCGGGACGCAACGCTGGTCGCGACATGCAAGGCTTGTCCCCCGGGGCTTAATTTTTCGACGGCTGAAGAATACGCGTACCCTATCATTTCGGTGATGGTGCTCATCCAACCAGATCTGAAGACCTGCGCAGTAAGGAGTAGTCAGAAGAGCTGGAGAAAGCCCGAATGACGGCGAAGGAAGAAAATCCACACGCCTTTGGGCGAATGGAAGTAGGCGCCGTATCTTTCAACGAACTTGCGCGCCCAAGGCTCTTGAAGTCATAGCGAAGGGCAATCTGGCTTGAACGAGTGGGGCGATCCAGAACTCCATGACAGCAGTGGCCATCACAGCACCCGCTCGGGCGGGTTGGCGGTTTCGACAGCCGAGCGTCATTCCGGGTTTCGGATTGACGCTCGGCTTCTCGCTTGCCTACCTGACCCTCATCATCCTCATTCCGCTGTCGGGGCTGATCTGGCGCTCTGCGGCGCTGGGCTGGACCGATTTCTGGGCGATCGCCACCGACCGGCGCACCATCAACGCGCTCCGCATCAGCTTCGGCACCGCCTTCGTCGCGGCCGCCGTCAATGTCGTCTTCGGCACGCTGGTCGCCTGGGTGCTGGTGCGCTATCGCTTTCCCGGCCGCCGCATCGTCGATGCCATGGTCGACCTGCCCTTCGCGCTGCCGACGGCGGTGGCCGGCATCGCGCTGACCACGCTCTACGCGCCCAATGGCTGGATCGGCAAGCTGTTGCTGCCGCTTGGGCTCAAGGTCGCCTACACCCCGCTCGGCATCGTCATCGCGCTGGTCTTCATCGGCCTGCCCTTCGTCGTGCGCACCGTGCAGCCGATCATGGAGGAGATCGACAAGGAGGTGGAGGAGGCCGCCGCCACGCTCGGCGCCAGCCGCTTCCAGATCGTCACCCGGGTGCTGTTCCCGGGCCTGGCGCCGGCCATCGTCACCGGTTTCGCGCTGGCCTTCGCGCGCGGCGTCGGCGAATACGGCTCGGTCATCTTCATCGCCGGCAACCTGCCCTACAAGTCCGAGATCGCGCCGCTCCTGATCGTCATCCGGCTGGAGGAATACAATTACCCGGCGGCGACCGCCATCGCCGCGATCATGCTGGCCTTGTCATTCCTCATGCTGCTCATCGTCAACCTGGCGCAGACATGGAGCCGCAAGCGCTATGGCTGATCCGGAGATCAAGTCCTACGAGCCGCATCACGACAGCCGCTCGGCGGCGGTGACCGAAAGCCGCCCGGCGCAGGCCGTGCTGATGGCGATCGCCTTCGCCTTCCTCGGCATCTTCCTGCTGTTGCCGCTGATCATCGTCTTCAACGAAGCCTTCGCCAAGGGCGTCGGCGCCTACACCGAAGCGCTTGCCCATCCCGACACGCGCTCGGCGATCCGGCTGACGCTGCTGGTGGCGGCGATCTCGGTGCCGCTCAATGTCGTCTTCGGCATCTCGGCCGCCTGGGCGATCGCCAAGTTCGAGTTCAAGGGCAAGGCCTTCCTGACCACGCTGATCGACCTGCCGTTCTCGGTCTCGCCGGTCATCTCGGGCCTGGTCTACGTGCTTCTGTTCGGCGCCCAGGGGCTGCTCGGCGCCTGGCTGAAGGCGCACGGCATCGTCATCCTGTTCGCCGTGCCCGGCATTGTGCTGGCCACCATCTTCGTCACCTTCCCCTTCGTGGCCCGCGAGCTGATCCCGCTGATGCAGGAGCAGGGCAATGGCGACGAGGAGGCCGCGCTGTCGCTTGGCGCCAATGGCTGGCAGGCCTTCTGGTATGTGACGCTGCCCAACGTCAAATGGGGGCTGCTTTACGGCGTGCTCTTGTGCAATGCGCGCGCCATGGGCGAGTTCGGCGCCGTCTCGGTGGTGTCGGGCCATATACGCGGCCTGACCAACACCATGCCGCTGCATGTCGAGATCCTCTACAATGAATACAACGCCGTCGGCGCCTTTGCCGTCGCCTCGCTGCTGGCCGGCCTGGCGCTGGTGACGCTGGTCCTGAAGACACTTCTCGAGATGCGTTACGGCGCCGAGATCGCCGCGGCGCGTGGACATTGATGCATGTCGCCCAAAAGTGGGAACCGGTTTTGGGATAACGCCATGCAGCCACTACAAAGGGACTGTTGATGGAAGTTCGCGTTGCCAATGTGCGCAAGGAGTTCGAGCGGTTTCCCGCGCTCCATGACGTGTCGCTCGACATCAAGTCGGGCGAGCTGATCGCGTTGCTGGGGCCGTCGGGCTCGGGCAAGACGACGCTGCTCAGGCTGATTGCCGGGCTGGAGCGGCCGACGCGCGGCAAGATCTTCTTCGGCGACGAGGACGCCTCGCAGAAATCGATCCAGGAGCGCAATGTCGGCTTCGTCTTCCAGCACTACGCGCTGTTCCGGCACATGACGGTCGCCGACAATATCGGCTTCGGCCTCAAGGTCCGGCAGGGCTCGACGCGGCCGCCGGCGCAGGAGATCCGCCGCCGCGCCTCCGAGCTGCTCGACCTGGTGCAGCTCTCGGGCCTGGAAAAGCGCTATCCGGCGCAGCTTTCCGGCGGCCAGCGCCAGCGCGTCGCGCTGGCGCGCGCCATGGCGATCGAACCCAAAGTGCTTCTGCTCGACGAGCCGTTCGGCGCGCTCGACGCGCAGGTCCGCCGGGAGCTGCGCCGCTGGCTGCGCGACATCCATGACGCCACCGGCCACACCACCGTCTTCGTCACCCACGACCAGGAAGAGGCGCTGGAGCTTGCCGACCGCGTGGTGGTGATGAGCCAGGGCCGCATCGAGCAGGTCGGCACCGCCGACGACATCTATGACCGGCCGAACTCGCCTTTCGTCTATGGCTTCATCGGCGAATCGAGCTCGCTTCCCGTCAAGGTCGAGAATGGCGAGGTCTGGCTCGCCGATCGCCCGATCGGGCTGTCGGCGCCCGACGCCGCCAGCGGCAATGCCACGCTCTACTTCCGCCCGCATGACATCGAATTGCTGAATGGCTGCTGCGGCTGCATCGCCGGCACGGTGGTCGCCAGCCGCCGCGTCGCCGGCACCCGCCGGGTGGAACTCGAGATCGGCGGCGAACGCCAGCGCGTCGAGATCGAGCTGCCCGTCGACCATCCCGCCGCGCAGAAGAGCCGGGTAGCGTTCCGCCCGGGCCGCTGGAAGCTCTTTTCCGATCACGCAGGCAGCGCATCCGCACAGGCGGACACAGAACCCTTCCCGGTACGAGGAAATGCTGCTGCCAGATATCAGACAGCCGCGTATGCAAATAGCGTTGCCTCGATCCCACCGCGTGCGGCGCGCGTTTAGATCGGGTGCGCAAGAGAACGTCGATGAGGCCAATGGCTGATGCGCGCTCGTGATCTCGATATTTGTTGGTTCGAGGAGCCGCTCTGGTACGACGATATCGCGAGCCACGCCCACGCTTGCCTTCAATACGTCGATCCCGATCGCGCTCTGCGAGCGCGGCAGGGGCGCTATTCCTTCACCGCGCCGGTCATCGAGGAGACGTAGTGCTCGACGAAGAACGAATAGAGCACGACGACCGGCAGGGATCCGATCAGCGCGCCCGCCATCAGGGCACCCCACTCATAGACGTCGGAGCGGACGAGTTCGGTGAGCACCCCGACCGGCACGGTCTTGTTTTCGGACGACTGAATGAACGTCAAGGCATAGATGAATTCGTTCCATGACAGGGTGAATGCGAATATGCCCGCCGAGATCAGGCCGGGCACCGACAGGGGCAGCACGATCTTGCTCAGGATCTGCCAGCGGCTTGCCCCGTCGATGAGCGCGCATTCTTCCAGTTCGAAGGGGATGGAGCGGAAGTAACCCATCAGCAGCCAGGTGCAGAAGGGGATCAGGAAGGTCGGGTAGGTGAGGATGAGTGCGAAGGGTGTGTCGTAAAGCCCGAGATTGAACACCATCACCGATAAGGGGATGAACAGTATCGAGGGCGGCACGAGATAGGCGAGGAACACCGCGAGGCCGACCTGCCGTGCCCCGGAGAACCGCAGCCGCTCGATCGCATAGGCCGCGAAAACCGACGCCGCCAGCGACAGGAAAGTGGCGGCGGTCGAGATGATGATCGTGTTGAGTAGCCAGCCCGGATAGGACGTCTCGAAGAGAAGATAGCGGATGTGCTCCAACGTCGGATGCACGACCCAAAGCGGGTTGAAATTGGCATAGTCGGTCATTTCGACATTGGGCTTAACCGCTGTGATCGTCATCCAGTAGAACGGGAACAAAAGCACGATGACGAACACGAGTAGGGGGAGATAGACCGTCACCACACGACGCGGCACGCTCTGCAAATAGCCCATGCCGCCTTCGTCGAGCTGCGGCTGTTTTGTCTTCCTGGTCGCAGCCATGTCAGTCTCCGCCCCCCTGCTGCCATTTGCGGCGCTGCAAGCCGAAATAACTGAACAGGATCGCGGCAAGGAGGAATGGGATCATGGCGACCGCGATCGCGGCGCCCTCGCCGAGCTGGCCGCCCGAAATGCCGCGCTGGAACGACAGCGTCGCCATCAGATGGGTGGCATTTACCGGTCCGCCGCGGGTCAGCACATAGATCAGCTGGAAATCCGTGAAGGTGAACAGCACCGAGAACGTCATGGTGATGGCGATGATGGGGGTGAGCAGCGGCAGCGTCACATGGCGAAACAATTGCCATCGGTTGGCGCCATCGAGCGTGGCGGCCTCGTAAAGCGATTGGGGGATCGTCTGCAAGCCGGCAAGCAGCGTGATGGCCACGAAAGGGATGCCGCGCCAGACATTGGCCGCAATCACCGAAGCGCGTGCGTTCTGCGGATCGCCGAGGAAATTGATGCGGTGGTCGATCAGGCCCATCTGCTGGAGCGCCCAGGACAGGATCGAGAACTGGGAATCGTAAATCCACCAGAAGGCGATTGCCGAGAGCACGGTCGGCACCACCCACGGCAGCAGGACAATCGCGCGGAAGAACGATTTGAAGGGAAGGTTCTGGTTGAGGATGAGCGCCAGCCAGAGGCCGAGCGCGAATTTCAGGATCGAGGCGCTGACGGTGTAGAGCAGGGTATTGAAGACGGCGAGCCAGAAGACGGCGTCGCTCCACAGATATTCATAGTTCTCGATGCCGATGAAGATGCCGGGACGGCCGATGCGGGCATCGGTGAAGCCGAGCCAGACGCCAAGCCCAAGCGGATAGGTCAGGAAGACAAGCAGCAATGCCGCCGCCGGCAGCATGAAGCCGAAGCCAAGCGCGTTCCTGCTCTCGGCCAGGCGCGACAGCATCGAGGAACGCGGCTGAGCGGCGACGGACGGCACGGCCATGGGGCGGGCTCCCTGCAAGGTTCTCGTTGATCGGCCTGGCGGCCGCCCTGCGCTTCCGGAGGGTCCGATAGCGCGGGGCAGAGCCGCCAGGCTCAGCTGGCATGGATCAAACGCGATAATACCGGTTTGCGCGCTTCTCCGCCTCTTCCATTGCCTCCTGGGGCGTGGCCTGTCCCGTGACGGCCTTGGCGAACATGTCGACCAGGACATAGTCGGCCATGGTCGCCGCGGAGGCATAGCCGAGCGGCCCCGCATAGCCGTTGGGCCGCAGCGTCGCCGAAGCCTTGGCATAAGCGGCATTGTTCGGATCGGCTGTCCACACCGGATTGTTGTCGAACGCCTTGAGCGTCTGGCAGCAGTAACCCGCCGAGGAGGTGATCCAGTCCGGCATTTGCGGGTCCTCGAACATGAATTGCAGATAGGCTTTGGCCGCGTTGGGGTAGGGCGTGTAGTCGAAGATGACGGCCGTGGTCACCTGGAAGAGTTCGACGGATTTGCCGACAGGACCGATCGGCAGGTTGGTGGTGCGTATGTCTTTGGCCATTTCCGCCAGCTTCGGATCATTGTCCTTGTTGATCTTGGCCGTGTTGTAGGCGGAAATGCCATTGGCGATCACACTGAGTTCGCCAGCCAGGAAGGCGCGATTGTTGTTGACGTCGAGCCAGCTTTCGGTGCCTGGGATAAAAGTCTTGTAGAGTTCCTGAGCGTATTCGATAGCCTTGAGGGTCTCGGGGCTGTTGATCGTCACCTTGCCGCTCTCGTCGACCATCTGGCCGCCATGGCTCCACAGCAGCCAGTGCGCATAGTTGTTGCCGTCGCCGACACCATGGCCGTGCGTGAAGCCGGCCGGATGGCCCTTCGCCTGCAGGGCCTTGCAGAGTTCGAGGAAGCCTTTCGTGTCCTTGGGGAACTCTGAAAAGCCGGCCTCTTTTACCCAGCTTTCCCGATAGACGATGGCATTTCCGATGGTGGCCAGCGGCAGGCCGATGAATTTACCTTCCCGCGTTGCATACTGCTTTGGTCCATCGTGCCAGCCGCCATATTTCGACCCCAGATACTCGCCCAGCTCCGTCACGTCATGCAGCTTGTCGGGATACTGATGCGGGTCGTCGAACCAGACGAACATCAGATCCGGACCTGAACCGACATTGGCGGCGACCGCTGCCTTGGGGCGAATGTCTTCCCAGCTTTCCTTGTCGACACGCACCTCCACGCCCGTCGCTTCGGTGAACCGCTTGGTGTTTTTCAGCCACTGGTCCTCGTCGCCCTGCACGAAAGGCGACCAGCGCAGAAGCCTGAGCTTCGCACCGTCCTCCGGCTTATACTTCGGGCCTTCCTGGGCGAATGCCGGGGAGCCGGCGAAGCGGCTTCCCAAAACGCCAGCAGCGGCGCCGGCCGTCGTGCGGATCACATCACGTCTGGTGAATTTCATGCTCGTTCCTCCTGTTTGTTTCTCTTGCCCTTTGGTCTCTACAGCTTGCTGCGCGTTTGAAGCCGCTGCCCGGTTTCGCCGTGGAAGAGATGAATGAGCCCGGGTTCGGCGGTGAGCCGGATGGTTTCGCCCGGCGTGAAGGAATGACGTTCCCGGAAGTTGGCCACGATCTCTTCACCGCCGGCTGTCCGGCCGATGAGCTGTACCTCCGACCCGGTCGGCTCGACGACCGCGATGGTGACCGCAATGCCCTGATCGGACAGCCGCAAATGCTCGGGCCGTATACCCAGCACCACCGGCTCGCCGCCTTTGACGGACGATGCTGCGTCCAACGGCACGGAAATTCCGCCCGCGCCCCGAAAGGACGGCGACCCGTCCGTCGCGATTTCGCCCCGCAGCAAATTCATGGCGGGCGAGCCGATGAAACTGGCGACGAAGAGATTGTCCGGCCTGTCGTAGAGTTCCAGCGGCGGCCCGATCTGCTCGACGATGCCATCGTGCATGACCACGATCTTGTCTGCCATGGTCATGGCTTCGATCTGGTCGTGGGTAACATAGACCGTCGTGGTTTTCAGGCGCTGGTGCAGTTCCTTGATCTCGGCGCGCATCTGCACCCTGAGCTTGGCGTCAAGATTGGACAGCGGCTCGTCGAACAGGAAAACCGCCGGATCGCGCACGATCGCCCGCCCCATGGCAACCCGCTGGCGCTGTCCGCCGGAAAGCTGGCGGGGATAGCGCGCCAGCAGCGGCACGAGCCCCAGAATCTCCGCAGCGCGCTGAACGCCGGCGCCGCTCTCAGCCTTCGAAACGCCCTTGAGCATGAGCGAGAACGCCATGTTCTCGGCGACGGTCATATGCGGGTACAGCGCATAGTTCTGGAAGACCATGGCGACGTCGCGTTCCTTCGGCGCAACGTTGTTGACGACACGCTCGCCGATCGCGATCTGGCCCCGCGAAATCTTTTCCAGGCCCGCGATCATCCTGAGCAGGGTTGATTTCCCGCAACCCGACGGCCCGACCAGCGTGACGAATTCGCCGTCGTCGATGTTCACGCTGACGCCGTGCAGAACCTCGACGGTTCCGAATGATTTGTAAACCTCGCTAATCGCGACAGACGCCATCGATCCTCCTCCCGAACGATTCCCGCGACGTCTTCGAAGGAACCGCTGACCTCTCCCGGCGACGGCCTCCAACCTCCATGTGGTCACGCGACACGGCGACGGTAGCGCTACCAAACCTGCCTGTAAAGCAGGCGCTTCGATAAACATCCAGGCTGCATTCCCGGTTGCTCACTGGACTGTCCACCACATGGCTGGAGACAGCAGGGAGATCGGCCGCGGGATGGATATCAACCACTTGCACCGTCCGCCGGCCTGGGCAGCCGCGCATGGAATTCGCCGACGATGCCGCGCCGGAAGACAAGCACGCAGACCATGAATATCAGGCCGGTGGCGATGGTCACCGGAAAGCCTGAGGTGGCGAGTGTGTTTTCAAGGCCGACGACGAAGCCGGCGCCGACGACCGGCCCAACCATGGTACCGATGCCGCCAAGCAGCGACATCAGGATCACCTCGCCCGACATCTGCCATGTCACGTCGGTGAGCGTCGCGAACTGGAACACGATTGCCTTGACCGCGCCGGCAAGCCCGGCTAGCGCGGCCGACATGACGAAAGCGGCGAGTTTATATCTGGCGACGGAATAGCCGAGCGAGATGGCGCGGTTCTCGTTCTCGCGGATCGAGCGCAGGATCATTCCGAAGGGTGAGTTGACGATCCGCCAAATGGCGAAGACGCCGATCAGGAAGATGGCCAGCACGACATAGTACATGTTGACCGTGGCGTTCAAATCGATGATGCCGAAGAGGTTGCCGCGCGGAACGCCCTGGATGCCATCCTCGCCTTGCGTGAACGGTGCCTGCACGCAGAAGAAAAAGAACATCTGCGCCAGCGCCAGCGTGATCATGGCGAAATAGATGCCTTGCCGGCGGATGGCAAAGAAGCCCATGAGCAGACCGAGCAGCGCCGCGCCGGCGGTACCCAGCAGAATGCCTGCCTCCGGCGGCCAGCCCCATACCTTGACGGCATGCGCGCAGAAATAGGCTGCGCCGCCGAAGAAGGTCGCGTGGCCGAAGGACAGCAGGCCGGTGTAGCCGAGCAACAGGTTGAAGGCGCAGGCAAACAGCGCAAAGCACAGCATCTTCATGAGGAAGAACGGGTAGACGAAGAACGGCGCGGCGATGAGCGCCAATACCGCCAGCGCCACCAGGGCTCGTTCCAGCCGCACGGAGGCCGCGGCGCGCTTTTCGTGAAGCGTCAACTCGCTCATCTCAGGCGTCCCTTCCAAACAGGCCGGCCGGCCGCAGCAGAAGCACGATCGCCATTATGACGAAGACGACAAGGTTCGACGCCTCGGGATAGAATACCTTGGTCAGGCCCTCCGCAAGGCCGAGCATGTAGCCGGTGACGATGGCGCCCAGGATCGAGCCCATGCCGCCGACCACGACGACGGCGAAGACGACGATGATCAGATCCGACCCCATCAGCGGACTGACCTGGTAGACGGGAGCCGCCAGGATCCCGGCAAGCCCGGCAAGTGCGGCGCCCAGTCCGTAGGTGAGTGTCAAAAGCAGTGGCACGTTGACGCCGAAAGCCTGGACCAGTTCTGGGTTTTCGGTCGCGGCGCGCAGATAGGAACCAAGCCTGGTCTTCTCGATCAAAAGCCATGTGCCCAGGCAGACGAGAAGCGATGCCAGCACCACCCAGCCGCGATAGTTGGGCAGGAACATGAAGCCGAGATTGGTGCCGCCCGCTAGCAGCGCCGGCACGGCATAGGGATTTCCCGAGACGCCGTAATAATAGCGAAAGACGCCCTCGATGACCAAGGCCAGGCCGAAGGTGAAGAGCAGGCCGTAGAGAGGGTCGAGCTGGTAGAGCCGCGAGAGCGCTGCACGCTCGACCACAATGCCGAACAGCCCGACGGCGAGCGGCACCAGGATCAGCGCCGGCCAATAGCCGATGCCGAGATGGACAAGCAGCAGATAGCCGATGAAGGCGCCAAGCATGTAGAGCGCGCCGTGGGCAAAATTGATGATGCGCAGCAGGCCGAAGATGACGGCGAGGCCAAGGCTCAGCATCGCGTAGAAGGAACCGTTGATCAGCCCGACCAGCAACTGCCCGAGAAAGGCCTGGATGGGGATGCCGAAGATCATCGTCATGGCGCCATCATACTCCGAGCACCTCGTGCAGTTGAGCGTCGTGGGCGGCCAGTTCGCCGACCGGAAACACGCTCAGCACCTTGCCGTGCTCCATCAGGTAGAAGCGGTCGGCAATGCGGGCGGCGAAACGGAAATTCTGCTCCACGAGCAGGATCGTCATGCCGCGCTTCTTCAACGTCGCAAGCAATTCGCCGATGCGCTGGACGATGACTGGCGCCAGGCCTTCGGTCGGCTCGTCGAGGAGCAGCATCCGGACACCCGTCCTCAGGATGCGGGCGATCGCCAGCATCTGCTGCTCGCCGCCGGATAGCCTGGTGCCCGGGCTGTTACGGCGCTCCTTCAGGTTGGGGAAGAGCTCGAAGATCTCCTCGACGCTCATGCCGCCCTCGGCCACCACCGGCGGCAGGATCAGGTTCTCGTCGACTGTCAGCGTGGCGAAGATGCCGCGCTCCTCGGGAACAAAACCGATGCCTTGGTGGGCGACACGGTGCAAGGGCAGGCCGATCAAGTCGTTGCCGTTGAAGACGACACTGCCGGTGCGCTTGCGGATCAGCCCCATGATGGCGCGCAGCGTTGTGGTCTTGCCGACGCCGTTGCGGCCAAGCAGCGTCACGGTTTCGCCGCGGAACACATCGAGGTCGACGCCGTGCAGCGCGTGGCCCTCGCCGTACCAGGCATGCAGATCGCGCACGGCAAGCAGCGGCTCACTCATGCTCGGTTCCCATATAGGCTATCCGGACGCGTTCATCCTGGCTAACCGTCGGATAGTCGCCTGCGGCGAGCACTTTGCCGCGCTGCATCACGGTGATCCAGTCGCAAAGATCGGCAACGACGGTCAGATTGTGCTCTACCATGAGCACGGCCCGATCGCGGGCCAAGGCGCGGATGATCCCGGAGATCATGCTGACATCCTCGTGCCCCATGCCGGCCATCGGCTCGTCGAGCAGCAGCACCTTTGGATCGAGTGCCAGCGTGGTGGCGATCTCGAGCACGCGCTTGCGGCCATAGGAGAGATCGCCGGCGAGCCGGTGCGCCGCGTCGTCGAGGCCGACCGTGCCGAGAAGCTCGCGCGCCCGCGGCGTCAGTTGGTCGAGCGCCGAAAGCGGGCGCCAGAACTGGAAGCCCAGCCCGCCTGGCCGCTGCAGCGCGACGCGCACATTGTCGAGCACGCTCAGATGCGGAAAGATCGCCGATATCTGGAACGAGCGCACGAGGCCCATCCGCGCCACCCTGGCCGGCGGTGTCCGGGTAATATCGGTGCCGAGCAGTTCAATCGTGCCGCTGGTCGGCTGGAGGAACTTGGTCAAAAGGTTGAAAATCGTGGTCTTGCCGGCGCCGTTCGGCCCGATCAAGGCGTGAATCCTGCCGTGATGAACGTCGAGATCGACATCCTTCACCGCAACGAACCCGGCGAAATCGCGCCTGAGGCCGCGGGCGGAAAGCACCACCCGCGGCACGGTCACATCGCCGTCAGGCCTGACGGCCGCGGCGGTTGCCGTCGTCACTTGCTGACGAGCGGGCAGCCGCTATCCGTGGCCTTCATGAAGGCCTGGTCGCCCGGAATGGTCGCAAGATAGGTGTAGTAGTCCCAATCCTTCTTGCTCTCCTCGGGCTTCTTGACCTGATACAGGTACATGTCATGCACCATGGAGCCGTCGGCTTGCACCTTGCCGTTGGCGGTGAAGACGTCATTGACCGGCATCGAATGCAATTCCTTGGCCACCGCTTCGGTTTCGTCGGTGCCGGCCTTGTCGATGGCCTTGAGATACTGCGACACCGCCGAATAGGTCCCGGCCTGGATCATGTTCGGCATCCTGCCGGTGCGTTTGAAGAAGCGGTTGGCGAACTCGCGGCTCTTGTCGTCGCGATCCCAGTAATAGCCTTCGGTCAGCACGACGCCCTGGGCCGCCTGCAAGCCGAGGCCATGCACTTCGGCCAGCGTGAATAGAAGGGCCGCGAGCCGCTGGCCGCCGGCGACGATGCCGAATTCGGCCGCCTGCTTGATCGAGTTGGAAGTGTCGAGACCGGCATTGGCAAGGCCGACGATCTTGGCGCCGGAGGATTGCGCCTGCAGCAGGAAAGATGAGTAGTCGGTCGAGCCGAGCGGATAGCGCACTTCACCAAGCACCTTGCCGCCGCGATCCTTGACGAGCTTGGCGGTCTGCTCCTCGAGCGAATAGCCGAAGGCGTAGTCGACGGTGATGAAATACCAGCTGTCGCCGCCTTGCTGCACCAGGGCACCGCCTGTGCCGACGGCCTGGGAATGGGTGTCGTAGGCCCAATGGAAACCATAGGGCGAGCACTGCTTGCCGGTCAGGTCGGTCGCAGCCGCGCCGGTGACGATGTCGATCTTCTTCTTTTCCTTGGAAAGTCCCTGCACGGCGAGCGCCACCGAGGAGGTGGTCAGTTCCATTATGGCATCGACCTGCTCGGTGTCGTACCACTGGCGCGCGATGTTGGAGGCGATGTCCGGCTTGTTCTGGTGGTCGGCGCTGATGACCTCGATAGGCGCATTCTGGACCTTGCCGCCGAAATCCTCGACAGCCATCTTGGCCGCCTCGACGGACCATTTGCCGCCGAAATCGGCATAGACACCCGACTGGTCGTTGAGGATGCCGATCTTGACCTTGCCGTCGGAAATTTCGGCTGCTGCCGCTGGCATCGCGGTCCCCACAAGCAGCGCGGCTGAGATGAGATAGGATGCTTTCACTGGTATTTCCTCCCTTGTGGCCACTGTCGAAAACGCCCATTGCGGCCCTGTGACGGCCTCGAGTGCACCGTCTGGTCCCGCGTGAAGAATACGTCCTGTGCTCGCCACAGCTCCAACGTGCCAGGACACATGGTCACAAGCGCACATTCGGAATGCACAGAGATTCGTAACATCGACATGGAACGTCGAGAACCACTATTTTCGTATCAGGCGCACCGGTAGCGGTGTGCGCTGCTGGCTAGGACTTGTCGCGCGCTATCAGCACGATCTTTGCCGGATCGAAATCGACCGCGACGACGCTGCCTTCCGGGAGGGCGGGTGTGACGACCGGCGATGTCGCGAACAGCTCGACCGCCGGATCGTCTATCGCGACGCGGTATTCCATGTGGTCGCCGAGATAAGAACTCTTCACCACGCGCCCTCTCATCCCGCCGGCTGCCGGCTGGCCGGCGACGAGGCGCACGGCATTCGGCCGGACGGCCAGCACCGCCGGCCCCGCCGCGATGCCACGATGCCGCATGTCGAGCCGCAGCGGCCCGACTTTTACCTCGGCATTCGTCCCATTGCTGGCGAGAACCTCGACATCGAGCAGGTTGGCGTCGCCCATGAAATCGGCGATGAAAGAGTTCCTGGGTTCGTTGTAGAGGTCGCGCGGGGTCCCGTCCTGAGCGACGCGGGCAGCGTTCATGACGATGATGCGATCGGACACGGCCAGCGCCTCTTCCTGGTCATGCGTCACATAGACCACGGTCAGCGCGAGGTCCTGCTGAAGACCGCGGATTTCATCGCGCACGCGCCGGCGCAGCTTGGCATCGAGATTGGACAGCGGCTCGTCGAACAAAAGCACCTTCGGCTCCAGCACGATGGCGCGCGCCACGGCCACGCGCTGCTGTTGGCCGCCCGAAAGTTCGCTCGGCTGGCGCTTCTCGTAGCCGGACAGGCCGACCTGTGCCAGCTTCTCGGCGGCGCGCCCTGCGGCCTCGACCTTGCCGAGCCCCGTCGCCCGCAGGCCGTAGCTGACATTTTCCATGACGTTCATGTGCGGGAACAGCGCATAGGACTGGAAGACCATGCTGACGTCGCGCTCGGCGGCTGACAGCAAAGTGACGTCCTTGCCGTCGATGGCGATGCGCCCGTGGCTTGCGTGCTCCAGCCCGGCAATCAGCCTGAGCGTCGTCGTCTTGCCGCAGCCGGAGGGTCCAAGCAGCGTCACCAGGCTGGCCGGTGCGATGTCGAAGCTGACATTGTCGACGGCAGTGACGGCGCCGTATTTCTTGGTGACGCCCTCGAAACGCACTGCCGGTCTGTCCACCACGCCGGGGGCAGCGTTCTTCGCCGTTTGATCCATACGCTTCTCCCGATCAGATTGGTGCCACGACGGCTTGCGCTTCGGCCCGGCGCCGGCCAAGCCGGCGTTCCCCGACCAGCAGCTGGATGCCGATCAGAATGATCATCATGACGACGATCAGCACCGCCGAATAGACGATGGCGATGCCGTATTCGCCGACATCGGCTCGCCCGACAATGTAGACGGTGGCGAGATTGAAGCGGCCGGTCGCCAGGAAGATGACGGCGCTGACCGCGGTCACCGCACGCACGAAACTGTAGATCATCGCGGTCACGATAGCCGGCTTCAGGATCGGCAGGATCACCCGCCGCAAGGTGGCGAAGGAACGCGCCCCCAGTGTTAGCGATGCCTCGTCCAGGCTCTTGTCGATCTGCCCAAGATTGGCGAGGCCCGCACGGATCGCCACCGGCATATTGCGGAAGATGAACGAGATGACGATGATCAGTCCGGTGCCGGTCAACTGCACCGGCGGCACGTTGAAGGCGAGGATATAGCTGACGCCGACGACCGTGCCGGGAATGGCAAAGCTCATCATGGCGAGGAATTCGAACATCGTGCGCCCGGCGAAATGCTGCCGGTCGAGCAGATAGGCGGTCAGGATGCCGAGCGCGGCGGTGAACGGCATCGCCACCAGCGCAAGGCCGATGGTCATCAGCAGCGACGGCCAGGCCGACCCGCTCAGGAACCAGCCATTGACGCCTTTCTCGACGGAGAAAGCGGTGAGGAAATATTCGAGAGTCGGCGTGTTGTCGCGGCCGATCGATTGCACGAAGCCGCCGCCCAGGATGATGCCATAGACCACGACGGTCAGAAGCAACCAGGGAATGACGGCGGCGTAGCAGCCGATGCGCAAGCCCTTGGGCAGCGTGGCCGGCACACCGCCATCGCCCTTGCCGGCGACGGTGACGTAGCTGCGGCTGCCGATCCAGCGGCGCTGGATGACGAAAGCGGCGAGTGTGAATCCCAGAAGCACGATCGCCAGCACCGCCGCACGGCCTTGATCATGCGCAGCGCCCACCACCGCAAAGAAGATGTCCGTCGACAGCACGTTGAAGTTGCCGCCCAGCACCAGCGGGTTGGCAAAGTCGGCCATGCTCTCGATGAACGAGATCAGGAAGGCGCTGGCCAGCCCCGGGCGGATCAGCGGCCAGGTGATTGTGCTGAAAGTGCGCCAACGGCTGGCGCGCAAGGTCTGCGAGGCCTCCTCCATGCTCGGGCTGACGCCCTGCAGCACGCCGGCCAGGACCAGGAAGGCGATCGGCGTGAAGGCCAGCACTTGCGCGATGGTGATGCCGGCCATGCCGTAGATCCAGCGGCTGCGCGGAATACCGAGATGTTCGGACAAAAGGTTGGTGACGATGCCGGCCCGACCGAACAACAGGATCAGCGCCAGGCCGATGACGAAAGGCGGCGTGATGATCGGCAGGATGGAGAGGCCGCGCAGCAGCCATTTGGCAGGCAGCCTGGTGCGCAGCGCAATCAGCGCCAGCGCCAGGCCCAGCGCCGTGCAGAAGAATCCGACCAGCACCGCGATCGCCGCCGTATTCCACGCCACGCCGCAGGAACCGTCGCCGTAGAGGCAGCGCAGGCTCCAGATGTTGGCACTGAACAGCTTTTCGGCAAACAGGGCCGGCACGATATTGCCGTCATTGTCCTCGATGGCGGAAGCGAGGATCGACAACAGCGGATAGGCCACGAACAGGATCAGCGAAGCGATCACGACCAGCAGCGAGCCGACGACAAAGCGATCGCCTTTGCACCAGCCACGCGCGGCCAGCGCCTCGGCGATGAACATCAGCATCGCCACCGCGTACAGCACGGCACCCCAGCCGAGCCCCGGCTGCACCGGCCCAGGCGTACTGGCGAGATGCCCAAGCCAGGCAAACCCCCAACCCGAATGGATGATGGAAAAACCCTCGATCGCCAGCCAGGCGAGGCCGGCTGCGCCCGCCGTCGCCAGGCCGGGGAGGTTCCGGCGCGCGACGAGCCAGCTTGCCAGGAGAAGTGGCAGGATCAAGGGAAGCAGCCAGAGCCGGCCGTTCAGCGACAGCAGGATCGCTGGTGCCGCCTCCGCCGGACGCGCCAGCCAGTCAAAGGAAAGCAAGCCGCCTTCGACTTTGTACCATGGCAGCACAATGAAGCTCGCCCATGCCAGCGCCAGCCATCCGGCGGCACTGCGCCCCGGGAGGTCATTGGCCATGGGATAGGGCGAAGCCCGTGCCATTCGACATCTTCCTTCGGTATGGTCGGGGTTGCGCCGGCTGCCCCGCAGGCAGCCGGCGGATCGGCCATGCGGACCAGATCAGCCGCCGTTGCGGACCTCATCGGTGAATTTCTTCAACAGCCGCTTGCGCTCCGCTGATGATCCATATTTGGCGAAGTCATAGTCGATCAGCTTGATCTTGCTGAGGTCCGGCGCCTCGGGCGGCACCGGGGTGCCCGTGTTCGACGGGATCTGGTAGCTGCCGTTCGGAGCCGCCAGTTTCTGCGCGTCTGGCGTCAGCGCCCAGTCGTAGAATTTCCGCGCCTCGTCGATATGCTTGGCCCCGGCAACAATGCTCATCGACCCGATCTCGAAGCCGGTGCCTTCACAGGGCGAGACCACCTTGACGGCCGGATTCTGCTTGGCGGCGTTGATGACGTCGTGCTGGAAGGAAATGCCGACCAGCGTCTCGCCCTTGCCCACGGCGAGCGCGGGTGCGGCGCCCGCCTTGGTGTATTCGGCGATGTTCTTGTTGAGCTGCTTGAGATAGTCGAAAGCCTTGTCCTCGCCCATCAGCTGGACGATTGTCGCCAGCATCGTCCAGGCAGTACCCGAGGAATTGGGATCGGCCATCTCGATCTCGCCCTGGAAATCGGGCTTGACCAGATCCGCCCAGCAGGCCGGCGCCGTCAGGCCGCGCTGTTTCAGGTCTTCCTCGTTGTAGCCGTAGCCAAGCGCGCCAAGATAGATGCCGACGGTGCGGTTCTTGGCCCGTTCGGCCTGCCTCAGCGCCCAGTCGCGCAGGTTCGCCAGCTGCGGCGACTTGTATTCCTGGGTGAGACCTTCTTCCGCCGCCTGAAGATGCGGGTCGCCCGTGCCGCCCCACCAGATATCGGCTTGCGGATTGTCCTTCTCGGCCCGCAGGCGCGCGTAGATCTCGCCGGCGCTCATGCGGGTCATGTCGACGCTGACGCCGGTTTCCTTCTGGTAGGTCGTGGCCATGGCCCGGCACCAGGCCTCGTCGACGCCGCAATACATCACCAGGTTGCGATCCGCCGCATGGGCGCCCCCGGCCAGCCCGAAAATGGCCAGCGCCGCTAGGCCAAGCCATGTCCTGCCTTGTCTGCGATCAAATGGACCTTTCATCGATAATTCCTCCCTTCATGCTCTTTGGAATTGATTATTCGTCGTCGAGCGGCACTCCGATCACCTGGGACAATCTCGCCGCCACGCCCGGCGCCGCAGCAAGCACCGGATTGCCCTTCGCCATGCCGTCGCCGTCGAGAAAGCGGTTGACGCGCCCGCCTGCTTCCTCGACCAGCAGCAATCCGGCCAGGCAGTCCCATGCATTGATATGAAGCTCGGCATAGGCATCCGAGCGGCCGTCGGCCACATAGGCAAGGCCCAGCGCCCCCGAACCGGAGCGGCGCACATTGGCGCCCAGGGACCAGACCAGGGCCACCTTGTCCAGGTAGTCGCGGTTGGGAATCCGCGGCGACCAGCCGAACTCCACGGAGGCGCGGTCGAAGGCCTGGGTGCGCGAAACATGGATCGCCGTGCCGTTGCGTGTCGCACCGTGCCCGCGGCGGGCAAAATAGACCTCCCCAATGGCCGGATTGGCGATGCCGCCGATCTCGCTGCGGCCGTCCTGGACGAAGGCGATCGAAACGCAGAAATGCGGAATGCCGCGCATGAAATTCGCCGTGCCGTCGATCGGGTCGACGACCCACATTCGATCAGAGCCGCCGCTGCCGCCGGTTTCCTCGCCCAAAAACCCGTCCTCCGGAAAGGCCGCGGCCAATGTCGTGCGGATGTGATGCTCGACCTTGCCGTCGGTCTCGGTCAGGAAATCCTGCGGCCCCTTCATCTCCACAGGCTGCGCGGCGTCGATTTGGCTGTAGCCCTGCATCGCCATGTTTCCCGACGACAGGAGCAGTTGCCGGCAAACATCGGCGCGCCTGTCGAGTTCGGCTTCGGACATCCGGCTCGCTTTCGACTGCACCGCTACGCTGTTCATGCTGTTCGTCCAGGCAATGGCAGCTCCGATGCGGTCTGCGAAGAAATGGGCAAGGTAGCCTCCGGCGCCGGTTTCATGCACGGCTGTGCAAAGCTGTTTCATTTACACATGTGTGTCAAGGGCAGCGGTGACGCCTGTGACCGGCTTGCGCTATGCTGCACGTGCGTGCAAAGAATCGGCGAACGCCAGTGGGAGTTTGCATGACGACACCGAGAGGCCGTATTGGCTTTTCCAGTGCCCAGCAGGTCGCGGAGCTTGCCGGCGTTTCGCGCTCGGCCGTGTCACGCACCTTCACGCCCGGCGCCAGCGTTTCGGAAGAAACCCGCGAGCGGGTGCTGCTGGCAGCCGAGCAGCTCGGCTATCACGTCAACCATCTGGCGCGCGGCCTGATGCGGGCATCGACGGGCATCGTCTGCCTTGTCGTCGCCGATGGCGACACGCCCTATCAGGCCCGTATCCTGCGGGCGCTGACACAGCATTTGAGGGATGCCGGCAAAGTGGCCATGGTATTCAACACGTCGGGCCCCAGCCACCATGTCGACCAGGCGCTGCGCAACACGCTGAACTACCGTGCCGATGCGACGATCGTGCTGTCCGGCACGCCGCCGCAGGAGCTGATCCGAACCTGCCTCGAGAACGGGCAGCGCCTGATCCTGATCAATCGCGACGACCGGTTCGACGGACCGCATAACATCGGCGTGGACAACGCCGCCGCCGCCGAGGCGGCACTTCACGCCTTTCTTCGTGCCGGTTGCACCAGGCCTGCCCTGGTGACGTCGGCAGCCGGCACGCCCAGTCTGGTGGCGCGCGAGACGGCGTTTCTTGCCGCGGCGCGCAAGGAAGGGCTGGAGGTAATCCAGTGGCGCGAGGGTCGCACGGGTTATGCGACTGGGGCAGAAGGCGCAAGGCGCCTGCTGTCGGGCCGGCAGCGACCGGATGCGGCATTCTGCGTGACCGACCTGATCGCCTGCGGTTTTTTGGACGCGGCGCGCCACGAGTTCGGCGTCGATGTCCCGCGCGATCTCTGCGTCGCCGGCTTCGACGACATCGAGCAGGCGGAATGGGCTTCCTACCGGCTGACGACCTTTGCGCCGCCGATTGAGGAGATTGCTACGCACGCCGTGCGACTGGCCGCCGGGTCGCGCGAGGAAGCCGGCGCCGGCAGCCGCCTGACCTGCCACGCGCCGATGGTCTGGCGCGGCACTGTGAGGCCGGGTCGGGTCTGATGCCGGTCGGTGAGCGTCTCGTGCGCTAGATGGCAATGCTGCCGATAGCGGCATCGACGGCGTCGCCCAAACGGTCGACGATGATGTCGACCGTGCCATCGTCGACGATGAATGGCGGTGCGAGCAGGACGTGATCGCCAGCCCGCCCATCGACGGTGCCGCCCATGGGATAAACCATCAACCCCCGCTGCATCGCTTCCGATTTTATCCGGGCATGGACCTTCAGGCGCGGATCGAACGGGGCCTTGGCCGAGCGATCCGCGACAAGTTCGATGCCCTGGAAGAGGCCGCGCCCGCGAATGTCTCCGACATGGTGATGGTTGCCGAAGCGCTCGCGCAGCCGCCGTTCGAGCGTGGTGCCTCGTGCCGCGACATTGGCAAGCAGACCATCACGCTCGATGACCCGCTGGACGGCGAGGCCGGCCGCGCAGGTGAGTGGATGACCGATATAGGTGTGACCGTGCTGGAAATCGCTGCCTTGCGAAAAGGCATCGAATATCCGCTCGGACGCCAGCACCGCCCCGAGCGGGGCGTAGCCGCCGCCGAGCCCTTTGGCGACCACCATGATGTCGGGAGCGATGCCTTCCTGCTCGCAGGCATGCAGTGTTCCGGTGCGACCCATGCCGCACATGACTTCGTCGAGGATGAGCAGCACACCGTGGCGATCGCAAATCTCGCGGATGCGCCTGAAATAACCGGGTGCGGGTGGCACGGCGCCGAGGGTCGCTCCAACCACGGTCTCTGCGACAAAGGCGATGACCGTTTCCGGCCCGAGTTCCTGCAGCTTCGTTTCAAGCGCATCGGCGGCGCGCAGGCCGTAGGCCTCGCTGCCTTCATCCGGCCGCTGATGCCGATAGGCATAGCATGGTTCGACATGATGGTTTTCGATCAGCATGGGCTCGAACGGCGCTTTGCGCCAGGCGTTGCCTCCCACCGAAAGCGCGCCCAGCGTATTGCCGTGATAGCTCTGCTGACGGGCCACGAAGCGGCGGCGCTGCGGCTCGCCGCGCTCGACGAAATATTGCCGCGCCATCTTCAGGGCGGTCTCGATGCCTTCCGATCCACCGGAGACGAAATAGACGTGATGAAGATCGCCCGGCGCGTGAGCGGCAAGTTCGTCCGCCAGTTCCTCCGCCGGCCGGGTGGTGAAGAAGCTGCTATGCGCATAGGCGAGCCGGTCGAGTTCGGCATGCATCGCGGCAAGAACAGCCGGATGCTGATGGCCAAGGCATGAGACGGCCGCGCCGCCGGAGGCGTCGATATAGCGGCGTCCCTTGCTGTCGATGACGGTGACGCCATCGCCGCTGACGGCAACGGGATAATCGTGGTGGATCTGGCGATGGAGGATATGCGTCATGACCGTTGCCTGGTTTCGTAGATATGGGTGGAAAGGGTATCGAACTGACGTTCGACGTCGCGCATGGCGGCCAGCGCGCGATCGCCGGCGGCGGCGGCCAGGATCGCGGCCAGCGTTTCGGCGATGGCAAAGGCCGGCGCCATGGTGTGGAAAAACGACGGGCTCTCGGTCGGCACGATGATGACGGCGCCCGCCCGGTTAACGAGCGGAGAGACGACGCTGTCGGTAATCGCCACGATTTCGAGCGCACGGCTGCGTGCATAATCGACGAGTTCGACGGCGGCGCGCGTATAGGGCTTGACGCTGATCGCCAAAAGCACGTCGCCCGCTCCAGCTTCCCACAAAGGATCAGGTCCGGTTCCGCCGACCCCGTCAAGCAGACGCACCGCGCCCCCGGCGAGACCATAGACGTAGGCGAAATGGCAAGCGACGGGGTAGCTCGACCGATAGCCCAGCGCATAGATGCGCTTGGCGCCTGCCAGCACCGCGGCCGCCCGGGTCACCGCCTCCAGCGTCGCCGGATCGCAAAGCTTCGCCATATGGCGCTCGAGCGTTTCGGCCAGCTCGAAGGCCAGCGCGCCGTCTCCTCCGCGCTTGCGCCGCGCCATCAAGGCTTCGGCCTTGCCCAAAAACTCCTTCTCGCCGCGGCGAAGTTGCTCGGCGTAGAGGTCGCGCAGACTATCGTAGCCGTCGAAGCCCATGCGCTGTGCAAGCCGCGTCATCGATGCCGGGGTCACCCCGGCGCGCTGCGCCTGGACGCGCATCGACAGGAGGGCAACGTCACGCGGATTGTCGAGCACCCATTGCGCCGCCGCGCGAAGCTGGCGCGGCATCGTCTCGAAACTCTCGAGCAGGCGCGAGCGGAAGGCGGGTTCCAACATGGGGCGAATTTACGCCGACCGTTGACGAGCTGCAATGAATATTTCAATCTGCCAGAAATGAGCGTAGTGTTTCATTCAATCAGAAAACAAGAACAGGGGAAATTCGCATGAAACAGACCATATCCAGTCATTTGGGAGCGCTGGCGGCACTCGCGCTGGCTTCCTTGCCGTTCGCTGCCGCACCGGCTCTGGCCGAGGATCCGATCGCGCTGGGTTGGGTGGGCCCGCTGTCGCCGCCCGGCAATTATTCCGGCGGCCAGGAGATGCAATGGGCGGTGCAGCTCGGCGTTGACGAGGTCAACAAGGCCGGCGGCGTTCTCGGCCGTCAGCTGAAGGTGAGTTACGAGGACACCAAAGGGCAGCCGGCCGACGGCAGCGCGGCAGCGGTTCGGCTCATCACCAAGGACAACGTCGCCGCGATCTTCGGCGAATTCCATTCCTCGGTCGCTCTCGCCGAAATCGAGGAGGCGCACAAATACGGCGTCGCCTGGGTCGGTACCGATGTATGGGCGGATGCCATCACGGCCAAGCAGTATCCGGAAGTCTATCGTCTCGCTCCGGCCAACTCGCTCGTTTACGTCAAGGCAGCCGACTGGACGGTCGAGCAAGGTTTCAAGAACATCGCCATCATCGCCGAAAACACGGATTTCGGCCAAGGCGGGGCCAAGGTCATCGCCGATGAGCTGAAGGCCAAGAACGTCCCCTATACGCTGGCGACGATCGACCTCAACCAGCAGGATTTCACGCCCGCGCTGCTGCGCCTGATGAACCAGAGCCCGAGGCCCGATGCGATCCAGATGGTAATCGCCGGACAGGCACAATACCAGCTCGTCAAGCAGGCCTGCCAGCTCGGCCTCGCACCGACCGCCGACACGGCCCTCATCGGCTCCTCGGGTCTGCTGCAAAAGGAAGTGTGGGAAGTCGACGGCGAATGCGCCAACAATCTTCTCATCGTCAACGTCGCGCAGCCCAAGTCGCAATGGAACGACAAGGCCAAGGCATTCGTGAAGGCGTTCACAGAACGCTACAACAGGGCACCGACCGGCGTGGCCATGGAGGCCTATGACACGTTCGGTGTCGTCGTCGAGGCGATCAAGAAGGCAGGCTCGGCCGACCGCGCGGCGATCGTGAAGGCACTGGAAGAGATCAAATATGAAGGGGTGAACGCCACCTACACCTTCCCGACCACCAAATCGCCCGACTGGGCTTTCCATCAGTTCGTCGACGTGCCGTTCACGATCATTCAATACACGGCCGTGAACCAGGCGCCGGAGGACGCTGCGATCGTCTATCCGAAGAAGTGGGCCACCACCGACAAGGTCATGCCCGGCAAATGAACGGCACGCCGGCGGCTCCATGGCCGCCGGCGGCCGCTTCGCTGGACAGGCGGCCGACAACGAGGTGATGTGAACCCATGAGCTATTTCCTCCTCCTGGCCGTCAACGGCCTGGTCATCGGCCTCATTTTCGCGCTGACGGCGGCGGGGCTCACTTTGGTCTTCTCGGTGCTGAAGGTCGTCAATTTCGGCCACGGATCGCTCTATATGCTGGGCGGCTATGCGTCCTACTACATCATTGGCTGGTTCCATGCGCCGCCGCTTGTCGGTGTCGCCGGCGCGATGGTGGCCCTGTTCATCTTCGGCGTGCTCTTCGAGAGGCTCGTCATAGCGCCGATGTATACCGACAAGGTCGAGCGCAAGGACGAATACGCCATTATCGTCACGTTCGGTCTCACCATTCTGATCACCAATCTCGGCCTCGTCGTCTTCGGCCCATTCGCCAAGGCGCCGCCGTCCTTTATGACGGGAGCGCTGATCCTCGGTCCGTTGATCCTGCCTTACGACCGGCTGATCGCTGCGGTCGCTGCCGTCGTCCTGCTTGTCGGTCTGACGTTTTTCCTGAAGCGCACCTCGCTCGGCCAGGCGCTCGATGCGGTGAGCCAGAGCCGCGAATCCGCCGCGGTCATCGGTATCGATCCGCGCCGCATGTACACCATCGCCTTCGGCATCGGCTCGGCACTTGCTGGCGGGGCAGGGGCGTTGATCGCGCCGATCTTCGCCCTGTCGCCTTCGATGGGTGAGTTGCCTGCCGTGCAGGCCTTCATCATCATCGTCCTCGGCGGCATGGGTTCCGTCGGCGGAAGCATTACCGGCGGCATCCTGCTCGGCCTGGTGCAAGGGCTGGGTGTCGGCTATCTGCCGGACCCCAATCGCGCGCTTGCCTATACGCAGGCGTTCGGAGCGCTGCTGCTCGTCATTGCGTTGCTCTTCCGGCCGACCGGCTTGTTCGGCCGCTCGCATCTGCGGCTGGAATAGGATCACGGCAATGATCCGTCCAACATTCTCGCAATCGGCCCAGGCGATTCTGTTCGTGGTGGCGTTGCTGGTGCCGCTCGGCGTCGGGCCGTACTGGACCCACGTCGGCGCCATCGCCTGGTACTATGCGCTGCTTGCCGCGAGCTGGGCGCTGCTTGCCGGGTTCGCCGGTCAGTTCTCCTTCGCCCATGTGGCTTTTGCCGCGCTGGGCGGATATGCCTCGGCCTTGTTCGTTGGTCAGATCGGCATGCCCCTGCCGCTCGCCATTCTTGCCGCCATCGCTCTTGCCGTCGTGGCGGGCGCCCTGATCGGCGCGCTCGTGCTGAGGCTTTCCGGGCCTTATCTGGCCCTCTTCACGCTTGCCATTTCGGAAATCTTCCGCCTCGTGCTGGTCGCGGAGGAAGACATCACACGCGGCATGCTGGGCTTGCCGGTACCAGGCCTCTTTTCCGGTCGATCGGACCTGCCCTATTATTATCTCGGCCTTGCGCTCGTCGTCCTGGCGGTATTGGGAATGAACGCCTTATTGGCGACCCGCGTCGGTCTTTTTCTGCGTGCCATCCGGGAAGACGAGGGCGCCGCGCGCGCCAGCGGGGTCGATATCACGCGCTACAAGATCCTCGTCTTCGTGGTGACCAGCGTGATCGCGGCGATAGCCGGCATTTATTACGGCCACTTCATCGGCATCCTGACGCCCAACATGGCTATCCTTCCGGAGATGGGTCTGGTCATCGCGATGGCGGTGATCGGCGGTATCGAAAGCCTGCCCGGCGCCGTGGTCGGCGCAGTCGTCGTTTTCCTGCTTTCCGAGACGCTGCGGTCCTACGGCGAATGGCGTTTCGTGCTGATGGGCCTGGCGCTTATCCTGGTGCAACGCTTCGCGCAGAACGGCCTGTATCCGATGGTTGAAAACTGGGCGCGTTTCCGCGCACGGCCGCGGGAGCAAGCGCCTGTTCCTGCCGCTACCACCGAGGAACCCCATGCCGGTTGAAAGGGACACCAGCTTTTTCTCGGTCAGTGGTCTTGCCAAGCATTTCGGCGGCATCCATGCCGTCGAAGGCTTATCCTTTGCCTTGGCCCGCGGCGAAATTGTCGGGTTGATCGGTCCCAACGGCTCGGGAAAGACGACCACCATCAACATGGTGACGGGCGCGCTCAAACCCGACGGCGGTGCCATCCTCGTCGAGGGCACCGACATGGCGCGCTCGCCGGCTAATCTTTTCGCGCGCCGCGGTGTTGCCCGTACTTTTCAGGTTCCCCGCCTGTTCCGCCGCATGACCGTGCTGGAAAACCTGATCGTGCCGGCGCTTTCCGACCCGGCTGAACGGCGCGCCGCGGCAGAGGAGCGCGCCCGTGGGGTTCTTGCTTTCCTGAGGCTTGATCATCTCGCCGACAGCTATGCAAGAGCGCTTTCGGGGGGCCAGCAGAAGCTGCTGGAACTTGGCCGGGCGCTGATGCTCAAACCGAGACTGCTGCTTCTGGACGAGCCCTTCGCCGGCGTCCACCCGCGCCTGCTGGAGGAGATCATCGAGCACATAAGGAGCCTCAATCGCGACGGTCACACCATCGTCGTTGTCGATCACAACCTCGAGGCCATCCAGTCGGTCGTAACGCGCGTCATGGTTATGGCGCGGGGGCGCAAGATCGCCGACGGCGCGGTCGCCGAGGTGCTGCGCAATCCCGAGGTCGTGCACGCCTATACGGGATCCCGCGCAACGCATCGGGAAGCACAATGATGGAATCCGCTGCCCTGGCGTCGACTCCGCCGCTGGTCGCCTGCGAGAACCTTGTCGCCGGCTATACGCGCGACATCGACATATTGCGCGACGTTTCGGTCAGGGCCTGGCCTGGCCGCATTTCCTGTGTGGTCGGGCCGAACGGCACGGGCAAGTCGACGCTTCTCAAGGCGTTGTTCGGCTTTCTGAAACCGAGTGCCGGCCGGGTGCTTCTGCGAGACGTGGACATCACCGGAAACCCGCCCTTCCGGATGCTGGGCCTTGGCCTGGCCTACCTGCCGCAGCGGCCGAGCCTCTTTCCTCATCTCTCGGTCGAATCGAACCTGAAACTCGGTCTCTGGCATGCAAGGCCGAAGAAGACGGTGCTGACCGAGAAACTGGAACATGTCTATGAGCGATTTCCCGTCGTTCGCGAGAAACGCGCGCAGCCTGCCGGCCAGCTCTCGGGGGGGCAGCAGCGACAGGTCGAGATCGCACGCAGCCTGATGGCCGATCCGTCGGTCTATCTGATCGACGAACCGACCGCCGGGGTCGATCCGCAGACCAGCGAGACGATCTACGATATCGTCCGCGATCTTGCCCACGAACTCGGCAAGGCGGTGCTGCTGGTCGACCAGGATATTCGCGCAGCGCTTGCCATCACCGACTACGTCTATGTGGTCAAGAACGGCACGGTTTTTTCCGAAGGCGCGCGCGCGGATTTCGGTGCCGACACCGACGCTCTTGTCGCACGTTGGCTGTATGCGAGCGGTGAATGAACGGGGCAGCTTACGGCGTGGCGTAGCCCGGCGGCTGTTCGAACAGGCCGCGGCGCCGGATCTCAAGCGCCCGCCCGATCCTCAGCGCCAGCGGATCCTGGAAGCGGCGAACCGCGATCTGCAATCCTGCGGGCAGACCATCGACGAGACCGATGGGGACGCTGAGCGCCGCCATGTCGAGGAGGTTCACCATGCGGGTAAACGTCCCAAGCGGGGTCGTTGTCTCATCGATGTCGGACAATGGCGGCGCGGTAATCGGCGCCGTCGGCGTCAGGAACGCATCGGCGCCCTCGAGATCGCGATGAAACTGGATCTGCGCGGCCCGGCGCCTTGCAATCAACTCGTGATAAGCCGCAAGGCCGATTTCCCTGCCCTTGAGAACCCGCATGCGGATCGCCGTGCCGACGATGCTGCCCGCGGGTTCCACGTAACGGCCGAGATGATGCCAGGCTTCGACGGCCATGATGTCGCCGGCCAGGGCCTTGTAGGTGTCGTAAGATTGCGGCATCGGCATCCGATCGACATTGGCACCGAGCGCCTCCAGTTCGGCGACGGTGGAGTCGAAGCGGCCCAGTATGCCGGGGTCTACACCGGCAAGGTCCGCGGCCGAGGGGATGCGCAGGCGAACGCCCGATATGCTCCGCTCGAGCCCGTCGAGCGGCGAGGTCGGCGCCACGCCAAAGGTGGCCGGATCGCCGGGATCGGGACCCTCGAGCGCGGCCAGCAGAAGGGCTGCATCCTCCACCGACCGGGTCATGGGACCGATGCTGTCGAAGGACATGGCAAGCGGCAGCAAGCCGCCGCGCCCGACAAGGCCGAAGGACGTCTTCAGGCCCACGATACCGCACATGGCGGACGGATTGCGGATGGAGCCCGTAGTGTCGGTGCCGAGCGCAACCGGCACCAGTCCGGCGGCGACGGCCACGCCCGAACCGCTCGACGATCCGCCCGGCGCGCGCGGGGTGGCGCTGTCACGCGGGTTCAGGGGCGTACCGGCGACCGGGTTGGTCCCCCAACTGCCGAAAGCAAATTCCACGGTGTGGACCTTGCCCAGCAGGATCATCCCGGCCGCGACAAGGCGTTCGATTGCCGTTGCCGTGGCGGTTGCGGGTTCGCCGGGAAGCGCTTTCGAACCAGCCAGGGTCGGATAGCCTTCGACGTCAAGCAGATCCTTGGCCGCGAAAGGGATACCGTCCAGCGGCCCTTTCGAGGCGCCTCGACGGCGACGCTCGTCGGCTTCCCCGGCGGCCTGGAGCGCAGCTTCGGGAAACAGCCGGACGAACGCATGCAGCGAATTGTCATGAACGCCGACACGATCCAGTGCGCGCCGGACGATTTCGGTCGAAGATGTGCTGCCGTCCGCGAGCGCGCGGCCGAGTTCGGCGGCGGTGGCGAAGGCGGAAATCCCTTGGGCGGTGGCGTTCATGCTGTCCTACCTGTGCGAGTCGGTGAAATGAAGCATGGAAAACCAGCTTGCGGGAGAGCCAATTGGGCCTGGAGATGAAATTGAAGCCGTTGCTGATCATGGTTGCGCCGAACGGAGCGCGCAGAACGAAGGCCGATCATCCGGGACTGCCGATGACCGCCGACGAACTTGCCGAAACGGCGAGGCAGTGTCTCGTTGCCGGCGCCGCCGCCATCCATGTGCATGTCCGCGATGCTTCAGGCCGGCACACGCTTGACGCCGCGCTTTACCGGGATGCCATCGCGGCGATCCGGGAGCGGACGCAGGGCGTCATGGCGATCCAGATCACGACCGAAGCGGTCGGGCTCTATTCGCCACGCGAACAGATGGATCTTGTTCGGGCGCTTCATCCGGTTTCCGTCTCGATCGGCTTGCGTGAGATAGTCAGCGATGGCGAGGCGGAGCCGGCCCGCTTCTTCGCATGGGCCGGCCGGGAAGGCATCTCGGTCCAGCACATTCTCTATGATCGAGCCGATCTCGACCGTTTCATCGATCTGCGGCGGCGAGGCATTCTGACGGAGCCCACAAGCCCGCGGCTGCTGTTCGTCCTTGGGCGCTATGCCGCCGATCAGGAAAGCCGGCCCGAAGACCTCGATGTCTTCCTTGAAGGGCTCGACGCGCATGGTCTTGAAGGCGCCGTATGGTCGGTCTGCGCCTTCGGACGGGGCGAGACCTTGGCGCTGACGGCGGCGATCGCGGCGGGAGGGCACGTGCGGGTCGGCTTCGAGAACTCTCTCTGGCACGCCGATGGCAGCCTCGCCCGCGACAATGCCGAACGGGTCGCGGCGATCGTCGATGCCGCCGGTCGCACGGGACGCCCGATAGCTTCTGCCGCGCAGGCGCTTGATATTCTCGGAATTGCCCGCCAGCAGTGACGGCCCGCGCGCCTTGTTAGGGGATCGGCCGCACGCCGAGAGTTCTGCAAATTCGCCACGGAAGGACGGGACGGTCTCGAACGAAGCGCTCCGATCCTGCATCCAAACCGGGCGGCTTGCCTTGCGAGCCGTCTTCCTTTTGCGTTTTATCGCGGATGGCCCGGAACAATGGCCCCAATAAGAGGTTTGGTCGCGACGTAGCCAGCGACGGAGCCAGCGATGTCCGAGCATGTTCCCCCAAATTCCTCCGGTCTCAGCAGACGAAGCTTCATGACCGCGACCGTTTCCGCAGCTGCGGTGACTCCGCTTCTGGCCTCGACCGCCAGGTCCGAGGAGCCAGCGTCTGCTGCCGCCAAGCCAAACGAGCCTGTCATGACGACACTCACCATCAACAAGCAGCCGTACAATCTGGCGCTCGACAGCCGAACCAGCCTGCTCGACGCCTTGCGCGACCATGTCGGCCTGACGGGCACGAAGAAAGGCTGCGACCATGGCCAATGCGGTGCCTGTACGGTGCTCGTCGATGGTCATCGCGTGCTCTCCTGCCTCAGCTTCGCGGTGATGAATGAAGGCAAGGCGGTAACCACCGTCGAAGGGTTGGCGTCGACGGATGGCGGCCTGCATCCGATGCAGCAGGCCTTCATCGATCACGACGCGTTCCAGTGCGGCTATTGCACGCCCGGCCAGATCATGTCCGCGATCGGCTGCGTCGACGAGGGACATGCCGGTTCGGAGGACGACGTTCGCGAATATATGAGCGGCAATCTTTGCCGATGCGCGGCATACCCGAACATCGTCGCGGCAATTGTACAGGCCCGCGACCAGATCAGGAGAGCCTGAGATGCATCCTTTCGTCTATGAGAGGCCCGCCAGCCTCTCCGCGGCGGTCGCCGTCGCCTCGCGCTCGGCCACCACGCATCCGCCGACGCAAGCCCCCGCGCAGTTCATCGCCGGCGGCACCAATCTCGCCGATTATATGAAACTCGGCGTCGCCCGGCCGGAACGCTTGCTCGATCTGAACGGTCTCTCCGAACCGGCACTGCGGCGTATCGAGACCGGTGGTGAGGGTCTGCGCCTTGGCGCTCTTGTGCGGATGGGCGACGCGGCCGAGAATGCCGAGATCAAGCGTCGGTATCCGGTGATCGCGGAAAGCCTGCAACTGGCGGCAAGCGGCCAGCTGCGCAACATGGCAAGTCTTGCCGGCAACATCCTGCAGCGGACCCGCTGCGAATATTTCCGCGAAACCTCATGGCCATGCAACAAGCGCGAGCCAGGCTCGGGCTGCGCCGCGATGGAAGGATTCAACCGCCAGCATGCCGTGCTGGGGACCAGTGAGAACTGCATCGCCACCTATCACGGTGATTTTGCCCAGGCCCTGATCGCGCTTGACGCCACGGTTCATGTACAGGGGCATAGCGGGCGGCGAAAGATTCCGTTTGCCAGCCTGCATCGCCTGCCCGAGGACAGCCCTCACATCGAGACCGACCTGGCACCCGACGAGATCGTCACCGCCATAGAGGTGCCCGCCGGCGCATGGACCAGGCGCTCGCGCTATCTCAAGATCCGCGATCGGCAATCCTACGCGTTCGCCCTTGCATCGGCCGCGGTCGCCCTCGACCTCGACGGCGAGACCGTGAACGAGGCGCGCATCGCGCTTGGCGGCGTGGCCACCGTACCCTGGCGGGCAAGAGCGGCGGAGGAGATCCTGCGCGGCAAGGTGCTCGACGAGGCAGCGGCGGCCGAGGCGGCCGAAGCCGCGTTCGCCGAGGCCCAGCCGCGTCGGCACAACGCATTCAAGATAGAACTCGGCAAGCGAACCTTGATCAGGGGGCTGCTCGAAACCCGTGACATGAAGGTGTGATCATGAACGTCGCCGCTCCACAGCCGAAGGAAAATATGGGACAGCCGCTGCCGCGTATCGATGCGCGGCTGAAAGTGACCGGTCAGGCCGAATATGCGGCGGATCTCCCGGCCGCCAACATTGCGCACGCCGTGCTCGCGACGAGCAGCATCGCCAGGGGCAAGGTCGCCAGGCTTTACCTGGATGACGCGCGCTTGGTGCCCGGCGTCCTCGACATCGTCACCTATGGCGACCTCGACAAGGTCGAGGCGCCGAAATTCGGAAACACCGGCGCGAGTTCTATCGGGCCGCTGCATGACAAGGCGATCTTCCACGACGGTCAGATCATTGCGCTGGTGGTCGCCGAGACCTTCGAGGCGGCCGAGGAGGCGGCGCAAAGAATCCGCGCGGACTATACCGAGGAAAAACCGACTGCCAGTTTCGACATGCCGGGGACAAAGACTATCGACGCCGCCGGCAAAAGCCCGTTGTTCAAGGAGGACGTCAAGGCCGGCGACTTCGATGCCGCTTATGAATTGGCCCCGGTGAAGATCGATGCGCGGTATTCGACGCCGACCCAGCATCACAACCCGATAGAGCTGTTCTCGACCACCGCTGTTTGGCAAGGCGACCAGCTGACCGTTTACGAGCCCTCCCAGAACGTGACCGGCTGGAAGGTCGAGTTGGCGCGGCAATTGAGGCTCGACCCCGCGAATGTGCGCATCGTCTGCCCTAACGTAGGCGGCGCGTTCGGCTCGAAGGGGCCGATGACGGCGCGAACGGCCATCGTGGCTGTGGCCGCCAGGCGGCTTGGCCGGCCGGTGCGCTGTGTGGTCAGCCGCATGCAGGCGTTCGGCACCCAGACCTATCGGGCCGAAACCCGGCACCGCATCCGCATCGGCGCCGGCAAGGACGGCCGCATCACTGCTTTCGGCCATGAAGGCTGGGAGGTGACCTCCAGGCCCGATCCCTATGTCGTCGGCGGGACTTCGGCCACCGGTCGCATGTATGCCTATGGCTCGGTGCTGACGCATGTCTCGCTCGTTCAGGCGGATCGCAACACGCCCGGTTATATGCGCTCGCCGCCCGAGACGCCCTACGTCTATGCGCTCGAGAACGCCATGGACGAGATGGCCGTCGCGCTCGGCATGGATCCGGTCGAATTTCGCCGGACCAACGAGCCCCAGAAGGAGCCGATCGGCGGCAAGCCGTTCTCCAGCCGGTCGCTGATGAAATGCTACGATCAGGCCGCCGATGCCTTCGGCTGGACGAGACGGGATGCGAAAGTCGGCTCGATGCGTGACGGCGACTGGCTCGTCGGCATGGGATGCGCGACGGCAGTCTACCCGACCGCGGCCGCGCCATGCGCGGCCCGCGTGCGCCTGACGTCGGAAGGAGACGTGCGCGTGCAGTGCGGCTCGCATGAAATCGGCACCGGTGTGCGAACCGTTGCCGGCCAGATGGCGGCGGAACGCCTCGGTGTCGACATCGGCAAGGTCGCCGTCGAGATGGGCGACAGTGCCTTGCCGCCGGCACCGGTATCGGGAGGTTCGATATCCACTGCCAGCGTCTGTTCGGCCGTGCTCAAGGCGTGTGATGCTGTGCGCACGAAATTGTTCGCGGCAGCGGTAGCGGAGGGTGGCCCTCTTGCAGGCTCGCACAATGAGGAGCTGGACCTCCACGAGGGACGGATTCTCACCAAGGGCGGGGCATCGGCAAGCACTGCCGACATATTCAAGGCCATGCAGGTAGGCGCTATCGAGGAATATGCCGAATTCGCGCCGAAGGGCTCGACCCCCGAAGCGCTCAAGAAGCTCTATGCCGGCCAGTCGGAATTCCACGGCGGCGAGTCCGATGCGGATTCGGTGAAATATGCGTTCGGGGCTGAATTCGTGGAGGTGCACATCAACAGCTACACGCGCGAAATCCGTGTGCCGCGCATCGTCGGGGCGTTCGCGGCCGGCCGCATCATGAACACGCGCACCGCGCGCAGCCAGCTGATGGGAGGCATGATCTGGGGCATTGGCCAGGCCCTGCATGAGGCGACCGAGATCGACACCCGCTATGCCCGCTACGTCAACCGCGACCTGCAGGATTATCTCGTCCCAGTGAATGCCGATATCAGGGATCTCGAGGTGATACTGGTCCCGGAGATCGACCATGAGGTCAATCCGGCTGGTGTGAAGGGCCTGGGCGAACTCGGCAATGTCGGTACCGCCGCTGCCGTCGCCAGCGCCGTCTACCACGCGACAGGCAAGCGGATCCGCGACTTGCCGATCAGAATTGACGATCTGATCGTTTGAAGACCGGGGCGATGAGGATTGCTCCGCCGCAACAGGCACGGATTTATCCCCGTCCAAGTTCACTGCCTTGTGGATCGGGATGCGATGCGTCAGGAGATCCGACTGTTCGTGCCAGGGTGATCCGGAACAGCCGGAATCCTTCCCGCCCCATCGGATGGAACTGGCCGTAAGAGCGCTCAGCGTTGGGTCAATGCGCGGTCACGTCGCCTTGCCGACGGCCACGTCCATTTCCATCTCGCCTTCCGAAATGTCGTCGAACGAGGCGTAGTTCATGTTGTAGAGGCGGGCGTAGAGGCCCTGTCTTTGCATCAATTGGTCGTGATTGCCGCTTTCGACGATCTCGCCGTTCTGCAGCACGATGATGCGGTTGGCGCCGCGGATGGTGGCCAGCCGGTGGGCGATGACCAGGCCGGTGCGGCCCTCCAGCAGTTTTACCAGCGCCTTCTGGATCAGCATCTCGGTGTAGGAATCGATGCTGGCCGTGGCTTCGTCCAAGACAAGGATCTTGGCATCGGCCACCAGCGCCCGCGCGAAGCTGATCAACTGGCGCTGGCCGAGCGACAGATTGCCGCCGCGCTGCTCGAGTTCGGTGTCGTAGCCGTCGGGCAGGTCCTCGATGAAGTCGTGCGCGCCAACGGCCTGCGCGGCGCGCACCACCTCTTCGCGGGTGGCGTCGGCCTTGTGGTAGCGGATGTTCTCCAGCACCGTGCCGGAGAACAGGAACGGCTCCTGCAGCACCATCGCCACCTGCTCGCCGAGCGAGTCCTGAGTGAGGTCGCGCACGTCATGCCCGCCGACCAGCACCTGGCCCGACCAGACATCGTAGAAGCGGTGGACCAGCGCCATGGAGCTCGACTTGCCCGAGCCGGTCGGGCCGACCAGGGCGACGGTCTCGCCCGGATTGACGCGGAAGGAGATGTTCTTCAGCACCGGCTGGTTCTGCCGGTACCCGAAGGTGACGTTCCTGAACTCGACCGAGCCGTCCATGTCGCCCGACAGCGCGATGGCGCCTTGCCTGTCGCTGACCTCCACCGGCACGTCGAGCACTTCGGAGATGCGCTGGCCCGAAGCCATGGCGCGCTGCATGACGCTGTACTGCATGGTGAGCGAGCGGATCGGGTCGAAGAAGCGCTGGATATAGAACAGGAACGCCACCATGATGCCGACATCGAGACCGTGCGAGAGCACCATGGAGCCGCCGACGACGATGACCGTGGCCATGGCGATGCCGGTCAGCGTGTCGACGATCGGCACCATTACCTGCGCGTATTTCGCCGACCTGAGATGCGCATTGAGATTGGACAGCACCTTCTCGTCATAGAGGTCGAAATTGACGTGCTGGCGTTCGAGACTCTGTACCGTGCGCACGCCGTGAATGCCTTCGGCCAGCGCGCCGTTGGCGATTGAATTCGTTTCGTGCGCCGCCATGAAGGCGACCTTGGCGCGTGGCAGCCAGAACAGGCGCACGATGAACAGCATCGGCATGGTCGACAGCGTCAGCAGCCCGAGCCGGAAATCGAGCCACAAAAGCACGCTGACGATGCCGAACAGCAGCACGATATCGCCCACCGACATGACCGACGTTTCGAGGAACTCCTGCATCGAATTGACGTCGCCCTGCAGGCGCGACATCAGGCGGCCTACCTCGGTCTTGTCCATGAAGCTCAGCGAGACACGCTGGAGGTGGCCGAACATGGCGCGGCGCAGATCCGACAGCACGTTCTCGGCCACCTTGCCTACGACGCTTTCCTGCACATGGCTGGCGGCATAGTTGATGAGGATGATGACGGCGAAGATGCCAGTCGCCCAGATCATCACCGACCGGTCGAGCCTGCCCGGCGCCATGCCATGGTCGATCGCGTAGCGGATGATCAGCGGGATCGCCAGTTGCGTCAGCGTGAACACAAGCACCGCCGCGACCGAGATGTAAATCCGCCCCTGATACGGGCTCACGAAGCTCCAGATGCGCCGCACGATGCGCGGGTCATAGGCTTTGCCGAAAACCTCTTCCTCGTCGCGGTGCGAACCGACGACCGCCTTTGTCGGCCGCCCGCTTTTGTCTTCCTTCTCGTCATCGTCCTGCGTCGACATCATGCGGCTCCCTCGAGCCGGTCGTCGTCCGGCTGCAGCTGCAGGTCGTGGAGCGCGCGGTAACGGCCACCGAGCGCCAGCAATTCCTCATGCGTGCCGCGCTCGACGATGCGGCCGCCTTCCACGAACAGGATATGGTCTGCATGCATCAGCGAGCTCAGCCGGTGCGAGATGATGAGCGTCACGCGGTCCTTGGCAAAGCGCTTCATCGCCGTCCGGATCCGCTGCTCGGTGCCGGCATCGATCGCGGCCGTCGAATCGTCGAAAACCAGCACCGATGGTCGCAGCATCAGGCTGCGCGCGATGGTCAGGCGCTGGCGCTGGCCGCCGGAGAGCGACGCCCCGCGTTCGCCGACGACCGTGGTGTAGCCCGCCGGAAGCCCGATGATGTAATTGTGCAGCTGGGCATACTCTGCGGCTTGGCCGATGCGGGTCTCCCGCGCCCAGGGATTGCCATAGGCGATGTTGTTCTCGATCGAGGTCGTGAACAGGAATGCGTCCTGCTGCACCACGCCGACCGCCTTGCGCAGCGATTGCAGCGTGACGCCGCGGATGTCCTGGCCGTCGATGGTGATAGCGCCCGAGGTGACGTCGTAGAAGCGCGGGATCAGGTGTGCGATGGTCGACTTGCCGCTGCCTGGCGGGCCGACGATACCGATCGTCTTGCCGGACCTGGCCTCGAAGGAAATGCCGGAAAGCGTCGGACGCTCGCCCGCACCCTCATAGCGGAAGCCGACATCCTCGAAGCGCAGCACGCCGTCACTGATGACGAGGTCCTTGGCGTCGGGCGCATCCTTGATGTCGAGTTCGGCGTCGAGCAGTTCGAACAGCCGCGTGCCGCAGGTCGAAGCGCGCGCGAAGGAGTTGACCATCAGGCCGAGCTGGCGAACCGGCATCTGCAAAATGGTCATGAAGGTGAGGAACTGGGCCAGCGTGCCGACGCTGATCTGGCCTGCCATCACCTTCTGGCCGCCAAACCACAGCACGAGGCCCATGGCAGCCAGGAACGAGAAATTCATGGCGCTGGTGTTGCTGACGCGGATATCGACGCGCTCATTGGCGAGGTCCAGCGCGTTCTGCTTGGCCCGGTCGAACTTTTCCATCTCGTGCTTCTGCGCCGCGAAAGCGCGCACCACACGGATGCCGCCGAGATTCTCGTCCATCACCCGGCTCAGCACCGACAGCCGCTCCTGCAGCATCAGCCAGGTGCTGCGCAGCCTGAGCTGGGTAACCGAAGACCGCCAGGCGACGAACGGCACGAAGCTCAGGCTCAAGAGCCCGAGCACGAGATCGGTGCTGATCAAGAGATAGGCGCCGACGCCGATCAGCACGCCAAGCAGCACGACGCGCAGTATGCCGGTGGAAAAGAACATGCGCACGCCGTCGAGGTCGAGCAGCCCGAGCGTGATGAGGTCGCCGGTGTGGACCTTGTCGTGGAAGGAGAAGCTCAGTCGCTGGATCTTCTCGTAGAATGCCAGGCGCAGCTCATAGCCGGTCCGATGGCCGACCGCCTCGCCAAAATAGTTCTGTGCCATGGTGAAGAGGCCGCGCAGGATGCTGACGACGAGCAGCGTCAGCGCCGTATTCCACAGCGCCTGCTCGGCCGCGGCATTTGCACCGGCAGCCACCACGCCTTGCGCCTGGTCGATGGCGCGTCCCAGCAGGCGCGGAATGAAAAGCTGCAGCGTCGCGGCGATGAAGGTCGAGACGATGGTGATGGCGACTTGCCAGGGATGGCGCAGCGTCATGCGCATGATACGCAGCAAGGTGCCAAGGCCCTTGCCCCAGGAGGCTTGCGCCACATGGGCAAACGATTTGCCGCGCCCCGCCGCGCTGCCGATTGCTTGCGTGTTCAAGGAATTATCCAAACCGATCCGGACTTTAGCCCGGACGAATGAAACAGACTCAAATTCAAGTGGCGTGATGTTACGCGCCTCCCACGCGGCCGTTCAAGGGCCAATGACAGCTTCGCGCTGTGCCTGAAATGACACGCCCGTATTTCGCGCAATGATCGCGCTCATCATCACGCTGCCCGCCCAAATAGAAAAATTGTTCGTCCCGGCCGCATCGAAAAGCCGATCGTTCCTTTCCCGGCGAGCTTAACTCCATGAGATTTGAGGCATCGATGGCGGCTTCGTCCGCTGAAAAGGGAGCAGCACATCCACGGGCCCGGTTTTTCCGGGTGAAGTTTTCAAGCAGCATCCGGAAAGAACCCGGGAAGGAGCTGATATGCCCAGAATAGTGCCCGTGCTCGATCTGAGCCGTCTCGAACAAGGCGCGTCGGAGCGCCGGACGTTTCTGGCGGATCTGCGCTCCGCGTCGCGCGACATCGGTTTTTTCTATCTGGCGGGCCACGGCATCCCATGGGCCGACATCAGCGAGGTACTCGCCGCTTCGCGGCTTTTCTTTGCCCTGCCGGAAGCCGACAAGCTGGCGATCGAGATGGTCAATTCCTCGCAATTCCGAGGTTATACCCGCGCCGGCGGTGAACTGACCAAGGGCAAGGCCGACTGGCGCGAGCAGCTCGACATCGGGGTCGAACGCCCGTCCATCGCGCAAAGTCCGGGGATTCCTGCCTGGACGCGGCTGCAGGGCCCTAATCAGTGGCCGTTGGCATTGCCGGAGCTCAAGCCGGCGCTGCTGGCCTGGCAGGCCAAGGCGACGGCCGTGGCCATCCGCCTGCTCAAGGCCTTCGCGCTGTCGCTCGACCAGGCCGAGGACGCTTTCGATCCGATCTATCGCGGCGAGCCCAATCATCGCATGAAGATTGTGCGTTACCCCGGCCGCGAAGCGACCGGTGGCGACCAGGGGGTTGGGGCGCATAAGGATGGTGGCTTCCTGACGCTGCTGCTCCAGGATGACAACAAGGGGCTGCAGGTCGACTATGACGGAAGCTGGGTGGATGTGGATCCGATTCCCGGAACGCTCGTCGTCAACATCGGCGAGCTGCTGGAGCTCGCCTCGAACGGCTATTTGAAAGCCACCATACATCGAGTCGTGACGCCGCCCGCCGGCGTCGAACGCATCTCGGTGCCGTTCTTCTTCAGCGCCAGGCTCGATGCCACGATACCGCTGCTGGAGCTTCCCGAGGAACTGGCGGCGCAGGCGCGCGGGCCGGCCAGCGATCCCGACAATCCGCTGTTTCGCGATGTCGGAACCAATGTGCTGAAGAGCAGGCTGCGCTCCCATCCCGACGTTGCGCGGCGTCATTATGCCGATCTGCTTGAGGCCGAGACCCCGGCAGGCTGAGCCATTCGGCAGGTAGAAATTTTTGTAGGACAGCACGATTTTAGGATCGTATTCGTCGCCAGCGCGCGAAAATGGGCTCAAGATAAAATTATCGTTCGAGGTTTCCTCCATTCCTCCGAACGATGTTCCCCTCTGAAGGTTATGACCTTCTTTCTGGCCGGGCCGTCCTCGCGCCCGGCCATTTTTCTTTGCCGGGAGCAGTTTTTGGGGCCTGGGAAGCGCGCCACGACGACACGCGATTTTCTTGGAAATGCTTTCTCTTGCGTTCCACTTGGGAAGGCGCAACCTGTCCAATCCAGTCACCACCGCGAAAGAGAGATGCTCATGACATCCAATGTCGCCGTCATTGCCGGAGCGGGACCCGGATTGAGCGCCTCGCTTGCGCGCCTTCTCGCAAGGGAAGGTTTTCGTGTCGTGCTGGCCGCCCGCAACGTCGAGAAGCTCGACCCGTTGCTGGCGCAGACCGGCGCCCAAGCCGTGGCAACAGATGTCTCCGATGCCGCGTCGGTGCAGCGCCTGTTTGACGTCGCCGAGGAGACCGGTCCGTTGTCGCTCGTGGTTTTCAACGCCAGTGGACGCGCCCGTGGGCCGCTCGCCGAGCTCGATCCCGAAGCTGTCAGGCAGGCCTTGCTGGTCGGGGCCTATGGCGGCTTCCTGGTTGGCCAGCAGGCGGCCCGCCGGATGCTTTCGCAAGGCTCGGGCTCGATCTTCTTCACGGGCGCGACGGCAAGCGTCAAGGGATTCGCCGGCTCGGCCGGTTTCGCGATGCCTAAATTCGGCGTGCGTGGACTGGCGCAATCCATGGCTCGGGAACTGGCTCCCAAGAACATCCATGTCGCGCATTTCATCATCGATGGCGCCATTGCGTCGACCGCGCCGGGAGAGGCTCCCGACCCTCAGGATCGGCGGCTATTGCCGGACGCGATCGCAGAAGCCTATCTCTCCATCCATCGCCAGCACCGCAGTGCCTGGACCTGGGAACTGGAGCTCAGGCCTTGGGTCGAGACCTTCTGATCGCATGGCGAGCTATGCGGCTTTCGCGCGGCTTCCATGCACGGTGGCGGGGAGAGTCGACATTGCATGGGGATGTCACTATATAGCGGCGGCTTCGATGGCTGTGCCTGGAAACGGCAACGTCATCGGGCAGCTGTTGTGACAGCCATTGAGATGCAAACGGACCTGAAAACCGTAAGAAGCAAGTAGAAGCAGCCTCTCGAGGCGGGACAGGATTCCCGCCAAACGATACCCGCCCCCCAGAAACAGAAAATGTTCTTCAATCCTCTATTTCCTTTGGCTCTGTGGACCTTGGACGACATCGGCTTGCCGTCCGGTGGCGACTCGGCTGGAATGGGGACATGCATCCTTCACCGGATGCCGACGTTTATGATTACCAACCGGCTTCGCCGCCAGGGAAAAGCAATATGAGTGAGCACGCCATCGAATTCTTGCAGGGATGGATTGGCGAAAAAGTCCATTGCCAGTCCCACGCCAGGATCGAGAAGCAGGCCGAAACGCTGGCCAGGGAATGCGCTGCCAAGGCGGCCGAGGTCGGCATACCGCTGGAGGATATCCAGGAAGAAGTCGGCGATATCCAGGAACTCATTGCCTCCCGGCTCGAGGAAGCGGCCGAGGCCGACGAGCACCAGCAGGCAGCGAGCAAGGCCGCAGAATAAATTCAGAAGCAAACCTGTATGAGTACGCGGACCATTCGGTCCGCGTGTTTGTCTCAGCCGAATTTCTCCTTCAGCCACGCCTTCGGCAGCGCCGGCACGAAATTGCCGTCGCGCCCGGTCATGTCCTCGTTGGCGACCATCGCATTGAGGACGGCTTCCTCGACGCCCTGGACCACGGCATCGAAGAACGGATCGATGTCGGTGTCGGGGATGAACTCGGCGCGAGCGATCCGGCCCGGTGGGGCCAGGGTCGCGTCGGGATTGGCGGTAGAGAAGGCGAGGAAGATGTCGCCGGAACTGTGATAGCCGAAGCCGCCCGTCATGGCGACGCCGAGCGGCACGCGGCGGGCCAGCCGCTTCATCTGATGCGGCAGGAACGGTGCGTCGGTGGCAATAACGGCAATGATCGAACCTTTTTCGGCGCGTGGCGTGCCTTCACGGATCGCCGGTTCGACGAGGTCCGGCCCGGCGCGCAGGCCTCGAAGCGTGAAATTGCGCCGCTTGCCGAAATTCGCCTGCACGAAGGCGCCGACAGTATAGGCGCGCCCTTGCCATTCGGTGATGCGCGACGCGGTGCCCGAACCGGCCTTGAACCCGAAGGCGATCATGCCGGTGCCGCCCCCGACGCTGCCTTCCTCGATCGGTCCGCTGGCGGCGCCATCGAGCGCCTCGGCAACATGCCCTGATGTCACATGGTGACCGTTGATGTCGTTGAGGAAGCCGTCATAGGTTTCCGCCGCCACCGGCAGCCCCCAGCCGCTGTCGAGTGCGGCCGGCAGCACCTGGCTCATCCAGCGCAGCGTGCCGTCGCGCGAAACGCCGCAGGAATGCGTGTTGGTGACGGTGACCGGGAAGTTGAAGGCGCCGGTCTCCTCGACGATATGCGAGCCGGTCAGTTCGCCATTGCCGTTCTGGCTGAAGATGCCGGCAAAGACTGGCGTGGCGAGCGCGCTGCGCGGCCTTGGCAGGATCGCGGTCACGCCGGTGCGCACCGGTCCCTGGCCTACGACGAGCGGCCCATCGCCTGAAATCAGCGTGGAATAGCCGACCGACACGCCGGGCACGTCGGTGATCGCGTTGAACGGGCCGGGCGTGCCGTCGAAGCCGATGCCGAAGCTTCGCGCGCGCGGCTTGCCGGAGGGCGTTTTCCGATGATGCGGATTGTCTGTCATGTCACGGCTTCAGAATAGGGAGCCCTGGCTGCCGGGCTCCTTGGCTTTGGTCGCGGGTTTGGCGGCCGGTCGTGGCCGCGCCGAGCCGCTGGTCGCGACCGCATCCGCCGTGCCGTCGGCGAACTCCAGGGACAGCGCCATGCCCGCCGACAATTCCGCCGCACGCTTGACGACGGCGCCGTCGGCATCCTTCACCAGGGCGAAGCCGCGTGCCAGCACGGCCTTGTGCGACAGCGTCGCCAGCAAGCGGTCGGCCTGGGCCACGCGACTGCGCAGCCGCTCCAGCCTCAGCGATGCCGCACGCGTGCTGCGCCGCGTCAGCGCGGTCAGGAAATCCCTTTGGGTCCGTTGCCGCCGCGCCGTGGGTTCTATGGTGATGCGGCCCTGCAGCGCCGCCAATTGCTGCCGGTGCCGCTGCAGCGACGCCCGCGCGCATTTGGGCAACTGATCGGCGGCGCGATTGAGTTCCGCGCGCCGCGCTCTCGTCAGCGTGCGCAACGCGCCCTGTGCCCGCAGGAGATTGCGCTCGTTGGTCCGCCGCGCCTCGGCAATTCGCTGCGACAGCATTGCCGGCGTCAGTTTCAGGGCAAGGAAGCGTCCCCGCTTGCGCTCGGTCGAAACCATGAGGCCCCGTCCGAGCCGGCTCGTCGCCTCGTCGAGGCGGCGCCGCGGCAGCGCCAGCAATTGATCGGGCGAGGGCAATGCACGTGCCGCCGCGCGGACAGACTGGCGCTTGCGTTCGAAATTGCGCGAAACCGCCGCCTTGAGCCGTGCGCCGAGACTGGCGAGCGTCGCTTCGAGGTCGGCCTTCACCGGAACGGCGATTTCGGCCGCCCCCGTCGGCGTCGGCGCCCTCACATCCGCGACGAGGTCGATCAGCGTCCAGTCGGTTTCGTGGCCGACGGCCGAGATCACCGGAATGGCGGAGGCGGCGACGGCGCGGGCCAGCGCCTCGTCGTTGAAGCCCCACAGGTCCTCGAGGCTGCCGCCGCCGCGCGCCACGATCAGCAGGTCCGGGCGTTCGATGACGCCGTCCCATGCCAGCGCATTGAAGCCATTGACGGCGGTGGTCACTTCGGCGCCCGCGGTTTCGCCTTGCACCCGCACCGGCCAGACGAGCACATGCAGCGGAAAACGATCCTTGATCCGGTGGATGATGTCGCGGATGACCGCACCCGTCGGCGAGGTGACGACGCCGATGACGCGCGGCATGAAAGGCAGCAAGCGCTTGCGGCCCGCATCGAACAGGCCTTCGGCCTGCAGCCGGCGCTTGCGCTCCTCCAGCAGCGCCATCAAGGCTCCGGCGCCCGCCGGTTCCAGATTGTCGATGACGATCTGGTAGTTGGATTTGCCGGGATAGGTGGTGAGCCTGCCGGTGGCGATCACCTCCATTCCTTCTTCGGGGCGGAATTTCAGCCGGCCCATCGTGCCTTTCCACACCACGGCGTCGAGCCGCGCGCGGTCGTCCTTCAGCGTGAAATAGGCATGGCCGGAGGAGTGCGGCCCGCGATAACCCGAGATTTCACCGCGCACCCGCACATTGCCGAAGGCATCCTCTACCGTGCGCTTCAGGGCGCCTGATATTTCGCTCACCGTATATTCGGTGGCGTTGCTGCGTGATTCGGATGCTGCTTCGCTCATCGGCCGATTGGGGGGTGGTTGCGCGCCGGCGTCAAGCTGGCTGTTTTCAGGTTCAGCGTTCGGTGCGTCTGATCGTCTACCAGCCCGGCAGGATCTGGTTCGGCTTGGTTCGCCGCATCTTGCTGAAGGCGAGTGCCGCGAAATCGAACGTTCCCGTCTCTTCGCCAAGCGGCACCGAGATATTGTCCAGGCTTTCCGAAATGTGCCGGGCCAGCGCATCGACGATCTCCGGCCGCGAGGTCTGGCCGCGCATGATGCCGATGCGGCAGTCGGGCAGGGCGCCGAAGCCGTCGGCTTCGCCCAGCACCCGCATGCCGGGCCGCAAAGCGCATTCCGGCAGTACCGAGATCGCCAGGCCCGACAATACCGCCGCGGTGATGACGGTTGCGGAAAAACTGGTGAACAGGATGCGGTAGTCGCGGTTCTGCTGGTCAAGCACGTCGACGGCGGCGCGCCGCCAGATACAGTTTGGCCGGCCAAAGGCCATCGGCAGCGTTTCCTGCTCGTGCGTGGCGTGGTTGGCCGAGGTGACCCACAGCAGCGGTTCGCGCCGCACCACCTCGGACTGGCCGCGCACGTCATTATGCGTCACCAGCGCCAGGTCGAGATTGCCGCGCTTGATGTGTTCGACCAGCCCCGGCGTCGGTTCGCAGACGACGGTCAGTTCGACGCGTGGATTGGAACGCGTGAAGCGCGCCATGATCTCGGGCAGGAAACGGTCGGCGTAGTCGTCCGGCGTACCGATGCGGATGGTACCTTCGAGCCGCCGGTCGTCGAAGGCGGCCAGCGTTTCGCGGTTGAGATAGAGCAGCCGTCTTGCGTAGGAAAGCAGCTTGTCGCCTTCCTCTGTCAGTCGGTTGCTGCGCCCTTCCTTTTCGAACAGCGGCTTGCCGATCCGCTCCTCCAGCCGGCGCATCTGCATCGACACCGCCGACTGGGTGCGGTGCACCTCTTCGGCCGCACGCGTAAAACTGCCGGTATCGGCAATCGAGATGAAGGTCTGCAACTGATCGAGATCGAGCGGCGCTTTCATCGGTTCAATCCATCATTGATGTTGATGCTAAAGATTAGAAACATTCGTTGGATTAATCAATCGCGTGGTGGCAAATTGGCATTGTCCACATGAAACCAATGCATGTCGCCCAAAGTGGACACCGGTTCTGGGCCAAAGACATGCATTTCTTGAAGTGAATCGAAACCGGAACGGTCGCTGTTTGCTAAGCGCCGATTGCCTGGTTTTGCCCGTTCGAGTCTGAAGGAGACCGACATGGCCACGTTTGATTTCGCCACCGAGACCTCGCGCATCACCACGCGTCCGGCCGTTGCGACGCGCGTGGCAAATACCGTCTCCAACGCTTACCGCGCCTGGAAAAACCGCCGTGCCTTCTATCGCCTCGGCGAGATGTCGGACGCCGAGCTTGCCGATATCGGCCTGACGCGCGCCGACCTGCACGTCGCCATCGACGTGCCGTTTGGCCGCGATCCGACGGCGATGTTGCGCGAAATCGCCAGCGATCGCGTCGAAACCATCGAGGACATCGCGCCCGCAAGGTGGCCTGATCACGCCGGCCGGTTACTACCCCCGTCGCGGGCGCTGTGAACCTCTTTGAGGCTTACCGCGACTGAAGAGTTATGCAGGCTCCCACTCCCTGCCGGATCCCCGCCGGCTCGCCTGCACGCTGCCCGGTCCTCCCAAGGACCGGGCTTTTCTTTTTTTGCTTAAAACCGATCAATAAGCTCGATGAGCCGTCCACCGGCAAGATCAAAATTCCGAAGACCAAAAGGCAAGATCCCATAGCCGGCGCGATTACTCTCGTCTAAGGGCTTCCATTGTGACGATAGCGGCTTGCCATACTTTAAGGCGTCACGAATGTTTTTATACCCGGGTGCGTCACGCGGGTTAAGGAAGTCATATCGATAAACTGAGTAGACACTGCCGAGCAGTGCTGCACCCATCAAGCCATTGATGACTATTTCACCTAATCATTGCTTTTTTGCCGAACTATCGCCGATCCATGCCGCGCTTGAACTGGTCGAAAATAGATTCCATTCCCTTCTGGTAGTCGTCGCGCTGCTGGGCGCCGGTTTCGAACATCTTGCCGAACAGATCGTCGAATGGGTTCCTCGGCCTGCCGCTCGGATTGGTCTGCGGCTGCGGCGCCTGGGGTTGCTGCCGAGCTTGAGGCTGCGGCGCCGGTTGCCCGCCGCCTGATACACCGCCACCTTGCCGCAGCATCTCCTCGAAGATCTTGCCCAGCGGACTGTTGCCATAGGGGCTCTGGGTCTGCTGCGGCTGAGGCTGGTCTTGCGGCGGCTGCGCACCACCGCCGAACATGTCCTGCAGTACCTTGCCGAGCGGATTGTCGCCGTAGGGATCGGGGGGCGGCTGAGGTTGGCTTTGTGGCTGCGGCGTTCCGCCACCGAACATCTCCTGCAAGACCTTGCCGAGCGGATTGTCCATCGGGGCCTGCGGCTGTGGTTCGTGGCGCGGTTGTGGCGCCGGGGCTTGCACGCCCCCGCCTTGCCGCATCATCTGCTCGATGATCTCGCCCAGAGGATTGTTGCCGCCACCGCCGAAACCGCCGGCCGCCTGCATCTGACTTGTCGTCTGCTTGAACAGCCCGCCCATCAGCATCGAGGCTATGGCCGGCAGCATCTGCTGCAGCACCTGCTGGCTCACGCCGCTCGCCTGCGCCGCCTGACTGGCAACGGCGCGCGACAAATCCTTGGAGCCGAACAGATGCCCCAGAATGCCGTTGCCTTCATCGACGCCTTGCGGCGAGAAGGCCCGGGTCGCGTCCTCGAAATATTTGGCGTGCTGGCCGCTCGCCATCGCCGTCATGAAGGCGCCGAGCCCATAGGGGTCTGCGGTGTTGCGCTGCAGCCCCTGCGAAAAGGCCGGCAGCAGCGCGGCGACCGCCGCCTGCGTCTGCTGCATGGAAAGCCCATACTGTTGGGCAAGCGCCTGCATGCCGTTGCCGTTCTGGGCCTGCGCCAGCATGTCGAACAAGGAAGGCATTCGTCTCTCCTCCGGAAATTCCGCCGGAGAAGCCTAATTCGTTTCCACTGCCGATTGAAGCGCCTTTTGGACGACCTCGGCCGCCTCGAAGCCGAGGGTTAATAGGCGTATTCCATGAACACCGGCTCGATCGAGCCGCCCCACCGTGTGTGGTAGGCCGACAGCATCTCCTCGGCGCTGGTGGTGCCGCGCGCCACGACTTCGTCGAGCGTGTTGAGGAACGAGGTCTCGTCATAGCCGTCGCGGTTCTTCTTGCCGCGGTTCTTCAGCCCCATGCGCGAGATGGTAAGCACGTCGCGCGCGATGTCGCGCAACGTGGCGTTGCGGAACGGCGCCGAAATGCCTTGTTCGGGCACGGCGTTGCGCATCGCCAGCACTTCCTCATAGGTCCAGCTCGAAGTCAGCGCCTCGGCCGCATCGAGCGCTGCCTCGTCGTAAAGCAGCCCGACCCAGAAGGCCGGTAGGGCGCAGATGCGCCGCCACGGCCCGCCATCGGCGCCGCGCATCTCGAGAAAGCGCTTCAGCCGCACGTCGGGGAAGAGCGTCGACAGATGGTTCGCCCAGTCGCCCATCGTCGGCAATCCGTCCGGGATTTCATTGCGGGCGGCCCCGGCCATGAACTGACGGAAGGTGACGTGCGTCATGTCGTGGTATTGCCCGTCGCGGATGACGAAATACATCGGCACGTCGAGCGCCCATTCGACATAGTCGGCAAAGCCGAAATCGGGCGAGAAGCAGAATTCGAGCAGGCCCGAGCGCTGGTTGTCGGTGTCGCGCCAGATGTCGCCGCGCCAGCTCTGCAGGCCGTTCGGTCGGCTCTCCGTGAAGGGCGAGTTGGCGAACAGCGCCGTCGACAGTGGCTGCAGCTTCAGCGACACCTGCATCTTGCGCCGCATGTCCACCTCACTCTCGAAGTCGAGATTAACCTGGATCGTGCAGGTGCGGTACATCATGTCGAGGCCCTTGGTGCCGACCTTGGGCATGTAACGCGTCATGATCTCATAGCGCGACTTCGGCATTTTCGGCGTCTCGGCCAGCGACCATTTCGGGCTGCCGCCAAGGCCGAGGAAGCGGATGCCCATCGGCTCGGCGATCTCGCGCACCTGGGCCAGGTGGGCGTTGCCCTCGCGGCAGGTCTGGTGGATCGTCTCCAGAGGCGCGCCGGAGAGTTCGAACTGGCCGCCGGGCTCCAGCGAAATCGCGCCCTGGCCGGTCGGCTCGACCAGGCCGATGATGCGGCCGTCATCGATGATGGGATCCCAGCCGAGCTTTGACTGCATGCCTTCGAGGATGGCGCGTATGCCGCGCTCGCCGCCATAGGGCACCGGCTCGTTGCCGTCGACGTAGAACGGGAATTTCTCGTGCTCGGTGCCGATGCGCCATTTGTCTCGCGGCTTGTTGCCCTCCGCCAGGTGCGCGACGAGTTCGTCCATGCCTTCGATCGGCCGGAAATCGGTTGTGTCGCGCGCCATCATCAAGCCCCTGCGGCGCACGAGCCCGAAATCGACCTCGATTTTCGGGATATGCGCCAAAATCAAAGTACTACAGCGGCCTTTGCGCGTCGACGCGCGGCACTGCAGGGCGGCCGGACGACCGCCGGCGCTAGATGGACGAAATGTCAGTAGCCGATCAAGCGAAAAATCCTGAGCCAGAGGTCAACAGGAATTGAACGATGCGGCTCTTCCCATATCCACAAAGAGAAGGAAGAACCCTACCAATCCCCGATCGTGGCCTGCATCACCGCCAGTGCGGCGACGGCTGCCGTATCGGCGCGAAGGATGCGCGGGCCGAGCGGAATGGCGGTGACGAAGGGCAAAGCGCGCAGCACCTTGCGCTCCTCGTCGGAAAATCCGCCTTCCGGCCCGACCAGCAGGCCGAGCTTCCTTTCGCTTACCGCTTGCAGCGCGGGCAAGGGATTGTTGGTCGAAGCGTCCTCGTCGCAGAAGATCAGCCGCCGCTCCTTGTCCCAGCCGGTCAGCAGGCGCTCGAACCTTTCCGCTTCCCGCACCTGCGGCACCGCAAGGATGCCGCACTGCTCGGCCGCCTCGACGACGTTGGCGCGCAACCGGTCGAGGGAGGGTTTGGCCACTTGCGTGTGCTGGGTAATGACCGGCTGCAGCACACCGGCGCCCATCTCGACCGCCTTCTGCACGAGATAGTCGAGCCGGCCCTGCTTCAGCGGTGCGAAGCAGTAGACGAGATCGGGCAGCGGCGGCTGCGGCCGTTGCCGCGCCAGCACCCTCAGCTTCACCGCCTTCTTGGATTTGGCCGCGATGGCCGCCGACCATTCGCCGTCGCGGCCGTTGAACAACAGGATCTCGGCGCCCTCGCCAAGCCGCAGCACATGCTGGAGATAATGGCTTTGCTGCTGACCGGCATCGAATTCGGCGTCCGGCCCGAGATCGTCGGGCACGAACAGGCGTTGCATCTTGTAGTTTGCGCGCATCGCCGAGGAATGGGCGAGGCGGCGGTTGGCGTCAAGTCTTGGCGGAAGGATGCCAGACGGGTTCGTAGCCTTGCCTCAGCACGCGCACGGTGGTCGGCGGCGTCAACAGCCGCAGTGTCCGGCCAGCGAGGCCGTCGAAATCCCGCGCCCCGCGATATCCTGCGAACGACCAGCGCAGCGCCCTGCCACGACGCAAGGCGTAGGCATCGCCGCCGCCGTCGATCATCGTGCCGTCGGGCAGGCCTGCAAGCTCGTCGGCCGCCACCACCGGGGGCTTGCCGCCCGAAGCCAGCCGTTCCTTGTGCAGCCGCTTGTCGACCTGCGGCGCGCGCGGCGCGGCAATGGCGAAGGCTTCGCCGAAGCGCTGGACAAAGTCCTTGGCCCGTTCGCGCCGGCAAAAGAAGCAGGGGCGATGCCCGGCGGCCAGTGCCGTCACCTCGTCGAGGAAGAACAGCTCGGTCCAGCCGGCCTTTCCTCCCGGCCGGTTGCGGCCCATCGGCTCGCGCCGCACGTCGCGGAAGTCGCAGACGCAGATGATCCAGGCGTGAAGCGCCCAGCGTTTTTTCAACAGCGTCCTTGTCTCGGGATCGTGGATGATGCCGCGATTGCCCATGAACAGGCCGCGCTCGCGCACGGCGTGGATGGCGCCGAACGGATCGACCCGGTTTTGCAGTGGCATAGTTTTCTCCGCGCGCCCGCATCTTGGCTGAAATGCCGGCGCCATGATATCGCTCGCCGCACCTTTTTCATGTCAGCAGGGTTTTGCGATGCGGGTGCTGGTGGTCCAGAACTACGACAATACCGGCCTCGGCCAGGTCGGCGCGGCACTGGCGGAAGCCGGTGCCGATCTCGACATCCGCCTTCCTTACAAGGGCGATCCGCTGCCGGACGATGCGAACGGCCACGAAGCCATGGTGGTGCTTGGCGGCGGCCAGAACGCGCTGGCTGACGACGAATATCCCTATTTTCCGGCGCTGCTCGAACTTATCAGCGATTTCGCCGGCAAGGACCGCGCCGTGCTCGGTATCTGCCTCGGCAGCCAGCTTGTTGCCCGCGCCTTCGGCGGCGAGAACCGCATCGGCGGCGCCAACGAATTCGGCTGGCGCGGCGTGTCGCTGACGCCGGATGCCAAGGCCGATCCGGTGTTGGCCGAGCTTCCGGAACGGTTCCCGATCTTTCAGTGGCACGACGACACTTTCGTGCTGCCTGAAGACGCCGTGCGGCTCGCCGGCAATGATGTCGCCGAGAACCAGGCGTTCCGCGTCGGCCGCGCCGTCTATGGTTTCCAGTTTCATTTCGAGGCCGACCGGCCGCTGGTGAAGGACTGGAGCGCCTCTTTCGCGCCGATCATTGCAGCGCGCCACCCCGACTGGGCCGGCAAGCTCGATGGCGAAATGGCCCGCAACGGACCGGATGCCGATGCTGCCGGCCTGGCCATCGCCCGCGCCTGGGTGGCGACGATCTGAGCATCACCTCTGCGGACCAGAGCGTGGCAAAATTGGCACGCGACGGTGAATCCGCCTGGGGAAAACCGGTTTCGTCCTTGGCTTGTGTACGCCCGCCATCCTAGAAGGCGCGCGCTCTGCATCACCGGTGCAACCGCGATGGACGTTTGTGTGGCCCGTGCGACACACCGCCGATACAGAACATGCCTAGAAGCGCGAAATCGTCGAAACTTTGAGACGTATTGTCGGTTTCAACGCATTGGTAACCGCCTCGTGCACAGATGCAGGAAGCTCAACAAGAGATGACGTCCGTGAAAGCAGCGCTTCTGTCCTTTGCCATGATGTCCGCCATCGTGATTTGCGGTCTCGGCATCTATGCGGCCGATGCCGCCAACAACCACAACGCCGTCGACGGTTACGGCGTCACCGCTTCGCTGCGCTGAATAGCCGGACCGTTCGCGGGTGTTTCCGCGACGCGCACTACTCAAGCTTCCCTTATTGTCATTGTCAGAATGCGTTTGTCGGCGTCCTCGACAACGAGCGCGCTGAGCATGCCTGATTGCCAGGCGAGCGTATCGACATTGACGCGGTTGGCCATGACTTCCGCCTCGGGAACCGGCGTATGGCCGTGCACCACGATCTTCGGGAAAAGGCCGGCGTGATCGTGGAAAACGTCGCGGATCCAGATCAGATCCTGCGGATTCTGGTTCTCCAGGGCAACGCCTGGCCTGATGCCGGCATGGCAGAAGAAGAAGTCGCCGAAGCTGATTGAGAAGGGCAGCGAACGCAGGAAGTCGATATGGCGTTGCGGTACGGCTTCGAGCAGAGCCTGATGTCCCCGCCTCAGCGTCTCCATCCTGCCGAACCAGCCGGCGTCGGCCGCGAGGGGCACACCGTAGGATAGCGCCGTCTGGACCCCGCCATACCGCATGAAAAGCCCGTCCGGGTCAGGGGTATCGAGAAAATCGAGAAAGCCGAGATCGTGATTGCCGGCGAGCATCAGGTTTCGCGGATCGCGTTTGCGCGCCTCGATCAGGAAATCGACGACGTCCTTGGAGTCCGGCCCGCGGTCGACATAGTCGCCGAGGTGGATGACGCGCCAGTCGCGAGCCGGCTTCCATTCGAGCTCGCTCTCGATTCGCTGATGCATGGCCGCCAGCAGATCGAGCCGGCCATGGACATCGCCGATTGCGTAGAGCCGCATGCCGTCCGGTCCGCGCGCGTCCAGGAAATGAATGTCGGGTTCTGCCAACGTATCGCTGTCTCCGTGATCAGGCCGTCGCCGACCTGGCTAGCGCCGGATCTGGTCCTTGCCCATGTCCGTCACCAGACGTTTTCCGCACAGCGCCAGTGTGATGTCCATCTCCTTACGGATGATTTCCAGCGCCTTGGTAACGCCTTCCTTGCCGAGCGCGCCCAGGCCGTAGAGAAATGGCCGGCCGATATAGGTTCCCCTGGCGCCGAGGCACAGTGCCTTCAGCACGTCCTGGCCGGAGCGGATGCCGCCATCCATGTGCACCTCGATCCTGTCGCCGACCGCGTCCGCGATTTCCTCCAGCGCCATGATCGACGAGGATGCGCCGTCCAACTGACGCCCGCCATGGTTGGAAACCACGATCGCGTCGGCGCCCGTTTCAGCGGCCATCAACGCGTCTTCCTTGTCGAGAATGCCTTTCAGGATCAGCTTGCCGCCCCAGCGTTCCTTGATCCAGGCGACATCCTTCCATGACAGATGCGGGTCGAACTGCTCCGTCGTCCATGACGCCAGCGAAGCCACGTCGCCGACGCCCTTGGCGTGGCCGACGATGTTGCGGAACGTGCGGCGCTTCGTGCCGGCCATGCCCATCCACCAGCGCGGGCGGACCGCGATGTTGGCAATGTTGGCCAGCGTCATCTTGGGCGGCGCCGAAAGTCCGTTGCGGACATCCTTGTGGCGTTGTCCGAGGATCTGCAGGTCGAGCGTCAGCACCAGCGCCGAGCATTTCGCCGCCTTTGCCCGGTCGATCAGATCGAGCACGAAGTCCTTGTCGCGCAGAACGTAAAGCTGAAACCAGAACGGCCTCTTGGTCACCGACGCGACATCCTCGATCGAGCAGATGCTCATCGTCGACAGGGTGAACGGCACGCCGAATTCCTCGGCCGCCTGCGCCGCCAGCATCTCGCCATCGGCATGCTGCATGCCGGTCAGGCCGGTTGGGGCCAGCGCCACCGGCATGGCCACCTTCTCGCCGATCATGGTCGATTCCAGTGAGCGGTTGCTCATGTCGACCAGCACGCGCTGGCGGAACTTGATCTTTTGGAAGTCCTCCTCGTTGGCCCGGTAGGTGCTCTCGGTCCATGCGCCGGAATCGGCATACTCGAAGAACATTCTGGGCACGCGCCGTCGCGCCAGGTCCTTGAGGTCGGCAATGGTGAGAATGTCGCTCATCGTGTCCCCGCTTGATCGATATCGTTCAGGAGCGTTTGCGCGCCGGTTCGGCATCGCCGGCTTCAGAGCGTTGCCTGAGCCTGAGCCGCGATACGCGCTGCCAGTCGCCGCTGCGCTCGGCTTGCGCCATCGACCGCTCAACATAGATCATGTGGTCCATCGCCGCCTGCCGCGCGCCGGCCGGGTCGCCGGCCTTGACCGCGATGTGGATCGCCCGGTGCTGGGCCAGCAGCGCATCGCGCGCGCCGGGCACGGTGAACACCAGCAACCGATTCTGGAACACGCCTTCCGACAGCAGCCTATAGCAGGAGCGCAGCGTATGCAGGAGCAGGATGTTGTGCGCGCATTCGCAGATCGCATGATGGAACTCGACGTCGATCTCGGCTTCGTCGTCGAAATCCCCGGTGCGGTGCGCTTCGTCCATGCGTGCCATGATGCGGTCGAGCAGGGCCAGGTCCTCCGGCGTGGCGCGCCGCGCCGCATATTCGGCGGCGATCCCCTCCACCTCGCGGCGATACTCCAGATAATCGGCCACCGCCTTGCGATGAGTCGAGATCAGGTCCGCTACCGGCTTGGTGAACAGCTGGCCGATGATGTCGGCGACATATGTGCCGCCGCCCGGCCGCGTCGTCAAAAGGCCGCGTCCCTCGAGCGCCTTCAGCGCGTCGCGCAGGATCGGACGGGACACATCGAACTGGCGCGCCAGCTCGCGCTCGCCAGGCAGCCGGTCGCCGGTGCGCAGCACGCCTTCGAGGACGAGGCTTTCGATCTGCTGCACCACCTCATCGGCGGTTCGCGAGTGCTCGATCCTGGAAAAAATGTCGCTCAACGGCATGCCTGGGAGTGCTGAACCGGTGTCGCGCAAGATAAAGCCAGCGTCGCCAACTGGTCAAATTATTTATCCAATTGGTCGAAGCGTGTCGGCTTCCCGGCTCGCGCCCATATCGTCTTCGGCTAACTTTGCTGTTTGCGTCACCGGCCTATTGGCTCTAGAGGACGCAACTGCAAGAGGGTTCAAAGAAACCCGGGGAACAAGCCGTGTCGCACGACCCGTCCAATCTCGAATTTCAGCCGCGCGCCAAGGGCAGCGTGCTCGGCTTTCCGGCGCATGAGGGACGGCCTGGTGCGCTGGGCGAAGTCCATGCCCGTCCGCACCCGCTGATCGAGAAGCCGCGTGTGCTGATCCAGCTCGCCTTCATGACCGAGGGTGGCGCCGGCGTCGATCATTCGGTGCTTTCCGAGCTGTCACGCCGGCTCGGCATAGCCGCGCCCGACCGTCAGGCCCGCCATCACGCCATGAGATGGGGCCAGGGCTCGCTGCGCTGGGAGCGGCATACCGAATTCTCCACCTATCTGTGGGAAGGGCCGCTTGCCGAAGGCGGCAAGGGCCAGGAGGATTCGCCGTTCGGCAACGGATTTTCTCCACCCGGAACCGTTATTTCAGGCATCCGGCTCGAGATCCGCAAATGGACGCAGGCGGGCGAGCGGTCGATCGCCGGCTTCGATCCGACCAGCCTCTGCTATTCGCTGGTCGAACGCGGCAATGCAGCAATCGTCACCGATTTCCGCCAGGATGGCGACGGCCTGACCCGTATGCTGATCCTTGACCGCGGCCTGACGCCGGCCAGCACCGGCGCCTTGTCGCAGCGGCTGATCGACATCGAGACCTACCGCACGCTGGCCATGCTCGGCCTGCCGTTGGCGCTGGCCCTGTCCGGCCGCGCCCGCCGTATCGAGGACAGGCTGGCCCAGATCACGCTGGAGATGAAACTCGCCGAGACCCGCGACAGCCAGAAATTGCTTGCCGACCTGACCGAACTCGCGGCTGAGTTGGAGGCCGACGCGGCGTCGAGCCTGTACCGCTTCGGCGCCAGCCGTGCCTATGATGGCATCGTCGGCGAAAGGCTGGAAGCGCTCGAGGAAGAAGCCGTACAGGGATATGACACCTGGGCGGGGTTCTTGCGGCGGCGCATGGCGCCTGCCATGCGCACCTGCCGTTCGGTCGAGGAGCGTCAGGCCAACCTGTCGCGCAAGCTGACGCGCGCCACCACGCTGCTGCGCACCTGGGTCGATGTCGAGGTCGAGAAGCAGAACCGCGACCTGCTCGCCTCGATGAACAATCGCGCCCGGTTGCAACTGCGCCTGCAGCAGACCGTCGAAGGCCTGTCGGTCGCGGCCGTTTCCTACTATGTCGTCGGCCTCGTCGGCTACGTCGCCAAGGGCGCCTCGATCTACGGCCACGCCTTCGCGCCCGAAGTGGTCACGGCGGCGTGCGTGCCGCTTGCCATCCTGCTGGTCTGGTGGGGCGTGCGGCGGGTGCGGCGCATGCATTCCGAGCCGGCGAAACATCCGGGCGAGTAGGCGCGCCTTTACTTCCCACAGGATAGCCTGCCAGCGGCAGATTGCCGCTGCGGAAGGCGTCCCTTGCGCCCGTGCCCGCTCGCCGTCAAAGCGGGGTTTGCAACCGCCGCCCTTCACTGGTAAAAGATTTTGACCAGTCAAGCGAGATGAGGCTGCCGATGTCCGGCCTTGCCATGCCCAAGCCAGACGACGCCACGATGCGCCGGCGCGGTGAGATCGTCGCCGACATGCGCATCATCGTGCCGGGCGAGGGCGTGGTCGACGCGGCCAACGAAATGCGCGCCTTCGAAAGCGATGGCCTGACCGCCTACCGGCAACTGCCGTTAGTCGTGGTGCTGCCCGAAACGGTGGCGCAGGTTTCGCGCGTGCTGAAATACTGCAACGACCGCAACATCCGCGTCGTGCCGCGCGGCTCCGGCACCTCGCTGTCGGGCGGCGCGCTGCCGCTGGAGGACGCGGTGCTCCTGGTCATGAGCCGCTTCAACCGGATCATCGAGATCGATTTCGCCAATCGCATCGTCGTCGCCCAGCCGGGCGTCACTAATCTCGGCATCACCACGGCCGTCGAGCAGGAGGGTTTTTACTACGCCCCCGACCCATCTTCCCAGATCGCCTGCTCGATCGGCGGCAATGTCGCCGAAAATTCCGGCGGCGTGCACTGCCTCAAATACGGCCTGACCGCCAACAATGTGCTCGGCATCGAGATGGTGCTGATGAGCGGCGAGGTGGTGCGGCTCGGCGGCAGGCATCTGGACGCGGAAGGCTACGACCTGCTCGGCGTCATGACCGGCTCCGAAGGCCTGCTGGGCGTCGTCACCGAAGTCACCGTGCGCATTTTGAAGAAGCCGGAGACGGCACGTGCGCTGCTGATCGGCTTCCCGACAAGCGAGCAGGGTGGCCAATGCGTCGCCGACATTATCGGCGCCGGCATCATTCCCGGTGGCATGGAGATGATGGACCGCCCGGCGATTCATGCGGCGGAGGATTTCGTCCATGCCGGATATCCCCTGGATGTCGAGGCGCTGCTGATCGTCGAACTCGATGGGCCCAGCGTCGAGGTCGATCATCTCATCACCGCGGTCGAGGCGATCGCCATCCGCAACGGTTCGACCACCTGCCGCATTTCGCAGTCGGAGCAGGAGCGGTTGAGCTTCTGGGCAGGGCGCAAGGCAGCCTTTCCCGCGGTCGGCCGTATCTCGCCCGACTATTATTGCATGGACGGCACCATCCCGCGCAAGGAACTGCCGCGCGTGCTGGCCGGCATGCGCGAGCTCTCCGAAAAATACGGGCTCGGCGTCGCCAATGTCTTCCATGCCGGCGACGGCAATCTGCACCCGCTGATCCTCTATGACGCCAACGTGCCGGGCGAACTCGACAAAGCCGAGAGTTTCGGCGCCGACATATTGCGGCTGTGCGTCAAGGTCGGCGGCGTCTTGACCGGCGAGCATGGGGTGGGCGTCGAGAAACGCGACCTGATGCCGGAAATGTTCAACGAGATCGACCTCGACCAGCAGATGCGCGTCAAATGCGCCTTCGATCCCAGGCACCTGCTCAACCCGGGAAAGGTGTTCCCGCAGCTGCGCCGCTGCGCGGAGCTGGGGCGCATGCATGTGCATCGCGGCCAAATGGCGTTTCCGGACATTCCGAGGTTTTGAGGGCCATGACCACCTTCACTCCCACGGCCCCTTCCGAAGTCCTCTCCACCATCGCCTGGGCGGCGGCGGAAGAAACGCCGCTCGAAATCCTTGGCCATGGCTCCAAGCGCGGCATCGGCCGCCCGCTGCAGACCGAGCACACGCTCGACCTGTCGAGGCTCTCCGGCGTCACCCTCTATGAGCCCGCCGAACTGGTGCTGTCGGCAAAGGCGGGCACGCCGCTCGCCGAGATCGAGAACCTGCTGGCGCAAAACGGCCAGCAGCTTGCTTTCGAGCCGATGGATTACGGCCCGCTGCTCGGCGGCGAGCCGGGCAGGGGCACCCTTGGTGGTGCGCTTGCGGCGAACCTCTCCGGCCCGCGCCGGCTGAAGGCGGGGGCCGCGCGCGACCATATATTGGGCATCCATGTGGTTTCCGGGCGCGGCGAGGCCTTCAAGTCCGGCGGCCGCGTGGTGAAGAACGTCACCGGTTATGACTTGTCCAAGCTGATGGCCAACAGCTGGGGCACGCTGGCCGTGTTCACCGACGTCACCTTCAAGGTGCTGCCGTCGGCCGAGACCGAGGTCACGCTCGCCGTCCGCGGCCTGCTCGACGATGCGGCCGCCGCGGCGATGGCCCTGGCGCTCGGCTCCAGTGCCGAAGTATCGAGCGCCGCCCACCTGCCGGAGCGGATTGCCGCACGGGTTGCCGCAGGTGCGCTCGGCAATGATGCGGCCACGCTGCTGCGGGTGGAGGGTTTTGGCCCCTCCGTCGCCTATCGCATCGCCGCGCTGAAGACGTTGCTCGGAGATGCCGGGCCCCTGGAGGAGATTTCCAGCGAAGCGTCGGCCGCCCTATGGCGTGACGTGCGCGATTGCAGCCCCTTCGCGGACAACAGCGACAAGCTGGTCTGGCGAGTATCGATGGCGCCTGCCCAGGCGCACCAGATGGTTTTGACGCTGCGCATGCAGGCCGCCGTCAGCGCCTTCTATGACTGGCAGGGCGGGCTGGTGTGGCTGCGCATGGAGGAGGGCGATCCGGAAGCGGCGCTGCTGCGCGGCCTTCTGAAAAAACATGGCGGCGGCCATGCGACATTGGTGCGCGCGGCTCCTTCGCATCGCGCCGCCCTGCCGGTGTTCGAGCCGCAGGCTCCGGCGCTGGCAGCGCTCAGCCAGCGGCTGAAGCAGGAATTCGACCCCAAGAACATCCTCAATCCCGGCCGCATGGCCTAGGACATCAAGAGATGCAGACCAATTTCTCGCCCGCGCAGCTTGCCGATCCGCACGTCGCGGAATCGGAGAAGATCTTGCGCAAATGCGTGCATTGCGGGTTCTGCACCGCTACCTGCCCGACCTATGTGACGCTGGGCAACGAGCTCGATTCACCGCGCGGGCGCATCTACCTGATCAAGGACATGCTGGAAAACGGCCGCCCCGCCGACAAGGAGATCGTCACCCATATCGATCGCTGCCTGTCCTGCCTGGCCTGCATGACCACCTGCCCGTCTGGCGTCAACTACATGCATCTGGTCGACCATGCCCGCGCCCATATCCAGCAGACCTATAGGCGGCCGGTACTCGATCGCCTGATCCGCGCAATACTGGCCCTCGTCCTGCCCTATCCCCGGCGTTTTCGCGCCGCGCTCAAATTGGCGAAATTGGGCAAGCCGTTCATCGGCCTGTTCGAGAAGATTCCGGCATTGAAGCCGGTTGGCGCAATGCTCAAGCTCGCGCCGGAATCGATCCCGGGAGCATCGCCGATGGCTTCGCCGGGCATCCATACCGGGCAGGGGGCGAAGAGGGGCCGCGTCGCCATCCTCACCGGTTGCGCGCAATCGGTGCTCGATCCCGCCATCAACGACACGACCATTTCACTGCTGACGCGGCTTGGCGTCGAGGTCGTGGTGCCGCCGGGCGAGGGCTGTTGCGGCGCGCTCGTCCACCACATGGGGCGCGAGCAAGCCGCCCTTGCTTCGGCAAGGCAAAATGTGGATGCCTGGACCCGCGCCATCGAACAAGGCGGGATCGATGCCATTATCATCACCGCGTCGGGCTGCGGCACGACCATCAAGGATTACGGTTTCATGCTGCGGCTCGATCCGGCCTACGCCGAAAAGGCTGCACGTGTCTCCATGCTGGCCAAGGACGTTACCGAATATCTGACCGCCATCGACCTGCCCGAACCGGTGCGCAAGCCGGGCACGGTCGTCGCCTATCATTCGGCCTGTTCGATGCAGCACGGCCAGAAGATTACCCGACAGCCTAGGGAATTGCTGGCCAAAGCCGGCTTCATCGTGCGCGAGCCGCGCGAAGGGCATTTGTGCTGCGGTTCGGCCGGCACATACAACATCTTGCAGCCGGATATTTCGGCCAGGCTGCGCGATCGCAAGGTGAAGAACATCGAGGCTACCGGCGCCTCGGTCGTCGCCACCGGCAATATCGGCTGCATAGCGCAGATCGCGTCTGCCGCGAAGCTGCCGGTGGTGCATACGATCAAGCTGCTCGACTGGGCCTATGGCGGGCCGAGACCGGAAGGCGTTGCGGAATCCGGCCTGATCGCCGCTGAGTAGGGCCGCCCCGGCGTTTATTCCGCCGCCAGCCTGTCGATCGTGCCGTAGGTCGCCTCGTAGAGCGCGCGCTGGCGGCTGAGCGCCACCATCGTGTTGCGCAGCAGGATCGCAACGGTGATCGGGCCGACGCCGCCCGGCACCGGCGTGATCCAGGAGGCAACGTCCTTCACGCTGTCGGTGTCGACGTCGCCGACGATACGGGTGGAACCGTCTGGCAGCGTCTCGGAATTGATGCCGATATCGATGACGGCCGCACCGGGCTTTACCATGTCGGCCTTGATCAGGCGCGGCTTGCCGACGGCGACGAACAGCGCATCGGCGCGGCGCGCGTGCGCGGCGACCGAGCGCGTCATGTGGTGGCAGACCGTGACCGTCGCGCCTTCGCTCATCAAGAGGAAGGTGATCGGCTTGCCGACGATCTCGGAGTGGCCGACGATCACCACTTCCAGGCCCTTGAGGTCGAGGCCGGTTTCCTTGAGCAGCTCGACCGAGGCGGCCGCCGTGCAGGGCGCCAGATCGAGCTGGTTGTAGACGATGTTGCCGATCGAGGCCGGATGCATGCCTTCGACGTCCTTCAGCGGATGCACCGCCGCCTGCAACGTCCTGATCGGAATATGTGCCGGCACCGGCCGCTGAATGATGATGCCGGTAACGCGCGGATCGGCGTTCAGGCCGTGGATCGCCGCTTCCAGTTCGCCCGCGGTGATGGTGGCGGGAAAGCGTCGTTCTTCGAAATCGATGCCCGCCAGCTCCGCCTTGGCGCGCTGGTTGCGTACATAGACATCCACCGCCGCCGTATCGCCGACGGTGATCGACACCAGTTTGGGCGGGAACCCTTCGGCCCGTGCGATCGCCGCATCATCGCGCACCGCGGCGATGATGCGCCGGGCAACCGGGCCGCCCTTGAGATAGCGGCTGTCGTCGGACAGTGACATGATCGGACTCTTCTGACCTGAGCGTTGCCTTGCCATAGCAAAAGAACAGCGGCAATGGCAGCACGAATGCGAACCGTCATGCCTTTTGCGCGACGTGCGGGCGCGGCAGTGCTTCGTCCGAAACGGAAAGGGCAGCACGGTTTCCCGTGCCGCCCTTTCTGACCGGCCGCATCCCCATACGGCCCGTCCCCCGTTATTTCCTTCCGATCCGGGAAGCGCTGCGCTTCCGGATCGGGTGATTCGCAGCAACTATTATATCACCTCGACAGTGGTTCCGACATCGACCCGTTCATAAAGGTCGACGACATCCTCGTTGCGCATGCGGATGCAGCCCGACGACACGGCGCCGCCGATCGTCCAGGGCTGGTTGGTGCCGTGGATGCGATATTCCGTACTGCCGAGATAGAGCGCGCGCGCGCCGAGCGGGTTCTCCATGCCGCCGGCCAGGTAGGTCGGCAGGTAGCGCCCCTTGGCGGCCTCGCGCTTGATCATCGCGGCCGGCGGGCGCCAGTCCGGCCAGACCCGCTTGTTGGTGATCTTGTGCGCGCCCGACCATTCGAAACCCGGCTTGCCGGTGCCGACGCCGTAGCGCCGCGCCTTGCCGTTCTTTTCGACCAGATAGAGGAAGTTCTGGGTCGTATCGATGACGATGGTGCCCGGCTTCTGCGGGCCGTCATAGGCGACTTCCTGCGGCAGGTAGATCGGGTTGATCTGGGCGCGCGCGACCATTCGCTTGGCCGGGGCCTGCACGGCCGCCGTCTGCACGCGGTCGGGCTGCGCATAACGCGGGCGCGGCTGCTGCGCGATCTGCCGGTTCTGCCGCACGATGCCCGGCGCGTGGCCAAGCTGCAGCACCCAAGGGGCGGAAAGGTCGGGGCTCACCATCACCGGCGGTCTGTCGGCGTAGCGGTCTCCGGCCGTGGAAGGTGTGACGCCGGCAGCAAACGCAGCCACGGCGCCGAGCACGGGAAACAAAACTCTCTTCATCGGGAAAGCACCTTGATCGTCTGACAAACCGGGTGGAAACGACCTCCCGGTTCAGCGATCATTGGCGCGGGAACAGCAACCGAAACATGAATCGGAATGTGTAAAATGCGGAACTGTCGCTAAACCTTTCGGTGTGGTTACCGCCGCGTTCAGGAATCTGGTAAAGCCAAGGTAAAGCAGCGCAACCAGCGCGTTAACGAATGGAATTCTCGCCATGGACAAGGAAAGAACCGGCCTTCTCGCCGGACCGGACGGTGTCGCGCGCTGCTTCTGGCACGGCAATCTGCCCGACTACCTGCATTACCATGACCATGAATGGGGCCGCCCGGTGGCGGACGACCGCCGGCTGTTCGAGAAGATCTGTCTCGAAGGTTTCCAGTCGGGCCTGTCCTGGCTGACCATCCTGCGCAAGCGGGAGAATTTTCGCGCCGCTTTCGCCGGCTTCGATTTCGACAAGGTCGCCGCCTTCACCGACAAGGACGTCGAGCGCCTGCTCGGCGATGCCGGCATCATCCGCCATCGCGGCAAGATCGTCTCGACGATCAACAACGCCAAACGCGCCCGCGAGATGGCAGATGAATTTGGCTCGCTCGCTGCCTGGTTCTGGAAGTTCGAACCCGGCAAGGAGGAACGGCCGCAGGTCGTCGACCTCGCCCATCTGCGCGCCAATCCGACCACGGCGGTCTCAATCCGCATTTCCAAGGACCTGAAGAAGCGCGGCTGGACCTTCGTCGGCCCGACCACGGTCTACGCCTTCATGCAGGCGATGGGCCTTGTCAACGATCATCTCGAGGGGTGTGTTTGCCGCAAGCAGGTCGAGAAAGAACGGAAGGCTTTCAAACGGCCGAAATAGCCTCACGTGCCGTTGGCACTTCCCAGGAACAGGCCGGCGACGATCGCGACCACGGTGGCGACCGTCGGATAGATCACCAGCAGGCCGGTCACCAATGTGTCGCGCATGGAAAGCCCCTTGCCGGTATCGGCGGAAACCTCGAACGGTCCGGCCGGCTGACCGATCATCCTGGGAGCATGGACATCTGCGGCGCGCAGGCGTGCCGGCATGTCGCCCGCATCCCTGTTGTCATGAAATTCCACCGCGCTGATCATGTCCCGAACCCCTTCATTGCGGTGCGCTGTATCGACCTCGATTATGTCGGCACGATGCCGCGCCGATGGCGGGATTGTTTCATTTTCGGTGCGTTTTTGTTTCAGATCCGGCCTCCTCTCCGCTTCTCCCGTAGGGCGAAGGCCGAGGCGCCGGCCCTTGCCGCACAAAGCTGCTTCGGTTAGGACACGCGCGTTGCGAAAATCGCAACATTGTTGACCTTCAAGCATCACGAAATACCGGGCGATCCCATGGCCGACAAATCGGAAAAGACGAAAGCGCGGCTGCCGCGCGGTTTTGCCGACCGCAGCGCCGAAGATATCCGCGCCGTCGAGAAGATGATGGCGACGATCCGCTCGGTCTACGAACTCTACGGTTTCGAACCCGCCGACCAGCCGCTGATCGAATACACCGATGCGCTCGGAAAATTCCTGCCCGACCAGGACCGGCCGAACGAAGGCGTGTTCTCCTTTCAGGACGACGACGACCAGTGGCTGTCGCTGCGCTACGACCTGACCGCGCCGACGGCGCGTTTCGTCGCCGAGAATTTCGAGCGCTTGCCGAAACCCTATCGCAGCTACCGCTCCGGCTGGGTGTTCCGCAACGAGAAGCCCGGCCCCGGCCGCTTCCGCCAGTTCATGCAGTTCGACGCCGACACGATCGGCACGCCGGGCGTCGCGGCCGACGCCGAGATGGCGATGATGATGGCCGACGTGATGGAAGCGCTCGGCATCAAGCGCGGCGACTACGTCATTCGCGTCAACAACCGCAAGGTGCTCGACGGCGTGCTCGAGGCGATCGGCCTCGGCGGCGAAGAGAATATGGGCCGCCGGCTGACGGTGCTGCGCGCCATCGACAAGCTGGACAAGCTCGGGCCGGAAGGCGTGCGATTACTGCTTGGCCCGGGGCGCTGGGACGGCGGCAAGGAAGGCGAGGGGGACTTCGCCAAGGGCGCCGGGCTGGATGATGCGCAAGCCGAGGCGGTTCTTCTGGCGACCGCGCGCAATGCGCAGGCCGGCCAGGATGCCAGCGTCGGTGCGAATGCAGTCTACCAGGAGGGCGTTGGCGAGCTCGCGACCATCGAGGCCCTGGTCAGGGCGGCGGGGTACGGCGAAGATCGCGTCGCCATGGACCGCTCTGTTGTGCGCGGCCTCGAATACTACACCGGTCCGGTCTTCGAGGCCGAGCTCCTGGCCGAGATCCCCAACGAGGATGGCCAGATCGTGCGCTTCGGTTCGGTCGGCGGCGGCGGCCGCTATGACGGGCTGGTGTCGCGCTTCCGCGGCGAGCCGGTGCCGGCGACCGGCTTTTCGATCGGCGTTTCCAGGCTGATGACGGCGCTGAAGAACCTCGGCAAGCTCGACAGCGCCGACGTGATCGCGCCGGTCGTCGTGCTGGTCATGGACAGGGACACCGAAAGCCTCGGCCGCTACCAGAAGATGGTAAGCGAGCTGCGCGCCGCAGGCATTCGCTCCGAAATGTATCTCGGCGGCGCCGGCATGAAGGCGCAGCTCAAATATGCCGACCGTCGCGGCTGTCCGGTCGCAATCATCCAGGGCGGCGACGAGCGCGCCAAGGGCGAATTGCAGATCAAGGACCTGATCGAAGGCGCGCGCCTGTCGGCGGAAATCACCGACAACGCCGAATGGCGCGCCGCCCGCCCGGCACAGGTCACGGTGGCGGAAGGCGAGCTGGTGGCGCAGGTGAAGAAGATACTGGCGGCGCAGGCTGAGGAGAGAGCGCGTGGTAAGTAGAGGCCGCGTTCTGTCGCGCCCCCCTCTGTCCTGCCGGACTGTCCGGCAGGACAGAGGGGGGCGCCGTAAAGCGCCAGCTTCCGCTTGGAGACCCTCTGGTTTGGGACCAGAGGGTCGTGAATCACTGAGGTCGGCAAATTGACCTCCCGCTACCCCGCCATCGCGGCCGACATCGCCGGCCTGTTCGCGACCCGCAACACGCATGCGGTGGAGGTCGCCGTGCTGCAGCCGGCGGATCCCTTCCTCGACATGGCGGGCGAGGATTTGCGGCGCCGCATTTTCCTGACCGAAAGCGAGACCGGGCAGACGCTCTGCCTGCGGCCGGAATTCACCATTCCCGTCTGCCTCGACCATATCGCCAGCCAGGCCGGTACGCCGCGTCGCTACTCCTATCTGGGCGAGGTTTTCCGCCAGCGCCGCGAAGGCGGCAACGAGTTCTTCCAGGCCGGCATCGAGGATCTCGGCGACCGCGACACGGCCGCGGCCGATGCCCGTTCGGTGGCCGACGCGCATGCGCTGCTGTCCCTGGCGCTGCCGGGCCAGGCGCTGGCGATCACACTCGGCGACCAGGCCATCTTCGAGGCGGTGCTGGCGGCTCTCGGCCTGCCGCGCGGCTGGCGCATGCGGCTCGCCCGCGCTTTCGGCTCGGCGCCGATGCTGGAGGCAGCCCTTGCCGATCTCGCCAATCCGCCGCGCAACAGCCAGCTCTCCGGTCCGGTCGTGGCACTGGTGCTCGACGGTGACCTGGACGGTCTCTCCGCGCATATAGCCGGCGGCATGGAAGAGGCCGGCCTGTCGGCCTCAGTCGGACGCGCGCCGGCCGATATCGCGCGGCGGCTGATCGAAAAAGCCGAGCTGCGCAGCGTGCGGCTGTCCAACGAAGCCTTCGCGGCGCTGAAGACCTTTCTGGCGATCGACGTGCCGCTCGGCGCGGCGACACGGGCGCTGGAGAGCTTTGCCGCCGACGCGGGCCTATCGCTGGGTGCCGCGCTGGAAAAATTCGCGGCGCGCGCCAGGGCAATCGAGGCACATGGCTTGCCGGCGCAAGGAATCCGCTACGATGCCGCTTTCGGGCGCCCGCTCGATTACTACACCGGCGTGGTCTTCGAGATCGCGGCGCAAGATGGTGACAGGCCGCTGGCCGGCGGCGGCCGCTACGACCGGCTGCTGACCCTGCTCGGCGCCAAGACGCCGATCCCCGGCGTCGGCTTCTCGGTCTGGCTCGACCGCATCGAGGCATTGCGGGAGCGCGCGCGATGATCACGCTGGCGATCCCGTCCAAGGGCCGGTTGAAGGAGCAGGCGCTGGAGGTGCTGGCGAAAGCCGGCCTCGCCATCAGCCTGCCCGGTGACGAGCGCAAATATCACGCCCGCGTCGAAGGCATGGACAATGTCGAGGTCGTTTTCCTCTCCGCCTCCGAAATATCGGGCGAGATCGGGCAAGGCGCCGTCGATCTCGGCATCACCGGCGAGGACCTCGTGCGCGAGAACCTCGCCGACTGGGAGGCGCGCGCCGAAATCGTCGCCCGTCTCGGCTTCGGCCATGCCGATGTCGTGGTGGCCGTGCCCGACATCTGGCTCGATGTCGAGACCATGGCCGACCTTGATGATGTCGCCGCCGATTTCCGCCAGCGTCATGGAAGGCGGCTCAGGATCGCCACCAAATACTGGCGGCTGACCCAGCAATTCTTCTCGCAGAAGCACGGCATCCAGGTCTATCGCATCGTCGAGAGCCTGGGCGCCACCGAAGGCGCGCCGGCGGCCGGCCTTGCCGACGTCATCGTCGACATCACCACCACGGGCTCGACGCTGCGCGCCAATCATCTCAAGGTGCTGGCCGACGGCGTCGTGCTGCGGTCGCAGGCGTGTCTTGTCGCGTCGCGAAAGACGCGTTCCGCGGCCGACGAGACGATGCTGCGCGACATAGCGGCGAGCATGGCCTCGGTGAAGGGATAGCCCGTCCAGCATGCCTCGGCGATCGTCGTGCCAAGCGGCGGACAAATTTTGTTCTTGCTTTGTGCCGGCAACTATGCTACCAATATCGGTATGGTGATGATTTGCGCCACCCGCCCGTCGAGGCGGGTTTTTCGTTTCTGCGCCATTCTCACGACCCTGCCATTCTCATGACCATGGAAGGCGGCGCGGCCTGCCTTCCGAAGGCCGCCCTACCTTCGGCGGGATTTCCACCGTCCCGGCAGGCTGATAGGCTCGGATGTTCTGGGAGGAGAGAGCGATGCCGGTCAATCTCGACGAGCTGAAGAACGCCACCAATCTGCGCGGACGCGGCGCGCACGCCGGCGGTGTCTTTGTCGCGCCCGTCGACGGCAAGGCGCATGTCTCGGGCGAGCGCGGCGTGCCGCTGCTCGACAAGACCATCCCCGCGCTGTTCTCCGACACGGCCAGCAGATACGGCACGCTCGATGCCGCCGTCTTCGTCGGCCAGGACAAGCGCTTCACCTGGAGCGAGCTGTCCGACACGGTGGACGCGCTGGCCGCCGGTTTCCTGGCGCTGGGCCTCGAAAAGGGCGATCGCGTCGGCATCTGGTCGCCCAACCGCTGGGAATGGCTGGTGACGCAATTCGCCACCGCCCGCATCGGCCTGATCCTGGTCAACATCAACCCGGCCTACCGACTCACCGAGCTGGACTATGCGCTGAACAAGGTCGGCTGCAAGGCTCTGGTCACCGCGGCCAGCTTCAAGACCTCGGATTATCTCGGCATGATCGAGACGCTGGCGCCGGAGATCGCGACGGCGACGCCCGGCAAGCTCAGGGCACAGAAACTGCCCGCGCTCCGGATCGTCATCCGCATGGGCGAGGAGAACTCGCCCGGCATGTTCAACTTCGCCGATGTGCTGGCCATGGCGGGGCGCGACGAGCATGACAGTCTCGACCGCATCTCCGAAGGGCTGAAGCCGGACGACGCCATCAACATCCAGTTCACGAGCGGAACCACCGGCGCGCCCAAGGGCGCGACGCTGACCCATCTGAACATCGTCAACAACGGCAATTTCGTCACCTCGGCGATCAGGTTGACGGTCGACGACCGGCTTTGCATTCCCGTGCCGCTCTACCATTGCTTCGGCATGTCGATGGGCACGATGGGTTGCGTCACCAAGGGCGCGACCATGGTCTTTCCCGGCGAGGGCTTCGATGCCGGCGCGACGTTGAACGCCGTGGCGCAGGAACGCTGCACCGGCCTCTACGGCGTGCCGACCATGTTCGTCGGCCTGCTCGACCATCCCGATTTCGCCGCCTTCGACCTGTCCAGCCTGCGCACTGGCATCATGGCCGGCTCGCCATGCCCGATCGAGGTGATGAAGAAGGTGGTCTCGCTGATGCATATGCAAGAGGTGACGATCGCCTACGGCATGACCGAGACCAGCCCGGTGTCGTTCCAGAGCAGCGTCGACGATCCCCTGGAAAAGCGGGTCTCGACCGTCGGGCGCATCCATCCCCATGTCGAGGTCAAGGCCATCGATGCCGAAGGCGCCACCGTCGCGGTGGGCGCGCCGGGGGAACTCTGCACGCGCGGCTATTCCGTGATGAAGGGCTATTGGGACGACGAGGACAAGACCCGCGAGGCGATCGACGGCGACGGCTGGATGCACACCGGCGACCTCGCCACCATCGACGCGGAGGGCTATTGCAACATCGTCGGCCGGGTCAAGGATATGGTCATTCGCGGCGGCGAGAATGTCTATCCGCGCGAGGTCGAGGAGTTCCTCTATCGACACCCCAAGGTGAGGGAGGTGCAGGTGTTCGGCATTCCCGACGCCAAATACGGCGAGGAGCTCTGCGCCTGGATTGTGCTCAAGCCCGGCCAGATCGCCACCGAGCAGGAGATCAAGGCCTTCTGCGCCGGCCAGATCGCGCATTACAAGGTCCCGCGCCACATCCGCTTCCGCGCCGAATTGCCAATGACGGTCACCGGCAAGCCGCAGAAATTCCTCATGCGCCAGGCGATGGTGGAGGAACTGGGGCTGGTGACGCAGAAGACGGCCTGAGGGCGTTTCGGCGCGGCGGGTTTGGCTGCGTGGGGCAGAAGGCGCGGTTATCGAGACGATTGTGAAATGGCGGCTTTGGGGGCCGGGAACAGACCGTCAGGTTTTACGGTCCCGATTGCAGATTATGAGGAAACCTGCCGGTCCGCCTTCGACCCCTTCCTCGCCGTTTGGCTCGCTGCTGTCGTTACCCAAAACTTGCCGTTCGTTCGGGTCCCGATTGCCGGCTTGAGCGAGTCCGGGAGCAAACAGGCAGCTTCGGCGGGGGAAGGTGGGGAGCTGCCGTCCTGCTGTGAATAAGCGCTGAAGGTTGACCCCCTCACGGACGAACGTAACGCCTTGATCTGGAGTCACAATCTTGAGGAGAGGCGGGGTCACGACCGGCGCCGATAATGACCCACCGAAGATTGGAATTTGCCCGTAAAGTCACGTATTGGGGCGGTTGGGACCCGGGTCAACCTTCGCGCTGAATGACATTGCCGGATCCAATCTTGTTCGACTGACGATGCCGAGGTGCGAAAGCCGGTTAGCTGAGTTCGACTTGCCGCGTCACCTGGCCGTTACTTTCCCAGAACGTATGCTTCTTTGCAATGCGCGGATCGTCCATGGCCGGCTGCATATTTCCCACCATATCGAAGGCCCGCGAGGTGACGGTATGCTTGCCCTTTGCCGCATCCGGCCAATCGATGGACCAGATTTTCCAGGCGAAGTCCGCCTCCTCGCGATGATCGATGGTGGCCTCCTGCCAAGGACCCCCGTCGATCTTCACTTCGACCTTGGCGATGGGCGCACCCCAGGCGGCACCTGTGATGCGATAGCCTGAATCGCTTTTCGTTACGCGGGCGGGCGCGGATTTCAGCAGCGCGCGGCCAACCGAGGTTTCCGCCCAGACGGTTTCGCCATTGTTCTCCTCCTCGCGGATCGTGACATAGTCCCGCGCCATGAACTGGTTCATGAATCTGCTGCCGCGGACTTCGATGCGCTTCAGCCACTTGACGTTGGCGATACCGTACCAGCCAGGCGCAATGAGCCGCAGCGGGTAGCCATTGGCGGGCGGGAGATCGGGGCCGTTCATTTCGTAGCAGAGTAGATTTTTCGGATCCATCGCATCGGTGAGCGACATGGAGCGGGCAAAGTTCTGGTGCATCTTCACATCGCGAAACATGTCCTTCAGTGCGACGTCGCCCACATCGCTACCCCAAAACACCACTTCGATGCCGCCTCCGGCGATGCCCGCCTCTTCGAGAATCGCCGCGAGCGGCGTTCCAGCCCAGCGCGCGTTGCCGATTCCGCCGTGGAAGAAGGGTAAGCCATGATTGCCGGAACATTCGACGGTGAAGGTCACCTCCTGTTTCGGACGTTGCTTAATGTCAGCGAGGGTGAGGGCCATCGGCTTCTTCACGATTCCATCGATTTCAAGCTTCCACGCGCCTGCGTCGATCTTCGGCCGATTGAAATGGGCGATTGAGAAGAACTTCTCGTTCGGCGTGATCCACGAATCCAGATCTTCCCAATGGAGCTGGTTTTGTATGATGTCAGGGACAGGATTGGGCGCCATCTGGTCCAGCCACGGCACCACGCTTTCGCCCGGCCGCGATGGAAAAGCTTGGGCAAAGCGATGCAAAAGGGCATAGGCCGCGAGGGCGGCGCTGCCGGTGGCAATAACTTCTCGACGATTGATCTTGGGCATAGAACTTCCTCCCCGCGGCGGCAGGCGGCACTCCATAGCCATCGCGCATTTGAAACCTCACCACCCGCGCACGAGCACGAATGACCAAAGGCCGTCGCTTTGCACTCCCAACAGCGGCTGGTACGCTATCGTGTCCTTCTCCACGTCGCCCGTGAGGGGACCGACATTGTGGGCTGGACCGATGAAAGCGAGCGGGCGATCGCTTTCAGTTTTCACCAGGTAGCCGAACGTCTCGTCCTCTGGGTCCGCCGCCCGATCCCCGATGTAGGTGGGACCGACCGCTGAGGATTCCGCCACGGCATCGCCGTAAAGCGCGGTCACGCCGGCTACACTCATCGCTAGAGCTAGTTTCGCCATATCATTAGCTCCCTTGGTACGGAGCCAAGCCACTGACAGTTTCCGTTCAGGCTGGTCTGCGGTGGAGAGCATCGGTGATTTCGTGGCGCCGATCCTGAAAAAACTCCGAATTGATCGCAAAATTGTTCCGAAAGTCGTATGATCGGCGATGGTGTCCCTGCGCTTCGCATTCGGCCCCTTTGTGCTTGACGCTGGCAGCAGCGCACTATTCGAGCACAGCCTGCCTGTTGCGATTGGAAGCAAATCCCTCGCGCTTCTGAAGGCCTTGGTGGAAGCGCGTGGTCAAGTGGTGCGCAAGGCGGCTTTGATGGACGCTGCCTGGCCGAACACCAACGTGGAAGAAAGCAATCTGACGGTGCAGATCGCCGCCCTTCGCAGGCGGCTGCGGATCTCACCCGACGGGGAAGAATGGATCGCGACTTTCCCGCGGGTGGGCTATCGGTTTGCGGGCCCGCTCACCGTCGCGGAGCGCGAGGCTCCAGTCGTCGACGCCGGCCTGCCGCTCGAAGCGAACCCTTCTCTCGCTGTCTTGCCCTTTGCGTACATGAGCGCCGATCCGGAGCAGGCGCATTTCGCCGACGGTTTGGTGGACGATCTGATCACCGACCTTTCGAAGGTTCCTGGCCTCCTGGTGACCGCAAGCCATTCATCGTTCGCTCTCAAAGCAAGGTTCACCGATACGCAATCGATCGCGAAGGAACTCGGCGTCCAATATATCGTCGAGGGCAGCGTGCGCCGCGTCGCAGGCCAGGTCAGAATTGGGGCTCGTCTCACTGAGGCGACGATGAACAGATGTCTTTGGGCCGAGCGCTTTGATGGCGATCTGGCCGACCTCTTTCATCTGCAGGACCAAGTCGTGCGCAGGGTCGTCGCAGCTTTGGTCAACGTGCTGCCGCTTGGCCCAGTGCTCGATGGGCCCCGGCGCCGGATGACGATCGAGGCGTATGACTTCCTCGTTCGCGGTCGCGTTCTTGTTATGCATTCGCCCGCCGGTAATGATCTTGCTCGTATTCTCCTTTCCAAGGCCGCCGAGCTCGATCCGAATCTGGCAGAGGCCTACGCATGGCTCGCCGTCTCGCACTACAACGCGGCGATTCAATACGGAGAGGACTTTAACACGAACCAGGCCCTCGGGCTCGCTTACGCTCAGAAGGCTATGTCGATCGATGTGAGCGATCCGATGGCGCATAGCGTTCTTGGGTTTGTTCGGCTCTGCGAGGGTATGCTCGAAGAGGCGGAGTCCGCACTCCAAACGGCGCTGCGGATCAATCCGAACCATGCCGACACAATGGTGAACATGGCGGGCTTGAGGGTCCTGCAAGGCCGGCCCCACGATGCCGTCGAACTGGCCGAGAATGCTCTTCGGCTCAACCCCTATCCGCCGGGTTGGTACTACTGGGACCTTGGGTTCGCGTACTATGCTGCAGGCGATTATACCCAGGCGGTCAGGGTTCTCCGCAAGGAGGAGGTTGGCCGGCTACCGGCAAAGCGCATTCTTGCTGCGAGCTTGGCGCAACTCGGTCAGCTCACCCAAGCTCAAGAGGAAGCCCAACGGTTCCTCGAGATAAATCCTGGCTTCCGCGCATCTCGTTGGGCAACTACGCAGTCCTTTAGACGCGATGAGGACCGACAACATTTCGTTGACGGTTATGTCAAGGCAGGTTTGCCGCTGTAGGGTGCTACGCGTTGGGAAGTCGCCAGGGAAGACGCGACCTTCGGGGCATGGAGCGCTGGTGGAGATCATGCCCGATTTGCGTCGCCGGGCGATCCCCGTGTCCTTCGTCGTAGCACATCGCAGCAATGTGTCGCGCCGCGTCCGCGCATTCATGAAATGGGTCGAAGATGTGCTGACGCCGTATCTCGAATAGCGAGACGAACATCTTCGTCCCGCCCGGAATTGCCATCCTGAGTATGTCTGCCGGTCGGCGGTCGGCGGGCCAACAGAATGCGACACCGAAACCGGCGGGTTCGACATGAGATCTCGCTGCTCGCTACCTATCCGGAGCCGCCCGCCTGGACGAAAATCGGGGAGAGAGGAACCGTCCTCTCTCCCCCAAGTCCTCACGGGCGAACACGGATGACCGTTTTCCCCGCGCGTCGTTCGGTCGAGTTGAAGGCGGCGATCGCCTCGTCGAGGGTCGCGACTTTGCCGATGTTCGTCCGCAGCCGTCCGTCCCGCACCCGCTGGACGATCTCGCTCAGCTGGGCACGGTCGGACTCGACAACGAAGTCGACCGCAAGGCCATCCAAGGGGCGCGCCTCGGCCGGTCCGACCACGGTCACCAGCGTGCCTCCGGCTCGGATCAGGCCAGCGGACCGCTTCTGGATGTCGCCGCCGATGACATCGAACACCAGATCGACGCCGCGCACGTCTTCCAGGGCGTCGTTCTCGAGGTCGACGAATTCGTTCGCGCCGAAGTCGAGCGCCTTCTGGCGGTCGGCAGAGCGTCCGGTGCCAATGACGTAGGCGCCGGCCTCTCGTGCGAGCTGCGTCACCATCGACCCGACGGCGCCGGCCGCACCATGCGCGAGGACGCTCTGTCCCGCCTGAAGACGGCCGTGCTGAAACAGTCCCTGCCACGCGGTCAGGCCCGAGATCGGCAGGCTAGCGCCCACCGTGAAGTCGACATCGCCCGGCAATGGCGCGAGGTTGCGAGCCTCGATGGCGATATACTCCGCCAGGGTGCCGTCGCGATACCAATCGGCGAGGCCGAACACCCGCTGTCCGACCGACAGGCCTGTCGTACCATAGCCCAGGGCGGTGACCACCCCGGCCAGTTCGTGCCCGGGGATCGATGGCGTCCGGTCGCGATCGACGCGATCGGTCCAGGTCGAGGGCCACGTCAGCTCGGTCGGGACGAACCCCGACGCATGAATTTCGATAACGACATCGTTTATCGCCGCCTGCGGCTCGGGCCGCTGCACCAATTTCATCCCGGCCGTTCCTGCTGCCTGGTCCGTCACTACGATCGCTTTCATGGGAATTGTCTCCTCGGATATTTGTTGGTTCGGGTTAATTTACGGGCGTGGAAGGACTTTTCGATCTCTCACGCAGTCAGCCATTGGCGCGGTGCCTTCCACGAGAGCGGCAGTTCTTGCCATCCTTGTCTCCGTAAGATCTGGAGTTGCTGGGGATTATGCAAAGTCCAGGACATCGGCCACCGGCATGCGCGGCTTCTGCGGCCAGTTGCCGGCTCGCTCCGGCCCGACGGTCAGCAGCATGACCGGCGCTTCGTCTTCGGCCAGGCCGAACTCGCGGTGCACCGCCTCGGCGTCGAAACCGATCATCGGTGTCGAACCCATGCCCAGCGACCGGGCCGTGTAGATGATCGCCGCGGCGCCGAAGGTCGCGGAGCGTACCGCCTCGTCGCGCTGGCGCTGCGGCTGATCGTCATACAGACCGCGAGCGGGGATCTCCCACTCCGGCACCAGGTGCGCCGGCATGATGCCGGCTTCCACCACGGGCGCCAGGCGGTCGGGCACGGTGCTGGCATCGGCCAGCCTGCCGACGATGATGAAGGTCACGGCCGCATCGGTGATCGCCGGCTGATTCCAGGCGATCGGGCGCAGCCGTGCCTTGGCTTCCGGCGAGCGTACGGCGATGAAGCGCCAGTTCTGCAGGTGGAAGGAGGTTGGCGCGGACGTGCCGATACGCACCAGGTCGCGGATCTGTTCGTCGCTCAGGGTGGCAGAAGGGTCGTAGTACTTGGCGGCACTGCGGCTCAGGATCGTTTCGATGACGGCATTCGTTGCGAAAGCGTTTTCGCTCTTCCCGGTTTGCGTGAAGATCTGGGCGGCTACGCGGGTTGCTGGTCCGGTGGTGGCGAGGCAGTTCATTGGATGGCTCCCTTATCAAGTGATTGCGAAGCCTAATCTACGGAGATGCGTGATTATTTCGAGACTGAATAAGCTCAATATGATGCGTAAAAGGATCAAATTGCGCCTTCCAGATACCAGACTGCGCGTCTTACTCGCCCTTGTGCGCCAGTCGCCGCCACTCCCCCGGCGTCATCCCCATCCTTTCGGCGAAGACGCGCCGGAATGCCGAGACGGATTGATACCCGACGGTCTCGGCCACGGCCTCGGTGCTGATCGCCGGCTTCTTCAACTCGTTGGCGGCCAGACTCACGCGGAGATCGGTCAACAAATCCAGGGCGGAGCGACCCAGCTTGTCCTGGAACTGGCGGATGAACGTAGCGCGCGACATCCCGCACAAATCGGCCAGATCGGGCAGTTTCCAGGGCCGTGCCGCATCGGCGAACATCGCGGAAATGGCTGGAGCAAGCCGTGGATTGCCGGCCAGGGCCAACAAGCCTTCGGGAGCTTTCCCGGATTGGCTGGCCGCACGCAGCACCAGTGTGAACAGGGCCGAAGAAAGCGCGTTGAGAATGGCGCGTCCTCCGGCTCTGTCACCGGCGGACTCCATTCGCATCAGCATCACCAGGCCGGCCAGTTGGCTGGAGGCGGAGCCGATGCCGTTTTCTTCATCGCCGTCCATCGACCGCGCCACCAGATCCGCAGGCAGGTAGTTGCGGACCAGCCGATCATGGGGCGGCGCGATAAAAAATCGCCCACACAGCAGATCCAGTTGCTCGCCCTGGCCATCATTCTCGCTCAGCATCCATCCGGCAGCCCCTCGGCGTTGCTGGGTAGGGATTGGTGTTTGCCCGCTGCCGTCGTGCAATACATGCGCCGCGCCGTGAGGCAGCAGCACAATATCTCCGCTCACCAGCTCCTTTGCTGCCCTCGTGTCCGGGTCCTCCAAAATGGCCCGGCCCTTGACTATGACATGGTAGGGAATTTCGTTGGCGGCAGCCTTGCTCCAGGCAATGCGCCACGGCGCACCGTAGGCGCAGCGCACCTCGAGCTGGCCGGTAACGGTAATGATTTGCAAGAGATGGCTGAGCCAGTCCACTTCAGACATTGGACCTCGAAAACCGAAAATGGTGAAACATCTTATCGCAATTGTGCACTGGTTCCATCTGTCGCTCACATTTCCAAACCCGGCTCCGCTCGCGCCTGGTTCGCGAGCGAGCCACCGAGCGCCCCACGATCTGAACAGGGCCTGTATCAGGCGCGTGGTCGAGTGCAGATTCCTTTCGCCTTTCAAAACGGATGCATGACCCAATCGCGCAGGCTATATTGCTCCCATCGGGCCGACGTCATCGAAGGGGAGGGCATGACATGCAGGCAATGCCGATAGCGCATCACGTCGCGCAATCCGAGGTCGTGCCCTCCGTGACCGGCTATCCGGCCGCCGTCCTGTGCTGGCTGCTTTCGGCTGGCGTCTATATCGCGGCCAAATGGGTGGCGCCTGAAATGCCGCCCTGGGGCCTCTGCTTCTGGCGGCTGACGCTTGCCTGCGCCATCCTGCTGCCGATCGTGCACCGTCACCACGACGCGATGATCGGGCTGTTGCGAACGCGCGCCGTGGAGGTCGTCGCGGTGGGGGCGATCGGCCTCACCCTATGTCAGGGTATGATCTACCATGGCCTCAACGACACCGACGCCACCACGGCTGGCATCATCATGGCGCTGTCGCCTGTCATGACGATGGTGCTCGCCCGTTTCGTGCTTGGCGAGCCGCTCGGGCTGTGGAAGTCGCTAGGCGCGCTGGTTGCACTCGCCGGGATGATTTTCATCGTTGCCCACGGGAACCTGACGGCGCTGCTGCAACTCAAGTTCAACGCCGGCGAGCTCTGGATCGTCGGCAGCGCGTTCTGCTGGGGCCTGTACACCGTGCTTTTGCGGCGTGCCAAATTCGGCATCGAACTCCTGCCGATGGTCGTGCTGCTGCTCGGCGCCGGTGCCCTTGTCGCCTTGCCGTTCCATGTCTGGGAATTGTTCAACGACGAACGCTCCGCCATGGACGTCCACAGCATTCTCGCGCTCGCCTATCTGGCCGGTCCGGGCGGCGCCTTGATGTACTATTTCTACAACAAAAGCGTGGAAACGCTCGGCGCGAGCCGAGCGAGCATGCTGCTCTACCTGCAGACGGTGTTCGTCGCCGTGCTAGCCTATCTGCTGCTCGGCGAGGGCTTGCACGATTACGATCTGGTCGGCGCGGCCTTCATCGTCACCGGCATCGTACTCGCCACCGTGGTCAAACCCAGGCCAGCTCAACCACGCGTGGCGTAGACAAATTGATGGCGGAGCCGTTTGCGCCTGGAGCCGCCCATGCGCGGAACTGACGGCGGCTGACGCCGCATCGCACATCAGCTGCTTCGTGCAAGCGCGCCGATGCTGTCGAGCAGCGGCTGTTGGTCGCCGACCCAAAACCAGTGGTCGTTACCGGCGACCTCGATGAACCGGGCGCCTGGGATTCCGGCTGCCAGAAGCCGCCCCGCTTCGACGCGCACGGCGCGGTCGCCGGACCGGTGCAGGACAACCGTCGGGGCCGAGACCCTTGCGAGCAGGGAACGGACATCGGTATCACGCAGCGCTTCGAGCAGGCCCGCGACCGCGCCGGGGCTGGAGGCCGCCCTGAGCAATCCCGCCCACCACGTCTCCGCCTGGCGGTCTCCGGAGAGGCCCGGGGCGAACGTCTCGATTTCCGCCGGGCCGCCCCAGCCGGCGATCAGCCGCTGCTTCCACAGATCGTATTGCGCGGCGGTCAGGGCGAAGGGATAGTCCGACGCGCGGCTGCCTTTCGCGAGCGAACCCCACAGAACAAGGCCGATAAGCCGATCGGGATGATCGATAGCAAAACGGACACAACCAGGCCCGCCCTCCGACGCGCCGATGAGCAAGGCCCGGCGGCTGCCGGCCGCATTCATGACCGCCAAGATGTCCTGCGCTGTCGTTTCGACGGTGGGGCGCACGCCGACGCGGTCGGAAAGTCCCATGCCGCGCCGGTCGAACAGGATCAGGCGACCCATGCGCGAAATCGCTGATATCCAGGCACGGCAGCGACTGTCTTCCCAGATACGCTCGACATGCGAAATGAAGCCGGGAACAAGCACGATGTCCGTTGGTCCGCTGCCGACGGTCTGGTACGCGAGATGGATGCCGTCCACTTCGACATAGCGCGTCCTCGGCACATCCAAAGTGACATCTTGAGTTGGCTCCCGCACCAGGGCAAGCGTGGCCGGGTCCGGCCCTACGCCGAGTTCGTCTCGTAACAGCCGGACACAGCTTTCGATCTGGCGCTCGGCTGCCGCCCTGTCTCCGGCCGCCAGGTGGGCACGGATCAGGTGACGGTGCGCACTTTCGCTCAAGGGGTCGAGTGCCGCCAGGCGCGTCGCATGCACGACGGCACTGCGTGGCTCGCCGCCGGCGATCTTCGCTTCGATGGTACGCTCCAGCGCCTGCACCAACCGGCTACGCAAGGCTTCGCGCCTGAAAAAGACCCATTCGTCGAATTCCGGACAATCCGGGAGTGAGAAGCCGCCGAGATAATCGCCCCTATAGATGTCGGACGCCTCGTCGAGAGGGCCGACGTTGCAGGCATGCTCGAAAACCTTGGAGTCGAGCTCGACGGCAAGCGCCGGGTGCAGGCTGAGGGATGCGCCCGCGGCGGCGATGACCTCCGTGCCGAACGCGACGCGGATTTTATGCAACGTGCGCCGGAGGCGCGCTCGTGCGGCCTCTTCGTCGGTTTCGGGCCACAGAAGCGTGGCGGCGACTTCGCGCGCCACGGGCCCACCGGCCTCGGCGAGATAGATGAGAAGCGCGGCCGCCTTGCGCAAGGCGAGCTCCACCCGCCGCCCGTTCAGGCGGAACTCCGGAAACCCCAGAAGTCGGAACTCCAATCGCTCCATCGACCTGCACGCGCCGCCCTGGGATATTGAGAGGACGTTCAGGGGACGCCGGCCTTCTATCCATCCCCCACGACGTCGGGCCGATCGGGCCCGATCAGGAGACTCCTTGGAGCGAGAAATGTCACCGGTCAATACTCTCACCCGCCATTGCACGTCCGAGGCCATTGCCGGGGGTGGCGTCCCCATCGGCGTCAAGAACGCAGGGCAAGGAGGCTGAGACATGTGCCAATCCTGTCTCTCCTGGTACGCACGCTGCATTGCCCCCTATCTCGTCCATGCCGGCTGTTCGGCAAACGTGTTCGCGCGTATGCGAAGGCGCATGATCCCGCGGGCGCAGGGAATTGTCGTCGAAGTCGGCTTCGGGTCCGGCCTGAACCTTCCCTATTACGACGCCGCAAGGGTGGAGCGGCTGGTCGGCATCGATCCCGACGGCACGATGCTCGGCCTGGCCGAACCGAAGATTCGTTCGCTGCCGTTCGACGTCGACTGCATCCGGGCCAGCGGCGAAAGGCTGCCCTTGATCGATGGCCTCGCCGACACGGTCGTCGTCACCTATGCCTTCTGCACCATTCCCGACCCTGACGCGGCGTTGACCGAAATCCGGCGCATCCTGAAGCCCATGGGCCGGCTGATCTTCATCGAGCACGGCCAGGCCGAGGGGCCGCGCGGCCGCAGATGGCAGGAGCGGCTGAACAAGCCGTGGGGACGGCTCGCCGGCGGCTGTCATCTCAACCGCCAACCGCTGCACTTGATCCGCGCGGCGGGCTTCCGCATCGTTGAAGAGGAACGCGGGCGGTTCCCGCTGCCCTTCTGGCAATTGGGAAGCCACTACGCCGGCGTCGCGGTGCCCCGACAGGCGGCCGAGTCGTTGCCGCAGGCCAGATCGTGCATTACAAGGTCCCACGCACATCCGATTCCGCGCGGAATTGCCGATGACGGTCGCCGGCATCCCGTTCCTGATGCGCGAGGCCACAGAAGATGGCATGGGGACAGCTTCTCGCATCGGAGTTAGCCGACATTCAAACGGGGTGCATCCACGTCTCAGATGGGGCTTTGCAACCCTTCTGTTCTTAGCGTTCCGATCATTGAATCATAAACCGCGAGCTGAACGGCAGGCTGGCCGCGCCGACGGCTTTCGGGCTGATGGTCACCCGCGCCGGCAACGCTTGGACAGCGGCAAATTCCCGGCCGATATCGGCGCACAAGGCCCTGGCGATTTTCTGCGGCGCATAGCTGGACAGGAGGACCGTCCTGAACTCGACAAACTGGGTCAGCGCCGAGATCGATGCTTTCAGGCGGTTTGAGCATTCCCCCAGCCATTCGGTGTAGGCCTCTCCAAGATCAGGCCACTCAGGGCTGCTGCTCCAGATGATTTCGGACGAGCGTCCGCGCATGGCCAGTTCGCTTTCCAGGCGCATGAGGCCATGATCGAAGCTGGCGCTGGAGTTTCCCTTATAGATCTGGTGGTTGAGGATGAGCCTGCTCTGCAGCCTAGCCCCTAGATAGAAGAACAAATAGTCGTTCAGCGGCTTTGCGACGCCGAACATGCTCTCGCCGCCTGCCGCCGCGGTGATGTCGTTCTGCACGAAGACCGGCAGCTTGGTCTGCTCTTCGATCTCGCTTTGCAATGCCTTCAGGGATGTGCTCGATCCGTTGCGGGTTGCAGCCATGGCGTCGACCTCATCGGGAACGGCCAGGCCGATACCCGCGACCCGGCTGCGCGCCTCGACCGGCAGGCTCGTCATGGCTTGCCTGATCGTCGCAAGCAAATCGCTGCTTTGCGGAAACGGATTGGCTTCATCCGCGGGCAACTGCGTGTGGAAGCGCACAGTGCCGATGAAGTCGATGAGCGCGATGTCGATCCTGCGCCGGCTGAAGCCGACGCCGACCGCGTAGGCGCCTTCCGGATTGAGTGAAAGCGGGATGGTGGGGGGGCCGACACGGCCGCGCTGCGCCTCGCCCTGCGAGACCAGGCCTTCCTGTTCGAGGGAGCGGACGATGACCGAGGCCGTCTGCGCCGACAGACCGGTCTTCTCGCCGATTTCCATCCGCGATATGCCCTCGTTCTGAAGCAGCAGCGACAGCACCAGACGCTCGTTGTAGCTGCGCACGCTCAACGCGTTCAGCCCGCTCGCACGATCGGCGATGCGCAAGGGATTGGGTGGTGCGAATCTCATGTCAGGCAAGGGTCGCCCCATCGGTAAGAGCGCATTGCCTGGCGGCGGTATGGTTGCTCATGTCGAGCGGCTCCAGCCGATCGCATCGACCGCGCGGGCGAGTGCGGTGCCAAGCAGTCTGTGCGCTTCGGCATCGATGTGAAATCCGTCCGCTTCGCTGCAGGACACCACCGAGCCGGCATCGAAAAAGTGCAGTTCGAGCGAATCCGCCAGCACCTCGAACTCGAGCGCCAGCAGCCGCGATTTCTCCGGTGCGCCGGCGAAGATAGACTTCCATTCCTTGACGTCGTCCTGCATCGGCGGCGGTGCGACGATCATGATTTCGGGTGTGGTGCCGCCCGGACCGGGCGCCAGTTCCTTGATGTCGTAGACAAGGCAGCCGATGCCCATAGCCACTTCCGACGGCGGTTTGTTGAAGCGGATCTTGAGGTCATTGGTGCCGAGCATGATGATGACGAGGTCGAGCGTCGCATGGCTCTGCAGACAGGGGCGAAGATAGGTTCTGCCGTTCTTGTGTGCCCCCTCGATCGGATCGTCGTGGACGGTGGTTCGACCGCTCAATCCTTCCTCGATGACATACCAGTCGGGGCCTAGCTGAGCGCGCAGTATCCCCGGCCAGCGCTCAGCCGGACCATAACGCTCGAGCGGCCCCTTGCCGGGGATCTGGCCGTGTGTATTGGAGTCGCCGTAGCACAAGACTGATCGCATGATTTTCCCGCCGGGACTGATCGCGCGCCGGTGCAGGACGAGCGCTCTTCATGATGAATAGCGGAGGGGCGAAAGGCAAGCAAAGGAATAGTCATTCAACATGACTAACTATTGACAGGTCAAATCCACTGTGCTTCTAAAGTGCCCGGAGGAGTTCTCGACCGTCATCAACGTCCAGCGGGAATTGGGCCTCGACACACATGTGTTCGGGGGCGGGAAAATTGCGTGCATAGGTCGGTCGCGACGGCAAGCATGCATCGGGAGAGCGTCTCGCGGCCCGTGCGCGTCCGTACGGCCGGAGCAACCACAAGGAGGAGTTCAATGTTAGGATTGCTGAAAACCGTCGGGCTGGGGATGCTCGTTGTATCAGCGCTTGCCGTAACGTCCCTGGCGCACGCGGAAGATGTCAAGCTGATGGACGGCGTCGCCCCGCGTCCCGACGACACGCGCATGATCGAGGCCGGCGCATTCAAGAAGGACCCCCCCTGGGTCATCGGAATGAGCGACTTCGGCGTCAACGCCAACACCTGGACCGTGCAGGTCGCGCATGAGGCGGAAAATGCCGCGGCAAAGGACAAGCGCATCTCGAAGTTCATCCTGCTCGATGCCGGCTTCGATCAGAAGAAGCAGGTAGCCGATATCGAGGATCTGATCGCCCAGCATGTCGACGCGATCATCGTTCAGCCGGTGACCAGCACGTCGGCCAACGCCAGCATCGCCAAGGCGGTCGCCGCCGGCATCCCCGTCATCCTTCACACCGGCCGCATCGATTCCGATGCCTATACCACCGAAATCCAAGGGGGAGCCGAGCACTTCGGCAAGGTAATGGGCGACTGGCTGGTGAAGACCGTTGGCGACAACGGCAAGATCTGGGTCTTGCGTGGCCTTGCCGGCCACCCGGAAGACACCAACCGCTACAACGGGCTGCTGGAATCACTCAAGGGCACGCATGTGCAGATCATCGCCGAGGAGCATGGCGACTGGCAGTACGACAAGGCCAAGAAGCTGTGCGAGACCCTCTATCTGAACAATCCGCAGGTCGACGGCATCTGGTCGTCCGGCGCCGACATGACGCGCGCCTGCGTCGATGTCTTCAAGCAGTTCGGCACGCCGATCCCGCCGATTTCGGGCGAGGGCAACAATGGCTATTTCGGCCAGTGGATCACGGACGGATTCAAGTCGATCTCTCCGGAATACAGCCCGGCCCAGGGTGCTGCCGGCGTGCGCGCCGCTGTAGCCCTGCTCGAGGGCAAGCAACTCCACAAGCGCTATGTCTACAACCCTGATGGCTGGGACAAGGACAAGGCCGCGAAATACTATCGCGACGACCTGACGGCCAATGTCTGGTGGCCGAGCGAACTCCCCGAAGACAAGCTCAAGGAATATTACGGCAAGAAGTGACACGCCGTGGCCGGCGGGGAGTGGACAAGCGTCCCCGCGGGCCCTTCCAGTGGTGAAGCGAGGGTTTCGTGGCCAATCTTATCGAGATGTCGCACATTTCGAAGGCATTCGGGGGGAGCAAGGCGCTCCACTCCGTTTCCCTCGATCTGAAGGCCGGCGCCGTTCACGCCCTGATGGGCGAGAACGGCGCCGGAAAATCGACCTTGATGAAGATCCTGGCGGGCGTGTATCAGCCCGATTCCGGCGAGATCTTCATGAATGGGGAAAAGCTCGATCTGAAGTCACCGCGCGCCGCGCTCGATGCCGGCATCTCGACCGTTTTCCAGGAACACTCGCTGCTGCCCAATCTGTCGATCGCCGAGAACATGTTTCTCGGCCGGGAGCCGACGAACCGGTTCGGCTCGATCGACTATTCCGTGATGAACAGCCGAACCGCCAAGGCACTCGGCGAACTCGGTCTCACGCTAGACCCCTCGCAACTCGTTTCCAACCTGACCATTGCCGAGCGGCAATTCGTCGAGATCGCGCATTGCATCCAGGCCGACGCCGGCGTGCTTATTCTCGACGAGCCGACAGCGGCGCTCAACGCGGCCGATGTCGATATGCTCAACCGCAACATCCGTCGTCTGCGCGATAGGGGAAAGGCAATCGTCTACATTTCGCATCGCATGGAGGAAATCTTCGAGCTGTGCGACACTGTGACGGTGCTGAAGGACGGCGCACTGGTCGGCACCAGGACGGTATCCGAGATCACCACAGACGAACTCATCGCCATGATGGTCGGGCGCGAACTCCAGGACCTGTTCCCAGATCGCACGGGCGAGAGGGGCGGCGAAATCCTGCGCGTCGAGAATCTCAGGATCACCGAGACATCGCAGCCTCTGTCGCTGACGTTGCACAAGGGCGAGATCGTCGCCCTCGCCGGGCTTGAGGGACAGGGCCAGCAGCGCTTCCTGCGCTCACTCATCGGCCGCTACCATCCTTCTGCCGGGACGATTTCCATCAACGGCAAAACGCTCGACATGCCGCTCTCGACATCATCAGGCGTTCGCCATTTGCAGCAGCTGAAGGTCGGTTTCGTCCCCGAGGACCGCAAGGAGGAGGGGCTCTTTCTCGCTTTGCCGATCGCCCACAACATCGCCATCGGATTGCATTCGAGGCGACGCGAACTTGCGCCGGCGCGGCCCTATCGAAGCGTCATCGCCCGCATGATGGATGTCATGAACATAAAGGCGACAGGGCCGTCCGCTCCGGTCGGTTCGCTGTCGGGCGGCAATCAGCAAAAAGTGCTGCTCGGCCGCTACCTCGCCGCGGATCTCGATCTTCTCTTGGTGGAAGAGCCGACCCGTGGCGTCGACATCGGCTCCAAGTCCGAGATCTACCATCTGCTGCGCGATTTCACCCGCAAGGGTGGCGCGGTGCTGGTGCTCTCGCGCGAGACGATCGAGCTGATCGGGCTGTGCGACCGCATCTATGTCGTCCACCACGACACAATCGTGGCCGAAATGCCGGCAGCACAGGCGACGGAGCACAAGATCCTCGACGCGGCCCTGACGGGTGGCTCGGCGCGCCGGCACTAGGGGCCCTCCATGTATCGTAGCGTGTCCAACATCGTGAGTGGCCGGAACACACGGCAGGGCCAATGGGGTCTGCCATTGTTGGTTGCCTTGCTCATTTCGCTGTGGCTGTCGGTTCAGACGGCGCAGTTCGCAACGGCCGAAAACCTTTTCAACCTGGTTGCGCAGGCGATGCCGCTGGTCATCGCGGCGGTGGGACAACTCGTCGTCGTGCTCGTCGGCGGGCTCGATCTGTCGGTCGGCTCGGTCATCAGTCTCACGACGGCGGTGCTGGCGCTCGACCAGCCGGCGATCGTGCTGATCCCGGCGGTCTTCGTGCTGGCCGCATTCATCGGGCTGATCAACGGCCTGGCGATCACCCGTTTCAACGTCCATCCAATCATCGCCACGCTATCGACGCAGTACATTGTCCTTGGCATCACGCGCATCTTGCGTCCCGTCTCCGGCGGCACCGTTCCGGAGATCGTCATTGCTGCCGTCTCAGGCAGTTTCCTCGGTATTCCTTATCCGGTCTTTTGGGGAATCGTCGTGATGCTGTTGGCCTGGAAGCTGCTCTACGGATCGCGGTACGGCCTGCATCTGTTTGCGATCGGCGGCGGTATCGCGTCGGGGGCCGAAAGCGCCGCCCGCAATTTCGGCGTCTCCGATCGCCGCAACATCATCCTCGCCTATGTGGTCTGCTCCTGTTTCGCGGCCGTTGCCGGTGTCTTCCTGGCCGGGCGCATCGTGTCGGGTGATCCAAATGTCGGGTTGCTTTTCGAACTCGACACGGTCACCGCCGTCGCACTTGGCGGCACCCAGCTTTCAGGAGGAATCGGCAGCCTGCACGGCACGGTGATCGGCGCGCTTGTGATGGCACTGCTGGCCAATGGCATGAATCTCGCCAACGTCTCGCCCTTTGTCCAGACGGCGATCAAGGGCGGCATCCTCTTGGCCGTGGTCGGGCTGCAATCCCGTAAAAAGATGGGGCTCTGAGCGATGACTGCCGTTCTCGCAAACCCGATCGCCCGGCGTCTGCTTCGCATACCGCCGTCCTACTTTGTCTTCCTCGTGCTTCTGGCCACGCTGTGGATCGCACGGCCGAACATGCTCAACCTCAACATCATGGGCATCTTCATCAGGCAGATCGTTCCGCTTGGCATTCTCGTGCTGGGGCAGCTCGTCGTCATGCGCGTGAAGTCGATCGACCTCTCCGGCGGCGGCATCATCCTGCTGATCAACTATTTCATCTCGTCGGGCAGTTTCCCGGGCGCGTCGCTGCCCTTCTTCGTCGTACTGGCGCTCGCCACGGGCCTCGTCATTGGCCTGTTCAACGGCTTCATGATAGGCATCCGGCGGGTGTCGGCCGTCATCGTCACGCTGGCCGTCAGCATCATCCTGGTCGGACTGGTGCAGTTCCTGTCGAGCGGCAATCCACCCGGCGATGTGCCGAAACTGTTCAACGATCTCTACAACACGAAGTTCCTGTCGGTTCCGACGCCGGTGCTGTTCTGGATCATGCTGACCGCCACGGTGTGGCTGCTTCTGTCGCAGACCGTATTTGGCCGCTACGTGGCCTCGGTTGGCGAGAATGCCGAAGCCGCTCATTTTTCCGGCGTGCCCGTCCAGCGCACGGTTATCCTGGCGCATACGCTCGCCGGCCTGATCGCGGCGATCGCGGCTCTGGTGCAGACCGGTTCGATCGCCGTCGGCAGCGTGCGCGTCGGTCTCGACCTGCCGATCCTGGCAGTCGCGGCAACGATCCTTGGCGGCGTCGCCTTCGGTCGCGGCGACGGCGGCGTCTGGGGGCCTTTCTTCGGCTCCCTGTGCTTCGCGCTTTTGTTCGTTGTGATGACGGTGCTCGGCATCGACGAACCCGGCAAGCTCATCGCCCAGGGCGTCATCATCCTCGGTGCGGCGATCTTCTACGGAGTGCGCGTGCGAACCTCCTGAATCGAAACAAGGCAAGCCGGCGCCGGCGTTAGGGCTGGATCGATAGATCTGCACGTTCAGACAACTGCAAACAGATGGAGAAACATGGATGTCACCGCCAAAAAACATCATGTGCTACGGCGACTCGCTGACCTGGGGCTGGGTTCCGGTCAAGGAAGGGTCGCCGACCTACCGCTACCCCTATGATCAGCGCTGGACGGGTGTTATGGCGGCGGCGCTGGGAGCGGGCTACCACATCATCGAAGAAGGTTTGAGCGCGCGCACGACCTGTCTCGACGATCCCAACGACCCGCGCCTCAACGGCGCCAATTACCTGCCCTCGGCCATCGCCAGCCATCTGCCGCTGGACCTCGTCATCGTTATGCTGGGCACCAATGATACGAAGTCCTATTTTCGTCGGACACCCTACGAGATCGCCAACGGAATGGCGAAATTGGTCGGGCAAATCCTGACGAGCGCCGGCGGCATCGGCACGCCTTATCCGGCTCCGAAAGCGCTGGTCATCGCGCCGCCGCCGCTGACCCCGATGCCGGATCCCTGGTTCGAGGGCATGTTCGGCGGCGGTCATGAAAAGTCCAGGGAGCTGGCCAGGCAGTATAAGGCGATGGCGGATTTCATGAAGATCGACTTCCTGAATGCCGGCGATTTCGTCACCACGGACGGTGTCGACGGCATCCATTTCACCGCTGGCAATAACGCCGATCTCGGGCGCGCGGTCGCCGACAAGGTCAAGTCTGTTCTTGAGCCAAGCCGCGCCAGCACTGCCGCCTGAAGTCGCCACGCGCGCCGGCTTGCGCAACAGGCCGGTTCGCAGGCGTGTCGCATTCTTCCTGTATACCATTATGGACCCAACGATGAGCTCGGTCCGGAATTCTGCCCAACACGTTCCGTGGCACTTGACCACTTGCTTTTATGAAGACGATCTATCCACTCAAGCCGTTCAACAAGCGCACATTCGAGGTTTGCCTGGGCCGATAGTAAGCTTGGGCTCCTCCTGCTTCACGCCGCCTGCACCGCCGCTCCCAACCCTCGTATGATCTTCGCCAGCTCCATGCACTCATTGTGCAAGGTGCTGTTGCGCCGCCAGGCAAAGCAGATCGTGCGCTGCGGCATGGGTTCCTGGAACGGCACGATCTTGAGATCGGGGATAGTGCCGGCGGGTCCCGCGGCCATTTCGGGGATCAGCGTCACACCGAGCCCGTGCGCCACCATCTGCAAGAGCGTGGTCAGGCTGGTGGCGCCGTAGCTTGCCATCGCCACCGGCCGCACATTGCCGCAGACAGCCAACGCCTGTTCGCGCAGGCAATGGCCTTCCTCCAGCAGCATCAGCCTTTCCAGTGCCGGGCTTTCAGGCGGCACCGGTGGCGAGGCGAAAGCCGGATCGCCTGACGGCACGGCCAGGAAAAACCGGTCGGGGAACAAAGCCTCGGTCATCAGGCCGGGATGGTCGAGCGGAAGCGCGGCGATGAAGGCATCGAGCTTTTGCGACGCGATGTCCTCGACGAGCGAGGCGGTCACCGCCTCGCGCAGTTCGAGCAGCAAGTCCGGGAAATGCATTTTCAGCTCGGGCAGCGCACGCGGCAAAAGATAGGGCGCGACGGTCGGAATGATGCCCAGCCGGAAGCGCCCTCCCATGGCAGGGCGGCCACGCCGGGCGATGGTCTCGACCTCGCGTATGTCGGAAAGGATGCGTTCGATGCGCGGCAAAAGGGCTGCCGCCTCGTCGGTCATGCGCACCGATTTGCCGCCGCGTTCGAACAGCCGACAGTTCAGCCGCTGCTCCATTTCCGCGATCTGCGAGGACAGCGCCGGCTGGCTCACGCCTGCAAGTTTCGCCGCACGCCCGAAATGCAGCGTCTGCGCAAGTGCGTCGAAATAATGCATCTGCCGGACGGTTAGGCCTATCATAAGAAAATCCTATTGAAATGAACAGGAAAGGCAATTTGTTTTTATCGGCAGGCTGGCCTAGTCTGGAATCATTCCAGGATGGCGGCGCTGGCTGCCCGGAACCTCGGCAAAATTGGAGTGCAAGATGGACGCGAAAACCGACGACAACAGCGCGGGCAAATGCCCTGTCGCGCATGGACCTGGTGCCAGGACCAACCGTGACTGGTGGCCCAACCAGCTGGACCTCGGCGTTCTCCACCAGCAGTCGAGCCTCTCCGACCCGATGGGCGAGGACTTCGACTATGCCAAGGAATTCGCGAGCCTCGATCTCGACGCGGTGATCAAGGACCTGCACCATGTCATGACGGATTCGCAGGATTGGTGGCCGGCCGACTTCGGCCATTACGGGCCGCTGTTCATTCGCATGGCCTGGCACAGCGCTGGCACCTACCGCATCGGTGACGGCCGCGGCGGCGCCGGCGCCGGCCAGCAGCGTTTCGCACCGCTCAACAGCTGGCCTGACAACGCCAATCTTGACAAGGCGCGCCGCCTGCTGTGGCCGGTCAAGCAGAAATATGGCCGCAAGATCTCCTGGGCCGACCTGCTGATCCTCACCGGCAATGTCGCCCTGGAATCGATGGGCTTCAAGACCTTCGGCTTCGCCGGCGGCCGCGCCGACGTCTGGGAACCCGAGCAGGACGTCGATTGGGGATCGGAAACCAAATGGCTCGACGACGAGCGCTACTCCGGCGACCGCGAACTTCGCGGCCATCTCGGCGCCGTGCAGATGGGCCTGATCTACGTCAATCCGGAAGGCCCGAACGGCAAGCCTGATCCGCTTGCCTCGGCACGCGACATCAGGGAAACCTTCGGCCGCATGGCGATGAATGACGAGGAGACGGTGGCACTGATCGCCGGCGGCCACACCTTCGGCAAAACCCACGGCGCCGGCGATGCCTCGCTGGTTGGCGCCGAGCCGGAAGGCGCCGGCATCGAGGCGCAGGGCCTCGGCTGGTCGAGCAAGCACGCGTCGGGCATTGCCGGCGATGCCATCACTTCGGGGCTCGAGGTCACCTGGACCACGACGCCGACCAAATGGAGCAACAACTTCTTCGACAACCTGTTCAACTACGAATGGGAATTGACGAAAAGCCCGGCCGGCGCCCATCAGTGGACGCCTAGGGGCGGCGCCGGTGCCGGCACGGTGCCGGACGCGCATGATCCCTCCAAGCGCCGCGCGCCGGCCATGCTGACCACCGATCTCGCGCTGCGGGTCGATCCGGCTTACGAGAAGATCTCGCGGCGGTTCCACCAGAATCCGGATCAGTTCGCCGACGCCTTCGCCCGCGCCTGGTTCAAGCTCACCCATCGCGATATGGGCCCGGTCGTGCGTTACCTTGGCCCGCTCGTGCCGAAGGAAGAGCTGATCTGGCAGGATCCGATCCCGGCCGTCGACCATGAACTGGTCAGCGAACAGGATATCGCATCGCTGAAGGCCAAGATCCTGGCCTCGGGTCTGTCGGTTTCCGAACTGGTCTCGACCGCCTGGGCTTCGGCCTCGACTTTCAGGGGTTCCGACAAGCGCGGCGGCGCCAACGGTGCCCGCATCCGGCTGGCGCCGCAGAGGGACTGGGACGTCAACCAGCCTGCTGAATTGGCCAAGGTGCTTGCCACGCTCGAATCCATCCAGAAGGCGTTCAACGCGGCACAGACCGGCGGGAAAAAGATCTCGCTGGCCGATCTGATCGTGCTCGGCGGCGTCGCCGCGGTCGAGAAGGCGGCAAAGGATGGCGGAAACGAGGTGAAGGTGCCGTTCACGCCGGGCCGCATGGATGCCTCGCAGGAACAGACCGATGTCGCCTCCTTTGCCGCACTCGAGCCGAAGGTCGACGGCTTCCGCAACTATGTCCGGGGCCCGCAGCCGATGTCGGTCGAGGCGATGCTGGTCGACCGGGCACAGTTGCTGACGCTGACCGCGCCGGAGATGACGGTGCTGGTCGGCGGCCTGCGGGTGCTCGGCGCCAATACCGGCAAGTCCAGGCACGGCGTGTTCACCGACAGGCCGGGCACGCTGACGAACGACTTCTTCGTCAACCTGCTCAGCATGAACACGGTCTGGGATCCGGCCGCCGGTTCGGATGAGGTCTACGAAGCGCGAGACCGCAAGACCAGGGCGGTCAAGTGGACCGGTACCCGCGCCGACCTTATCTTCGGCTCGCATGCGCAATTGCGTGCGCTGTCGGAGGTGTACGGGTCCGCGGATGCCGGGCAGAAATTCGCCAGGGATTTCGTTGCGGCGTGGACCAAGGTGATGAACGCCGACCGCTTCGATATCGCCGCCTGATCCAGGCGGATTTTTCCACCCGACAAAAAAGGCGCGAGGCTCGGCCCCGCGCCTTTTCTTGTTCAGGCTTTCGAAATCAGTCCTTTTCGAAGACGCGCGCCTTGGCGACGACGCCGGCAACGGCGCCGCCGATCAGCGGCGCGACGATGAACAGCCAGAGCTGGCTGATCGCGGCGCCGCCCGAGAACAGCGCCGGCCCAATGGAACGAGCCGGATTGACCGATGTGCCGGTCACCGGGATCATGGCGAAGTGGATACCCGCCAGCGTCAGGCCGATGACCAGTCCGGCGAAGGCCGTCGCATGCCTTTCCGCGGTAACGCCGAGGATCACGGTGACAAAGGTGAAGGTGCCGATCAGTTCCCACAGGAACGCGGAAGAGACACCCCATTTCGTCTCGTCCCAGCCATTGGCGCCGAAGCCGCCAGTGTGCCCCCCGGCCTGGCCGGAGACGATGATCCACAGCGCCAGCGATGCCAGGATGGCGCCGATGATCTGTGCGATCCAGTAGGGGATGACGTCCTTGGCCGGCAACCGGCCGGCAAGGAAAACGCCGAGTGTCACAGCCGGGTTGAGATGCGCCCCCGAAATGGGGCCGATCGCGTAGGCGGCCGCGATAAGGCCGATGCCGAAGGCCAGCCCGATGCCTTCCTGCCCCAGCGGCAGCGCGCCGCCGAAGCCGCCCGTCACCACCGACGCGGTACCGATGAACACCAACAGAAATGTGCCTAGAACTTCCGCCAGATAAGTCTTCATTACCCTCTCCTCGTGACGATCCGCCGGTCCACGCTTTCCGCGCCGCGAATCATGGCGGCAAGAGTATTCTCAACCGAAAAACTTGGAAAGCTGAGCTGTCGCATCCCTACCGTGCTTGCAGCCGCCAGTTAAGAACATTAGAGAGCTTGCATCTATTGACGATCTGCTGTTGACCGCACCGGAAGATTTACTGCTCGGGCGGTTTTCGCCGATCGCCCGACAGGTTGCCTGTCGTCGCGAGACGGGGCGGGGTTCAATCTCACCGTGAAAGGCTCTAAGAGCAGGCCGAGATGATGCGCGCGATTTGGTGGACTGAAGAATGCGACTAGGCGGACGGCTGGCTGCGGCCATCGAAGTGCTGGAAGACATTGGCCGACGTCATCGGCCGGTGGCCGATGCGCTGAAGGACTGGGGCCTGTCGCACCGCTTTGCCGGCGGCGGCGATCGCGCGGCGATCGGCAACATCGTCTACGATGCGCTGCGCCGCAAGCGCTCGGCAGGCTGGCTGCTGGGCGAGGATACGCCGCGCGCCATCGGCTTCGGCGCCCTGTTGCTCGAATGGGGCCAGACCGCGCGCTCGCTCAACGAAGCGCTCGACGGCGACAAGTTCGCGCCGCCGCTGCTGACGCCCACGGAACTCCAGGCAACCGAAGAGCGGCGGGTTGCCGACGCGCCGCCCGCGGTGCGCGCCGACATACCGGATTGGTGCGAGCCGCTTTTGCAACGCGCCTTTGGCGGGGCCTGGGTGGAGGAGGGCGCGGCACTCGCCACCCGCCCGCCGCTCGACATCCGCGTCAACACCTTGCAGGCCGATCGGGCCAAAGTGCTGGCGGAACTTGCCGAAACCGGCGCCAAGGCAGCCCAAATCGCCCCCCAAGGCATCCGCATTCCGCCGATCGGCGGCGACGGCAGGCACCCCAACCTGCAGGCCGAGCCGGCTTTCCAGAAGGGCTGGTTCGAAGTCCAGGACGAGGGATCGCAAATCGCCGCCGCTCTTGCCGGCGCCGAGCCTGGAATGCAGGTGCTCGATTTCTGCGCCGGCGCCGGCGGCAAGACGCTGGCGCTGTCGGCGGCGATGGGCAATACGGGTCAGGTCTTCGCCCATGATGCCGAAAAGGCGCGGCTGGCGCCGATCTTCGACCGCATCCGCCGCTCGGAAAACCGCAACGTGCAGATCGTCACCAGGCCGGCGGAACTGTCGCCGCTCACCGGCCATATGGATCTCGTTCTGGTCGACGCGCCTTGCACCGGCAGCGGCACGTGGCGGCGGCGCCCGGATGCCAAATGGCGGCTGACGCAAAGGCAGCTCGACGCCCGCAAGGGCGAGCAGATGGCGATCCTCGATACCGCCAGCAGCTTCGTGAGGCCGGGGGGCCTGCTGGTCTACGTCACCTGTTCGGTGTTCGACGAGGAGAATGGCGAACAGGTCGCCGCGTTTTGCCAGCGCAATGGCGGTTTTGCCCCGGTCGATCATCGCCGGCTCTGGGACAGCCGTTTTCCCGGCCATGAAACCGCGATGCGGCTTGGCGCTTTGGGCGGCATCTGCCTGTCGCCGGCGCTGAGCGGCACCGACGGTTTCTACGTCTGCGCGCTGCGCAGGGCTGCCTGAATGAAGCGAAAAGCGAAGCCGTCCTGCGCGCCCTCGGGGTCAAATTGCTGCAGTGCAGCATCGGATGATTGCTTGCCGGTCACGCCTCTGCAATAAGCTTTTCGGCAAAGGTGAAAGCAGCGACGGCCATGGCAGCAAAGATCGTACCCGCTCCGGACTATGAGGACCGCGTCAGGGCGTCCTTCGCGCGCCAGCAGGCGATGGCGACCATCGGCGCTGAATTGACGCTGGTGACGCCCGGCATCATCGAAATCGAGATGCCTTATTCGGCCGCACTCACCCAGCAGCACGGTTTCCTGCATGCCGGCGTCATCTCGACCGCGCTGGACTCGGCCTGCGGCTATGCGGCCTTCTCGCTGATGCCGGAGAATTCCGGCGTGCTGACCATCGAGTTCAAGGTCAATCTGCTGGCGCCGGGCAGGGGCGAGCGCTTCCTGTTCCGCGGTTCGGTGACCAAGCCCGGCCGCACCATCATCGTCGCCGACGGCCAGGCCTATGCCTTCGCCGCCGACGGCGAAGCCAAGTTGATCGCCACCATGACCGGCACCATGATGACGATGGTGGGCCGCGACGGGATTGCTGGGTGAGTGGCAGGTTCGCCGCAGGCGAATTCATCGTGCCAGTGGCACGATGAAAGGTCACGAACGCCGGGAGCCGCCGCAGGCAGCGGGTCCCGGCGGGCAGGCGGTGAAGTCTGCAGGACAGGGAGGGAGTAGATCATCATGACCGACAAAGTGTCGCGCCTGTCCGGCAAGGATGTCCTCTTCGTCATGGCGGCGCAGGCCGAATACGGGCCGCACTTGCAGCGGCTGTTCACCCCGCTGATGACCGGCGTCGGCCCGGTCGAGGCAGCCGTCCGGCTTGGCGCCGAATTGTCCTGGCTGAAGTCGCAAGAGGCGCTGCCGGACCTCGTCGTATCGCTCGGCTCCGCCGGCAGCCGGACCTTGGAGCAGACGGAGATCTATCAGGCCATCTCGGTCAGCTATCGTGACATCGACGCTTCGCCGCTTGGCTTCGAGAAAGGCGCGACGCCGTTCCTCGACCTGCCGATTACGGTGCCGCTGCCGTTGCGCATCCCTGACGTCAAGGAGGCGACGCTGTCGACCGGCGGTGCGATCATCACCGGCGCGGCCTTTGATGCAATTGCCGCCGACATGGTCGACATGGAGACCTTCGCCTGCCTGCGTGCCTGCCAGCTGTTCGACGTGCCCCTGATTGGGCTGCGCGGCATTTCCGACGGCGCTGCTGATCTCAGGCATGTCGGCGACTGGACCGAATATCTGCACGTCATCGACGAAAAGCTGGCGGATGCCGTCATGCGTCTCGAACAGGCGATCGGATCGGGCTTGCTTCGGAAGGGTTCTCCTGGTGACGTGGCAGGACCGGTCTGAAAGTCAGGCTTCGCAACCCATTGCGCCGACTCGTTTCTTTCTCTAAACGCTCGCCATGAAAACAGCCAATCAACCCGACACCGTCCTGATTGTCGATTTCGGCAGCCAGTTCACCCAGCTCATCGCCCGCCGCATCCGCGAAGCCGGCGTGTTTTCCGAGATCGTGCCGTTCCAGTCGGCCGAGGCGGCATTCAAGCGCATCAATCCAAAAGCCGTGATCCTGTCCGGCGGTCCGGCCTCGACCACGGATATCGGCAGCCCGCGGGCGCCGCAGATCGTCTTCGACGCCGGCGTGCCGGTGCTCGGCATCTGCTATGGCCAGATGGCCATGTGCGTACAGATGGGCGGCGTCGCCGAAAGCTCCAACCATCGCGAATTCGGCCGCGCCTTCGTCGAGATCGAGAAGGAAAGTCCGCTATTCGACGGCCTGTGGGCGATCGGCCAGCGCCACCAGGTGTGGATGAGCCATGGCGACCGCGTCATCTCCTTGCCCAAGGGGTTCGAGGTATTCGGCAAGTCGGAAGGCTCGCCCTTCGCCATCTTCGGCAATGTCGAGCGCAGGATGTATGGCATCATGTTCCATCCGGAAGTGGTGCATACGCCCGACGGCGCCCGGCTGCTCAGGAATTTCGTCCACAACATCGCCGGCATCGAGGGCGACTGGACGATGCGCGCCTACCGCGAGCACGCGGTCGAGGCGATCCGCAAGCAGGTCGGCAAGGGCAAGGTCATCTGCGCGCTCTCGGGCGGGGTCGACTCCTCGGTCGCCGCGCTGCTCATCCACGAGGCCGTCGGCGATCAGCTCACTTGCATCCTCGTCGACCATGGCCTGATGCGCAAGGACGAGGCCGCCGGCGTCGTTGCGATGTTCCGCGAGCATTACAATTTGCCGCTCATTCTGGTGAACGCGTCGGATCGCTTCATCGGTGCGCTCGAAGGCGAGGCGGACCCCGAGAAGAAACGCAAGACCATTGGCCGCCTGTTCATCGAGGTGTTCGAGGAAGAGGCCAAGAAACTCGGTGGCGCCGATTTCCTGGCGCAAGGCACGCTCTATCCCGACGTCATCGAAAGCGTCTCCTTCACCGGCGGACCGTCGGTGACGATCAAGTCGCACCACAATGTCGGCGGCCTGCCCGAGCGCATGAACATGAAGCTGGTCGAGCCGCTGCGCGAACTGTTCAAGGACGAGGTCCGCGCGCTGGGCAAGGAACTCGGCCTGCCCGAAAGTTTCATCGGCCGCCACCCGTTCCCGGGGCCGGGGCTCGCCATCCGCTGCCCCGGCGGCATCACGCGCGAGAAGCTGGAGATCCTGCGCGAGGCCGACGCCATCTATCTCGACGAGATCCGCAAGGCGGGGCTGTACGACGCCATCTGGCAGGCCTTCGCCGTGCTCTTGCCCGTGCAGACGGTTGGCGTCATGGGCGACGGCCGCACCTACGAATTCGTCTGCGCGCTGCGCGCCGTCACCTCGGTCGACGGCATGACGGCAGATTTCTATCACTACGACATGGCCTTCCTGGGCGCCGCCGCCACCCGCATCATCAACGAAGTCCGCGGCATCAACCGCGTGGTCTATGATGTGACGTCGAAGCCGCCGGGGACAATCGAGTGGGAGTAGAGGGGCGTATTAAAGGTTGGTCTGGGGTAGTATGGCACACCGTCGGCAATCTGGTCGAAGTAATAGTCATCGATAGCCTTTGCATTACACGTTTCAGATTTTCGGCCGTGTGATCAGGTCAATAGCCGGATGGCGCCACTGAGAACGGAGGCGAGCTTGCCGAGAGGTCCATTACTGGCAAATCAATGCCTCGTGATGTCACAATGGGAGGGAGAGAGGGGTAATCGGCGGCCATAGCGTAGCGTCTTTTCGTTGCGGCCGTCTAGCTGCCAGCCATTGTACTCTCACTTCCTAGGGGTGCGTGACCTACCTCTCCAAATTCGCAATCTGACCTGCGTCCATCCTCCGGCGGGTGAGGCGAAGCGCCCCCGGCCGCTGAAGATCGTCACCTTCGGTTGAGCCCTTTGCATCGGCCTCCAGGGATGCGAATCGTCACCGCTAATCATCATAGGTTCCCTCCGTCCAACTGGCGTGCCGCCACCTGACGGGGCCGGAAAAGATCTGGCGCCGCAAACTCAAGACCGCCGTCTCTGCCGGGGCGAAGGGTGCGACGGGCCTTTGTCAGGAAACGACGCACGGCTGTCCCGATTCGTAGGATCGTGTTCGTGGTCCAGGCTGGGCTCGGTTGCTACATACGGACAAGCCAAACTGACAATCGCCCTGGAGAACGTTCATGCGACTGCCGCTGGCGCGCCATCGCCCAAGCGAACTCGATTGAGAAAGTCCGCTTCGCGGAAGAAGCCTGGATCAGGGACGTCGTCGGTAACAAGTCTCCGCGAGGGTTGACGTGGTCATGACAAACTGAGCGCAAGGAGAAACGAGATGACCCACAGCAGCATCGTTCCTCAGGCCGATGAGGAGCAAATTCCTTCAACGATGATGGCCTGGCGCGTGCACGAGTTCGGACCGCCGGAGGTCATGATGTTCGAGCGCGTCCCACGGCCTGAGCCTGGCCCAGGTGAGGTCCTGGTCAAGGTTGAAGCCGCTGGCATCGGCCCCTGGGACGGTTGGATTCGGGCCGGCAAGAGCGTTCTGCCGCAACCGCTTCCGCTCACGCTTGGCTCTGATCTCTCCGGTGAAGTCGTCGAGGTTGGCCCGGGGGTGTCCGGACAGCGCGTGGGCGATCAGGTTTACGGCGTTACCAACCCGCAGTTCATCGGCGCGTATGCCGAGTACGCGGTAGCATCGGCGGAGATGGTGTCGAACAAGCCCAGCTCGCTGACCCACGTTGATGCTGCCTCCGCCCCTGTCGTTTCGGTGACGGCATGGCAGGCACTGTTCGATCACGCTAAGCTCAAGGCGGGCCAAACAGTGGTCATTCACGGGGCTGCGGGAAGCGTCGGCGCCTATGCGGTTCAATTGGCCCGCCGCGCGGGTGTGCAAACGATCGCAACCCTGGCGGCGGATGATATCTCCTTCGTGCGCGATCTCGGCGCCAACATGGTTATCGACTACCGGACCCAACGCTTCGAGGAAGAAGTTCGGGAAGCGGACGCCGTCATCGATTTGGTCGGGGGCGAGACACAAGACCGCTCATTCCAGGTTCTTCGTCGAGGCGGCAAGCTGATTTCGGCCGTCTCCCATCCGGATCAAAGCCTTGCGGAACGCCACGGCGTAGAAGCCAGCTTTTTTTTGGTCAGCGTCACAAGCCGGTACCTGGCGGAGATCGCTAGCCTCTTTGATGGTGGAATACTGAAGACGAAGGTGGGGGCCGTCTTGCCCCTCGCGGACGCGCGCGAGGCTCATCTCATGCTGGAACGCGTGCGGCCTCAGCCGAAGGGAAAGATCGTGCTCGCCGTGGAAGCGGGTTGATGGATCGAGCCCTCTCCTTCCGCTGGAGAGCGTAGGCTACCCGCTTAGTCCACACCCTGGAAAGGACGAAACAATGACCACTCCGCGCGCCAATGCTCTCGTCATTCCCGATTCCGTGCTCGCGAAAGAGGCGACAGACATACTGCGCGAGCATTCCACCGATCTGCTCTTTAATCACTCGATCCGCGTCTACCTGTTTGCGGTTGAGCAAGGTCGCCAAACGAAATTCCGCTTCGACAGCGAACTTCTATACGTGGCGGCCGCCTTTCACGACCTCGGCCTCATCAAGGAGTTCTCGAGCCCGGACGAACGCTTCGAGGTGGATGGCGCGAATGCCGCGCGGCAGTTTCTCAACGCCCACAACGTCCCTGAAGACCAGGTGCAGGCCGTCTGGGAGTCAATCGCGCTGCACACCACCCCGGGTATCCCTAAGCATATGCGCTCGGAAGTGGCGCTGCTCAATTCGGGTGTTCTTCTCGACGTGCTGGGGGTGGGCTTCGACCAGTTTCCAGCCGAGGTCCGCGAGGAAATCGTCGCCAAGTACCCGCGCATAAACTTCAAGGAAGGCTTCGTCCGGGAATATTTTGCGGGCTTCGCGCACAAACCCGCGACCACCTACGGGACGGTCAACGCCGGCGTCTGCGAACGTTTCATCCCTGGGTTCAAGAGCCCGAACGCTTGCGATCTGATCGCCGCGTCTCCGTTCCCGGATTCTCCATCACAAAGCTGAACATCATGAGAAGGATCATTCCCATGCGCGTTAGCACATACCGCAGCCCGGACGATATCAATAGCGTAGGTGAGGTCACCGGGAGAGTAGGTGCGGTGATACCCGTCAGTGGATCGGGCCATTGGCTCCATGCTCCGACGAAGCTTGCAGGCAATATGTTGAAGGCAGTGACGAAAGCACTGCGCCCGGCTCCAGTTGCCCTGCTGGCAGCAGCGATCGCTCTGGGGGGCTCGCCTGCCATCGCGCATGACCGGGAACAAGTGAGACCGGCGTTCGAGCACGCACTCCCGAATATCGAAGGCAAGAGGTTAGTCGCCGTCGTCGTGAGTTATTCTCCCGGGAGCAAGTCGCTGGCTCATCACCACGCAGCTTCGGCATTCATCTACGCCTATGTGCTATCCGGGGCCGTCCGCAGTCAGGTCGACGACGGTCCTGCAAAGGTCTACCACGCAGGCGAGAGCTTTTATGAAATGCCCGGCTCACATCACAGGGTCAGCGAGAACGCGAGCGACAAGGAGCCAGCCAGCTTGTTGGCAGTCTTCGTCGTCGACTCCAAGGACAATTCCTTGACGCTGCCGGACAAGGCGCCGTGATCAAGATCATGCGGCGATAAGCTCACCCGCGGCGTCGATCTTCGTCGCCGCGAGATAACTTATTGTGGTAATGAGAGCCAATCGGGCAAGGACAGAGGTCCACAGCAATTCTGGACTTGAGGGTAGCATGAGCGGCCGCCCGGCTTGCCAACATTCACGGAGATCGGACGCCGTCAATGGCGCGAGGCAATCGAGTTAGGGAGGCTGCGACGCCATTCGCATGCCCAATGATGATCAACGTTCATCTCTCATTGTTGGCCCAACTCGCGAGGGTCGGCTTATCCGCACTCGCAGGCCTTTTACCGTATCCCCGTTCCCTGCATAATACCGCACCAGACTGGAGGGGCCGTGAGGGGTGCCAGTACAAGCTGTCGCGATCGTCGTCTATGAGGGGGTCCAGGCACTCGACGTGGCCGGGCCGATGGACGTCTTCAGCGAGGCGAACACCTTTCTGGGCAGCGCCGATCGCTATGAGACGGTATTGATTGCCGCTCACCGCAACCCGCTGCGTGCATCGAGCGGCATGCGCATGGTGGCCGACCTGACCTTCGACGAGGCGGCGGGTGGCTTCGACATCATTCTGGTAGCCGGCACACCTACGCCGCCGGAAGCGGAGCCCAAACCGGGTCTGGTTCAGTGGGTCAAGGAGTTGCCGTGGCGCTCAAGCGTTTATGGGTCCATCTGCACCGGGGCCTTTGTCCTTGGCTATGCTGGTCTCTTGGACGATCGGCGGGTCACAACCCATTGGCAGGACGCGCAGGCGCTGGCCGAAAGGTTCCCGAAAGCCAAAGTCGAACCGGATCTGATTTATGTCCGCGATGGACGGCTGATCACCGCGGCAGGCGTGACTGCGGGGATAGATTTGGGCCTGGCGCTCGTGGGGCAGCGGCACGGCGCGGAAATCGCGCTCAAGGTCGCCAAGCGGCTGGTCGTCGTTGCCCAGCGCCAGGGCGGACAGTCGCAGTTCAGCCCCTATCTCACGGCACCGGCCGATCCAGCGGCGCCGATCGCGCGCATCCAGGACCATGTCATGGCCAATATCGGGGGCCGCCACACGCTGGAGTCGCTCGCCGCTGTCGTCGGCATGAGCCCCCGGAACCTGGCCCGACATTTCGTGCAAGCGACCGGGATAACGCCCCACGAATTCATCGAGCGCGCCCGCGTCGATGCGGCGCGCATGATCCTGGAAGGAACCGATCGGCCGCTGAAGACCGTCGCCTTCGATTGCGGCTTCGGGTCTGCGGACCGGCTGAGGATCGTCTTCAGCACTCGCCTTGGCGTCACTCCCGTTCAATATCGCGCCAGCTTCCGGCGGACTGACTCGGAATAGATCTGCCGCGAAGGTTCAGACGGGCATTTGTCAGGAAACGACGTACGGCTGTCCTGATCCGAAGGATTCTGTTCGTTGTCCGAAGCAGGGCGCTACTGCGAAATACCGGCACGTCCACTGGCCGGTTACCCAACTAAGGAGAGCGTTCCATGTCCGAGATCATCGCCGGCATCCGCCTGCCAGACAGTGCTATCGCGCGGGCGGCCACGAACCTCGTGCGCGATACAGAAGACGACCTGCTCTACAACCATAGCCGGCGCGTCTTCTTCTGGGGCGCGCTGACCGGCGAGCGACTCGGTCTGAAATATGATCCGGAGCTACTTTACCTTGGCGCCATGTTCCACGACATGGGCCTCACCGAGAAATATGCGAGCCCCGACCTGCGCTTCGAGGTCGACGGTGCTAATGCCGCGCGCGATTTCATGAAGAGCTACGGCGTGCCGGAGCGTGATATCGAGGACGTCTGGACTGCAATCGCGCTCCACACGACGCCCGGCATCCCCGAGCATATGCGCCCAACAATCGCGCTGGTGACCGCCGGTGTGGAAATGGACGTGCTCGGCATCGCCTATCACGATTTCACGCATCTGCAGCGCGACCATGTCTGCGTGCATCATCCGCGCGAGACGAACTTCAAGGAGAACATCATAGATCACTTCGCCAACGGCATTGTCAGGAAACCGCTGACGACGTTCGGGAATGTGAAGGCCGACGTGCTGGCGCTGAAGGACATGAACTATGTCCGCCAAAACTTCTGCTCGATCATCCTCGGCTCAGCTTGGCCAAGTTGACTTATTGGTTGCCGAGCAAAGAACGCTGAAATAGGCGCGAACTGTGTTTTTCTCACGTAATCGTTGCAGGCCAGCAAGGACGCGCACTCAGACCTAGTGGTCGAAACGCTTCATCCAAGCAAAGGAATCGGTAGTGGGGCGATATTCGGCGCCGAATGCGCCATCATAGCCGGCGTCCGCGATTGCGCGCAGGAGCCAGCCATAGTCCACCTCGCCGTGATCGGGCTCGCTACGATCCGGTACGGCGGCGAATTGGATATGGCCGATCTTGTCGGAAAATTGCCTTACCGAGTTAAGCAAATCGCCTTGAATGATCTGCATGTGATAGCAGTCGAACATTACTTTTACCGCACCGTCTGTCGCATCGATCACACGCAATGCAGTGGAAAGGTCGGCGAGGAAATAGCCCGGCGCATCGCGCGGGTTCAGGGGCTCGATCAATATACCGATGTTGTGCCGTGCCGCCGTCTTCGAAGCGTACCGCAAATTGCCGGTGAACGTCGCGAAGGCTTCGTCACCGATTGCCTTTCCTGCCATCACATGGATGTTGCGACAGCCTGTTACGGCTGCCCATTCAATCGCCTGGTCGATCGCCGCGCGCGCTTCCGTTTCACGGCCCGGCAGCGCGGAGAGGCCGAAATCGCCCGCCCCAACATCCCCCCGGGCCGTGTTGATGCCAAGCAGCGGAAGACCGGTTTCGGCGAGCAGCGCCGCGACCACCGATGCGTCGGTATCGTAAGGCCAATGCATCTCGACCGCCGCGAAACCGCGCCGCTTGGCGGCGCGGATCGCATCCGGAAGCGCTAGGTCACGAAAGAGAAATCCCAGATTGGCCGAAAGTTGCATCAGTCGTCCCACTCCACGTCAAAGTGTTCCACCAACTCGCGAATTTGCGGAGCCGCGAGGATCCTGGGCCGCAAGCCCTGGGTGAGAAGCGTGAGCTTGGCCGTTTCCTCAAGTTCCTCCATCGCGTAGGAGGCGGCTTCGAGATCCTTGCCGGCGACGACGGGTCCGTGGTGGGCCAGCAATACGGCCGACCGTTTCCCGGCGAGTCCGCGCACGGCGTCTGCCATCGCCGGGTCGCCGGGCCGGATGTAGGGCAGCAGTTTCACCTTTCCCAGCCGCATGATCGAATAGGCCGTCAGCGGCTTGAAGACGCTGTCGGGATCGATGTCTGGCAGAAGCGAAACCGCGACAGAATGGGTCGAATGAAGATGGACGACCGCTCCGGTGCGCGCACCGCGCGTCTCGTAGAACGCCTGATGCAGCGGCATCTCTTTCGTAGGCCTGTCACCGTCCACGAACCGCCCCTGCGCATCGAACAGCGACAGGCGGGCGGGGTCGAGCGCGCCAAAGGACGATCCTGTCGGCGTCACGAGCAGCCGACCATCGCCGAGCCGGGCGGAGATGTTCCCCGAGCTTCCCGCAGTGAGGCCGCGCGCGAACATGGACGCAGCGATGCTGCAGATCTGATCCCTGAGTCTTGTTTCATCGCTCATCGTAGAACGCCTCCCGTAAGGACGTCGGCTGCCTTTTCGAAGAACCCGGCCGAGCCGAAATTGCCCGATTTAAGGGCGAGCACCATATCCGGGTCACGGGCCTTCAACGCCGGAACACCGGGGTCGATCTCCGGTCCGATCTCGAATGACGAAATGTTGAGCGCCGATACGACGGCCCCCGATGTCTCGCCGCCCGCCGTAACCAGCCGGCGTACGCCACGCGCCGAAAGCTGACGCGCCAGTTCGCCGAAAAAACCTTCAACCGCCGTCGCGACTCGCTCCTTCCCGTAGCGGTTCTGTGCGGCGGCGACGGCTTCGGGCTCGGCCGACGAGAACACCAGTGGCAAGCCGTGGTGCTGGTGATCGATCGCCCACTCGGCATATTCAACAGAATTGGCCGTGCCGTCCACGACCGCATCCACCTCCACAACGCGCGTCGGATGACTTTTCCGGTGCTCGGCAATCTGGCGCCGGCTCATGGTCGAGCACGAACCGCAAAGCGCGGCCCCTGGCCCCTGTATTCCCTTCCAATGCGTGGCCGCCGTGCCGATCAACCCGGCCAGACGAAAGTTGGCCGGAAGTCCCAGCGCTATTCCCGAACCGCCGCTGAGCAGGACATCGGCTTCGGCAGCCTCGCCAATGGCGATAAGGTCCTTGTCCTGGATGGCGTCGACCACGACGTAGCGAGAGCCCCTGGCGGATGCCGCCTCCAGCGCGTCTCTGATCGGGCCGCTTCCTTCCGCCACGACGCTGTAGGGGACATGACCGATCGCGCGCCTGGTCTGTCGCGAAAGCCAACGCCGCAGATCGGGATCCGTCATCGGCGTAAGCGGATGCTTCTCCATGCCGGATTCGCTCAACAGCCGATCGTTGACGAAAAGATGCCCCTGGTAGATCGACCGGCCGGTTGCGGGAAACGCCGGACAGACGATCGCGCGTGCCGCTCCCAGCGCGTCGCCAAGAGCGTCCAGCACGGGACCGATATTGCCTTCGGGCGTCGAGTCGAATGTCGAGCAGTACTTGAACAGATATTGGCGGCAGCCTTGGCGTCGAAGCCACTCCAGCGCCGCGAGCGACTGCTTCACCGCCTCCGAGCCGGATATCGTTCTGGTCTTCAGGGCAACGACGCCCGCGTCAACCGAGCGGTCGGAGGCGGTGTTGGGAACGCCGTTGTACTGGACCGTGCGCATGCCCCCCTTGGCGAGTGTGTTGGCCAAGTCGGAGGACCCGGTGAAATCATCGCCTATGCAGCCCAGAAGCATCGGAATTTCCCAGTTTCAACTTTCACGGAACTTTGGCGGCCATGCCCTAGCGGTTAAGGGATGGTCTTCGGGGCGTCGTCCGCCAGGTAAACCGCGATCAGTTCGTCGACCGTGCTTTCGGCCACAAAGCCCAGACTGGTGGCCAGCCTGGGCGTGAAGGATTTCGGCCACCCGGCAATAATGGCCTCGATCGCCTCGTCCGGCTTGCGGTCTATCAACGACTCGGCTTCGGCCCCTGCCACGTGGCGGAGCGCGGCAATCTGGTCGGAGACCGTGGCCGCGACACCCGGCATGTTCAGCGTGCGCCGGGCGCCCAGCGCGGATGTATCGAGCATCGCGGCATGGATGAGGAAGGCTACCGCCGAGCGCGGGCTCGCCAGCCAATGCTTGACGGTCTCCTTCACCGGCAGCACGGAGCGCTGCCCGGCGAGTGGCTCGCGCAGGATGCCGGAGAAGAAGCCCGAGGCTGCCGCGTTGGGAGCGCCGGGCCGAATGACGATCGTCGGGAGGCGTATCCCGACGCCGTCGAGGAAGCCGCGGCGCGAGTAGTCGGCCAGCAACAGCTCGGATATCGCCTTCTGGGTGCCGTAGCTGGTCAGCGGGGCAAGGATGTAGTCGTCGGGAATAGGGTCAGGCAGAGGCGCGCCATAGACAGCAACCGAGGAGGTGAACACCAGCCTCGGGATATATTTCCGCCGGGTTCCTTCCAGCCGGATCGCCTCGAAAAGAGCGCGCGTGCCGTCCATATTAATCCGGTAGCCCTTCTCGAAATCGCGTTCCGCTTCGCCGGACACGATGGCCGCGAGATGGAAGATCACATCCGCACGGCGCGCGGTCAGATCCTGCGCTGCGCCGGGAGCGGAAATATCGGCGGCAATGGCTTCGACAAAACCTATGTCACCGGTTGGCACCGGCGGCTCCGTCACGTCCGCCAGCGTCATCCGGTCGATCTTTCGATCTCCAAGCGATGCTGTCCGCGAAAGCTCGGCCGCGAGTTTGCGGCCGATCATTCCACCAGCGCCAATGATGAGTATATGCATGGATGCTCCGTTCTCTTGGACTGGTTTGTGATGCCGCTTCAGACCTGCCTGAGCGCGCGCACGACTGCGTAGGCTTCGAGCGACAGCGTTTGCGTTCCGTCATGCGTCAGCCGATCGAGCAGATCCGGTTGGCGCGATGCCGCGACGAAAGATGAGGCGTCAAGAATTGCAGCGCGCGCGAAGCCCTCGGGGAGGCGCACCTCCAGCGCGTTGGGCGAGGGGTTGCATAACCACAGCTCGGTGCCTTTTTCGGTAACTGCCGCGATCCCTCGCACTGCGCCAGGGACCGACGATCGCAGCGGACGGAGCGGGCAGCCTTTGAGCTTCGCCAGGCCTCGCACGATGTGCCAGACAGGATAGAACTCGCCCTTGCCTTCGAACCAGGGCTGCGGAAACGACGTCGGCACGGAGAGGACGCCGAACGGGCCGACCGCGGCGCCGAGCGCGATGGCCGCCGCGCCGCCTTCCGCGAAGGCGGCGAAGTAGCCGAGGTTCCAGGCCGCTCCCATGACGCCCCGCTGGCGCGGATCATTGAAATTGACCGCCTGCCGGATGTTGGCGGGATTGGCGACCGGCGCTTCACCATAGGGATTGTCGCGCAACCCGATTGCGGACGGCCCAACGGAATATGGGCGGCCCTTGGCGATCGCCGGCACGGTCCTGGCAATATGCGGCAGGCATTCGAGCGTCTCCATCAAGGAGCGGTCGTCACCAGCGTGGAAGATCGCCGCCGTCGTGAATGTCACGAGGTCTATCGCCTCGGCCGGGGGACGTTTGCGGTTGAGCTCGGTGAAGAAGCTGAACATGCCTCCGCCGATGCGAGATCCGGGGAAGGCCGCGCGCGCGGCCGTATAGAGCTTCGCCGCATCCGGCGCTGGCGGCCAGATGCTGCCGGGCAGCGTGCATTTAAGATCGGGTGCGGGCGACACCAGAACCGTCGTGAAGCGATGATCGAGCCTCGCGGCCACCTTGCCCAGGGAGTCGATTTCCGCCGCGGCGCCAGCATCGTCGACATGCTCGACCACTGCTTCGAGCCAGGGTTGGGCGCCCATTGCGATGGCGACCTCGACCTGCCTCGCCAGCGTTTCGGCATCGTGGCCGCGCCGCGGATCGTGATGGCAGATGACATGGGCGATGCCGAGCTGGGCAAGCGTCTCGACATGCCGCAATACGGCCGAAGCGTCCTCGGGCTGCAATCCGACGCCGAGAGGTGGAATCGCGTCCGCCGCCTCGCCGAGCGTCAGGGCGGCGAGGCCTCCCGGTTGACGCGACGGACCCTTGGGAGAGCCCTTGACGGTCAGGGTGATCTTCTGTTCGACGACCTCGCCGGGCTCGATCCTGTACGGCCAGGGCAGAGCGAGCGGACGAACATAGGTCTTGTAGGAGGCGTCGGTCCAGTTCCGCTGGTCCTCCATCTCGAACGCGTCGCCCTCCATAAGGCAGCTGACCCCCAGCCCGCCGGGAGTACGGTGCGAGATTTCACGCAGATCCATCATCGGCTGCACCGGATCGATCTCCACAGGAAACCGTGTCTCGACCCTCTCGCCGCTTGTGTGCGTGATCGTGGCGGCCGCGCCGCTTATGCCCTCTATGGGATGCAGGACGACAAAGCCGGTCCGGTTCGTGAGAAGCCCGGTCGGCGTGGTTCCGCGAGCCGAATAGGTCAGAACGCCGGCCGCGGTACCAGCGATGGCCACGTCATAGCCGAAGGTCTCGCCTTTGCTGGCAACGCTTGCGCGATAAGCCACACGAAAGCGATCGTCGTCCTTTTCGACGACCAGGTCGGTGATTTTCGGAATGAGCGTCGCCCAGTCCTTGTCGCGGACCACGAACGAGATTGCGCGGATCACCTCTTCGCCATGCATGCGGAAGTCGCGCAGGTTCGCGCCGTCGAAAAGCACGCTGAGGGGCCCGGCGCTCAGTAGCCGCTCCTCTGCCGGTAGTTCTTCGGTGCCGTAGAGGCGGACGGCGCGGGAAGGATCGGACTGTGTCATAGGATTCTCCTGGTCTCAAACGCGGCGCGATTTCCAGGTGATGAGGCGCTCGGCCAGCAAGGCGAGGATGATGATGGCGCCGATGGCGGTCCCCTGCCAGAACGGCGAGACGCCGAGCAGGTTGAGGCCATTGCGGATCATCACCATGATCAGAACCCCCATCAGCGTGCCGAATATCGTGCCTCGTCCGCCGTAGAGGCTCGCGCCACCGATGACCACGGCCGCGATGGCGTCGAGTTCAAGCTGGTTCCCCCCGATCGGGTCAGCCGACATGATCTGCGCCAGCGAAAAGGTCATCGCCGTCGCCGAAAGGGCACCGGACGCCACGTAGGGAAAGATCGAGTAGAAGAGGGTGTTGAGGCCGGCCGCCCGGGCGGCTTCGATGTTCGAGCCGACCGCGTAGATGGTTCGCCCGCCCTTGGAATATGTCAGCCACGCCCAGGTGGCGAGGTAGAGCGCGATGAGGAAGATGACGTTGGCGGGGATGCCCAGCAGGTTCGTGTAGACGATATTCTGGAGCCCCATGGGCAGTCCCGAAATCGAGCGCTGTCCCGACACGATGTAGGCGAGACTGCGCCCCATCGCCATGACCCCGAGCGTCACCACGAAGGGCGCCAGGCCGAACACTGCGATGAGAACGCCGGAGAAAAGCCCGATCAGGGCGCCGCAACCTATGGCGAGCGCGATCGCCACCGGAATGGGGAATTCCTTCAGGAGCAGGGCGAGGATGATGCCGGTCACGCCCGCTACCGACCCGACGGAAAGGTCGATGCCGCCAGTCAGGATCACCAGGGTCATGCCGACGGCAACTATGCCAAGTACCACCGATTGGTCGAGTATGTTGAACATGTTCCGCTCGGTGAAGAAGTGCGGCGAGATGAACGACAGGATCACCGCAAGCACCATGGCGAGGCAGAGCATCCGGAACTCAAGCGTGCTGGCGAATCTGGGCGTCGCAAAGGATCGTGTGGGCGCGTTCATGTGTCGATCTTTTCGTCTTGAGGTGTATCGAACAGGCCGGCGATCCGGGCCGACAGGGCCCCGGCGTCCGGCAGCCCGGAGCCGGCCGGCAGGCTGAGCCCGATCCATCCCAGATTGTGCCCCCGGCGATTGGACAGTGGTGCAAGCAAGGTAGAGCGGCCGTCATTCTCGGTCACGATACCGGGTTGACGCCTTCCAAGCGCGAGGGGGATTGCCGTCTCCTGCGCAAGATAGACATGCCCGGCCGCGAGTCCCATCGTTGCAGCCGGCGTACCCTCGGCGAGGGCGAGGCAGACGAACCGGTCGTCGTCGATCAATCCCCAGAATGCCGTGCCGCCGTGGCCGGCGACAAGATCGCGCAGGAATGCCGTGTTGCGCTCGGCTGAGCTTCGGGGCGCGGCGAGCAGCGTCAGGCTCTCTTCGCTCAGTCGCGAGGCGGGCAGGTCGGCGATGGTATAGCCGTCACTCACCACGACGACCCGCTCGCAGATCCCCAGTAGTTCCTGGAAATCCGAGGAGATCACGACTACGGCTATCCCCCTTTCGGCCACTTCGCGCAGCAGTTCGTAGATTGCCTGGCGTGTCCCTATGTCGACGCCTTTCGTGGGCTCGTCGAGGATGAGCACTTCGGGCTCGATCAGCAGCCAGCGCGCGATGATGATCTTCTGCTGCATGCCGCCAGAGAAGTGCAGAAGGTTTGCATCCATGCGGTCGGTCGGAAGGTCGAGACGCGAAATCAGCTCGTTGGCCTGCTTGCGGCGCGCCGAATGGCCCCGCCCGAAACCCCTGTGCTTGCCCATCTGGGCGAGGAAGAGATTTTCGCCGACCGTCATGTCGGGCACGATGTTCTGGGCCCGCCGGTCCTCGGCGACCATTCCGAGACCGGCGCGGATTGCCGCGATAGGGCTGTTGGGGGCAATCTCCTTGCCGCCGACAAGGACGCGCCCGCGGCTGCGGTGGCGCAGTCCGAATATCGCTTCGGCGCTCTCCGAGCGTCCAGCTCCGACAAGCCCGCCGAGGCCGAGAATTTCACCCCTGCGCACCGTGAACGAGACGTCACGCACGAAAGGTGGGGCTTTGAGCCCAGTTACCTCCAGAGCCATCGGCTGCTCGTTAGTGGTCACTCGCGAGACGGTCTTTCGATACACATTTCCGATGTCGCGTCCCACCATGTGGCGGATGACGTCGGCCTGCGTGAGCCCCGCCGTGGGCACGCTTTCGGCCACGGTCTTGCCCTCGCGCAGGATTGTGACGCGATCGGTGACTGCGAAGACCTCCTCGAGCCGATGCGACACGAAGGCGAGTGCCTTCCCGCTGTTTTTCAGCCGCCCCATGATCTCGAACAGCCGGTCAACCTCGATCGGCGAGAGGGAGGCCGTCGGCTCGTCGAAGATGACAAGGTCGGCGTTGAGGGCCAACGCCTTGGCTATTTCGACGAGTTGGCGTTGCGCTGCCGAGAGCCGGCGCACCTCGATGTCGAGTGGCAGTACGTGGTCGTGGCCAAGTTCCGACAGGATGGTCTGTGCCTTGTGTCGCAACTGGCTGAAAGACAGACGGCCCGGCATCGCGTAGCTGGGCAGGAAGATATTCTCCAGCACGCTCATGTCGGGCGCAAGGCTGGTTTCCTGTGCCACGAGGGCAATGCCGGAACGCAGCGCGTCGCGCGCGGATCCGACGGTCAAGGGAGCACCCTTGAAGAGTATCTCGCCCGACGAAGGCGGCAGGTGTCCGCAAACGATCCGTGACAGCGTCGATTTTCCCGCGCCGTTCGCGCCCAGCAATCCGCAGATCTCGTACCGGCAGAGCGCTATCGACGCGTTGCTGAGCGCGTAGGCGTTCCCGAACAGGCGGGTGACGCCACGAGCCACGAGAAGCGGCTCGGGAATCTTGCTGCTGTCTACCATCCGAGGACACACTCCAAGTGGTACGAATAAAGCGTCCGGGGGAGCGTGCCCCCGGACGGCCTAGTCGGCCAGGCCCCGATTACATCTCGTTGGCGAAGACCGTTTCCTTGATGGTTGGAAGCTCCTGCTCGATGTTCTTGCTGGTCACGATCTTGATCGGCACGAGAATTTTCTTTTCGGGAGTCTTGCCGCCGAGATGGTCAACCATCGCGCGTCCCGATTCCTGACCCATCAGATATGGCTGCTGCATGCCCGAAACGACCAGTTCGCCCGACTGCAGCAACGGCACGAATTCCGGCACGCCGTCGAAACCGGCAACCAGCACGTCGCCGGTGAGGCGGGCCGCCTTGATTGCCTGCAAGGCGCCCAGCGTCGGGCCGTCGGTCTGGACGAAGAGGCCCTTCATGTCCGGATTCGCGGTCGTCATATCCTGCGTGAACTTGAAGGTTTCGTCCGCGGTGTAGGTCTGCATCTGCTGCAGCCCGGCTTCCTTGGTGATGCCAGCCTCTGTCATCGCGTCCTTGAAGCCCTTGGTGCGGGCCTGGCCGTTGAGGCGGGCCTGGCTGATGCCGACAATGCCCACGCTGCCGTCCTGCTTGCCGGCGGCCTTCATTGCCTCGGCCAGCGCTTTGCCGACGCCGTTCGCGCCCTGATAATTGTCAGAGATGATGAAGGACACATAGTCGCCGCTGTCCGTGCCGATGTCGGCGATGACCACGGGAATATTTGCCTGCTTGGCGAGATCGAGCACGGCCGGCGCGGTCGAGCTGTCCGTCGGAGAGATGATGATCCCGGCGACGCCGCGGGCGATCGCGTCCTTGGCATTTTTAAGCTGGGTCTGGGCATTGTTGCCCGAATCCAGCGCCTGATAGGTGTAGCCTCCCTTGGTTGCGACATTCTCGATGCCCTTGGAGAGGTATCGCCAGAAGGCAAGGTCGAGGCCTGGAGTCAAATAGACCAACTCCTTGGATTCGGCGAGAGCGGCGGTCGCCGTCCCGGCAATGCCGGTCAGCGCGACAACGCCCGCGAGGGCTGCGGTGGCAAAAAGGCGTCTTGTCAGCATGGAAACTCCTCCTGTTGTGCTGCATGGTTGCCCGGCAATCCGCCCCTATCCTTATCCCTTTCGAGCGGACTGCGTTAGAAGCTGCTTGGTCGTGGTGTAGATGCGTGTTTCGTGCACGGCGAAGGCCCTTGCGGCCGCGTCGGAATCGCGCGCCTCAAGTCCCGCAAGAATGGCACGGTGATCGGCGATGCTCGTTGCGATGCTCGAAGGCTGGGCGACTGCTCGCCGCCGATGGTCGAGAAGGTAGGAATAGAGATCGGCGGCGATATCCGCCAGCGCGGTATTGCCGCCCGCCCGATAGATGGCCGTGTGAAATTCGCGATCGCAAATGAGGAAGCGAACGGGATCGTCGATCGCCGCTTCCTGCGCTTCGATCGACTTTTGCAGGGTTTCGAGCGTCGCGGCTTCAACCCGGACGGCCGCGGCCCGCGCCACCTGATCTTCGATCAGCAACCGCGCCTCATGCACGTCGTCAAGACTGTATCTGGAAATGTCGCGATAGCGGGCCGATTGAACCGCGAGTTCTCCGACTTCCGTCGAGGCCACCACTGTCCGCGTGCCCTGGGCGACGGAAAGGATGCCCTTTGTGGAAAGGATCAGGATCGCACCGCGCACCGTTTCGCGGCTCACCGACAAGGCGCTCGCAAGTTCACGCTCGCTTGGCAGCGGGTCGCCTACGTCAAGAATGCCGGTCGCAATGAATGTCGCGATCTTCTGGACGACGAAGTCCTTCATCGAATGCTTCGGCACGCCGCCAAGCGCACTCCCGTCGTCGGTCAGAATCGCACGTAGATCCATCCGTCCTTACATCCTAAGAGGTCTAGTGGTCCGGTATATGTACCAGTAGGCCTGCTTCAGCTGTGCGTCAATAGCGAGACGCGGCCGTCAAATCTCGGTTGACAAGAGATATTGCTTTGGGGGCCGTGAGAACGCACTCAGCCCGCATACATGGGCCGGATGTGACGAGATGGACGAACGCACAGGCGTCGGCCACGCCGAACTGCTCGATGACGGCTCGATCGAGATCACATTCACCTACCACAACGGCGACGAGGCCATCCTCAAGGCTATACGGCAGACTTCTTCAACAGCAGCCTGCTAGGCCCACCCCAGCTTCGCGACCTTGTGGTCCTCAAATATTCGGTCGCGCGCTGCTCGAAGAAGTTAGCGCGCGACCAGTTCTCGGCGTCGATCACGCGGTCGTAAATCGATTACTGCTCCTTCTTGAACAAATCCTGGAAGATGAGGTGGCCCCAAGTGCGGCCGCGTGCGTGCACCAGCGCGCCACCCTCGTCGAGCTTTCCCAGCTTGACGGGGGCGAACCCGAGTTGTTTGGCCAGGGCCGCCACGGGGGCGGTCGCGTCCTCGTCGTCACCAGACAGAAAGACGACCCGGTGGCCGCCCTCGATGATCGGATCGGCAGCCAGGGTTGCCGCAGCCAGGTGGTTGAACCCTTTGACGAGCTTGGCGCCGGTGAACGCCTTCGCGACGAAGGCCGAGGACGGGAGATCGTCCAGCTCTTCGGGGAGAACTCCAAAAGTGTTCATCGCGTCGATGACCGTCTTGCCTTCCCAGTTCGGCAGGGCCTTCGCGACCTCGCGATGCTCCCAGAACGGGACCGCCAAGATGATTGTGTCGGCCTCGAGCGCATCCCGCAGCGACTTGGCGATGACCGTGGGTCCAATCGCCCGAGCCTGCGGCGCCAATGCCTCGGGCGGCCGGCGGCTCGCGACGGCCACCTTGATGTTCTTACGGGCGAAGGCGTGGGCGAGGGCCTGGCCTATTTTACCGAATCCTACAATTGCGTGGCTCATAATGCTTCTCCGATCCGTGTTGATGTCGATTCCCGGCCCCCAACGGCGCTGGTCAATTGAATGGAGTGACCGGCCGGGCGTGGCGCCTCAGAGTTGCGCAAGGCCGCCGTCGACGGCGACCTCGCTGGCGGTCATGAAGCTGCTGTCCGACGACGCGAGAAAGGCGGCGACGGCCCCGATCTCCGCCGGATCGGCCATTCGCTGGAGCGGCGTCATCGCAGCGAAGACCTTCTGGCCCTCCTCGCCCAGCGCTTCCTTCGCGAGTTCGGTCGCGGTCGCCCCGGGCGATAGCACGTTGACCCGGATGCCGGTGCCCTTCAGGTCCTCCGCCCAGGTCCGCGCGAGGTTGCGCACTGCCGCCTTGCTAGCGCTGTAGGCGCTCATTGCCGCGGCGCCCGTGGTGCCGGCGCTCGATCCGGTCAGGATTATCGAACCGCCCTGGCCCATCAGCGGCAGCGCCTTCTGGACAGTGAAGATCGTACCCTTCACATTGGTGTCGAAGGTTTCGTCAATGTGCTCGGCGGTGATCTCGCCGAGCGCAAGCTGGCTTCCCGCCCCGGCATTGGCGAAGACGATGTCGAGGGTTCCGCGCTCGGCCTTCACCGTCGCGTAGAGTCGGTCGAGGTCGGCCTCATCCGAGACCGAGCCCGTCACCGCGCGGGCATTGGGCCCGAGCTCGGCCAGAGCCGCATCGAGCGTTTCCTGCCGGCGGCCGAAGATGAAGACGAAGGCGCCCTCCTCGATGAAGCGCTTCGCCGCGGCGCGGCCGATGCCGGTAGCGCCGCCCGTGATGACTGCAACCTTACCGTTTAGCTTTCCCATGACTTTTCCTTCCGGGCTCTGCCTTTGATCGTTCGGGAAGAACCCCGAGAGCCTGGAAATAAGTCTGCAAGGGTCAGGCTTTGAGTGCGAAAGTGCGCACATCGGTGGTGCAAAATCGATCCGGTCGGACGACTGCCGCCAGCCGCGACGAATCGGTGTCCGTCGTTCGGAACTGGGTCGCGCTCGTCGACCTAAGCTATGATAACTGCCCACACTGCTGTACCACTGCGTTGGATACGGGCTTTGGAAAGCGCACCGCGCGGTGCGGGATCGCGCCATGATCGACTGGGATGATGTTCGCTATTTTCTGGCGGTGGCGCGCGGAGGCTCGGTGCGGGCTGCCGGCGAGCGCCTCGGTGTGAACCACTCGACCGTGCTGCGACGCGTTGCACAGCTCGAGGAACGCCTCGGCGCGCAGATGTTCGAAAAGCTGCCTTCGGGCTACCGCCTCACGGCTGCGGGCGAGGAGGTGCTCGAGCTCGCGAACCAGATGGAAGCGTCGTCGCACCAGTTGGAGACACGCGTCTTCGGGCGCGACCAGAGCGTGCGCGGGCTTCTGCGGGTGACATTGGCTCCGACCCTCGCGACACACCTGCTCATGCCGGATTTCGCCGAGTTCGCGCGTCTGCATCCGGACATCGAGATGGACGTCTTGTCGTCCGGGGAGCTGGCAAATCTGACCAACCGAGAGGCCGACGTGGCGATCCGCGTCGTCTATGACCGCAAAACCCTGCCGCTCAATCTTCACGGCCTGAAGGGGCCGGAGTTGTTCGGCGGTGTCTATATGTCTAGCGATCGACTGGCCGCCTGGCATGCGGGCGCGGCTGATCCCATCCGGTGGATCGTCATAAGCGTTCATGGAATTCCGGACTGGGCCCGCGAGGGCGAGGTTCGCACCACGGGGGTTCCATTCAGGACCACGGACGCCGAGGCGCAGATCGTTGCTGTACGGCAAGGGCTCGGGATCACGACACTGCCGTGCTTCGTCGGAGATGCCGACCCCCTGCTGGTGAGGGTGCCGGGCACCGACCTGCACATGTACGGAACGCTCTGGCTTCTCACGCAGGGGGAGACACGCAAGACGAAGCGCGTGCGGCTCTTCACGGAATTCGTATCCCGCAGGCTCGCCGCGTACGCTCCGCTTCTTGCGGGACTGTCCATATCGCGCGACTGACCCTTGGCGGGTTGACGGCCTGCCTTGCCGACGGCTTTCTTGGGGAGCTTGCCGGCTGCTTATGATCGGCGCTTTCCGGCTATCATTGGCGCCGCCTCAGGTGGAAAATGCTTCGATGGAAACTGTCCGATTTCCCAGGCTCACGACACCAAGGCTCGTGCTTCGGGCGCCGAGAAAACGGGATATCCCGGCATGGTTTGCGCGCGCGACGGATGTCGAATCCGCCTCTCTTGCCGGCGATCCTGTTCCCGACGACATAAGCGCGGGCGAGCGATGGTTCGCCCGTTCGCGTCAGCGGTTCGCTGACGGTACGGCGATCCAGTGGTCCATAGATGAAGTAGGAGTTTCGGAAGCGGTCGGGACAATAACCCTGTCCTTCGGCGCAATCGACGCCAAGGCAGCTGCATTGGGATTTGTGCTCGCACGTGCGCATTGGGGGCACGGACTGGGCAGCGAGGCGGCGCGCGAAGTTCTCCGCTACGCTTTCGAAACCCTGGCGCTTGAACGGGTGACGGCCGAAGCGGCGGCGCGCAATTTTGCCTCGGTGCGGATATTTGCGAAGCTTGGATTCAAACATGTCGAGAGCTTCATCGATGAGTCCGACGGCGAGCGTTGCGAGCGCTTTACGCTCGACGCGGACATCGGGCCGTCACTGTTGGCGAGCAACGCGATGCCGAACTGCTAGGGCTCTGAGCCATGGCCAATAGCGTTGCTCCGGCGAATCGATACTGAACCTGCGCTTGCGCGCCATTCTCTCGACAAGACCAACGGCTGGACGCGATCCAACGCAGCCACGTTCAGTTGGTGCTGGTTGTGGCTGTGAAGCCGCACTGCTTCTGTTCCATATCGATCTGCTTCGTGATGCGGACGGCGTTCTGTGCGTAGGCTTCCGTCACGGAGCCACTATTCACGGTCTTGTCCTTCAGCGGACTCACGCCTGCGCAGAGGTGGAAAACATGCGGCTCGGTGGACTTCGCGGCTCCGTTTTCGGGCGCGATCCAGTAAACGACATCCTGACCTGCGGGGTGGCTCGCGTCCTTCGTCGCCGCCGCCACCGCGGCGGTGTCCGCCGCGATCGCCTGCGCCTGAGCAGCGACGTCGGGCGAACAGGCAGTGGTGGGCTGCCCAGACTTGATCTGGGCTGCGCATGCGTTCATGTCCTGGGTGTATTGTTCGACCGACGGGGGTTTGAAACTGATCCCCATGACCGTCGCGAGCACGGCCAGCGCAGCACCGACGCCGCCGGCAACCTTCTTTGTCCGTGGATCCATGTTTTTGTCGGTGAGGATCAGGAAAACCAGCGGGAGGAAGGCAATCAGCGTGATGATTGCGCCGAGCTGGTTTTGGAAGAAGAACCTGGCCGTGTCGGATGCGCGGGCCGGATCGTGCCTGTTGGCCGCCTTCCACAGCAAGTTGCCGGCGATTGCGAAAATCGCGATGCCGACCAGAAGGCCGATGATCAGCGGCAGGTGTCCCTGGTCGAATTTGTTCTGGCGAAGCAGCATGATACCGTAGATCTCGCCGCCAATGGCGACAATCCACGAGAGTGCGGCGAAAAGGCGAAGACGCGTGGCGGAGGACTTCTGGCCCTGCGTCGCCTGCCAATCCTTGGTAACGTCTGGCTTGTTGTCGGTCATTGACCAGATCCCCCGATATCGACACTTATGCGGGTGGCGTTACCCGCCTGCGCAGCCTCGTTGAACGTACATTACCTGCCTTAGCGACGCGACGACAATGTGAGCGCCACGGCAGGCCTCATGCTCATACATATTGCGCATGAGTGAAGCCGTCCATACCCGCGAAGGCACACGCCTAGGGGCGATGGCTCCGTTGGTCTCTGGCGAACTGACGCCACCAGCCGAAAATCGAAATTGCCATCCCGCGGGTTCCTCCTCGGGGCCTTTTCGCACATCTGCGGTGCCCGAATATTCGCTTCTCGCACTGTGGGGTTATGATAGCCTGGGCGACCGAAAGATCGAATACGACACGAATTCCACAATGACGATGACCACGACACCAACTGCGGTATTGCGTGGCACCGAGGTGAGCATCCCTCGCGAGAATGCACCCGGCAGACTATGTCCGAGCGATCACCAGGGAGGCATGGCGTCGATGCTCGCCGCGCTCGCCGCATGACGCGCTGGCAACTTGCTCATGGACGGCATCTCGATCTTGGTGCGAGATCGTTACTGATGGGGATCTTGAACGTTACGCCGGACAGTTTTTCCGACGGGGGAGAATTCGATCGGCCGGAGCGGGCACTCGAACAGGCCCGGCGTATGATCGGCGAGGGCGCGGCGATCATTGATGTCGGGGGTGAGTCGACCAGGCCCGGCGCCGGCAGCGTTTCGGCGCTTGAGGAACAATCGCGTATCCTCCCGATCATCGAGGCGCTGTCGTCGGACGGCGACTGCATCGTTTCGGTTGACACCTACCGGGCCGAGACGGCGCGTCTCGCCGTCGCGGCGGGCGCCCATATCGTCAACGACGTACATGGCCTGCAGCGCGAACCCGACATCGCGCACGTCGCGGCGGAAACCGGCGCTGGCCTCGTCATCATGCACACCGGGCGCGACCGTGAAAAATTGGCCGATGTAATCGCCGATCAGTTCCTGTTCCTGAACAGATCGCTGGAGATCGCGCGCAACGCCGGCATCCCGGACGACCGCATCGTGCTGGACCCAGGCTTCGCTTTCGCCAAGAGCGGAGAGGAGAACCTTGAACTCATGGCTCGCTTCGGCGAACTGCGCGCTCTTGGTTTTCCATGGCTCGTCGGCACCTCGCGCAAGCGCCTTGCCCATCACCTGGTCGGCGAAAGCGACGAAGGGCGGGACGTTGGCACAGCGGCAACCAGCGTCATCCTGCGACTGAAGGGTGCTTCGATTTTTCGTGTGCACAATGTCGGGATCAATCGCGATGCCCTGGCTTTCGCCGACGCAGTGCGCGAGCGCGAGAATACGGCGGAATGAAAGAATCTGTCAGGCGGGCTCGGTCGCGACGCCGATACGCCGGTAGGTGAATGGTTCGTTCTCCGAAGGAACTGTCGCGGTCCGCTTGGCTTCGTCGATCAGCATCGCCATGCGCGCGTGGATCGGCGACTTCGCGCAAGCCGGATCCGTTGCGGCGGCATCGCCGGCGATCGCCATCGCCTGGCAGCGGCAACCGCCCCAGTCGATCTCGCGCCGTTCACAGCTGCGACAGGGTTCCTGCATCCAGTCCGTGCCGCGGAAGGCATTGAACGCCGGCGAATCGGCCCAGATCGAGGACAGGGTGTGTGGTTTGAAACGCTCGAAGCTGAGCGACGGGATCGTCTGCGCGGCATGGCACGGCAGCACGGTGCCGTCAGGCGCCACCATGAACGCGTCACGCGCCCAGCCACCCATGCACGGTTTGGGGTAGATGGCGAAATAATCCGGTGTCACGAAATCGATGTTGATAATGCCGGCCAGCCGCTCGCGTGCTTCCGCGACGATCTCCGCCTGCCGGTCGACCGCTGCACGCTCGGGCATCAGCTGGTCGCGATTGATCAAAGCCCAGCCAGCGTACTGGACGTTGGCGATCTCGAGCCTCTCCGCATCCAGTGAAAGGGCAAGATCGATGAAATCCGGTACCTCCTCGATGTTATGGCGATGGATCGGCGCGTTGATGGTGAGAGGCAAGCCGGCAGCTCGCGCGCGGCGTGCCGTCTCCAGCTTCTTGGCGTGGCTGCCTTTGTGGTTGCCGATGCGTTCGGTGGTCTCAGGCCGTGCGCCCTGAAAGCTCAATTGCAGATGGTCGAGCCCGGCTTCGGCAAATGCTTCGATGCGGCCCTCGGCGATGCCGACGCCCGCGGTAATCAGATTTGTGTAGACGCCGCGCGCTGAAAGTCCGGCGATCAATTGCTCGAGGTCGCGGCGCAGCGTCGGTTCACCGCCGGACAGATGCACCTGCAGAACACCGAGATCGGCGGCCTCCGAGAACAGGCTGAGCCAGGTCTGCGTGTCGAGTTCGCGATTGGCCTTCTGCAATTCGAGCGGATTGGAGCAATAAGGGCATTGCAGCGGGCAGCGATGTGTCAGTTCCGCCAGCATGCCGATAGGAGGGAGGAGGGGCGTGCTCATAGCTTCACCAGCAGCTTGTCCGACCACTCTTGCAGGAAGGCGATGACGTCGGCCGCCACGGCCGCCTCCTCGGCCTCATAATCCGTGGCAAGGCCGGCGATGATTTCGCCGACCGTGGACCGTCCGTCGCAGCGCCGCAATATGTCGAGGCTGATATCGTTCGGCCAGAATATTCTCTCCGGTGAAAGCACGGCAAATGCCTGCCGCACGGAATCGTACTGTATGCGTACATGCTTCGGCAGGAAGGGTACCGATCGCAGCGACACCAAGGCTCTTTCGCGCAGCATCATCATGGGGCTGCCTCGGGGCGGAAGGCGCCGGGCGGTATGTTTCCCGGCTCGCCATAGGCGTGTTGAAGCGCATCAAGCATGGCCCAGAGTATATCGCATTTGAACACCAGCGCATCTATTGCCTGCTGCTGGCGTTCCGCCGTATCGGCATGGCTGAGCACGTAGGTGAGGGCGAAGTCGGCGTCGCGCGAGGCTTGTTCGGGTCGTTGCTTGAAATAGGCCAGCGTATCCTCGGTGATATAATCGTATTTGGCCAGCATCGCCGGTACGCGCTCGCCGATGATAAGCGGTGAGAACATCTCGGTCAGCGATGACGCGACCGCCTCGAACAGTGTTCGGTTGGTGCAAAAGGAGAGATAGGCCCCCACGGCGAACCGTGTCGCCGGCAGTGCCAGCCTTTCGCTCTTCACGGCCTCGGCGTCCAGGCCGAGCGAGGTTGCCAGATGCAGCCAGCGCGCGATACCGCCGCTCCAGCCGTCCTCCCCATCATGGTCTTCGATACGTTTGCGCCAGGCGGCGCGAAACGCCGGATCCTCGGCATGTGCGAGGATCATGGCATCCTTGCGCGGGATGACAGCCTGGTAGCAATAACGGTTCAGCGCCCAGGCCTTCATCTCGGCCTTCGATAGCGCGCCGCTGGTCATCCTGTGATGGAAGGGGTGATGATTGTGGTAGCGCTCGGCGCCGACCTGCCTCAGCACGGCTTCGAGATCGCTCGTGGACAGGCCGCCTTTGGCCGCATCGCGGAAATTGTTCAAAATTCCATCTCCATGCCGTCGCCTGCGACCTCCCAGCCTGCCGCCTTGACTGCCGCGTGTTCGGCCGAATTCTCGTCGAGGATCGGATTGGTGTTGTTGATATGGACGAAGACGCGGCGGCGCAGCCTCACATCGGCCAGGCTGGCGATGGAACCCGCGTCTCCCGAAATCGCCAGATGCCCCATGCGCGCGCCGGTTTTCTGACCGACGCCAGCGACGATCATCTCGTCGTCGGTGTAGACAGTGCCGTCGAACAGAAGACAGGCTGCATCGCAAAGACGGGCGCGCAGCCTCGCATCGATGCGTGCGCAGCCTGGAATGTAGAAGACAGAATCGCGGCTGCCGATACCCGCAATTCGGACTCCAATCGTATCACCGGCGTCGGAGCTGAAATTGGCATCTGGATGGTCTTTGTCCTCCAGATAGAGTGCTACCTTTCCAGGCACCGGAAAGCTCTCGATCATCACGCCGGTCTCGCTGCCTTCGGCATCGCAGATGACCAGTTCTTTCGCTGTCGGCAGGATGCGCCGCGGCACGACCGCCGGATCGAGAACGTTGAAAATCGAATTCGCCTCCAGCGTCGCCAGGACCTGCGCCGTTGCGTAGATGGCGAAAGGCTGCCGCTCGCGCAGGCTGAGCAGTCCGGCGATATGATCGACATCGGCATTGGTCAGCACCACCGCGCGGATAGGGGTCGAGCGCAGCGGCGCGTCGCCCGCAGGTTGCAACTCAGGGGTTGCCGCGATCTGCTGGCGAATGTCGGGAGAGGCATTGAAAAGAACCCATCCGATCCCATCCGCCGAGGCGATGACACTTGATTGGGTTCGTGAATGCACGCCAGCCATCCCGGAGCGGGCCGCGCGACTGAGACGATAATTGCAATTCCATTGCGGAAAGCCGCCGCCTGCCGCCGATCCGATGATCCTCAAATGCATGAAAATGCCCGCCCCGCGGCTTCTCTGACCAGCAGGCAATTTGCAGCCCTGAAAAGTGCCGCGCGCGCCCTACACGCGTCAAAACCTTTCGCCAAAACCCTTGCGGGGATGCGTGCCCCTGTTGCCAGGGACACGCACCTCTGCGGCCTACCTCTTGGGAGTAATTTCGGCAGGCAGATACCGGGAAATTTCCATGCCCGCAGCAACCTGGCACATGGTCGGTTTTTTCCAGTTCTTCTTCATGACATTTCTCCTCTTATACCAGTCCGAAGGGACCGATCCCTGTTGTTAGCCAACCATTGCAGGGCACCGAAGCAATGGCTCGTCCATTCACGTCTCAAAATGGACAAACGAAAAAGTAGGTTTTGAAAATTGAAAAGCAAAACTACCGGAAATAATTGCATAATCTTCCTTCAATTGTTCGTTTCATATGGTTTTTTCACCTCCAGCGGAAGATTTGCACCTTCCCACCCATCAGCGCCGAGTGGATACCAGATTACCGAACTGTAGCCCCACTCGATCGCCCGTTTGGCGGCATTCCAGGACATCCAGCAATTCGTCATGCAATAGAACAGAATCGCTCGCGATTTGTCCGTGCCGGCCTTGGCTTCGAGGCCTTGGCGAAAATAGCTGGTGGTCTCTTGCGAAATAGCGCCGTATCCCACGTTGGCCAGCCATGTACTGCCTGGAATGTCCTTTCTAACCTTGTCTCTCCATATCGTTCCTGCCGGTAAATTTGCCGGCTTGGGCGTGTTCGGCATCACGTCGAAGAAGACAGCTTTCTTCGCTCGCCACAGCACTTCAGCTTCCGCCGTCGTCACCACCCTGGCGCCTCGCAACGTCGGCGGCACCGGCGCCCGATAGTCGTCCATCCGGTATCCGCTGGGTTCGGCGATCTCGCCGGCCCGCGTCGGTTCGGCCAGACCCATAAGGCTCGCAGCGACCAGCAACAAAAACGCCTCCTTTCCCTTCATTGGGTGATCGGATTGTCGTGTTCATCTATCAGCGGGACATTGTAACTCAGCAGGAGCCTGTTGATCTCCGCCTGGTTTTCCCGGATCACCCGGTTGAGCGTCCGCTTCCATTCCTGGTCGGACGGACGTACGCCCATGGTGATGCGGTAAGACATGCGCGAGCCGGTTTTTTCCTTTACCAGCGGAACAATCGCCACATCGGCTCCAAGTTGCTTGGCATAGTAGCCTGCCATCGGCCCCCACAGGACCGCCGCGTCGATCTTGTGGGCCAGCATGTCCTTGATCATGACCTCCCCCATGGAGGGGGTGACACGCGTATCCACCGCAAGCGGATAGATCTTGGCGGTCCGCAGAAGCTTGTTGGCGGCCATATTGGCGGTTGGCGGCGTGCGCTCGACAACTCCGATCGTCTTGCCCGTGAGTTTGGGATCCTCGATCGTTTCGACGCCCTCCATATCGTTGCCCTTCGGGTAAACCAACACATAGGTGGAGCGATAATAGGCGTTGGTGTTCTGCACCAGTTCATCGCCTTGGGCATAGCCCATGATGATGTCGCATCGGTTGGCCCCCAGCGTGTTGCGAACGAAGCCGGTGACAAGTGGAAACCAGGTATAGGCGACGGACTTCCGTCCGGTTTTCGCGGCTACCAGTTCGGCAAGTTTGTTTTCGAAGCCTTCGCCGCTCTTGTCGGTGAAGGGCATATTCGAAGGATCGGCGCAGACGCGCAGAATGTCGGGATCGACCAGTTCTCCCGCCGCGCCGAGGCCGGCGCCTTGCCCCTGCGCGTTCGATGGCAACAAGGCCAGCGCGCCGAGAATCGGCAGAACGACGCGCAGCTTCAATGCACCGCAGCCGTTCATGTCATCCGCCCATGCAGGATGCTTCGGCATCCTTCGCCGCCTGCGGCTTGTCTTCGTGCTTTGGCGGCCTGCCGCGTGGCGCCGCACCATCGGCGCGCGCGCGCAGGTAGACATAGAGATCGTCCAGGTAGCAATAGACGTTCTTGTTGTCGCCAAAGGCAGGCATGACGTTTTCCTTGCCGCCGCCGACATTCTTGCGGCCCTCGGCGACGATCGAGAGGAACGTGGCGTAGTCCATGGTTTTCAAGCTGTTGACCAGGGCCGGCGCGTAGCTCGAACCTGTCGCATCCTGTCCGTGACAGACATGGCAATCGGAGTGATACCGGCGGTAGCCGCTGAACGTGTACCAGTCGACGGTTCCGTTCTCGATCTTGTAGGTCGGATTTCCATCCGCATCCAAATACTTGCCGCCTTCTTGCTTCACCGCCTTGGCTTTTTCCATGCTGTCCTCGGCCCACGCCACGCCTGAGCTTGCCAGAGGCAGCAGAGCCAGGACGAAAGCCGAAATTACAATGCGAACGGACATTCAAACGCTTCCTTCATTTGCCGTGGACACGGTTTTGCTATCGTGGCCGGCATTGATCGGTGTGTCGGGGGTGCAACCGCATCGAGAGCCCGGCCATGGTTTCGGATGATCCGGGCTCTCGTTCTTCAAACCTCCGGTCCAAAAAGACCTGAGGCGTGCTTAAGGTTCCCCGCCCGTCAGTCCGGGAGACCGAAGACGGTGAGCTGACCGCCCAGCGTCGTATAGTCGGCAAGTGCCGCATAGCCGCCGACGGCACCCAGACCAGCGGTACCAACGACCGCGGTCTGATCGCCTTGCGCACGGCCCTGATCGACGGCGCCATGCCAGGCAGCAGCGTTGTCAGGCGAAAGCAGACCGCCTGCCAGACCGATACCTGCCCACCCGCCGACGCCGGACAGAACGGCGATGTACTGCTTGCCGTCATGTTCGTACGTGGTGATGTTGCCGATGATGCCGGACGGGGTCTTGAACTTGTAAAGTTCTTTGCCGTCCTTATCGACCGCCTTGATGTAACCTTCGAGCGTACCGTAGAAGACGACGTCGCCGTCTGTCGCCAATGCGCCTGACCACACGGAGAACTTCTCAGGCTTCGACCAGACGATCTCGCCCTTGGCCGCATCCCAGGCAATGAAGTTGCCCATGCTGCCGTCGCCGCCAGGTGCCGGGTACATCGATACGGTGGCGCCAACATAAGGCTGACCGGCGGTGTAGCTTACTTTGTAAGGCTCATAGTCCATGCAGACATGGTTGGTCGGGACATAGAACAGACCGGTTTTCGGCGAATAGGCAGCCGGCTGCTGATCCTTCGTTCCAAGCGCCGCCGGGCAAATACCCGTCGAGTTGGTGTCTTCGCCGTTCTGCTGGGTCGAATATTTCGCCACGACCTGCGGGCGACCATACTGTTCGCTCTTTGGGTCCATGACGACTTCCGTCGCCCAGTTCACCGCCGGATCGTATTTCTTGGCGACGAGAAGCTCGCCGGTGGCGCGATCCATCGTGTAGGCGAAACCATTACGATCGAAATGCACCAGCACGTCGTGTTTGGCGCCATTGACCTCCATGCCATCGACGAGGATCATCTCGTTGATGCCGTCATAGTCCCATTCGTCATGCGGGGTCATCTGGTAGAGCCATTTGGCAACACCGGTATCGGCATCGCGGGCCATGATCGTCATTGACCAGCGGTTGTCGCCAGGCCGTTGGACCGGGTTCCACGTCGAGGGATTGCCGGTGCCGTAGTAGACCAGGTTCAGCTTGGGATCATAGGAATACCATCCCCATGTCGTGCCACCGCCTGTCTTCCATTGCTCGCCTTCCCAGGTGTTGGTGCCGGAATCCTTGCCTACCGGCTTGCCCAGCTGCGTGGTTTTCTCGGGATCGATCAGGGTGTCGGCGTCTGGACCTTCCGAATAGGCTTTCCAGGCAAGTTTGCCGTCTTTCAGATTGTAGGCGGCCAGCCAGCCGCGAACGCCGAATTCGGCGCCGGACACGCCGATGAGTACCTTATCCTTGACCACGACGGGGGCAGCCGTGCCGGATTCGCCTTTGCCGCCGTCGGTCATGTCGCCATTCTTGACCGACCAGACGACCTTGCCGGTCTTTGCATCGAGGGCGACGACCGTGGTGTCGGCCTGATTGAGAATGATCTTGCCGTCACCATAGGCAACACCGCGGTTGACCGTATCGCAACACATGATCGGAATGACATTCGGATCCTGCTTGGGCTCGTATTTCCAGAGGATTTTCCCGTCATTCTTGAGGTCGAGCGCAAAGACATTGTTCGGGAAGGGCGTATGGACATACATCACATCGCCGATGATCAGCGGTCCACCCTCATGCCCGCGCAGCACGCCGGTGGAAAAGGTCCATTTAACCTGCAGGTTCTTCACATTATCCGCAGTAATCTGGTTGAGTTTGGAATAGCGGGTGTTGGCGTAATCACCCGTCTGCATCGCCCAGTTCTTCGCATCCGAAGCGAGCTTTGCAAGATCCTCGTTAGCCGACGCCGTATAGGCCGCGCCGAGCGACAGAAACGCCGCAGTGGTTAGAATATACGTAGCTTTCGTAAGTACACGCATCCGAATTCCTCCCGGGGTTCACAGTGATGAATCGACTGTTAGGCCCACAAGGGCTCGCCCAAGCGATTCACGGGGGGGAAATATTTCCGGCAGCGTGTCACGACCTAAGCCAGATGTGCAGAGGGCACCGTTACTGCCCACCTCACTTTGGCCTACGAAAGACTGTCGCCGCTCCCTAATGACGGTGACGCCCTTGAAGCCGGAAACAGGGAAAGGCTATGTCATCCCAAAAGGCTAGGCAAGCAAAAAAGGCCTAGTGCATTGTTGCACCGCAATATTCTAAATGATGCACTGCAATATACAGAAATGAAAAGAACTACAAGCTTAATATGAAGTGTTTTACGCCCTCGCGGAGACCGAGAGCCGTATTAAAATAGTCTTACTATCGATCTTTTGATTTTAATATACACCGAGTTTATTTGCTAATGTTTATCACTGCCCATCTTGGATGGCATGTAAAAAGTCTCGTCGTTCGCCGGTATTGAGCGAGATACGAAGCGGTCGCGGGAGCCCGGGCGCGGAGCCGGTCATCAAGTCGTCATGCACAGCTATCGCTCGTGGACAGCCCTTTCCTCCTTTGGTCGTATACGGAACCCATGGGTGCTTGACTGGCTTTACGGCGCGTTGCCAACTGGCACGCCGATCCCGTCCGGGCGCATCGAACCCGGCCCAACCGGAGGTTCCTCATGATCAGATATGTTGGATTTTCGACCTTGCCGCTGCTCTTCACCGCGACACTGGCCATCGCAAACCCGGCGGGTGCTGCGGGAGACTATCCCACAGTAACGGTTGTCGACTACGTGCTCGGCTGCATGCGAACGAACGGCCAGACGCGTCAGGCGCTGGAAAGCTGTTCCTGCTCGATCGACGTCATCGCCTCGATCCTTCCCTACGACCACTATGAGACGGCCGAGACCTTCAAGAGCATGTCTTTGACGACGGGGGAAAACGCGGGTCTGTTTCGGGAAAGCGCACCGGCGAAGGCAGCCCGTACAGAGCTGAAGCGTGCGCAGTCGGAAGCCGACGTGCGTTGCTTCTAAAGCCCATCGCGATGGCAGCGCGGCATACCGTATTTCGAGACTTCAGAGTCCCGTTTTCTCCAGCGGCCATTGATTGCGGAATACCTTGCCATCCGTGTCGATCGCTTCGACCTGGATTTCACCATTGCCGTGCGCCGTGAAATCGAATCGGAAATTAGGGTCTTCCGAAATCGATATTCCACCTTCCATCGAGAGGATCGGCCGGCCGGCCTGCGAGATCGACAGCTTCTGAACAAAATGCGCGGGAATGAAATACTGGGTCAGTGGATCCCGCTGCAGGCCCGAATTGTTCGGGTGGCGGATCATCAACTGCAACTCCTCTGCCTTGCTCATCGTCTCCTGGGGTGGGAATTGGCGTAACTTCATCTGCCCCATCGTCGCCATGGCCTCGTCCTGGTTCTTGACCGCAGGGGCGGAGCAGCCGCCTGACGCCTTGACGAAGGTCTGAGCCATGTGGAGTTGGCCGCCTTGAGTCTCCGCTATGGCACGCAAATAGGAATAGTCGTTGACGCGCACGCGTGTCGACAGATGTGTCACGCCGGCGTCCTTGCCGATCTGGAACGTTGCCGCCACCGGCGCAGGATTGGCGTCGATGATCAAGGTCACGGATTTGATGCCGTCCGGAGCCTTGGCTGGGTCGACATAGATGTCGACAGGCACGATGGCGGCATCTTGCGCCCGCTTTGGCGCTTCGATCCTGATGACGCCGGTATCGACCAGAATAGCCCGGTCGCCGAACACGTCGCCTTTCAAGTCTTCCCAGATCTTCTCCGAAGAAGCCGTTGTCTGCTGTGCGTTGGCGGTTGTGGAGACGCCGAACAGCGTACCGATGGTCAAGATGATTGCGGCCAAGAACGATGCAGGCGACAAGGCGAACTGCCTGCTCGCGTAAGCGTGATTTTGCATTTCGATGCCTCCACCAATGCAACAGAGGTGGTGCCCAGGCTTGCTTTTAGAATATGCCTTTGACGACGCGTTGGCAAATCGCCCCACTTCATGATCTCTGGCGCATGTCGGTGTGGTCTATTCCCATTCGAGTTCAGCAAAAGCAGCCGTTGCGTTGCGCTCATTGTACTCGTCGAACAGGTGCCATTTGCCCCGTTCGCTTCCGGCGGCGGTTTTGACGGCCTCTCGGAGCGGCGTCCCGTCGGCGATCGCCTTGCGGATATCCCGCGCCAGAATCTCGAAATAGCGCCGTTCTCCTGCCAGCGCCTGCGGCCAGTTGGCCGGTACCGTACCATGACCCGGAACGACGCGCGCGGCACCGATCGCGGCGAGCGCATCCATCTGGCGGAGCCAGCCAAGCAGCGATCCGTCGAGCGTCGGCAAGGAGCCCATGAACACGAGATCGCCGGCAAAGAGCGTGCTGGTCTCGGGGTCGAAGACGGTCAGGTCGTTGTCGGTGTGCGCAGCCTTCCATGCCCGCAGTTCGAGCATGCGCCCGCCGAGGTCGAGTTCCAGGCGATCGTCGACCAGCATCGCCGGCGAAACGATCTCGACTCCCTTCATAAGCGCTTCGCCGACCTGTTCGCGATAATTGTGCAGATAGAACGCGCCACGCGCCTCGAGGGCACGCGGCAGATTGCGATGGCCAACGAGGGTCGCGCCGATCTCCCGGAATGCCGCATTGCCGAAAATGTGGTCGGGATGCATGTGGGTGTTGATCAGGAAGCGAACCGGTTTTGCGGTTATCTTTCCGATCGCGGCGAGGAAGGCGTGCGCCTCGATCAGGCTGCCGCCACTGTCGATGACGGCAACTGCATCGGTGCCGACGACGACGCCCAGATTGCAGATCGCACCGTCGTTGGTTGCGGTCATCAATTCATCCACGCCCTGAAAGGCGAAGACGCCGTCAGCGATTTGGCGGACCGAGAACCGCAGGCCGCCGGCCGCGGCCAGGGCGGCTCGTCCGAGGCAGCATGGCAGCAAGGCGGCGCTGGCGGCGGTGCAGGCAAAGCCACTCATAACCCTGCGTCGTAGCCGATCAATCGGCATGGGGTCCTCCGATATGCATTTCGCCATCAGGGCGGTCAGGTGACGCCCGGAAACCTTTGACGGAACGACCGCAGAAGGTCGCTCATCACCTGTGAATTGCGGTGTTGGCGAGGCAGCCGCACATCGAACACGCCGAGCACATGTGCTGGTCGCGGCGCGAGCACGATGATGCGATCCGACAGCATCAGCGCCTCGCGCAGATCGTGCGTTATCATCAAGGCGGTCGTAGGCCGCGCCGACCACACCGACAGAAGCAGGTGACGAAGCCGCTCGGCGGTCTGGTGGTCGAGCGAGACAAACGGTTCGTCCAGGACAAGCATCGCCGGCTCGGTAGCGAACGCCCTGGCAAGTGCTGCCCTGCGCGCAAGGCCGAGCGACAGTTCCGCAGGATAGAGCGAGCGCATGCCGGCGAGGCCGAGAGTTTCAAACAGACCGTCGAGGTTCTTCGTTCTCAAGCTTTTCGGCAACGCCAGCCTGACATTCTGCTCCACCGTTCGCCACGGCAGCAAGATCGGCTCCTGGAACACGGCCGCGATGCGGCTGGAGCCTCCTTGCGGCAACTGGAAGGATCCGGAAAAATCCTTGTCCAATCCAAGCAGGATACGCAGCGTCGTGGTTTTGCCGCAGCCCGACGGTCCCAGCAAGCAGGCGAATTCGCCTTGCCGGACCTCGAAGGAAAGGTCCTGAAGCGCCGTGATCGAGACGCCTTGCGCGGACCTGAAAGTCTTTTCAGCGATATCGACCCTAAGCGGGATGACGGCGCCAACGGGTTGCATGTCGTTCAACGGGTTGCACCAAAAGAAGTTCGATGACGAGCATCACCGCCACGAAAGCCAGTGTGTAGGCAAGAATGGCGGCGACGTCGAAGAGCTGGAAATAGAGATGGATCTGGAAGCCGACGCCGTTCGAGCGGCCGAGCAGTTCGACGACCAGGACGATCTTCCAGATGAGGGCGATGCCGGATCGTGACGCGGCGGCTAGATAGGGTTGCAACTGCGGCAGCAGGATGTGGCGGATGCGATCGAGAGGGCCGAAGCGATAGACAGTGGCCATTTCGGCGTAGCTCGGATCAAGCGCCCTGGCGCCCTCACGCATCGTCACCACGACATTCGGGATTTTGTTCACCGCCACCGCGCCGATCGCCGCCGCCTCGTTAAGCCCGAACCAGATATAGCCGAGGACGATGACCACCAGCGCCGGGATGTTGAGGAACAGAATTATCCATGGGTTGAAAAAGCGGTCGGCGCGACGATAGCTGCCGAGCAAAACGCCGATAACGGATCCGATGATCATCGCGACGATATAGGCCGCGGCGACCCGGCCGAGGGTCGCGCCGAGATGATAGAAGAGGTCGCCGCTCGCAGCCTCCCTGAGGAGCACCTGCCAGACCTGTCCCGGCCCCGGGAGGGCACGGCTCCGCCAGACACTCGCCGCAAGGCTCCACAGCAGGCAAAGCCCGAGCAAGGAAACCGCCACGGTCAGCGCAGGCATCAGCGTTGTCGCCAAGCTGGATCGCCCGGACATGCTCGTCGGGGCACCTCGTGTGCCGTTGCTGGTTTCCGGTGCGGTCATTTCGCGCGGTCCTGCCAGAATGTGCCGGGCGCCATCTCGGCCGCGCTGCCGACCAGCTTCGCGCCACCGATCGCCGCCAGCACATGATAGAGCCTGCCGGCGTCGGCCGCTTCCTCGGCAGCTGACCGTCTTGGGATGCCCTGGCGGTAGCGGTCGCGCAGTTTTTCCAGTTCTTTGCCTTCCGCGCGAATGATCGGCGCCAGGCGCAGCCACTCCTCGTCGGATCTCGCCAGCAAGTCCTTGGCTTGCGCGGAGGCCCTGACGAAGCCCCTGGCCGCATCCGGGTTCTCGTTCGCCCATTGGTCATGGAAGACGTAACCGAGTGCCGACACAGGTCCCAAGGCGCCGAGCGCACGCGTCGCATCGTTCACGCCGATCAAGCGACGAAAGCCGTTGGCCTCGAGACGGGCGCAGAAATGCCAGAAATTCAGCACCGCATCGAGTTCGCCCTGCATGGCCTTTTCCGAAATCAGCGGTGGCGCCCCAAATATGATGTCGCTGGTTGCCAACAGGTCGATCCCGTAGTCGCGTCTGGTCAGGGCCTGTATCAGGAGCCAGCTCTTGTCGAGCGGGCCACCGGCGACGCCGATCTTCCTGTGCTTGAGGTCGGCGACCGTCCGGATCGGCGATCCTTCCTTCACCATGATCGCTCCCACAGCGGTCGAATAGGGGGCCAATGTGAGGTCGCCGCCTTCCGAGCGTTGGCGCGAGACCCACAGCCAGTCGGAGACGATCATGTCGATCGCACCGGCCAGCAACGCGACGTTGGTCGCGTCCTCCCCGGCGAAATCGATGATCTCTAGATCGATCCCGTTCGCCACATCGAATTTGTGTTGCCTCAACGTGTCGAGTTCCCAACTCACGGTTCCAAACTTCAGGACACCGACGCGAATCCTGGCTGCTGCAAAGACAGGCCTGGCGGCAAGAGCAGCAACTGTGCCGAGAACCGCTAGACGCAGCGTGTTGCGCCGTGAAATCATCATGACACCTTCTCCCTGGGTTCCAGGACGTCAATCAGATCGCTCGTTCCTTGCTCGGAAATGCGCATTTCCAGCGCATGACCTTGAGGGTCGGGTGCTCCTGAGACCATTTCGCGATCTCGCTGGGCGCAAGGAACATGCATTGGAGCAGAGAGCCGCGGCTCTCGAAATAGAGGTGTTCGTCTCGGCAATTGCCCGGATTGGTGCTGAGGCACACCGTCAATATGAGATCAACCATATCCATTTAGCACCTCTTGCGCTCCGGGACGCCTGTCTCGATTGGTCCGGCCCAATGAGGAGCCTGGACAAAATCGCCAGTTGCCGGATTCCCGAGGTGCCAGTGGAGAAACCGGATGTCTTGAAGCTACGCATTCGCCCGATAGCCGTCAACAAGACGAATACCGGTACCCTGGTACCCAAGCTCTATACCTTTATACGATTGACTTTCACCGCACGCCAACTAGCTTTCCGATTCACGCGGCGTCGCTTCACAAAGGGGAAGCGGATACTCCACTCCACCGCGTAAGGTGCATGCCAACGGATGAAAGATCGGCATGCGCAAAATCGTCCAGGGCACCCAGACGATCCATGAGGAAATCCCATGCGCGCAATCGCATTTTTTGCAGTCGTGTTTGCTGTGTCCTTTATCACAAGCCAATCCCAGGCGCAGGATGCCGCGGCGGGCGAGAAGGTCTTCGCCAAATGCAAGGTCTGCCATGTCGCCGACCAGGACAAGAACAAGGTCGGCCCGTCGTTGAACGGCGTCATCGGCCGGACGGCTGGCACACACCCGGGGTTCAGTTACTCCCAAGCGATGGTCGCGGCAGGCAAGTCCGGCGTCAAATGGGACGAACCCACGCTGACGACTTATCTTCGCGATCCCAAGGCCATGGTCAAAGGAACGAAGATGGCGTTCGTCGGCCTCAAGCAGGACCAAGACATCGCCAACGTCATCGCCTATTTGAAGCAATTCTCGAAATAGCGGCGTCGCCGGCCGTTCGAACGTGCGTCCGGCCGGCGTTCGCCCCGATCAAGCACCGGCTTGCAGCCCCTGCATCGCCGCAGGCAGGTCGAAAAGGCTGTCGCAAACCTGGTCGGCGCCAAGCTCTTCAACAGGAAAATGGGTGTATCCGCCACGCAGCAGAATGACGGGCATGCCGGCGGCGCGTGCGGCGCCTGCATCGGCGCCACTGTCTCCGACCAGCAGCGCGTCACAGGGGTCGACTCCAAGCTGGGCGAGCGCCAGCAGCAGAGCATCGGGCGCGGGTTTCAGGCATGTCACAGCGTCTCCGCCAATGATCGCACCGAAATATTCCGTCAGTCCGAAATGCAGCAGGATCTCGCGAGTCGCCAACTGCGGTTTGTTGGTCGCCACGCCCATGGCCATTCCCTTCGCGTAGAAGTGTGTGAGAACCTCTCTGACGCCAGGCATCAGTCTTGTCAGGCCGGTCAGATGTCGGCTGTAGATCGGCGCCATGACGCGGTTGGCCTCATCCAGCGCGTTGCCGATGAGCGGCGCTCCTGACGCCGCGAATGCCCGCTCGATCAATTTCCTGACGCCGCCACCGATCATGGCCTTGACCTGGTCCAGGCGCAACGGCGGCAGATCGCGGCTGGCCAGCAACTCGTTGACGGCGACCGTTATATCAGGCGCCGAATCCACCAGCGTGCCGTCGAGGTCGAACAGGATCGCCTTCGGCGGTCGAAGCGACCTACCTGCGCCGACATTCATGCAGCATCCTTCCACTTGATCGAGCAGCCGATCGAGGCGATCTGGTCGAACGGGCCATCGCCGGTTCGGGCAACCTGCTTCATCGCCTCGAACAGATCGCGTCGCAGCCCGAGCGGTCCGGATTCGCGTCGCGACGCGTCCAGCCGGCCGCGATATTGCAGTCTCAATTCGCTGTTGAACCCGAAGAAATCGGGAGTGCACACGGCTGCGTAGTCGCGCGCTACGGTCTGTGCCTCGTCGTGCAGGTAAGGGAAGCTGAAGCCGTTCGTCATGGCGAAGCGCTTCATGTGGTCGAAGGAATCGTCCGGGTAGGCGTCGGCATCGTTGGAGTTGATCGCGACGAAGCCGATACCTTCGGCCTTGAGATCATTGGCGTCGCGCACGATGCGAGAGATCACGGCCTTCACATAAGGGCAGTGATTGCAGATGAAGGCCACGACCAGGCCATTCGGGCCGGCGTGACCGAAGAGGGAATGCGACGTGCCGTCGACGCCCGGCAAAACGGCATCGATGGCGGGCCAGCCGAAATCGCATACAGGTGGGACCGCAGCCATGTTCGTCTCCCCGACAACGGTTTACGCGGCTTTCCGGATCGCGCCATCGGCCGCCTGTCTGATGGCGCCGATATTGGCACGATAGGCTGCCTCGGTGCCTCCCTTGAATACAGCCGAACCGGCGACCAGTACGTTGGCGCCAGCCGCCGTGACCAGCGGGGCGGTTTCGGCCGTGACTCCGCCGTCGATCTCGATGTCGATCGGGCGATGGCCAACCAAAGCCTTGATCCGTTTGACTTTCTCGACGACCGCTGAAATGAAAGCCTGGCCGCCGAAGCCTGGATTGACCGTCATCAGCAGCACCAGATCGAGCCGGTCGAGCACATACTCGATGACACTCTCCGGCGTCGACGGATTGAGCGACACCCCGGCCTTCTTGCCAAGATTCCTGATCGCCTGCAATGAGCGGTCGAGATGCGGTCCAGTCTCGGCATGCACCGTGATGATGTCGCAACCGGCATCGGCGAAGGCGGCCAGATAGGGGTCGGCCGGCGCGATCATCAGATGGCAGTCGAAGACCTTGTCCGTTCGGCCACGGATCGCCTTGATGACCGGCGGACCGAAGGTGATGTTGGGCACGAAATGCCCGTCCATCACGTCGAGATGGATCCAGTCGGCGCCCGCCTGAACGACAGCTTCGACCTCGTCGCCGAGCCGCGAGAAATCCGCGGAAAGCACGGAGGGCGCGATGATTGTCCTGGTGACCATGGTCGTCGTCTCCAATTTCTGTCTTTCGTCTGGGGTCGCCCGCCAGCCGGCTTCGTCCTGTCAGCGCGCCTTCGTCTCCGGTTCGCCTTCGAGCTTCCCTTCCGCGAATACACGGCTGCCGCGGATATCGGATTCCTCGATGGTGATAAGGTCTGCCTTGGTCAGGGCACGGCTTCGCGATGCGAAAAGCCGATTGGCCTGGCGAAGCCGCGCCCGGTCCAGCCCATTGCGCACCGAGCGCGCGTTGGAGAAATGCGGCAGCCTCATGCGGATCGGAAGATACTCTTCGAGCGCCTGGGCGGCCGCTTCGCTGAGGCGGTAATTCTGCTCCGCCAGCATGATCTCGGCGATCGATTTCAGCTCGCTGACGCCGTAGTCGGGAAAATCGAGGTGGTGGGCGATGCGCGAACGCATGCCGGGATTGCTGTCGAAGAAACGATCCATCTTGTCCTTGTAGCCGGCAAGGATCACGACCAGGTCGTCACGGTTGTTTTCCATGCATTGCAGCAGGATCTCGATCGATTCCTGGCCGTAGTCGCGTTCGTTCTCGGGCTTGTAGAGGTAATAGGCCTCGTCGATGAAAAGCACGCCGCCCATGGCACGCTTGATCACGTCGCGCGTCTTGGGTGCGGTGTGGCCCACATATTGGCCGACGAGATCGTCGCGCGTCACCGCGACCATGTGGCCCTCCCGGACATAGCCGAGGCGATGCAGGATTTCGGCCATTCTCAGCGCCACGGTGGTCTTGCCCGTGCCGGGATTTCCCGTAAAGTTCATATGCAGCGTCGGTGCGCCCGAGGTCAGCCCGAACTTGTGGCGAAGCCGGTCGACCAGGAGAAGAGCCGCGATCTCGCGGATGCGGTTCTTGATGGGCTTCAGGCCAACGAGTTCGCGGTCGAGCTTGTCCATCACCTCGTCGATGTTGGACGCTTCGAACTCGGCCTGCAGATCAACCGATTCGTCCTGCGCGCCAGCGCCCTTTGCTATCGTGTCCAGCATGGTTTCGGCTAGCTCCGCTCGCCCTCGGGCCTGTCGGTCGCATAAGGCACGATCGAATAACCCTGGCTGCGGCCGTCACGCTCCTGGCGCAGCAGCCGGAACCCGGGTTCCCTGGGCGGCCGGTTGACGATGAACGACATGCGCGGCGCTTCCCATCCCTTGGTCGAATCGAAGGCGGTTACCCGGACATACATGTTCGGACAGGCTTTCCGGCAAGCGTTGACTTCAAGCAGGATGCCCGCCGGGTCTCTCAAGTCGAACATCGGGTTGCCGTACATTTCCCAATAGGTGTTTCGCGGATGCGGATCATCCGTGTACTCGACGCTGACCGCCCAGTGGTTCTTCAGCGCATATTTGATCTGCGCCGAAATCTGCTCATCAGTGAGATCGGGCAGGAACGAGAACTGTCCCTGCGTGACCTTGTTTCCCGGGTTGGTCATCATGGCGACGGTTCCTTTCTTCTAGAAGCTGGGCGTTGCGGTTGGCACGAAGTCGGCCGTGTCGGTCGATTCATAGTTGAAGGTGACATCCTTCCAGGTCTCCAGGGCCGCCTTCAGCGGCGTGCACCATCTGGCCGCCTGCTCGAGGATTTTGGTTCCTTCGCGCAAATAGTCGCGTCCCTCGTTGCGGGCCAGGATCATCGCTTCCAATGCAACGCGATTGGCCGTCGCGCCTGCCTGGATGCCGTCGGGATGGCCGATCGTGCCGCCACCGAACTGCAAGATGACGTCCTCGCCGAGATAATGGATCAACTGGTGCATCTGGCCGGCATGAATACCGCCCGAGGCGACGGGCATCACCTTGTTGAGCGAGGCCCAGTCCTGATCGAAGAACAGCCCGGTCTCGAGGTTCTGCGGCGTGCGCTCCTCGCGCAGCGTGTCATAAAACCCCTTGATCATGAGCGGATCGCCTTCCAGCTTGCCGACCACAGTGCCGGCATGGATATGGTCGACGCCGGCCATGCGCATCCATTTGCAGATAACGCGAAAATTCATGCCGTGGTTCTTCTGGCGCGAATAGGTCGAATTGCCGGCGCGGTGCAGGTGGAGGATCATGTCGTTGCGGCGTGCCCACTTGGCCATCGACTGGATCGCCGTGTAGCCGATGACGAGGTCGATCATGATGATGCAGGAGCCAAGCTGTTTGGCGAATTCGGCGCGCTCGTACATCTCCTCCATCGTGCCGGCGGTGACGTTGAGATAATGGCCCTTGACCTCGCCGGTCGCAGCTGAAGCCTTGTTCACTGCCTCCATGCAGTAGAGGAAGCGGTCGCGCCAGTGCATGAAGGGCTGCGAGTTGATGTTCTCGTCGTCCTTGACGAAGTCGAGGCCACCCTTCAGCGCCTCGTAAACGACGCGGCCATAGTTGCGGCCTGACAGACCGAGCTTCGGCTTCGTGGTCGCGCCGAGCAGCGGACGGCCAAACTTGTCGAGCCGCTCACGCTCCACCACGATGCCGGTTGCAGGTCCCTGGAAGGTTTTGAGATAGGCGACCGGGATGCGCATGTCTTCCAGCCGCAGCGCCTTGACCGCCTTGAAGCCGAACACGTTGCCGATGATCGATGCGGTCAGGTTGGCGATCGAGCCCGGCTCGAACAGGTCGAGGTCGTAGGCGATGTAGGCGAAGTACTGTTGCTCGGTCTTGGTGCCGGGACCGGTGTTTGGAACCGGCTCGGATCTGAACGCCTTGGCGCGGTAGAGCTCGCACGCTGTCAGCCTGTCGGTCCACACCACGGTCCAAGTTGCGGTCGACGATTCACCGGCGACGGCGGCCGCTGCCTCCTCGTGGTCGACACCGGGTTGCGGCGTGATCCGGAACATGGCGATCAGATCGGTCTCCTTGGGCGTGTAGTCCGGCTCCCAGTAGCCCATCTTCTTGTAAGGGATGACCCCTGACTTGTAGCGCTCCTTGCCCTCCTTGAGCGTGCCCGCTGGCAGCATATCGATCTTGTTCATGACAGGTCTCCTGTTTGTTGCTCAGGCGGCTTTCGCGGTTGCGATATGTGGCGCGAGTTTTCCCGCGGCATAGCGTTTGGCCATCTCGTCCATGGCGATGACCTTGATCTTCGAGGCGTTACCCGCCGTGCCGAAACGCTCGAAGCGGTCTCGGCAAAGATCGTGCAAGGCGTCCATGGCGGGCTTCAGGAATTTTCGGGGATCGAACTCGCGCGGATTCTCCGTCGCGACGCGGCGGAACTGCCCGGCCATGGCCATGCGGCAATCGGTGTCGATGTTGACCTTACGCACGCCGTAGCGGATGCCGCGCTCGATCTCCTCCACCGGGACGCCAAAGGTCTGGGGCATCTCGCCGCCATATTTGTTGATGATGTCCTGCAGTTCCTGTGGCACCGAGGAAGAGCCATGCATGACCAGATGCGTGTTGGGCAGCTTCTCGTGGATCGCCTCGATCACCTGCATGGCCAGTATGTCGCCGTCCGGCTTGCGGGTGAATTTGTAGGCCCCGTGCGAGGTGCCGCAGGCGATCGCCAGCGCGTCCACCTGGGTTGCGGCCACGAAGTCGACCGCCTGATCGGGATCGGTCAAGAGTTGGTCGTGGGAGAGCGCGCCCTCGGCGCCGTGGCCATCCTCGGCCTCGCCCTGGCCGGTTTCCAGCGATCCGAGCACGCCCAGTTCGCCTTCGACGGAAGCCCCGACCCAATGCGCCATGCGTGTGACGCGTTCGGTTACGGCGACGTTGTAGGCATAGCTTGCCGGCGTCTTGGCATCTGCCATCAGGGATCCGTCCATCATCACCGAGGTAAAGCCGTGGCGGATCGCGGAAAGGCAGGTGGCCTCGTCGTTGCCGTGGTCCTGATGGATGCACAGCGGAATGGCCGGGTGCATTTCAGTCAATGCCTCCATCATCTTGGCCAGCATGACGTCGTTGGCATAGGACCGGGCGCCACGTGAGGCCTGGATGATGACAGGCGCGTCGCAGGCTTTGGCCGCCTCCATGATTGCGAGGCCCTGTTCCATGTTGTTGATATTGAATGCAGGGACGCCGTAGCCATGCTCGGCGGCATGGTCGAGAAGCTGGCGAAGGGTGATGCGGGCCATTGTGGGTCCTCCTAGACGATGAGCTTCAGCGCCGCCGCGGCAACCGCTTCGGACGTTATGTTGAAATGCCGGTAGAGATCGGGGGCAGGGGCGCTGGCGCCGAAGCCGGCCATGCCGACGACAGCGCCCGTCTCGCCGACCCAGCGGTCCCAGCCCAGCCGGGCTGCCGCTTCGACCGCGACGCGCGGCGCGGAGCCGAGAACGGCCTTGCGGGTGGCGTTTTCCTGCTCCTCGAAAAGTTCCCAGCACGGCATCGAGACGACAGCGGCGGCGACGCCATGCTCGGTCTCCAGCCTTTCGGCGGCAGCAACCGCGATCTCGACCTCCGAGCCGGTGGCGATCAGGGTGACGGCGCGGTGTCTGGCTGGTTCGCGCAGGATGTATGCGCCCTGGCTGGAGCGGTTCGCATCGCTGTGCGCCTCGCGCAGCATCGGCAGGTTCTGGCGCGACAGCACCAGGACGCTCGGCCGATCCCTGCTCTTCAGCGCGAGTTCCCAGCACTCCGCCGTTTCGATGATATCCGCTGGGCGGAAGACATTGAGGTTCGGCGTCGCACGCAGCATCGCCAGGTGCTCGACCGGCTGATGCGTCGGGCCGTCCTCGCCGAGGCCGATGGAATCATGCGTCATGACGTAGATGACGCGCTGGCCCATGAGGGACGAGAGCCGTATCGCGCCACGCGCATAGTCCGCGAAGCAGAGGAACGTACCGCCATAGGGCACGAAGCCTCCATGCAGTGCGATGCCGTTCATGGCGGCGGCCATGCCGTGTTCACGAATGCCGTAGTGAATATAGCGGCCGGCATAGTCGCTCGGCGCAATGCGTTTCATGCCCTTGGTGATCGTCAGATTCGAGTGCGTCAGATCGGCCGAGCCGCCGACGGTCAACTCCGTGGCGCCGTTGACGACCTCCAGCGCCATTTCGGAAGCTTTTCGCGTTGCCACCTTGGTTGCCTTCTCGACATGCTCGCGGCGAAAGGCATCGAGCGCTTCGAAGACCGCGTCGGGCAGTCTGGCGTCGACCGCGTTCTCGAAGGCCTCTCGCTGCGGCGAGGCGGCAAGCCGCTGCTCCCAGACGCCCCGCATCGCTTCGCCGCGGCCGGCAATTTCGCGCCAGGCGAAAAGCACGTCGTCCGGCACCTCGAACGGCGCGAAGGTCCAGCCGATGTTCTCGCGCGTCGCGGCGATCTCTGCCTCGCCCAGCGGCGCGCCATGCGTCTTCTCCGAGCCGCCGAGGTTGGGGGCGCCCTTGCCGATTACAGTGCGGCAGGCAATCAGCGACGGTCGATCCGACCGCCGCGCCGCCTCGATAGCCGCGGCGACAGCTTCCATGTCGTGGCCGGAGACCGTTTGGACATCCCAGCCGGCGGCTTTGAAACGCGCCGGCTGGTCCATCGACGTGGACAGGGAGGTTGGCCCGTCAATGGAGATCGCATTGTCGTCCCAGAAGACGATCAGGCGGGAAAGCTTCAGGTGGCCGGCGAGGTCGATCGCCTCGTGGCTGATGCCTTCCTGCAGGCAGCCGTCGCCTGCAATCACATAGGTATGATGGTTGACCAGATCGGCACCGTAGCGGGCAGCAAGCATGCGCTCCGCCAGCGCCATGCCGACCGCCGTGGAAATGCCTTGTCCGAGCGGGCCGGTGGTGGTCTCGACACCAAGAGCGTGGCCATATTCCGGATGTCCGGCCGTGCGGCTGCCCAGTTGCCGAAACCGCTGCAACTCCTCGATCGGCATGTCTTCATAGCCGAGCAGATAATGCAGCGCGTACTGCAGCATCGAGCCATGGCCGGCTGAAAGCACGAAACGGTCACGGTCCGGCCAGTCCGGCCTGGATGGATCGATATTGATAAAGCGGTTGAACAGCACCGTTGCGACATCGGCCATGCCCATCGGCATGCCGGGATGTCCCGAATTCGCTTTTTGGACGCTGTCCATCGCCAGCACGCGAATGGCGTTCGCCATGTCGAGCTCCGAGACGACGGCGGCGGCAGGCTTCAGTGCTGTTTGGCTGGTCATGGCGTCCTCCTCACGACACACGGCTCTTGCGTTCGATCAACTGCAGGATGAGCGGCGTCAGGATCAGCTGCATGGCAAGGTCGAGCTTGTTGCCTGGCACCACGATGGAATTTGGCCGCGACATGAACGAGTCGTGGATCATCGACAGCAGATAGGGAAAATCGATGCCGCGCGGATTGGCGAAGCGGATAACCAGCATCGATTCGTCGGGCGTCGGAATCCAGCGCGCGATGAAGGGGTTGGACGTATCGACAATCGGCACGCGCTGGAAATTGATGGCGGTCTGCGAGAATTGCGGGACAATGTAGCGGACATAGTCGGGCATCCGGCGCAGGATCACGTCCATCACCGCCTCGGTGGAATAGCCACGTGTCGAACGGTCGCGATGGATCTTCTGGATCCATTCGAGGTTGATGACCGGCACGACGCCGATCTTGAGATCCGCATGCTTCGCCAAATTGATCGTGTCGGTGACGACACAGCCGTGCAGCCCCTCGTAGAAGAGCAGGTCGCTGGGAGCGAACTCGCGCCATTCGGTAAAGCTTCCCGGTGGCGTGCCGTACTGCTTTTCCTCTTCCTCGTCATGGACGTAGGTGCGGGTTCTTCCGGATCCCCGGCGGCCGTATTCCGCGAACACCTCTTCGAGAATCCCGAGTTCGTTGGCCGCGGCATGGAAGTGGGTGAAGTTCGGATTGCCGGCCTTCTCCTCTTCAGCCACCTTTGCCTTCATCGCGGCGCGGTCGTAGCGGTGGAATGCGTCGCCTTCGATGAACGCGGCCTCAATGTTCTCGCGCCGGAAGATCAGCTCGAAGATACGCTTGACCGAGGTGGTGCCGGCGCCCGACGAGCCAGTGATGGTGATGATGGGATGCTTGGCTGACATGGTGCTGCTCAGGCTCTGAACAGGCCACGGCGGCTGAACAGCGGCGCTCGTTCGCCGATGTTGCTCGGCTCGGTGTGGTAGCGGGTGATGCGCGCGACCTCCCGCGCCGACCCGAAGACCACCGGCACGCGCTGGTGCAGGCTGTCGGGTTCGATGTCCAGGATGCGGTTGATCGTATCCGTGGCCGCACCGGCAGCCTGTTCTATGAGATAGGCAATCGGGTTGGCCTCGTAGACCAGGCGCAGCCGTCCCTGACCGTAGCCCTTGCGCCGGTCACCGGGGTAGAGAAACACGCCGCCACGCATCAATATGCGGTAGCAGTCGGCGACCAGGGAGGCGATCCAGCGCATGTTGAAATCCTTCTCTCGCGGTCCTTCGGTGCCCTCCAGGCAGTCGTCGACATAGAGCCGCACGGCCTCGTCCCAGTGCCGGTAGTTGGCGGCGTTGATGGCGAACTCCTGGGTGCGTTGCGGAATGATCCGGCTCTCGTAGGCCTGGACGAAGGTGCCGAGCCTGGCCGATAGGACGAAGATATGCGTACCGCTGCCGAGCGACAGGACGAGCGCCAGCTGCGGCCCATAGATGAAGAAACCGGCGCCTAGCTGATTCGCGCCTGCCTGCAGGAAAGAGGCGGCCGGATCGGCATCCGGCGCGCCATTTATGGGCAACAGCGAGAAGATCGTTCCGATCGACACATTGGTGTCGATGTTGGAAGAGCCGTCGAGCGGGTCGATGGCAATGGCGAGTGGTGCTTGCCTGTCGAGCAGGACCGGCTGCTCCAGCTCCTCGGAAGCGTAAAGCGCGACCGGAGCGTGGCGCATGGCGTCGAGGAAGATTTCGTCGGAGAAGACGTCGAGATCCTTCTGGACATCGCCGTCGGCGTTGGCGCCACGGGTCCCGGCAAAGGCGGCGCCGAGCACACCTTGATTGATGGTACTGCGGACCTTGCTGGCGGCCTGTGTCAGCTGACGGACGGTCGTTACGACCGCGGAGCGGAGTTCGTCCGGCGGGCCGAGATAGGAGTTCAGAAAAGCGTCGAGCGTTGCCGCTGGCATCGTAACCTCCCGATCCAGCTGCGTCTCCTCGGATCGGCTGGATCGGGGGAATGAAAACAAACGACACTCGATAAGTAAAATTCAATAACTTTACGTTGATACTAAAAATAATTTAGTATCAGGCATGAGAAACCTCACGCTCAAGCATTTCAAGACCATCCAGGCCATCATCAAGCACGGAAAAATTGTGAGTGCGGCCAAGGCGTTAGGTCTGTCTCCTTCAGCACTGACAATTCAGTTGCGGCAAATGGAGGAAGAATTCCAACTGGCTCTGTTCGACAGGACGTCTGACGGCATGCGTCCCACTGCCGCAGGTTTGGCCGTCGTTGAGGCGGCGCAGGCGATCGAGGAGCATCTCGGTCTGCTCGAAGACAAGATCGACGCCATCAAGGGCGTTCGTACCGGTAGCTTGAGGCTCGGCGTCGTTTCCACCGCCAAGTATTTCGCGCCGCGGTTGATGGCTGCGTTCATGAAGGAACATCCCGACATCGACATGCGGCTTGCCATCGGCAATCGTGCCCAGACGATCGACAACCTCAAGAATCACGACATCGACATCGCGCTGATGGGGCGCCCGGCGAAAGAGGTGCCGGTGCGTGCTTCGGTCTTCGGCGATCACCCGCTGGTCATCATCGCGCCGCCCGAACACCCGCTGGCGGCGGCGCGCGATATCTCCAAGGAGCGCATCGCCGAGGAGCATTTCCTTATTCGCGAGCCCGGCTCCGGAACCCGCATCTCGCTGGAAATATTCCTGAGCGACGTGCCTGGCCGCATCGACGAACTCGGTGTCGAGATGGGCTCGAACGAAACGATCAAGCAGGCGGTGATGGCTGGTCTGGGCATCGCCTTCATTTCTGCCCACACCATCGCCGCGGAAACGGAAGCTGGCCGGCTTGTCATCCTCGACGTTGTCGGCATGCCGATCCGCCGACAATGGTTCTCGGTGATACGAACCGATCACGCAATCTCGCCGGCCATGGCTACGTTCAACGATTTCCTGATGCGCAAGGGCGCGATGTATCTGCCCCTGTTCGGTAAGCTTTATCCCGATACCTGAGCGGGATGGGCTGCCGCACGACGCTCGCAGATCTACCAGAGCGAGACGCCAGACGTGTCGATGGCCTAAGGGACGTTAAATCCGTCGCGAGGTCGACTGAAGGTCTATTTCTTCTGACCGAGCGTTTCCGAGACGGTCCTCGATAATTGATAGAGCCGCTGCTCGATGATCGTCGGCACGTCGCAGACATAGGTCAGCGACTGGACACGTTCGTTGAAAATGCGCGTCGCGAAATTCAACTGGTCGGTACGCCGTTCGACTTCGTCCGGATCGGCGTCGGCTTTGGCACGCAGGGCGTCGACGTCGGATGCTTCCTTGCGCAATTCAGCCGCCATTTCGAGCTGTTTGTGGGCATAGCGGGAAATGCCGGAAATCACGTGCGAACGCTCGGCGTCCATGTGATCGAACATTCCCTGCACCAGCATCGCCATCTTTGGTGCGACCTGCTCCGCCGGCAGAGAAGCCGCAAAGTCCTTGATCTCCTTCTGGGCTTCGGCAATCGGCGTCCGTCGGGCCGCCACCGCCTCGACCAGCGCGGAGACGCCCGAATCCTTCGACCAATCCTTCGCCGCCGGGGGAAGCTCCGGCCCGTTCCAGATCTGGCCGAGCGAGAGCTGCGGCACCTTGCGCTGCATGCAGGGCCAGTCGGGATCGGTGTTTGCCGCCCTGGCGTCCATCGGGACAAGCATGGCGACCAGAACCAGGGTGTGCACAAGTCTCATTCGCGCCATCAGCCGTTTCCTCCCGTGTCCTGTTTGCGGGTCATCAGGCCGCGCGAAGGATCATATGCAATGATGGCGCCGCCCAGAAACAACAGAGTGCAACCGGCGACGACGCCCAGCGACAGCCAGTCGATCTGCCCATAGAAGGCGAAGCGGATCAGTTCGACGGCATAGGTGAACGGATTGGCGAGGCAGATCTTGTAGAGCAGGGGGCTTGCCTCCTGGATGCGCCACAAAGGATACAGCGCCGGAGACGCGAAATAGCCGGGAAAGATGACGAAGTTCATGATGCCGGCGAAGTTTTCGAGCTGCTTGATCATGGACGACAAAAGCATGCCGAGCGCGCAAAGCATCATGCCCGACAGAAACAGTGCCGGCAGCACGTAGAGATAGCCGAGCGGCGGCGCCCTGACGCCCCACAACCAGGCGACGATCAGGAATGCGTAGACTTGCACGATCGACACGGCCACGCCGGCCAACATCTTCGACACCAGCAGGAACCAGCGCGGAAATGGGCTGACCAGCAGGATGCGCATATTGCCCATCTCGCGGTCGTAGACCATCGACAGCGAAGACTGCATGCCGGAAAACAGCAGGATCATGCCGCACAGACCCGGAGTGATGTAGACCTCGTAGAGCACATAGGTCTTGTAGGGAGGGATGATCGACACGCCGAGCACCTGGCGGAAGCCGGCGGCGAAGATGAACAGCCAGACGAGCGGCCGCACCAGTGAGGAAATGAACCGTTCGCGTTGGTGCAGGAAGCGCAGGCACTCGCGCAGGACGATGCCTTTCAGGCAAATGAGATAGTGGCGGAGGCCGAATGGTTCAGACCCTACCGGTTTGATGCCGACGCCTTTTCCGGGCATCGCAGGAGCGCTCATGACGATGTCTCCGCCATGCCTGCCGCGTCGACGCGGCTGAGCTTCGAAAAGGCATCGCGAATGGAATTTCCTCCATTTGCCTGGACGACATCCCACACCTTGCCCCTGGCGACCAGGTCACCCCGCCGCAGCACGACGACATGATCGGTATCGTCGACTTCATCGATCAGATGCGTGGCCCAGAGCACGCCGATACCATCGATTTCGACGAGCTTGCGGATGGTGGCGAGGATGCCGGCGCGCGACTCGATGTCGAGGCCGACGGTCGCTTCGTCAAGCAGGAGCAGGGAAGGTCGGTGAAGCAGCGCCCGGGCGATCTCGATGCGCCGCATCTGACCGCCGGAGAGGCTGCGCGCCTTGTCATGCTGGCGGCCCTGCATGTCGACAGTGTCAAGCAGCGCGGCGATGCGCTGCCGGGCTTCGCGTCCGCCAATGCCATGCAGCGAGGCATGGTAGGAGAGATTCTGGTAGACGCTGAGATCGAGGTCGAGCGTGCGCGCCTGGAACACGATGCCGACCCGTCTGAGCGCTTCGCCCGACGCGCTGCGGATGTCGTGGCCGAAGATGCGGATCGACCCGTGACGCGTGTCGTAGAGGTGGCTGATCAGGGAGAACAGCGTTGTCTTGCCAGCCCCGTTGAGGCCGAGCAGGACGGTGAACGTCGCCGGCAAGATCGAGAACGAAACCTCGTTGAGTGCCCGCTTCGGTCCATAGGAGTGGCTGACGGCACTGACCTCGAGCGCCGGCGCCTCGTCTCCCGGTCCGCTTGTCCTCACATGCTGCATGCCCGGATCGCTCCTTCAGGACGCGTTGGCAGGACGCACTGCTATCTAGCGCGCCTGGTTGCCTTTGGTCTCACTTGATCGTGATCTTGCCCTTCAGGCCCTTGTCGGCGAGGTCGGGAACCGACCAGGTATATTCGCCCGGGCGAACTGTGTGGAATTGCACCTGGATCGTTCCCGCGTGGTCGAATTCCAGCCAGGCCGGTCCGCCGTCCATATGCACCTCCAGATCGTCGATGACGATCTGGTCCATCCACACATTGCGGAACAGGTCGGTCACGAACTTGTATTCGAAACCGCTCTTGGAGGTGATCTTCCAGCGATAGCCTTGGCCGGCGATCAGTTCGAAATCCTTCTGATTGACGGCATAGGTGGAATCGGCCGAGCCGATAATCAATTCCGGCAGGTTCTTGCTGGCACGCGAGGGTTTTGGCGTTGCGTCATCCGCGCTTGCGCCGATCGGAGCAAGTACAAATCCGGCGAGCGCGGCGAAGATAAACCTATGGCGAAATTTCATGTCACGATCCTCCCCTAGATCAATGTCTGCTATTTGGGCGAAATGGCCACACCCCAAGGCTGCTGGCCCACGGTGAGCGATTGGACCGGCTCGTCGGTCGCCGTATCGATGAACGTGATGTCGTTGGAGTTGCCATTCGTCGTGATCAGCGTTTTCTGGTCGGGTGTGAAGGCCAGGTGCCAGACGCGTTGGCCGACGAGGATGTATTTCTCGACCTCGTAGGTGTCGGTATTGACCACGGCGACATGGTTCGCCGGGCCGAGCGCGACATAGGCTTTCTTGCCGTCGGCGCTGATGGCGATGCCTACCGGCTGGATGGTCTCAGCCCGCAATCCCTGAATCGCGAACTGGATCTTCTTCACCACTTCGCGTTTGGCGTTATCGATGACGCTGACGGTGCCGCCGACCTCGGCGCTGACCCAGACCTGCGAGCCGTCCGGCTTGAATTCGGCAAAGCGCGGGCGCGTGTCGACCAATACATTATCGGTTACATCGTGGGTGCCAGTGTCGATGAAATGCGCCATGCTGGTGGTTTCCGAGGTGTTGACCATGGTCTTGCCATCAGGGCTGATACCCATGCCTTCCGGTTCCACGCCGACTGGAATCTCGGCCATGACCTGCTTGCTCTCGACGTCGATGGCGGTGACGAGGTTGTCGTCCTCATTGGCGATATAGAGCGTCTTGCCGTCAGGCGAGAGCACGAACAATTCGGGATCGGGGCCGGATGGCAGCGTGCCGACGATCTGCAGCGTCGCGGTGTCGATGATTTCGACCGTGTCGTCGTCACTGGCGCAGAGATAAACGAATTTGCCGTCATGCGAGATGGTGATGCCGCGTGGTCTCTGGCCGACCTCGACGGTCTTCACCACCTGCATGGTGGCCGTGTCGACGACCGTCATCGTGTTGTCCTTCTCGTTGGAAACGTAGGCCGTATAGGCCGATGCCGGACTGGCCGTGAGGCCGGCCGCGAGAATGGCGAATGCACAAGCTCGTGTCTGCACGCAAATTCCTCCCCATTGGCCCTACTTGAGGACGCATTTCGTTTCCGGCTGATCGATACCGAGCGTATCGAGTTCGGAGAATTGGTGGAGATAGCCCTCCTGCGGCGATGTCGACACGACCGACTTGGTGTCGCCAAGCAGGATCGGCTGGCGAAGCTGGAGGTTCCATTTGCGGAAGGTGAGCTTCTGTCCCTTGAAGGCGGCAACCGAGAAATCGCCCGACCGGATGTAGTCGCTGATTTTTTTCGCATCGTCGCCTTTGGTGCGCGTGGTGGCTTCGCCGACGGCACGCACTGCTGTCCACGCCGACATGTCCTTTGAAAGCATCCGCCGGCCCGCTGTCTTCAGGAAGCGGCTCTGCATCTGGATGCCGCCCCATTGCTCGCTGGCGGGATGCCATGACGATGCAACAAGCCCGGCCGTGCCGGCGACCAGCCGCGGCGTCCAGGTCCGGTAGGGCACGTAGGTCCCAAACACCTCGCTTTCGTCGGCGACAAGCACAATGTCGTGCTCCGGCAGATCCTGCGTGAATACGGAAATCTGCTGCTGTATCTGCGTGGCGCCGGTATCGGTACGTCTGGCCGTGCCGGTGTCCTTGAATTCCTTCTCGGCGACGATCTGGCCACCAAAACGGGTTGCCGCGCGGCGCAACGCGTCGGCGTAGAGATGATCCTGCTCATGCGAGCCGTAGAGCAGCACCCAATTCGGCCACTTCTTCACCATGAGATACTGCGCCAGCGCATCGGCAAGCATGCTGCGCGTCGGTGCGATATGAAAAACATTGATGCGGCAGTCCTCCTCGCGCAGGCTGTCGTCGGTGGCACCGATGTTGAAGATCAGCACGCCCTTGTCGCGGGCGATATCGGCGATCGACAGCAATTGTTTGGCCGAGAGGTCCGCGACGACATAGTGGTCACCCTTGGCGATCAGGTCCTCGAATGCCTGGACCGCGTCGGCTTCGGGTTTGATCTCGGTCACGTCGAGGCTGAATTTCTGGTCGGTGAACTTTCCGGTCGTGTTGTTATCGCCGATTGCCACATTGGCGCCGGCGACACCTTCGTCACGCGGCGGCAGGTCGAGCATGGAAAGCGTCAGTTGCGGCGCGTAGGCCCGCAAATAACCTATCTTGATTTCAGTGATCTTTTTTTCCGGCTTCGCCGCCGCTTCCTGGGCTATCGCCCCCGGAGCGTTGACGGTCAGGAAAAAAAAGCACAAAAAGGCGGCGAGAGTGCCCGGCACCGCGCTCGTCATCGATAGTAATTACCCATTCTCGCGCTGAGATCCGACGGTTGTCGGAGCAGCGCCAAGTCCAGGTGCCCATGGTCAACTTAGCCGACCCGCAAAATTTATCAAACCCTATCGGACGACTTTTCGCGCCTGCCCTGGCTCGATGTCTTTTTGACAAACATGCCATGGCGGCTGAAAAGATTGCCACCTTCGATTTCGAGGTCGTTCGCAGCTTTGTCATCCGCGATGTGCGTGAGAATCGCGCGGACGAGGAACAAAAAAAGATCTTGGCCTCCAAGCTGGAGAAACTGTTCAAATGACCAGAATGTTGGCCAGCGTCACCGGTATCGAAGAGGCGGAGATCGTTCTTTCGGGCGGTGTCGACATCGTCGATCTGAAGGACCCGAAGGCGGGAGCGCTGGGCGCGGTGTCCACCGAAACCATCCGCCGAACGATTTCGTTCATCGCTGGTCGGGCTCCGGTCAGCGCGGTCTGCGGCGACCTGCCGATGGAACCCGAAACGATCCGCGCCAAGGCTGAAGAGATCGCGGCGACCGGCGTGGATTATGTCAAGATCGGGTTTTTCCCATCGGCTGACATCCCTGCCTGCGCGGAGGCGCTGGAACCGCTCGCCGCGCGAACGAAGTTGATCGCTGTGCTCTTTGCCGATCTTGCACCGGACTTCGAGTTCCTGCCGGTGTTCGGCAGGCACCGCTTCCACGGCGTGATGGTTGATACGGCGCAGAAGGGGAAGGGCCGGCTGCTCGACCATTTGCCACCGGAGCGCATTCCGGGATTCGTCGATCGAGCGAAGTCGCTCGGTCTGATGGTTGGCCTGAGCGGATCGCTCGAAGCCCCGGATATTCCACGCTTATTGCCTTTCGCTCCCGATTTCCTCGGCTTTCGCGGCGCGCTGTGTGGCGATGCCGGCCGCGCGGGTTCAATCAGCGCCGAGGCGGTCTCGCAGATTCGCGAATTGGTCCCGGCAGAGCCTGGGACAGGCGGTAAATCGAGCATCGACTATCGCCTGTTGGCAGCGAGAGGCTATTCGCCGGGCACTGATCCGACACTGGGCACGGATAGGATTTTCGTGCGGGATTTTGTTCTGCCGGTCCAGATCGGTGCCTACAGCTTCGAGCATGGCCATACTCAAAAGGTGCGCTTTGATGTGATCGCCGACGTGCTGCAAGTCACCGACCATCCCGAGGACATGCGCCATGTGTTCTCCTACGACATCATCATGGATGGCATTCGCACCATCGTCGCGCGGGGACACATTCAGCTCAGCGAGGCTTTGGCCGAGCAAGTGGCGGCGCACGTTCTGGAGAACCAGCGCGTCGTGCGCGTCACGGTAAGGGTGGAAAAACTCGAGCTCGGGCCTGGCGGTGTCGGCGTCGAGATCGAACGCAAGCGCCAAGCGGCAAGACGCGGTGTCGCCTCCGGCTCTGCCGGCCGGAAAGACAGAAGCAGTATTTCCCGGCCGCGCCAGCAAGGCTCCGACGTCCTCGGGCGGGCCGTCGTCAAGCTTGGCGGCAGCACTGCCCATGCGGCGGAAATGACGAGCTGGATCGCGGCGCTGGCGGGTTCCAGGTTACCGATCGTCATCGTGCCCGGCGGCGGCCTGTTTGCCGACCAGGTGCGCGAGACGCAGACCCGCATGGATTTTTCCGACACCGCCGCACATGCCATGGCGATCCTCGCCATGGAGCAGTTCGGCCACGTCATCCTCGATCGGGACGAAAGACTGACGCCGGCACGATCGCTGGAGGAGATTGTGCGAACATTGGACGAAGGGAAGGTCCCGGTGTGGCTGCCGTCGTCACTGGCGCTGCCGGCACCGGACGTTCCGGCCTCTTGGGACATTACCTCCGATTCCCTGGCCGCCTGGCTTGCCGGGAAGCTTGGCGCGAACGCGCTGTTGCTTATCAAGCAGACTGATGCATTCTTCGACAACGATACCCCTGACAGCCTGAAGGCCAGGGGCATTGTCGACGCAGGCTTTGCCGCCATGCTGCCCGACGGCATCGATTTCCGTCTCGCCGGTCCGAAGGATGCCGCCGAGGCGGGCGCGCTACTCGCATCGGGCAAGCTGCCCGGCATCGGGATCGTGGCTTCGACCCGCTCGGCAAAGAAGGCAGGCTAGCCGATGGTGAAGCTGCACGTGCCGCGCTGGGCGTGGGTTTTGACGGGCTCCGGGCATTTTTTCACGGAGAGCTTCGCACTTGTTCGCCAACTCGAACATTGCGATGTTTTCGTGTCGAAAGCCGCCAATGAAGTGCTGCGCATGTATAAGCTCAAACTCGATTTTCCGGAGACGACGCGCGTGCTGCACGACAAGACGGCGAGCGCCATTCCCGTCGGCGAATTTTACCACGGCGTCTACCACACGGTCGTGGTGGCGCCTGCCTCGTCCAACACGGTTGCCAAATGCGTCTGGGGTATTTCCGATACGCTTGCCACCAACGTCTTTGCGCAAGCCGGAAAGTGCCGCGTGCCGATCATCGTCTTTGCCTGCGACACCGCACCCGAACTCGAAACCATGGCACCGCATGGCCTGGTCAAAGTCTATCCGCGCAGGATTGACCTGGAAAACACCGAGCGGCTGAAGGGGTTCGAACGAACCCAGGTCGTCGAGTCGCTCGCGGACCTCAACGCGGCGGTCCAGCAACGCCGGGCCGAGCTGTCCGGCCATGGCTGAGCGGCTGGTCTTTCTCACAGGACATCTGGCCAGGGCACGGTTGGAAAAGCTGCTATCCGGTCTGGGCGAGACGGAGTTTTCGTGGGAGGTGGTCGACATAGGTGTCAAGGTCGCCGCACTGATGACCGAAGACATCATAAAGCGGCGTCTCATCGCGCCCAACGCCGTTGACCGCTTTATCCTACCAGGGCGCTATCGCGGCGATATCGAGCAATTGTCGAACCATTTCGGCGTGCCCTTTGCGCGCGGTCCTGACGAGATCGCGGACCTGCCGGCCTTTCTCGGCCGTGTCGGCGAGCCGCCGGATCTTACGCGACACGATATGCGCATCTTCGCCGAGATCGTCGATGCGCCAATGCTGTCGATCGAAGCGCTCATGCTGCGGGCGGGGACGCTAGCTGCGGCCGGCGCCGATGTCATCGATCTTGGCTGCCTGCCTGAAACGCCATTTCCGTTGCTGTCGGAGGCAGTGCGCGGGCTCAAGGCACAGGGATTTCAGGTCAGCGTCGATTCGGCCAGCGCGGACGAACTGTCGATCGGTGCGCGCGCCGGCGCGGACTATCTTCTCAGCCTCGACGAGAACACGCTGCCGTTGATCTTCGGTCATGGCGCTACGGCGGTGTTGATCCCTTCCGCCCCTGGCGATCTGGATTCGCTTGGTCGCGCTATCGATGCGGCGCAAAGCGCTGGCATTCCCTTCATCGCGGACCCCGTGTTGGATCCGATCCACTTCGGCTTTGCCCAATCGATCGGCCGCTTCATCGAGGCGCGGCGCCGCTGGCCGGAGGCCGAATTGCTGATGGGCACCGGCAATCTCACCGAACTTACCGATGCCGACAGTTCCGGCGTTACGGCCGTTCTAACGGGCCTCTGCTCGGAGCTCGGGGTTCGAAATGTGCTAGCTGTGCATGTCAGCCCGCACACGGTGCGGACGATCGAGGAGCACGACATTGCCCGCCGCGTGATGTTTGCCGCCCGCAATGACGGTGCACTGCCGCGTAGCTATCACCCAGGCTTGCTGCAGATCCACGATCGCAAGCCTTTCACGGCCTCGACCGATGATATCGCTGCATTGGCGGCCGCGGTGCGCGACGCCAACTACCGTATCGCTGCAGCGGAGGACGGCATCCATATTCTCAATGGCAAAGGGCACGCGGTTGCTAAGGATGCCTTCGAATTTTTCGCCGGACTTGGCGTGGAGACCGACGGTGCGCATGCTTTCTATCTGGGCGCGGAACTGACGAAAGCCGAGATCGCGTGGCGCCTCGGCAAGCGCTATGTTCAGGACGAGCCGCTCGCATGGGGCGTTGCCGCACCGGCTCTCGAAACCGACCGTACCCGTCTTGCCGAACCGGGCGAGACGCTTCGCGCGAAGAAGGAGGGCTAGGTGCCTTACATTCGCGAGACAATCATCACCACTGTCGACAAGACAGGAAAGATCCATATCGCACCGATCGGCATAATCTCCGAAAAAGACGGCTGGGTCATCGCACCGTTTCGTCCCTCGGTTACGCTCGACAATCTGGCGGCGGTGCCGTTCGCCATCGCCAACTACACCGACGACGTGCGCGTCTTCGCTGGATGCCTGACCGGGCGCAAGGACTGGCCGACCGTTCCCGTCGAAGATTTTCTGGTTCCCCGGTTGGCGACCGCGCTGGCGCATTCGGTTCTCGAAGTCGAGAGCGTTGACGATGATGGCGTGCGGCCTCGCCATTTCTGCCGCGTGGTTCGAGAGGAAATGCATGCGCCCTTCACCGGCCTTAACCGAGCCAAGGCGGCTGTTCTGGAACTGGCCATCCTGGTCAGCCGGCTCGGCATGCTATCCCGCGACAAGATCGAGGCCGAGATCGCGTATCTTTCGATCTCTATCGAAAAGACAGCCGGCGCCGACGAACGGGAAGCCTGGGGTTGGCTGATGCAGCGTGTCAGCGATCACCTGGCCGCCAAAGGGTCCAGCAGCGGGGACGCGTGAGCCATGACGGCGCGAGCGCCGCTACGCTGCTTGTGATCGATATCCAGCCAGCAGCGCCACCGCCGATGCTGGTGCGGCGCGGCTGGCCTCGCCGCGAACAGCGTCATGAGCGGGGACGATGTCGGCGAAATCGACAAAGCGACGTTCCATGCGCTCGGCCAGCCGCCTGATCTGCCAGCGGCCCGTTCCGGCGCCGACGATCGGAACATCTTGAGCAAGACCCCAGGCCACCAGGGATGCTGCGTCGTGGATTTTCCGCAATTGCTGCTCGCTGAACCAGCGTGCGACTTCACCCCATTCCGGCGGCGAAAGTTCAGCGGCGTCGCGCCCGACCATGCGCGCCAGTCGCGCGATCGAACCGTGGACGGTCTTTTCCTTGCCATCGGCGGAAGGGTGCATGTCGTCCTCCTCATCGAGCACGCCCAGGATCCGGTGCGCGTCGGCGATCGAGGCGAAATACTCGTTCATCAATGGCGTCAGTCTTCGATGGACAGGAGCAGACGAGGCTACGCCGAACAGGAATGTCCTGGTAAATCCCGTATAGACCAGTTCGCCAGTCAGAAGCCGTCCGGCATCGGTGTAGCCCTCATTGACGACGGCGCCATTCTTGATTGCGATAATGTCGGTGGTGGTCGAGCCCATATCGACGAACAGGGCATCGCCGGCCAGTTTTGCCACCAAAGAGGCTGTCGCGTGCCAGTTGGCGGAGGCGACATCGGTGCTCAGCCGCGCCGCCTGCTCGACCTCGACAAAGCCGGATGATCCGGCATAGATCAGCTTTTCGCCTCTGGGAAAACGGTTGGAAATCTGATCCAGCAGCGTCGTCACGCCGATATCCCGGGACGCAAAGATGTCGGACAGTTCGCCCGTCATGGTGAACGCGTTGAGATCGGCTTCCGCATAGATCGGGGCTGTTTCGTCGAGGGCCGAGGTCAGGCTGTGCAACCCTTGCCAAAGCGGCGTGGCGATCGTTACCGCGCCGACGATGCGGCCGCCTTGCGCGCGCGTCACCTTCAGATGCGCGCCGCCAATGTCGAAGCCCGCAATGATGCTCTTTCTTTTTTCCACACTTCAAGCTTTCATGACAGCAGTTGGTCGGCGAGAAAAGCGTTGCGCATCATTCCGGTTCTCGACTTGAAAGACGGCGAGGTGGTTCGCGCCCAGCAAGGAAAACGCGATCGCTACCGGCCGATCGTTACGCCGCTCAGCCGAAGTTCCGATGTCGTCGCCGTCGCCGAAGGGTTGCGTACACTTTATCCCTTTTCGACCTTCTACATCGCCGATCTGGACGCCATCGAAGGCGGGACTCCAAACAGCGACGCACTCGCCCGGTTGAGGGCGATGACGCAGCCGCCTGAGCTTTGGATCGATGCCGGCGTAGCAGACAGGAAAACGCTTTCGGCGGCGCTTGCTGAACGTTCGGTATACCCCGTGTTGGGCTCCGAATCGCAGCAGGACGATGTGCTGCTCCGGCATTTTCGCGATCATCCCGATCTCATCCTGTCCCTTGATTTCCTTGGCGATGATTTTTGCGGACCGCGTTCTCTTCTCGATGAGTCCGAGCTTTGGCCGCAAAAGGTGATCGTCATGACGCTGGCCAAAGTCGGTGCGGCCGCCGGTCCGGATTTCAGGCGGCTGGAGGAGGTCAAGGCCAAAGCGAGAAATCGCGCCGTCATCGCGGCAGGCGGCGTCCGCGATGACAACGATATACGAGCGTTGTCAGCGATGGGCATCGCCGCAGCGCTGGTCGCAACCTCACTGCACAACGCCACGCTCACACCTGGTCACCTGGCGTCGCTCGGCGCCTGATCATAGTTGCTCCTCACTCCCGAAAGGCGGGCGCCCTTCGGGAGTGTCGCTTCAAAAGCCCAGAACCTTTTTCAACCGGCGCAACAGACCATCCGTTTCGGAAGATGGCTTTTCCTGTGCGGGGCTGTCTCTTGTCTAGGCCGCGAACGGATGCTTGACGTTGTCGCGCTGAGCGGTGGCTTCGGCGGCGGTCGGGGTTCCTGCGATAGCGCGCTGGATGGCCTCCTTTGTCGCCTCGTAGTTGTATTTCTGGATCTTGGCGTCGTCGGTCGCGTCCCAATGGATGAATACGCCGACGCATATGAACACGTCGTCCGCTTCGTTAGCCGGAATGGTCCCGTCCGCGACGCTGTCCTGCACGGCCTTTGCAACGGCATGCTGCGCCGGCCCGAACATCTGTACAGCCTGCTTGGCGCCCTTGATCGTGACCTTGTTGAACATCACCGTATTGGGCTTGCATTGAAGATTGGGCGCGATCACCGCCAAAAGCGAGGTAAAACCGTCCTTGTTGTTGGTAAGCGCGTTGCAAAATGCCGTTTCGACCGCGCTCCCTCGCGGGCCGATGAGCAGGTCGACATGCGCGACTTCGTTGCCGTCCCCTACCAGCGATTCACCGACCATTACCTTCGAGATTTTTGCCATGCCAATTTCCTCCAAGACACAATTATGATGTCCACGGACGCTGCAACCGAGCAGGCGCTCGATGGACAGCTATCCTTGTTGGCAGCGCCCGGATTGCCCGGACCGGTTGGCTAGATAGCCGCGGAAGCACAGCTCCCGCTTTTGGAAGTCAAGCACCAACGCCGCGATTATGCAAGCGAGCGCCCAAGGTGTGGACTAAAAGAGTAGCCACGGTCAGATCGGCAGAGGTGCCGGGGTTGACTTTGTCCGCCTTCAGCCGGCGATCGAACTCCATGAGCAGGCGAATGCGTGACGGCTCGTCGCCGTTGGCATGGAGCGCCGCCTGAACGGCAAGAGCGTCTTGTCGCGCCTGATTTGCGACTTCAATTCCGTGATTGCGCACCACGTGACTGTCGGGGAAGCCTGCGACAAACGCCATATAGGCGAACACGGTCGGCCACATGCCGCTTTCTCCGCGTGCTAGCGCCCCTACCAGCGCCGCCAGCCCGACCCCGAACACGTCGCCGAAACAGGTGTCATACTGGCGTGCGATCATATCGCGGTCGGCAGCCTCCCGCATTGCTTCCAAGAGATGAACCTTCGGCTCCTGCCGCACATCATTCGCGGCGTCTCCTAGGCCACCTGGCGCTGCCATGGCGATCGCCTCGAACACTGCCCTGGTATCGTCCATGCTCAACGCGCGCAGCAGCGAGTCGAGATTATCCTGCAAGCTGCCACTCCTCATTTCGGCGGCGCATATCAGAGGCCCCGCCAGGAGGATGATACCGAGATTTGTATTGGTTGCTACGGCCAGACGTGTTGCACGCACCGCCTCCAGCATGCGCTGCCCGGCCGAGAGGCGAGGATCGGTCAGCGGCTCGGACGAAACTTCGGCACTTATCATGAACTGAGCGGCGGACATGCCGTGTCCGTCGGCGAACAGGTGGACGTTGCCTGGCTTCAGAGCTTCGATCTCCATCCGGCAGGCATCCTTGTAGCTAGCCCGGAGGCGTTCACGCGATAACGTCATCCTGCCGCCGCTCCGTCACGAATTCGCCGGCGCGGTGAAACGGAAGGGCCGCGGCGCGGCGGTCGCTTCGATGCGATCGGCCAGGAATTTCAGCAGGGCATCGGCGATCGCTTCGGCGATGTTCACAGCGACCACCGATTGCAGCCCGGACCAGGCGGGCATGCTGTTCACCTCGAGTACGAACAAGCTGCCATCGTCGGCTCGCACGATGTCCACGCCGGCGAAATCCGCGCCGACGGCTGCCGACGCGGCGACAGCCAGCGCTGCCAGTTCTGCCTCGCCATGTCCCGAAACCGGCTCCGGCATGCCACCCCGGTTGACGTTCGTGATCCAGTCGTCGCTGCTGCGGCTCATCATCGCGACGGTTTCGCCGGCGCAGACAAAAACGCGGAAATCCCGGAAAGGCGGGCCGGCGCGCGACACATAATGCTGGAGATAGTAGACGCTGTTCACCTCGTCTGCGGCGGGAAGGTCGGAGAGCGTACGGATCAGCCTTATCCCGCGGCCTTGCGCCCCGAACAATGGTTTCAGAACCAGCGGTCCCTCCGGAAGCTCCTGCGCCGCGATCTCCTTGGCGGCGGCAAGGCCTTCGACGGCGAACGTCGGTGGCGTTGGCAGGCCGGCATTTTTCAAGAGGAAAGTCGTCATCGACTTGTCGACGCAGCGTTCCACCGCCTGCGCCGAATTCCACACGGGAACCGACAGCCGACTCAACGCGTGCAGCACCCCGAGGCGCCGGGTGATCGCTTCGAACGATCCGGCGGCGATCGAACGGACGAGCACGGCATCGGGCAGCACACCGCCGAAACCGGGGATCGAAAGTCCGCTCGGGCTGCCGGTGTCGAACGCGATCGCCGCCAGCGGCACGGTTGCGACGATAGCACCCCGTCGACCAAGCCTTGCTGCAAGGCCCTTGGAGCCGGTGTCCGAATTGTCGCTGACGATCAGGATGCGATGGATCATGTGGCGCCTCGGATGTGGCGGACGACGGACGGGTCTCTTTGTGCCGCCATGCTAACCGAGGCTCCGTTCGAGCATCTTTGGATCACGCCGGCCAGCGCGAAACGTATCGCCGGTTTCGATCGCCGTCACGATCACTTCGGCCGGGCTGAACAACAGCGGATCGATGGCATAGAAATCCCCCTTGAACCGCTTGAAGATCTCGGCAAACGGTTGACCGTAGTCCCGCGAGGCGCGGCTCGGAAGTTTCTCCGCGAGGTTGCTGGCCTCTTTTGCCGACCCTTTTACGAAGAGCTGGACGCTGCCGCCATAGATGATGGCATCGTTCGTTCTGCCCATGGCGGTCAGGAAATCCGGGTGGGGGGCGGGGATTGGCGCCGCTCCGATGCCGTCGACAACGTTCTCCAACGGAAATTTGAGATCGTTGGCCTTGTGCATGGCAACCTCGAGCGCGCGCGCAACGATCTGCAGGCTGCCGGCAAGGCTTTGCGTCGGCGCGTAGATGAAGGTGAGCTTGTCGGTTGCCAGTCCGGTTGCCTTGCTCACTTTCTCGACGATTGCTGGGGGAGGCGGTTTGGCAGTCTCCAGGATAAGCACGGCCGACGATGCGGTGTCTCGATAGGAAAGCGCGTCGAACAGTGGTTCGACGCGGGCGAGTGCCCGCGCCGGTCCCGATCCCATGGCGAAATAGTCCTGGGCAGACAGGTTCCAGCCCGCATATTGGCTGCCTAGGCAGGCCAGTACGGGCTGCGACGAGCGCACCTCGACGGTGAACGGCCATTTCCGCTCCGTGCGGTCCATGAACACCGAAACGCTGCCGAGACCACCCATCGCTGCCTCCGCCATGCGCAGCCCGGCCTCGACGCTGCCGAGCGCCTTGGCGCCGACATCGATAAGGAGCTCGCCCAAGGTTCCCTTGGAAGCGGCGATCCGCAACCGTTCGGCATCGCTGATCATGCCGTCAGCGATGCGCTGTGCATTGTCGTTCAGGAATGCCGAACCGTTCTTCATGTCCGGTCTCCTTCCCATTGGAGTTGCAACCGGCGGGCTTGCCCCTTGATGAGCCGCCTGGTCAAACCGGCATTCGGACCGCGCGCGAAGATGGTACAGACGGGGTCGCCGGCAATCAGACGGGTGCCGGGTGACTGGTGGTCCGCAGTCCATTCGGGCCACACAATCGACGGAAACCGGGCGATTGGGGTCGCGGCGTAGGTCACCATTGAAGCCATCGAATCGACGAAGCGTGGCAAACGGAAGGTTCCTCCGGCCGCAGCTCGCAGATGTGCTTCGATCAGGGGCGCCTCGTCCTCGTCAAAAATGTCCAGCGTAGCGCCTGGCCGCGGATTGATCTCGATGAGCGTGTAGCCGTCCGATCCGCGAATGAGATCGGCGCTGCACAATCCAACCAGGCCGGCACGGCGCGTCAGGGCTGAAAGCCAGCCGCCGATGAGCGCCGCCTGCCTGCGGTCGAAGCGTCTCAACCGCACGGCCCCGCCATAGCGATAGGGTGCCGCGGAGACGGGGGAAGTCCATTGTTGGCTGAAGCCGACGATGCGCGCGGCCTGGCCGTCGCCGACGAAGAGGGCCGAGACGCTGCGTCCGGCGACGAAACGTTGGAAATAGCGGCCGGTGGTCTGGCTTTCTCCGGCCGCCTGTCTGATATGCCCACCCCCGGCGCCGCCCACGGTCTTGGCCACCCAGCTGTCTGGCTCAGGCGGCCGATCCCACCGGAATTCCGGATGTGGGATACCGAGTTCGGCACAATCCGCGGCCAGCAATTGCGGGTCCTTGATCCTGCTGATCGCCGCGCCGCGATTGCCGGCAAGCGGAAAATGGCGAGCGACGGCGTCGACAGTCTCCGTCATCCGCTCAAAACCCGAGCCCAGGACGACAGCGACCGGCCGGTCTTCGCCGGCCAGGTCCCGAAGCGTCTCGATAATGCGCTCGCCGTCGATGCCGTCCTGTAGGTTGCGCGGCAGCTTGGTCGTTCGTTCTGCCACCGCAACCGTATCGGTATCGCAGAAGAAATCAGCGACTAACGGGCGATAGCCCGCACGCCGCGCAGCCATGGCCAATGCCCGGCCTGAAATCGCCGCGATCAGCAGAGATCTGGCGCTATTTGGCAGTCTCGCGTGCAAGGGAAAAGGCTTCCTGGAAATCGAGCGCGATCGTTTTTTCGGATTCGATCATTCTTTTGAAAAGGCCGGACTCGACCTTATATTTGACGTTGCCGATGGCAAGCGGGCCAATCCCGACGGCCTTTGCCGCTTCTAGCGGGTCGCCATTGGCATTGACGGCCAATCCTTCGATGCCTGCGGGCGGGACCGCGTTGACGTCGGCGGCGATAAGCAAGCCGCTGCCTCTCAACTGGGCCTTTGAAACCACCTGGACGCCGGCTTTCGCACAAGCCAGTATGACCTCACTTGCTTCGACCAGATCGGTTTTCCGGGCATCGCTCGATCCGTCAGCCGCATCGACACCGATCTTGAATCGGCTTTTGATCTCGGCAGCGATCTGTTTCACCCTTTCGATGCCGTCATGGCCGACAAGCGTGACGCGGGCGCCCTCCCTTGCCGCGATGACGGCGGTGCAGAAGCCAACCACGCCGGTGGCGCCGAAAACAGCCACCCTCGTGTCCTTCAGCCCGCGCTCGAATTTCTTCTCCAACGCCTTTTCGACCTTGGCCACCATCGCCGCGGCCGTGGTGAACGAGCCGGCCGGGTCGGCAAATACCGAAACCTGGAAAGGCGGCACCATCGCCTTTTTCGCGGCATCGAACATGTCGAGCGCCAACGAAGCATCCTTCCCGGCGATAAAGATGCCGGTATCGACGCCGGCATCCGGCGGACGCGAAAAGATCGCGTCCTGAACTAGGCCTGTCACCTCACCAAGGCCAACATCGACATAGGGGACGACGCTGTCGAAGCCCGCGTCGAGCGCCATGTTCACGTCGAACGGGCTCATGTGCTTCAACGGCGTCAGCATATGCAGGATATGTTTGCGGGCCATTTCTCGCCTTTCTGCTTGGAATCTGAAGCGTCAGCTGCCGACGAGACCGAGTCCGGTCGAACTGATCTTCGCGCCGGAGTTCCTGCCTTTGACGATCTTGATCTGAAGGCCGTCTTCAACGGCTGTCTTCTGAACCGCGCCGACGAATTTGAGCGCGGCGTCATGCGACGGCGCGAAGGCAAAGCCTGTGGGTCCCCAGGAACTCTGGCCGATCCCGACGGCGCCCGCTTTATTGAGACGGTGAGCGACCATCTCGACCCGCTTTGAGGTGAACACGCCGCCCTGCGCCGGAGCGAAATGGCTGCCGATCAGCATCTGTATCGCGGTGACGGCAGCGCCGAATGCCGCAAGATCGCGCTCGACCAAGGCCGGCATGATACCCATCAGCACCCTCCGGCAGATCTCGCCGCTGCCCGCCGTCGGGAAGGGTGGCAGTGAACGGAACGCCGCGACCTCGGCCTCGCCATGCAGTCCATGCCCGGCATGGTCGAGGATGAGGATGACGCGCCATTCTTCGGGAAACGGCAGCCGCGCCACGACCGGAGGCGGTCCGCCACGCTCGTCCTTGCCCGCGTCGACAATCACGCCGCCGTCTTCGAAACTTGCGATGCCGATTCCAGATCGGCCGCCTCGTTCGAGCACGGTCGCGTCGCCGGCGACATCGAGAGGCAGGTTGTGGAGCGTTCGCAGTGCCGAGGCGACGGCAAGGGCGATCTGCGTGCCGGACCCAAGGCCGGCGTGACTCGGGATCGACTGTTCGATCACCAAATGGTGCTGGCCGCGAATGCCGAGATGCCTGCGGAGCGTCGACAAGTGCTCACCGGCGCGAACGCTCTCGGAACCTTCGACTATGGTCTCGCCGGACCGCGACAGGGTGACAACGGTTTCGGGTTCACTCAACGGAAGCCCAACGCTGCCAAAGCGACGTCCGGCATCGCCATTGAGATCGAGGAAGCCAAGGTGAAGGCGAGCGGGCACTCGTACGGTAACAAAATTCGACATCTGCCCCCCGATGGGTGCATCATGGATGCATCATGGAAGTTTAGGTGCCCGCCACGATGATAACTGTTTTCGTCGAGGGAGCAAGCCAAAGAGAGTGCATTCATGTTTCCGCTTTGGCCTGTCGTGTTGACGGACCGAGCAATTCGGGGAGGTCGAGATGAGCGAAACGGTCAAGGAGAAGATCTATTCGGACGCCGAGATTGCCGACCGGCTTGAGAAAGAGCTGCCGAAATGGCGCTACGAAAACGGCTGGATACGGCGCAAATACAAGACCCACAGCTGGAAGTCGACGCTGATGGTCATCAACACGGTTGGCCATCTCGCCGAGGCGGCGTGGCACCATCCCGATATCACCGCTTCCTATGCCTGGGTCGAGGTACGCCTGATGAACCACGCGGCGAAGGGTATCACCGACAAGGACTTCGAGTTGGCGAGAAAGATCGAGGATGTTGTCCAGTGGCAGCCGGCCAAGGAAGGCGGAGCGCTGGAGGGAACTCCGGCGACCGATCAACGCTTCGCTTACATCAAATATGATTAAGCGCGGTCGGAGTTTGTTGATAGCGTATGAAAACATTCGTTAATCTGCTGGCAAGCGGGGTTCACGGCCAATCCAGTTTCGTCTAGGATCGGGCTGGCACCAGAAAGTAGTGTAGCGAATGGCGGTTGCTTGGATAGGCGACCGGGAAGCGCTGGTCGAGCGCGCGGCTGCGCATGCCGCGTCGCTGTTATCGTCAAGCCGGTGCCCGGTTTTCAGCTTTGATACGGATATACACGGCACGAGGGCGGCGATCGCGCTGGCCGAGCGGCTTGGCGCGGCATACGATCACGCCGACGGCGCGGCACTTGCCCGAGAGACCATGCTTTTTACCGACAAGGGCGCGATGACCGTCGCCCCTGGGGAGACGCGCCGGCGTGCCGATATCGTGGTGATCGTGGGCGAGCTCGCACAAACCCATCATGATCTTGTTGCGGAGCTCGCTGGCACGGTTCCCGATCTCTCGACCAGGAGCGAGCGCGAGTTCTTCCTGGTGGGATCGAATGGGGTGTCCGTGCCGCCGTTGAAAAACGGGCGCAAGGCAACGCTCCTTTCCTGTGGCCAGGCTAGCCTCGGCGCCACGCTGGCGGCGCTGAGGGCGCAGTACAAGGGGCGGCAAACATCGCGACCGGTGTCGAACTTCAACGATTTCGCAAAGGCTCTGGCGGCTGCGCATTTTCCCGTGTTCCTGTTTTCAGGCCATGCGACCGATGGGTTGGCGTTGGAGATGCTGCAGGGGCTGATCGCCGATCTCAATCGCAAATCACGTGCATCTGGCCTTCATCTGCCGGCGAGCGAAAACGGGTGGGGAAGCGCGCTCGCCTCGACCTGGATGACAGGTTTTCCATTGCGCACGGGCTTTGCGCGGGGCTTCCCGGAATTCGATCCCTGGCGTTACGATGTGGCGCGCATGATCGCCGCCGGCGAAGCCGACCTGCACCTGCGGATCTCCGCCACGGTTGCCCAACTCCCGAGAAAAAGGGGGCGCATGACACTGATTGCGCTGGCTAAAACGGAAGAGCCGGTCGCAGGCGCCGCGGTCACCATCGCCATTGGCGAAGCTGGGGTCGATCACGATGCAGTTGTCTATTCCAGCCGTACCGGCTCGCTGAAGTCGACTGATACCCGCGCTGCTTCGAAATTGCCCTCCGCCGCGACGATCATTCGCCTGGTCGCCAGTCGGGTTTTCGCCGAGGCATTGCCATGCTGACGAAAATCGCCAACGGCGACATCATCGACCCCGTCAACAACCGTCTCGGCAAGGGCGACCTATGGATCAAGGACGGCAAGATTGTCGCTGCGCCGGCTGAGGGGGTGGCCGACCGGACCATCGAAGCCGCCGGCTGCATCGTGATGGCGGGCGCCATCGACATCCACTCCCACATTGGCGGTGGTAACGTGAATACCGCGCGGCTGCTCTTGCCCGAACAGCATGCCGCCCATCAGGCGCGACCGGCGACGACGCCGCTCTCAAATGCCGGCTGGTCGACCTTCCAGACTGGCTGTCTCTACGCCAAGATGGGCTTCACGACGGTCGTCGAACCGGCGATGTCGCCGGGATCTGCACTCCACACCCATCTCGAACTGGCCGATATCCCGATCATCGACAAGGCGACGCTCGCCATTCTCGGCAACGACGACTTCCTGCTGTCAATGATCCGTGACGCCGCCACTCCTCAAATGATCGAGGACTATGTCGCCTGGACGGTCGCCTCGACGCGAGCGCTCGGGGTCAAGGTGATCAACGCCGGTGCAGCGGCCGCCTTCAAGGAAAACGCACGCACGTTCGCGCTGGACGATGTCGTGCCGTCCTACGGCGTCAGCTCGCGCAACATCGTCAAGACGCTGCAGGCCGCCGTCGACAATCTTGGCCTGCCGCATCCTTTGCATGTCCATTGCAACAATCTGGGCATTCCCGGATCTGCGGACACGGCGGCCGCGACGATTGCGGCGGCGGATGGGCTGCCGATGCATCTCGCCCACCTCCAGTTCTATGGCTATGGCACGGAGGGAAAGCGCAGATTTTCCTCCGCCGCTGCGCGGCTTGCCGAGCTTATCAACACGACTCCGGAAGTCACTATCGATATCGGTCAGGTGATGTTCGGTCAGACGGTCACGGTCTCCTCCGACGTCATGCGGCAGTTCTCGGCGCGGGGCAGCGCACATCCGAAAAAGTCCGTCATTCATGACGGGGATGGCAATGGCGGCGGCATCGTGCCCTACAGCTATGGCAAGGACTTCTATGGCACGATGCAGTGGGCGATCGGGCTCGAGCTTTTTCTCCTCATCGACGATCCCTGGCGTGTGTTCTTCACCACTGATCACCCCAACGGTGCACCCTTTACCGCTTATCCGGCTCTGTTCGAGCTGCTGATGAGGCGGGAAGCGCGCACCGAAATGGCCGCCGGACTTTCACGATCCGCCTTAGCGCTCTCTACCCTGTCCGCAATCGACCGCGAATACACGTTCGAGGAAATCGCCATCATGACGCGTGCAGCGCCGGCCAGGCTGCTCGGGTTGACGGATCGAGGCCATCTCGGTGTCGGCGCGATAGCCGACATCGCTGTCTATCGCAGGAACGAAAGTATCGCGAAAATGCTCGGACAGGCAGCGTATGTTTTCAAGGATGGCGATCTCGTCGTGCAGGACGGGGAGATCATCCATTACCGCTGGGGCAAGGCCCTCAGGCTTAATCCACCTGTGGACAAGGCGATGGTGCGGCGTCTGGAGGACTATCACCAGCAGCGCTACGGCCTGTCCTTGGATTGGTTCAATTTCCCGGATTCCGCGATTGCGCGTGAACAGCCATTCGGCGAGGTGCCATGCCGAACGTGAGCGTAAATGGCGTAACGATCGACGATACTTTTGCCGAAGCCTTCGGGATGCGGGCAACCGCCATCATCATCACTGCGTCGAGCCGGAAATGGGCACGGCAGGCGGCGATCACGATGACCGGCTTCGCCACCTCGGTAATCGGTTGCGGCTGCGAAGCGGCAATCGATGCCGACCTGCCGCCGTCAGCCACCCCGGATGGCCGGCCCGGCTGCCGCGTGATGATCTTCGCGATGGGAACCGATGAATTGCAGAAGCAACTGCTCAATCGCGTCGGGCAGTGTGTCTTGACTTCGCCGGGCTCCGCCTGCTTTGCCGGACTGGAGGGCAGCGCTAAGCTCAAGCTCGGTTCGGCGCTGCGTTATTTCGGCGATGGGTGGCAAATCTCCAAGAAGATCGGCGACAGGCATTTCTGGCGCATTCCCGTCATGGATGGTGAATTCCTCTGCGAGGCAACAACCGGACTGACAAAGGAAGCCGTCGGCGGCGGCAATTTCTTTGTCATGGCCGAAAGCAGCGCCAACGCTTTGGTCGCGGCCGAGGCCGCGGTCGCCGCGATCGGAATGGTGCCCGGTGCCATCGTGCCGTTCCCCGGCGGCATCGCCCGTTCGGGTTCCAAGATAGGTGGCAAATACAAGGGCATGATCGCCTCGGCCAACGAAGCCTACGCGCCGACACTGCGCGGCGTGGTTGCGAGTGAACTCGGCCCCGACATCAACGCCGTCCTGGAAATCGTCATTGATGGTGAGACGAATGATGCCGTTGCCGCGGCGATGAAGGCCGGCATAAAGGCCGTCGTCCAGCTCGGACCGAAGAAAGGCGCGGTTCGCATCGGCGCCGGCAATTATGGCGGCAAGCTCGGTAAGTTCATCTATTCGCTGAAGGATATGTTGCCATGAAGGCGCTGACCTTCACTCTTGTTGCCGAACCGCCTGAACGCCTCGACCTGTCGCCGCTGACGCCGGAGCGGCTTGCTGGGAGCGAAACACGGGATATCGAAAAAATCCGAATCGGCATGTCGAAGCACGGATCGAAGGTGGGCGACATTTTTCGCCTCGCCGGCAGCGATCCGCTAAGCATCGTGTTCGAAGGTGGAAGCGCGCGCCTCGACCGGGTGGCGCAAGGCATGGGAGGTGGATCGGTTCGCGTGATCGGCAATACTGGCGCGCAGGCCGGGCGCGCCATGCGCGGGGGCAAGCTGACGATCGAAGGCAATGCGGGGCCGCACGCCGGCTCCGGCATGCGCGGCGGCAGGCTGGAGATAACAGGTAATGCCGGCGATCACCTTGGTGCGCCGCTCGTCGGCGAACTGGCCGGCATGAATGGCGGCGTGCTGATCGTCAGGGGCAGGGCGGGCGCCTTCGCCGCAGACCGGATGCGGCGCGGTCTGATCTCGGTGCTGAAAGGCTCAGGCGACCATGCAGGCAGCCGCATGATCGCGGGCACGCTGGTGGTAGCCGGCGGCATCGGTGAAATGCCCGGCTACCTAATGCGCCGCGGTTCGATCCTTCTTGATCGCGCGCCAGGACATCTGTCGCCGAGCTTCGTCGAGTGTGGCGCGCCCGAGAGCGTTTTTGCCACCATCATCGATCGTCATCTGATCGCCGAAGGCATTTTGAAACGGCCGCTGCTGGGGAGCGCACCACATAAATATGGCGGCGACAACGCGGTGCTTGGAATGGGCGAGGTTCTTTTTCCGCGCCGGTGAGGTTCCGGCAACGAGATCGATCAAGTGCTTGTGCCTGTCGAGCGGCCCTGCTCGCCGAGCTTTAGGAATGTGTCCAAACGTCGATTTGCCGCCAGTTATTGGTTTCGTCACGTTACACCGGGCTACTGGAGACCTGTAGAGCGCGTTTCGGCAGGTGCGCGGGCGGATAATTGCGCTTCCGCTGAGCGAAACATGTCCTCGAATGCTAGCTCGGTTTCAAACACGGTGCTTCCCAGGCTGATCGTCAGAGCGTCCTCGGTCCCCTTGGGCGCGAAATAGACCTGCGCGACGCTTGCTCGAATGCGCTCGCCAATTTCCGCGGCCTCCGCTTCGGTCGTACCTGGAAGAAAGACCCCGAACATCGATGTTCCTATGCGACCGACCATATCTTCCTTGCGGACCGAAGACTGAATGGCCGATGCGACGAGCCGCAAGGCCTCATCGCCCCAATCTGGGCCGAAGCGAAGATTTATGGAGCGAAGGTGTTCGGCATGGATCACCAGGAAGGCGCCCGAGCGTGGCCCTGGCGCTGACGGCCTCGCCGCGCGCCGCTCGACCATCGAGGTGAAAACCGGACCGTTCAGGCAGCCTGTCACCCGGTCGTAGGTCTCGGCCCTGTTGAGCTCCCGCCGGTAGCCGCGGATCTGGGCCTGCTTCAAGCCGATCAATACGAAAAGCGGCAGACCGATGATCAGAGGCAGCAGCACGGCAGTGACCATGCTACGCCCGAACGGGGTCAAGACATCGCTGAACAACAGCAGGTAATTGAGGCCTACGGAGAGGGCAAGGCTGCCAACGGTCCCCAGGAAGGCGAGCCACGCGACACCCTTCCATACCGGCTCGGTGGCGGTCGTTTCGGCTTGTGCCATTACCAATCTCCTGTCAGATCGGCGAGCATAGCGCCGGCAAGCGCAATTTCAGTTGCGGCAAACCATACAATTTGATCGATGTGCGAAACGTGAATCGATTTTGGCCTATCGCGGCGGGCCGAAAATTCCCACCTCCGCGTCCTCGGCGACTGCTTGCGCCTTGCCATAGATGCCGGTGGGCAGCGCGATCGCCCAGCCGTTGGACACGAGCCAGGCGCCGACATCCTGCTTGCCAAGGTTACACGGCGCGGCAATGGCAAAACGCTCGATCTCCGGCGGCACGACACACTTCAGCGCGCGTCCACGCAGCCAGGAATTGAAGGCGGCGCGTGCGCGCTGGCCGCAAGACCAGGCGACATCGTGAAACGAGCAGGTGGCTTTCGGTTCTATGCTGGCCACACCACTGACGGCCACTTTGCGTCCCATGGATTCGAAAGTCGCCGATGACGTTGCTATTGGCCGGAAGAGCAGGGTTTCACCCCAATCGCCTGGCATCGGCGTTTTAGGGGGCACGGCGAGGCCGAGATCGCCGAGCGGGGGCCGGGCTTCGATCCGCTCGATCTCGGACAGGTCAATTGGCGGCGGTGCGACAACATCCTCGGCAACCCTGCGCGCTTCTCGCCATCTTCCGACGAGAACAGTCGTCTCCGACCGGGTTGCTTGCCCGGCATTCTCGACACGGGTCGCAAGGGCAGGCCGGTCGGTCGCAAGCAAGGCTCCGGCATGCATGATCAGGGCAATCCCGAACAGCAGCTCGAGACCTCCGACCGCAATAACCAGGCGGATACGCCCTGGCACAACCATCACGCCAGCGCAGCGTTCGTTACCGGGCGGTCAGAATCCCGAGGTCGATTTGGCAACCAGTTTGAGCGCACCCTTTTCTATCCGATAGAATGGCATCGATCTTTGGCTGGATCCATCGGCGCGAAAGCGGAACAGGCCGGTCGATCCGCGAAATCCGCTCGGATTTTCGAGCACCTGTTTGCTGAAACCGTCAGGTCCGACCGCGCTGGCAATCCCTGCCGTCAGCGCAACCATATCATAAGCGTAGGCTACGTTGACGTCGGCCGGATAGTTGTAAGTCGTCCTGAAGCGGTCGGCGATCGGCCCCGTTTCGCCCGGATCGAGCGCTGCGATATAGGCTCCCTCGAATGACGGCTCCATGGGATGCTCCAGCCAACGGCTGGTTCCGACGACGGAGGTCGCTTTGCCCGCAATGCCCTTTGATTTGAGGGCGGCAAGTATACGCGAGGGGCTGGCATCGCCGCTGGCAATGATGACCGCGTCGGGAGTGTCCACGAGCGAGGCCATTTCGTCGACCGCCTTGGCGGCGCCGTCGCCGGCCGAATATGGAACGGTGACGGCGAGCGTCGCGCCATAGATGCTGAGACTGTTGGCGACCCGCTTCTCGACCGCGCTGGCGTTCGAGCCACCCGCGACAAACAATACGAATTTTTTTCCGCCTTTCGCGGCGATGCCCGCCGCGCCCGCCGCCGCACTGTCCGCTTCGCCGAGGCGCACGGCATAAACGCCGGCGCCGCCCGCGAAATTGTCGGCAAGCGCCAGCACGGGCGGCCGCTTCGATCCCGATAATGTGGCGATATGCTGGGCGGCCGGCAGTTCGGTCGGGCCGATGACGGCTTTCGTGCCGGTCGTCAGGGCCTGCAGCGCCAATTTGCCGGCCTGTGCGCTGTCGCCCTTAGTGTCCTCCACGGTCAGCGTAAGCAATCCATTGCCGATATCGGTCATCGCGAGCTTGGCGCCATCGAGCATCTTGCGGCCATTTTCCCCCGCCGTTCCCGGGGCGGACAATGGCAGCAGCATCGTGATTTTCGTCGAACCGGTACCCAGCGACTGGGTTGCCTGGGCCGGGAGGGCGCCCGCGGCGCCATCCTGCCCGGCAGGCACGGCAATCGCCGCCGGATCGAGCGCTTCGGTAACGCTGCCCTTCGACTGGCAGCCCGACAGCGCCGCGGCGAGCGCGAAGGTGACTGCCCAACTGCGCGGACGGTAGACCTGCCGGCCAGCTTCCATGATCGTCCCACCCTGTATGCCGCCGGGTTATCCTCTCGGTCTGGCCTTGTGCTCATGTTACGGCGAACTTGCCGCGCCGTCCTGTTGTTCTTTAGCCCTCGAAAAGCCGGGCTCTCGGTGCCCCGATCCGTCTTGCTTGTCCGGCGGTCCTATAGTTGGCGCATGTCGGGTATCGCGGTCCGACGAGAACGCGGAAACACCGAACCTCGCCGCCCGCAACGGCACGGCCGGCTGACAGCTCGCGAACACCTTGAATGTCTGTCGGCTCCACACCGCGGCCGCGTCATAGTGGATCGACGGCGCCGAACCGGACGACGGAGATTGTACCATGGAGGGCGCTTCCAGCCCATTGGCAGAAGCCCGCGTGACATCCTGGCAAACTGGTCATGCGATCGTTGCGGCGATCGCCTTCAAGATTGATTGATCCGTCCGCTGCCATGGTGGCCAACAGGCGCAGGTTGCCTATCCGGTCAGTGCATGTACTCGACCATGCGATCGTGGAAGCACTCGCATTTGTTGAGGTAGTCTTCGTCACGGTAGTTCGTCTTCAGGTAGCCATAGGCCTTGCCGCACGCGACCTTGGCCTCCGAAGCCCAGACGAAGGCCGGCCGGGACGAGTTGATCCATGCCGGATCCTTGGCGACGGCGATGGACTCGTCCATCAGCTTGACCACCTGTTCGGTGAGGTCGGCCGTGTTTTCGGTCAGCACCAGATTGGACGTTCCCACAGTGCGGCAATAGTCGACCGGCGCGCCGATGATGTCGGCGGCGTAACCGGCCGACCCGGCCGTCAACAACAGGGCCGCGGCCGAAACCAGCAGTCTTGCAGAACGCGTCATGATAAAAATCCCCTCAATAGCCCTAATACAGATTTCGCTAATGCATAGCATGTGTTTGTCCCGCTGCGCCATGCCGCTAGACCAGATTTGCAGTGGTCGTGTGCGTGCTTGTCCCATCATCATAGAGCAGCGTGATCGTGTTGGTCACGGGCGTTGTCTGGAAGGTCGCCACGTCTACGAAAGCGGCTCCATTGGCCAGGCCGTCAGCATCCACGCTCAGGGTTTTCGACGCCGCGTCGTAGTTCACGAAGTCCGCGACGTTGCCGGCTCCGGTCTTGAAGAGGGACGTCAGGTCGATCACGTCACCATCGCCGCCGCTGTAGTCGCTGATGAGATCCTTGATATCAAGATGCTCGAGCTTGAACGTGTCGGCGCCGGTGCCGCCGATCAGCGTATCCTGACCCGAACCGCCGATCAGCAGGTCGTTGCCTCCGCCGCCGTTGAGCGTATCGTTGCCGGAGCCGCCATAGAGCGTGTCGTTCCCGGTGTCGCCAAACAGCGTGTCGATTCCGCGCCCGCCTGCAAGGAAATCGGCCTGTCCCGGAAGGCCGGTCAGGATATCGTTGCCATCTTCGCCGAAGAGGGCGATTTCCGTGGTCGTTGTGGTGTGTGTATCGGCGCCGGCAGTACCTTGCCAGGTGCTGGCATCGGGTGAGAGGTGGGCCGTGACCGAGCCCGCGATCTGGTCGCCATCGCCATCGGTTGCGGTGACCGGGATCGAGATGTCGAACGGTGTCGCGGCATTGGCTGTCGTATAGGTGACCGGCCCGAGCTTGAAGTCATTCGAGCCCGCATTGGCCGAAATCTCGATCGCGCTGAATGGATCGGAATTGGCGACCACGGTAAAGGTATCACCTTGCTCCAAGCCGGTGATGGTCCACGTTCCGTTGACGGCATTGTATGTGGCGGTCGGAACAACGACACCACCGGACCCATTGATCACAGTGACAAGGCTGCCGAACGCTGTGCTTTCGCCGGTTACATCGCCTATATAGGAATTGTCGTAGTCGGCATTGACCGGGCGGATGATTATCGAGACCGGATCTGATCCCGAGACATTGCCAATCCCCTGTGTGTAGCTCGCGACTTCATAGTGATCGGTGTAGTGGATTCCAGCTCCAACGCCCGCCGGGGTTCCGGCGATGGTCCCGTCGGTAGTTGCATTGCTGACGAAATCGAAACGGATCGCCTCACCCGGTTCGATGCTATTTCCCCCATTGACGCCCCAACTGCCCGTGCTGGTGTTCACGGGATGACCGTTGCCCGTCGCAAGTAGGTCACTGGTCGACCCTATCGAGTTCAGAACGATCGCGTCATTGTTGCCGCCGCTGGGAGAGAAGTTTGACGTATTGAACTGGTTGCCGGCGAACATCGTCGCGGCCTGGGTGAAGGTCCAACTGTCCGTCGCCGGGTTGAGGGTTGCCGTGAAAGCAAGGTCGCTGCCATTGGCGGCCGAGGTCCGCCCCTCCACGGTGTGGGTATCGACCACATGGAAGAAGACCTGCTCGCCATTCAGGAAGATGTTGGTGCTGCCCGATGTGACGGCCGCGCCTTCGGTCACGTTGAACACGACATTGCCGACCCCGTCGGCACCGGCGCTCGCGGCGAAGTTGATGTTTTCCGTCAGCGCTGTGTGCGTGTTGTTCTCCACGAAGATGCCGTCCGGCCTGAACGGCAGAGGAGCGTCATCCAGCACTGTCAGGTTGACCGTGCCGGAAACATGATCGCCGCTGGTGTCGGTAGCCACCATCTGGACGCCGGTGATGGTGACGTTGCCGGAGCCCGCAATATGCTGCAACTGGTCGGTCAGCGTCGCGGTCACCACCGGTGTCAGCGAGCTGTTGGCGGCCGCGCTGGTGTTGGACAGCGCCAGATAGATCGCCGGTCCAAGGTTGGTGGGGCCTTGCATCAACGTGCCGACAAGCTCGCCGCCGACTTTTGCCCAGCTGATCGAGTAGCCCGCCGCCAGGCCGGAGACCGTCGGGCTCGTCCAGTTCGGATCGCCGCCGGTCGGGTTGGCGAACGCAACTGTGATGGCTTCACCCGATGTGGTGAAGGTGATCCCGCTGTTTGCCTGAGCCGTTTCCCCGTGGCTGCCGGGGTTTGTGCCGGTCACGGCACCGGCGTGGAGATCAGCGGGGGCCGTGGCATCGAGCGTGGTGTCGAGCGCGGCCTCGTTCAAGGTCAGCGACACCGTTCCGCCACCTGACGGAACCGTGTTGGTCTGCACATTGAGCGTTACCGTCGCGGTCGAGGTGTCGCCATCGCCGTCCTTGATCGTGTAGCTGAAGGAATCCGATCCGACATAGACGCCGGTCGGCGTGTAGGTGAACGTCCCGTCATTGTTGTAGGTAACCGTGCCATGGGCGCCGTTTGTCACGACGACTTGGCCTGGCGTCGGAGCATTGTCCGTATCGACGCCGTCGGCGCCGAACTTGTCATTAGCAAGCAGGCCGGTGAGGACCGTGGGGCCGGTAATGGTCGAAGCCCAGGTGTCATTGACCGCCGTCGGCACGTCGTCGGAGACGGTGACGTTGACGGTGCCGGTAGCCTGGGTGCCGTCGGTATCGGTTGCGACCACGCCGACATGGCCCAGATTGACCAGGTCGTCGGCATTGAGGCCGGGATGGGCGTCGTAATTGTCGTTGAGGGTGGCCGTGACGGTGGCCACGTTGCTGGCAACCGTCAGGTCGAGGGTGACCACCGTCACGGCGCCGTCCTTGCCGACGATCTGGGTACCCGAAATCCGTGTCCAGGTCAGGTTGGCGGTGTTCAGGCCGGTCAGGTCGGTGCCGAAGGCGATCGAGGCGATGGCGTCCGAGCCGGGCGTGAAGGTGATCGTGCTGGCGGCCGTATCCGGGCCCGCCGGCGTCGAGCCGTCGGCCAGGTTCTGGTCGTCGAGCGCCAGCGTGATCGGATCACCTGCGGCCGGGCCTGCGCCGTCGGTGATGGTGAAGGCAAGCCCCGCCGTCGAGGTGTCGCCGTCGCCGTCCGTGACCGTGTAGGTCGCGTTGACCGGCACGGCACCGCCGTCATTGTTGACCGAGGCACCGGCCGTGAACGAATAGGAACCGTCGGCCTTCACCTTGATGGTGCCCGCGCCGATGTCGATCGCATCCGTCCAGCCGTTGAGGCCGAACGTCAGCGCCGTGCCGTTGATGTGCGTCACCATCGCGCCGTCGGCGCCGGTGACGAAGTCCAGCGTGCCCGTCACCGTCGCGCCTTCCGCAACTGCCTGCGAGGCCTCCGCCGATGCCGTCGGCACGTCGTCCGACACCGTCACGTTGACCGTGCCCGTTGCCTGGGTGCCGTCGGTGTCGGTGGCGACCACGCCGACATGGCCGAGGTCGACCAGATCGTCGAGAGTGATGTCGGGATGCGTGTCGTAATTGTCGTTCAGCGTCGCCGTCACCGTCCCCACATTGCCGGCAACCGACAGGTCGAGCGTCACCACCGTCACGCCGCTGCCCGTGTCTTTGCCGAGGATCTGGGTGTCTGACATCCGCTCCCAGGTCAGGTTGGCGGCGTTGAGCCCCGTCAGATCGGTGCCGAAGGCGATCGACGCGATCGCATCCGAGCCCGGCGTGAAGGTGATCGAGTGCTGGTCGCTGGTCGCGCCCGGCGTCGAGCCGTCCGCGAGGTTCTGGTCGTCGAGCGCCAGCGTGATCGGAGCGCCCGCCACCGGGCCCGCACCGTCGGAGACCCCGAACGTCACCTGCCTGGTGACCGTGTCGCCGTCCTTGTCGCTGACCGTGTAGCTGAAGGTCTCGGTCACCGTGCTGGCGCTGGTGACGTTGGCCGGCGCGGTGTAGATCAGATGGCCGGCGCCGTCGATCGACAGCGTTCCGCCGGTCGTGCCCTGATTGGTGAAGGCCAGGCCTTGCAGCGTTCCCTGCAACCCGTCGGCGCCCGCGCCGATGCCCAGCAGGGTCACCGCATCGCCAATGTCGTGCGCGCCGGAGCCCTCGGCGAAGGCCGCTCCCGCATAGTTCTGCGCCACTGGCGTGTCGTCGTCGATGGCGACGGTGAAGCTGGTGGTTCCGGTGCTGTTGTCGGCGTCGGTCACCGTGGCGGTGACGGTGAAGCCGAGATTGTCCTCGAAGGCGGTTTCCGTCGCGCCGGTGGCGGCGTCGTCATGGACCGGATGCGAGACCGGCTGGTTGAGGGCCACGGTGTAGTCCGCGCCGGTTGCCGTGATGTTGCTCAGCGTGATGGTGAACACCACGTCCGCGGTGCTGCTGCCATAGCCGGTCAGCGTGTGGCTGGCGGCGTCCCAGCTGGTCGAGACCGCCGTCCCGTCGAGCTTGGTCAATCCGGTGCTGGCGACCGACAGTGCCACCGAGCTCAAGGCATCGGCGCCCAGCGTGTAGGAGATGTGCCCGCCCGTCACCGGCGCATCGTCGCCTGGACCTCCCGCGTTGCCGCCGGCCCCGCCGATGTCGTCCTCGTCGACGGTCAGGTTCTGCGAGGCCGCCACATTGGTGATGCCGGTGTCGGAGACCCCGAACGTCACCTGCCTGGTGACCGTGTCGCCGTCCTTGTCGCTGACCGTGTAGCTGAAGGTCTCGGTCACCGTGCTGGCGCTGGTGACGTTGGCCGGCGCGGTGTAGATCAGATGGCCGGCGCCGTCGATCGACAGCGTTCCGCCGGTCGTGCCCTGATTGGTGAAGGCCAGGCCTTGCAGTGTTCCCTGCAACCCGTCGGCGCCCGCGCCGATGCCCAGCAGGGTCACCGCATCGCCAATGTCGTGCGCGCCGGAGCCCTCGGCGAAGGCCGCTCCCGCATAGTTCTGCGCCAGCGGTCCATCATCATTGATGGCGATCGACAGTGTCGAGTTCGATGAACTGCCGTCCTCGTCGGTGACAATGACGCCATAGTCGGCGAAGAGCTGGTCTGCCGCGCCGGTCGCCCCGGCGACCGGATGCGCAATATTGCCGGTCAGCGTGAAGCTGTAGGTCACAGTGCCGCCGGCGTCTGTCCCGCTGAAGCCCGTGATGGTCAGCGTGCCATAGGCGGGGCCGCCGGCGATGACGACCGGAACGGAGCCGGAATTCGCCAGATCGGCATAGGTGATGATGGTCGCGCCGACCTGCAGCGATCCGAGCCCATCAGGCGAAGTGAAGCTGAACGTGCCGCCAGCGGTTTCCGAATGGTCGGAATTGTCGGATGGATTGCCGTTTGACAGTTCTCCCGACCCTGCGGGATTGGATCCGTGCGGTGGCAGCCCTTTTTCGTCGACCACCGCATCGCCGCCGTCCACCTGAGCCGTCAGGCCCGAAATCGTCACAAGGTCATTCGCGCCCCCGATCGTGATCGTCAGAGAGGCGGGCGACGTATCGCCATCGCCGTCGGTCACCATGTAGCCGAACGTTTCGGCCAGATTCTGGCCGGCGGAAAGCCCCTGCACCGCGGCGTAACCCGTCGGATTTTCAGCTTGCGTGTAGAGCACATAATTGTAGCTGCCGTCGACGCCGACGGTCAGCTGCCCATAAAGCCCATTCACATGGTTGGCGACGGCGCCGTCCCAGGCGACCGAACCGAAGCCGTCCGTGCCAAGGTGATCGGCGTGGCCGTCGGTCGCGTTTGCGTCGGTGCCGCCCACGCCCGTGATTACATTGCCGTCGGCCGACAGCGGTCCGTCTTCGGTGACCGAATCCTGGTCGTTGACTGCGGCCGGGCCGTCGTCCTGGAATTCGATGCTCAAGCCGACGTGGGATACGGCAGTGCTCGAATCGCCGTCGAAATCAGTGATGGTGGCCTTGACGTGCAGGTCGGCGGCAACGGTCGCGATGTCGTCAAACGCAGCCGTGCTCGCACCGTCGACATTGTGGGCGATCGGCTGATACTGCCCGATCCAGACTGCTCCGGTCGGATCGACATAAACCTTGAAAACGTCGACGCCCTTGGCCGCGCCAACGAGAACGCCATCCGAGGCCGTCGACAGCAGAATCGCTGAGCCATCAAGGGTCCTGAGACCGGAATCGACGTTCACCAGCGGATTGCCGTTCGCATCCGTCACGGAGAAGGAGAATGTGGCATTTTCGTCGGCGCCGACCGAAGCGCTGAACAGACCAAGCGCGCTGGCGGACGATTTCGCATACCCCAACGCACCTTGCTCGTCGATCTGAGCGGGCGGCGGCAGGCCGGTGTCGTCGGCCGCATAAGGATCGGCGGCGTTGTTGACGCTGGCGGTTTCGTCGTGGCTCACTCTGAACACTTCAGTGTGCGTGGTGACCGTGGTGACCTTCGCTTCGATGCCGAATATCTTGAACGGGTTGCCGCCGGACAAAGTCGCATCTGTCCCACCGGCATTGGAATCGAACGTGAAATTGTTGTAGTTGCCGACCTTGAGCTGGTCGAACGGCGTGCTGCCGATGATTTCGACCGTCGCGCCGTTCGGCACGCCGGCGAAGGCGTAGCCGACCTGCACGCCGCTTTCGAAGACGGCGGTGCCGCTGGTCAGCACACCGTTGATGCTCACGGTGAACGGCTCGAACACGCCTCCGTCCTTGGCACCGATGAAGAGGACGGCTTCATGGATATTATGCGCCGAGGCAACGTCGATTGTGAACTTGACCGAGTCGACATCGTATGAGCCGAGATCGGTGACAACAGGCGGATTCGGATTGTTGGAGACGACGTTGAGGCCGTTGACGAAATCCATTGTCAGGATTTCTGGTCCGGTCAACCCGGGATGTGTTTCATAACCGTCAATAATCTGGCCGTCGCCGATGCCGATCTTGATTCCCGTGGTGTTGACGGAATTGTCGCCTTCGTTGACGTCGATTCCGGTCAGCTTGATGTCGTGGTTGCCGGCGCCGTCCATGCCGCGAACGTCGGTGTTGCCGGCCTGTAGGCTATAGACGATCGTTTCGGTCGTGGTTGTTGTTGTGGTCGTGGCGTCCCGCGCGACGATCTGCGGAACGTCGTCAAGCACCTGGACCTTGAATGTGCCCGCCGCGAGTTCGATCGTATCGCCGTCACCGTCCTTCGCGATCACGAACGACGACAGATCAATCCCGCCATTGGCCAGCGTGTTTTCGCTATTGTCGCCGGCGAGCGTGTTCAACGTCGGGTGGTCGATCTGGTCAATCAATGTGAAAACATACGAGCCGTCCGCACCGACGGTAAGCGTGAAGACGGGCCGATCCGTGCCGGCCTGATAGCCGGCTCCGGCGCCGACTTCGACATAGCCGGTCAAAGTCGCGCCGTCCGAGACGACGAGGACGTGGCCGCCTTTCGAATCGAGCCCCGAGTCCGACGGGTTCATCTGGGTAACCAGGCTGAAAGCGGAGACTGCATTCGGGCCATCGGCGCCGAAGTCGACAAGTGCGTTCAAAGCACCGGCAGCGCCGGCAGCGACGGCTGAGTTTGTCCCGGTCACCTCGCCAGATTGCGGAATGTCGGCATTCCCCATGGACTGGGCATTATGAAGGCCATCCTCGTCGACATTCGCCGTGATCGAGGCGGTTCCGACAGCCTTCGGCCCGTCATCCTCGAAGATGATGGTCTGGGAGATGTCGGCGCTCTGTGTGGCGTGGTCGCCGTCGCCGTCGGTCGCGGTGACCGTGACCGAGACCGAGCCGGCGCCGAGCGCGATGCCCTCGTCGTTGCTGCTGGTGTCGGGATGCTGGAGCGAGACGTATTGCGCCACCGCGACCTGGCCGGTGGCGGCATCGATATGCAACGCGATGGCGACCTTGTCGGTGGCGGTGATGCCGTTGTTGTCGGCATCATAGACGCCGATCACACGGCCGCTGCCGTCGGTGAACAGCGAGATGGCATGCCCGTCCGTGGTCTTCAGGCCGCAATCCACGCCCGTATTGCTGGCAAGGGTAAGCGTATAGACAAGCGAATTGCTCGTTGCCGGGCCATCGGCGCCGAACAGCGCCGTGGCATTGACCACCCCGCCGCTGCCCTGCGCGTATTGCGGCAGCGGCATGTCGGGATCGGCTCCGGCATTGACGCCGGCAAACAGGGCCGCCACGGCCGGATCGGTGGTGTCGTCGGAATCAGCATCGACACCTGCGGTCTCGTCGATGACGATGATGTCGCCGACCTTGATGTTGGCAAGGAAGGTGCCGGTGTTGTCGCCCGCTTCGCCGATCTCACGGAAGGTCAGTGAGTTGTCGCCGGCCGTCGCCGTGACGTCGATGGCGATGGTCTGCATGACGCCCGACGTGGGATCGTAGGTTCCGACCGAGACGCCGTTCCAGAACACTTCGAGCTTGGCGCTGTGTAGGAGGCTGGTGTCGTTGGCGGCGCCGATCTCGAAGGAGATGCGGTATTCGCCGGCGCTGAGGCCATGCAGCGTCTGCGAGATCTGGATGTTGCCGGGGCTGGCCTCGAGGTCGACCATAACGCTGTTGGTCGGGCTGTCGGCGCCGCGATAGCCGTCACCGACCTTCTGCAATTCGATGCTGCTGGCGCCTTCGTAGGGCGAGGCCGTGACGGTCCAGGCGCCGGCGGGACCGGTCGTGGTGCCGCTGCCCGCGCCCCAGGCGTCGCCATTGGGAACGAAGCCGGTCAGGAACAGGCCGTTCAAGGCACCGTTCGGCTGCGAGATGGTCAGGCTCGGACCATCGTCGTCGAAGCTGATCTGGCCCGAGACGTCGGCGCTGGCGCTGGCGGTGTCGCCGTCGCCGTCGGTGACGGTCACGCTCACCGCGACCGAATGCGAGCCCAGCACCACCGTGTCGTCGGGATTGGTGGCGTTCGAATGATGAAGCGAAAGATATTGCTCGACGGTCACCTTGCCGGTGGCCGGATCGATCGACAGCGCGAACGCCGCATCGCCATTGAACGTGCCGCCCTGGACGACACCGACGACGACGCCGTTGGCCAGCGTCTGCAAGGTGATCGGTGAGCCGTCGGTGACGGCAAGCCCGGAAACCGCATTGGTGACGCTCAGCGCATAGACGGTGCTGCCCGAAACGGCCGGACCGTCGGCGCCGAACAGCGCCGTGATGTTGACGAAGGCACTGTTGCTGGTGCCATGCGCGATCGCGCCGGTGCCGCCGACATCGGGATCCTCGCCCTTGGTGATGCCGGGCGTGGCGATCAAGGCCGCATCGCTCGTGGTCGCCGTCTCGTCAAGCGCTACCGTAACGCCGCTGGCGGCGACAGCCGTCACCTTCGACCCGTCATCCTCGAAGATGATCTTGGCGCCGATGGCGAGTGACTGGCTGACTGTGTCGCCGTCGAAGTCGGTGATCGTGACCACCGCATTGATCTTGTTCGACAGGTTGATGGGCTCGTCATAGGAGCCGGCCGAACCGTTGCCGGCCAGCGGATGCTGCAGCGACAGGTACTGTGCCGTCGAGATATGGCCGGTCTGGTCGACCGAGACCGCGAAGGCGACAGCACCCTTGTCGTTGGGTGTGCCATTGTTGTTGTCGACGCGGCCGACGATCAGATTGCCTTCCTTGAACAGAGAGATCTCGTGCCCGTCGGTCGTCTTCAGGCCCGAATCCGTGCCCGGCGCCGCGACCGCAAGGCTGAGCACCGCCGCGCGCGGCTCGTCCGTGCCGAGCAGCGACCCGAACAGCACCACCGGCTGGTTGCCATGCGCATAGCCCAGGCTTGCCGTACCCAGTCCAAGCGAATCGAACTGGTGCGCGACCGAGGCGCTGCTGGTGTCGTCGTTCTGGTTGCCCGCCGTCTCGTCATGCACGACCGACACGCCGGTCGCCGCGATGAACACCTGCGGCACGTCGTCGACCACGGTGACCGTCGCCTTGCCGGTCAGCGTGACCGTATCGCCGTCGCCGTCCTTGGCCTGGAACACCGAGCCGAGGTCGATGCCGGCCGCGCTGCCGCCACCCAGATGCGTCTGCAGCGCGGTGTTCTGGTCCGATGTTCCGGCCGCCGGCGCGACATGGTCGAGCTGGTCGAACTGGCGCACCACGAAGGCGCCGCTCGAGGCGTTCAGCGTCACCGTCATCACGGTGCGGTCGCTAAGCCCGTTATAAGCGCCGTTATGGTTGCTGTCGACAAAGCCGACCAGCGTGTTGCCCTGGACCATCCAGCTCAGCTCGACGCCCTTCGACGACAGCCCGATGGCCGTCAGGTCTGCGGCCGCCGTGCCGGTGAAGCCGAAACCGCCGCCGGCGGCCGGGCCGTCGGCGCCGAAGTCGACAAGCCCGTTCAACGAGCCGGATGCGATCGCCGCACCCAGCGGGAACTCCGTGCCCGAACCGTCGCCGGATCCGTCATAGGGCGAGGTTCCCTGCGACAGCAGGCTGGCAATGTCGTCCTCATCGATCGTCACCGGTGCGGCATGGCCGCTCAGGACCTTCGGCCCGTCATCTTCGAAGACGATCTTGGCGCCGATGGCGAGTGACTGGCTGACTGTGTCGCCGTCGAAGTCGGTGATCGTGACCACCGCATTGATCT
>NZ_JAIUGT010000009.1:0-305879 GCF_020164675.1 Mesorhizobium sp. ESP-6-2
CCTTCGGCCAGCTTCTCGACCTGGCCGGCGACAAGGCCGTCGATGCTCGAGCGGCTTTCGGCCAGCTTGGCGAGATCCTCCTCAAGCGCTTTCGACAAGGTCGAACGGTCCTGGACCAGCTTGTTCATGTGGTCGGCAATGACGCTGTTCACATTCTGCAAGTCGGCCTCGAGAACCCGCGACAGCTGCCCGCGGTCCTCGGCCAGCCTCTCGGACTGGCTCGATATGACGCCCTTGATCGCGTTGAGGTCGGATTCCAGCGCCCGCCTGAGAATATCGCGGCCTTCGGCCAGTTTCTCGACCTGACCGGCGACCAGGCCGTCGATGCTCGAGCGGCTCTCGGCGAGCTTGGCAAGGTCGGCTTCAAGGGTCTGCGACAGCAGGCTGCGATCCTCGGCCAGGCGGCCCGAATGGTCCTCGATCAGCCCGCGTATGCTGGACAGATCGTCCTCCAGCGAACGGCCGAGCTGCGAGCGGTCTTCCGCCAGTTTCGCCGAATGCGCCTCGATGAGGTCCTTGATGCCGGCGATGTCGTTCTCCAGCGCCTTGGCGAGTACCGCGCGGCCCTCGGCGATCTTCTCGACCTGACCGGCGACAAGGCCATCGATGTCGGCGCGCGTGTCCACGAGCTTGCCGAGGTCGGTTTCGAGCGCGCGCGAGAGAATGTTGCGGCCTTCGGCCAGCTTGCCAACATGTCCAGCAACCATTTCGTCAATGATTGTACGGGCTTGCACCAACTTTCCTGAGTCTTCGTTGAGAGCCTGGGAGAGCCGGTTGCGACCTTCTTCCAGCCTTTCGAGGTGGCTGCCGAGCGAAGCGTCGATGGCAGCGCGCGATTCGTTGACCTTGCGCAGATCTTCTTCGAGAGCGCGCGCGATCAGGCTGCGGCCTTCGGCCAGCCTCTGCACCTGGTCGGTCACCGCGGCATCGATACCGGCACGGCTCTCGGCGAACTTGGCCAGATCGGCCTGCATCGCGGCCGCCATGCGCTCGCGGCTCTCGGAAAGGCTGCGGCTGTGATTTTCGACCGCTTCCTCTATGCCCACGCGGGCATCGGCAAGCCGCTGGATATCGGCATCGAACGAGCGCGAGACGACGTGGCGCGTCGCTTCCATGCGTCCGGCGAAATCGCTGGCGCGCGCTTCGAGCATGGACGAGGTCGACGTGACGATATCGGCCATGTCGGCGCCGATCTGGGTCTTGCCCTGGTCGATCATCGCCGTCAGCGTGTCCTTGCTCTCGGCGAAGGTGTGGGCGATTTCGCGCGCGCGTTCGACCAGCGTTTCGTTGATCTGCCGGGCGCGCGCTTCGAGCGCTGCGTTGAGCTTCTGCGTGCCGGTGTCGAGGGCCTCGGCACGGGTCTGGAACTCGCTGATCAGCGCCTGACCGCGCTCGGCGAGTGTGCGCTCGATGCCGTTGAGGCTGGCCTCGAATTCCGAATTGAGTGTGCGCGCGGCGCCGCCAAGCAACGACACCATGCCGTTCGTTCGATCGTCGAGCAGGTCGGTCAGCGACCGGGTCAGGCCGTCTGTCGTGTCCGTCAGCTTGGCGATGCGCGTGTCGAGCAGGCTGGCGAAAGCTTCGCCGGAGGTCGAAAGCTTGTCGGTGATGGTGTCGAGCCGGCCTTCTACCGAATCGAAGATCGACAGCGAGCTTTCGTTGATGCGGTCGATAAGCGTGTCGCCGGAATTGGTGATGGTCATCGACAGTTTGGTCGATGCATTGAGAATGCTGTCGCGGATGAGGTCGCTAGCAGCGCCGATTTCGTCCTTGAGCGTGTCGTGCGCGCCGGCGATCGAGGCGCGAACCCGCTCCGCATGGCTGACGACCGCCTCGCGCTCGCTGCCGAGGCCGTCGACGAGCGAGCGGATGCGGGTTTCGTTTTCCGAATAGGAGCGCTCGATCTGGTTGACCTCGCTGTGGACCAGCGTTTCCAGTTCGACGGCGCGGGCCAGCGTGCGTTCGATGCCTTCGCCCATGGCGGCCACCTCGCGGCGGACGGCCTGGCCGATCATCATGACGCGATCCTGGGCCATGTTTTCTGGCTCGGTGAGGCGGAAGGCCACTTCCGTCATCGACTGGGCGGCGATGCGCATGTCCTGGGCGCGGCGAATCATGGCGGCGAAGGCCCAGAACAGGATGACCGGCACGATGGCCGCGACAGCAAGGCCGATCAGCTCGGGACGGGCAAAGAACTGGTCGAGCGTGCGGATCCTCCAGATGCTCGGCCCGAAGAGGAGGTTGGCCAATCCGCCCGCGCCGGCGATCCAGGCCAGCGAAACGAAGGCGATAACCCAGTAGATCGTGTTCGAGGCGCGCCGGTTGAGGCTGTGCAGAAGCGTCTTGTAATCCTTCTGACGATCGTCATTGGCCGGCGAGAAGCCGGCGGGCTGACCGCCATTGCGTGTTTCGACGGGGCGCAGTTCGGCGGGTCTGGTCTTTGGCGCGGGATTCGCGGCCTGGGCTTGGTTTACGACGGGTGCTTGCGTCTGATTGCGTCCCTCGCGCGCCAATTCGTCAGCGGCCTGGGAAATCTGCGCTTCCAGATCTTCCATCGAGGCCGCGATATCGAGGTCGCCGCTGCCGGTGTCGCCGCCGAGGTCGAGATCGAGTGCCTTCTCGAGTTCCCTGGCCACATCGTTGTCCAGAGATCTGGTCGTCGTTGTTTTCTTCGCCATGCCTTCGCTACCCTGTACTAGCTGCCGCGGGCTTATGATTCTGGTTGTCGCACCCACGCGCAGGAGGCTGAAAATGGACCCCTCGTATCGTAATGACACAGGGGGGTAAAGAAAACATGCATTCCGCGGGATACGTAAAACTTTAAATATAAGGTTAACGGAAGCGTGATTCCGGCGCCGCTTTCGCAACATTTTTCCCGGCCATTCATTAACCCGTTGTCCATTGGATTCGCCTAGTTTTTCAGGCGGCCGAAGAAGCGGAGTTCGAGTTCATGCGTGGCGAAAGCGGCATTGCCTTCTCAATGCCCGGGGGCGATATATCGGGAACGAGGCGGTCCCGACCGGTCGATTTGGCACACCTTGCGCGGCAGACGATGGGCGACCGCAGCCTCGAACAGGAGGTGCTGGCGCTCTTCGTACAGCAGGCACTGTCGGTGCGCGACAGGATAGTCGATGCGGACATCAAGGACCGGCTGCTTCTGGCGCACGGCCTGAAGGGCTCGGCGCGCGGTGTCGGAGCCTTTGCCATTGCCGATTGCGCCACCGAGATAGAACGGCAGCCGGAAGACAGCCAGACGCTTACGCGGCTGGGCAAGCTGATCGACGAAGTGCGCGATTTCATCGCCGCCATCAACCGCTAGACCGGTTTGCGGAAAAACGTCACCGAGCGGCGCTTTCTCGCCGCAGTTGACTTGTGTGCCCGAGTGATTATCTCGGCGGAAACTCCCTCAGGTGACAAATGACCAAACTGACCTTCATTGCCCATGACGGCACACATTTCGACGTGGATGCCGAGAACGGCTCGACGGTCATGGAAAACGCCATCCGCAATGCCGTGCCGGGTATCGAAGCGGAGTGCGGCGGCGCCTGCGCCTGTGCAACCTGCCATGTCTATGTCGACGAGGCCTGGACGGCGGAAGTCGGCGAGCCGGAAGCGATGGAAGAAGACATGCTGGACTTCGCCTACGACGTCCAGCCTAATTCGCGGCTGTCGTGCCAGATCAAGGTGCGCGACGCGCTCGACGGACTGGTGGTGCGGGTGCCCGAGCGCCAAGGCTAAAAGCCGAATTTGCCCGAGGCAATGAATCCGGTAGGGGTTCCTTAGGGACCTTCGCCGGCTGTTGATGGCGCCTTGGATGGAAAACCCGCCTGTGCGGCGGGCCCTGGCGCAACTCAACACCATGACCAAATATCTACCATAGCTGCCTTCACCCAGTCAAGAAAAAATTCCTATCGTGAGAAGCTGCCTGCCATGAAAAGGTGGCGGGACTGCCGGACTTGCGGTCGTCAAGCCTTGTAACCCGAGTTCGGAGCCCTGATTTTTGCCGCTGCCGCTTGGCAGCAAGCCGGTGGTCATGCAGTCTCACGCCAATCCAGCAGCGAGGCGCGCATCATGACCGGCATCACCAGGACAGACGTACTCATTGTCGGGGCAGGGCCGGTCGGCCTGTTCGCCGTGTTTGAGCTTGGCCTGTTCGACATGAAGTGCCACCTGATCGACATTCTCGACCGGCCCGGCGGCCAGTGCGCGGAACTCTATCCGGAGAAGCCGATCTATGACATTCCCGGCTGGCCTTCGATCTCGGCGCAAGGCCTGGTCGACAAGCTGCTCGAGCAGATCGCGCCGTTCAAGCCCGATTTCACCTACAATCGCATGGTCTCCAGCCTGGAGCGACTGGAGGATGGCGGCTTTCGCGTCACCACGGACGAGAATGAGGTGTTCGAGGCCAAGGTGGTGGTGATCGCCGCCGGCGGCGGCTCCTTCCAGCCAAAACGCCCGCCCATCCCGGGCATCGAACCCTATGAGGGCAAGAGCGTCTTCTATTCGGTGCGCCGGATGGAAGATTTTCGCGGCCACGACCTCGTTATCGTTGGCGGCGGCGATTCGGCTCTGGACTGGACGCTCAATTTGCAGCCGGTGGCAAAAAGCGTGACGCTGGTCCACCGGCGCCCGGAGTTCCGCGCCGCGCCCGACAGCGTCAACAAGATGTACGACATGCAGGAAATGAAGCAGCTGGATTTCCAGGTCGGGCAAGTGACGGGCTTGACTGGCGCCGACGGCCAACTGTCGTCCGCCCTGATCAGGGGGCCGGAGGGCGACATCGAAGTTCCTTGCACGCGGATGCTGCCCTTCTTCGGCCTGACCATGAAGCTCGGACCGATTGCGGAATGGGGGATCAACCTTCACGAGAACCTGATTCCGGTCGACACCGAGAAGTTCCAGACGTCGGTCCCGGGCATCTTCGCGGTCGGCGACATCAATTGGTATCCCGGCAAGCTGAAGCTCATCCTGTCGGGCTTTCACGAGGTCGCGCTGATGGCCCAGGCCGCCAAGCGCATTGTCAGCCCGGGCGAACGCATCGTGTTTCAATACACGACCTCCTCCTCCAGCCTGCAGAAGAAGCTCGGCGTGGCAGAGGCCTCCTGACGCGTGTCGCTTCAGTCCGCCAGCACGGGGGCCTCGGGATGGCCGCGCAGCGGTTTTTCTGGCATCAGGCTTAGCGTCAGCAGCGCCATGATCAACATCACCACGGCGGCGACGAAGATCAGCCCGAAGGCGGCAGCCTCAGCACCGGCGCCGGTCGCCTGCGCGCCTTCGCCCGCCAGCGGCAGCCCGTTGCCCAGGGCGACCGCACCGAGGATAGCAACGCCGAGCGCACTGCCCAGCGAGCGCAGGAACGTCAGCACCCCGGTGGCGACGCCCAGATGCCTGGGGTCGACGGCGTTCTGAACAGACACCGTGGCCACCGGAAAGGTGGTTCCGCTGCCGAGCCCGACGCACGTCGTCAGGATCTCGACTACCAGCAGCGAGGCGTGCCCAGCCACCAGGCTGAGGACGCCGAGGCATAGAACGGCGAAGCCCAATCCGACCATGGCGATCCGCTTGTAATGGACGAAACGCGGAATGGTGCGCCCGCTGAATGTCGCGCCCGCCACCGTGCCAAGCATCAGCCCTAGGAGGGCGGTGCCGGATTCGCTCGCGGACAGGCCGATGACCGACTGGAGATAGACCGGCAGGTAGACAGACAGGCCGATATTGGCCGCCTGCAGAAGGAACATGGAGAGCGTGCCGGCAAGGACGATCGGGTTGCTCAGTACCTCGAGCGAAATCAGCGGCTCGGTTGCGCGTAGCAGCCGCAGCGCAAAGGCGCCCCACAGGACCAAGGAACTGGCGACCAGCCCGAGGATCTCCGTCGACAGCCAGGGGTATTCGCTGCCACCCCAGTTCAGCGCCAGAAGCAGCAGGGCCGTGGCGGCGACGAGAAGCAGCGCGCCGAGCCCGTCTATGCGGTGCCGTCTTGCCGCGACCGGCAGCTTGCGCAGCGGCTTGTTGATGATGGCCATGGCGACGATGCCGAGCGGAATGTTGATCCAGAAGATCAGCGACCAATGGAGATGTTCAGCGAACGTGCCGCCGAGCAACGGCCCGGCGATGCTGGCGACTGCCCAGGTGCCCGAGATCCAGGCCGCATAGCGTGCCCGCTCGCGTGGCGGCACGAGGTCGCCGATGACGGTCTGCGCCAGGGCGAAAAGCCCGCCGCCGCCGGCGCCCTGGATCGCGCGGCCGATCACCAGCACGAACATGTTGGGCGCCATCGCGCTGACCAGCGAGCCGGCGAGGAAGATGAGGATCGCGCCATAGACGGTCGGCCGGCGGCCGTAGACGTCGGAGATCTTGCCGTAGAGCGGCGCCATGGCGGTTGCGGTCAGGAGATATCCGGTCACGATCCAGGGCAGGTACTCGGCGTGGCCGAGCGCTCGCGCGATGGTCGGCATGGCCGGCGCCACAATGGTCTGGTCAAGTGCTGCCAGCAGCATCGACAGGAGAACGCCGCCGATGATGGCGTTCTTTTCGCTTTCCGTCAGCGGCGCGCTCGCGGCCGCCACGGCCTGCTTGTCGACAGCCTGGTCCATAGTCTTTCGTCCATATGCTTGCGCGCGCCGTCCGGTGCGTCGGCTGGGCTAGCCGGGTTGCATCCGCGGCGCGATCGGTCGTGATGCTCGTGTTTGAAGGTCGTGCCCTTGCCAACCCTGATATGTCGTCCCGTATAGGCCGATTTCGACCGTTGCCCGAAAATTTTTCGAAGCTGGCACTACGCTTCGGCCCGGTTGGCTCGCACCGCCGCCCTTAGGAGACATGCATCAGGACGTTCAGGTCGGCGGCAACCGGCCGTTCCCGATGCGCTCGACGCGATAGCGCAGGAGCCGCAGGATGCGGCTTTCGAAATTGACCCCTTCCACGCGATCGAACTGCACCTGGGCACGGTCGTGTCTGGCGAGAATGGCGGCGGTGATCTCGGCGGCCTTGGCCTTCGCCGCATCGCAGTCCTTCTGCGGATAGGCCGCCTTCAGCGCGTCTTCCAGTTCGCGGGCGTGATTCTTGGCGATCTCGACATGACGTTCCTCATGGCGCTTGATGTCGGCCGACAGCGTGTCCCAGAACAGCCGCACATCCGCGTCTGCCTTGCGTGGACGGCGCCATTCGGGAAGGATGACCTTGACCTTGACGGTCACGGCGGCGTCGGCGATCCGGCAGGAGCCGGATTGCCCAGCATAGCTGACGCGCGTGGTGAAGGCCATCTGTGTGGCGCCGGGATGCCGCGAGCCGGTGCTCTTCACCTGCGGACCGCGTTTGGAAAGCTGTGCCTCGATGTCTTCTAGCGTCCTGCCGCCAACGGCGAAGTAGCTATATGTCTTGACGAGATTGGCCGCGCCCGCCGGAACGGCGGTGGCGGCAAGCAGCAATGCGCAAAGCAGGGTTCGTTTCATCAGGTTGCCTCTCGACCTACCTTGCTTTACGGCCATTGCCGGCGCAACGGAATTGATCTGGTGCGGATCACACATGATTGATGAGCCACTTGGTTGATGAGCCACATGGTTGATGAGCCCCATGGTTGATGAGCAATGACGGCGAGGCGATGGCAGTTGGCGCACGGACGTCATCTCGACCTTGGCGACAAGGCCGTGGTGGTCGGCATTCTCAATGTCACGCCCGACAGCTTTTCCGACGGCGGTCTGTTCGATGCCGCCGAAGCCGCGCTGGTCCAGGCGCACCGCATGCTGGGCGAAGGCGCCCTGGTCGTCGATGTCGGCGGTGAATCGACCAGGCCGGGCGCGTCCGCGATCACGGCAGGCGAGGAGCAGCAGCGGATCCTGCCGGTGATCGAGGCGCTGGCGGGTTCCGGCGAGGTGCTGATTTCGGTCGACACCTATCGCGCCGAGACCGCGCGCCTGGCCGTCGCGGCCGGGGCGCATATCGTCAACGACGTCTGGGGCTTGCAGCGCGAGCCGGACATTGCGCGTGTCGCAGCCGAAACCGGGGCGGGGCTCATCATCATGCATACCGGGCGGGATCGCCGGAAACTGCCCGACGTCATCGCCGACCAGTTCGCGTTCCTCGAAAAATCACTGGAAATCGCCCGCCGACATGGCATCGCCGACGATCATATCGTTCTCGATGCCGGCTTCGGCTTCGCCAAGGAGACGGCCGAGGATAACCTCGACCTGATGGCGCGGTTTTCCGAGCTCAACGCCCTCGGATTTCCACTGATGGCCGGAACCTCGCGAAAACGCTTCATCGGCACCGTCACGGGCCGCGATGCCGCCGAAAGAGGGGCTGGGACTGCGGCGACGAGCGTCATACTGAGATTGAAGGGCGCCGACCTGTTTCGCGTCCACGATGTCGCAATCAACGTGGACGCGCTGGCCGTGGCGGATGCTATGCTGGCGCGCGAAACCGCCGCTTCGGAACGCTGAACCATGTATGTCATCCGCCTGAAGAACTGCGCCTTCTTTGCCCGGCACGGCGTGCTGGACGAGGAGGAGGCGCTCGGCCAGCGCTTCTATGTCGACGCCTCGCTCACCGTGGAGCCCGGGCGCGCGCTGGTCGACGATGCCATCGGGGAAACCGTCAACTACGGCGTTGCCTTCACGGTGATCGAGGAGATCATCACCGGACACAGGCGCTTCCTGATCGAGGCGCTGGCCCTGGAAGTCGCAAAAGCCTTGACGGAACGCTTCCCGCAGATCAGGAAAGCCGAAATCACGGTCCGCAAGCCGAATGCGCCGGTCCCCGGCGTGCTCGATTACGTCGAGGTGACCGTTGTCTGGCCGCAGTAACACCGTCTATCTCAGCCTTGGCGGCAATCTCGGCGATCCGGCGAGATCGATGGCGGCGGCGCTGCGCCTGCTCGACGCCGATGCCGCCACTCGCGTGGCCGCGGTGTCCTCGCTCTACCGCACGCCTCCCTGGGGCAAGCTCGACCAGCCCGACTTCCTGAACGCCGCCGCCGAACTCTCGACACGGCTCTCGCCGCGGGCCTTGCTCGACCTGTGCCTCGATGCCGAGCGCAAGCTGAAGCGCGTGCGCGAGGAGCGCTGGGGGCCGCGCCTGATCGATATCGACATCCTGGTTTTCGGCGATCGCGTCATCCACGAAACCGGTCTGGAAGTGCCGCATCCGCGCATGCTTGAACGTGCCTTCGTGCTGGCGCCGCTGGCCGAGATCGCGCCCGATCTTGCGGTAAGCGGGCGAAGCGTCTCGGAGCGGCTGGCCGCCGTCGATGCGGCCGGTATCGAACGCCTGCCGTCGGGCCGCGACTGGTGGCTGGATAGGCCAGGGTCAGCCTGAGAACCCGCCATCGTCCAGAAAGACTTTTTCCTCCGGCGTGGTTTCGCGGCCGAGCATCTTGTTGCGATGCGGGAAACGGCCGAAGCGCTGGATGATGTCGAGGTGTTCTTCGGCGTATTTGAGGTAGTCCGGCGCGTTGGCCGCGGTGAGCTCGACCGACCGTTCCTGGTCGGCGAGCAATTCCGAATGTTCGAACGGCAGATAGAGGAACACCCGCAATTCCGGTTCGAGCGCCAGGTCCTGGCCGGCCGTGACAGCTTTTTGGGCAAAATGCTTCGCCAGCGGGTCGGTGGCGTACATGTGGCCGGTGCCGCGAAAGCAGTTGCGCGGAAACTGATCGAGCAGGATCATCAACGCCAGCGAGCCTTCGGCATGCTCCGACCAGCCGTCGCATTCGCGCCGTGCGGCCGTGTAATGCAGCTCAAGAAAGCGGTTGCGGAAATCGCCGTCGAAAACATCGCTTTTCTCGAACCATGCGTCCGCTCCGGCATCACGCCAGAATCTGGTGACCGACAGGGCTCTGCTGTCCAAATCCATGCTTTTCTCCTATCGATCCGCCGGCTCGGACTTGTGCAGAACGCCGGCCGTTTCCTCGTTGAGCGCCTGGCCGGGGCGGCGCGGCGTGGAGAGCGGCGTGGGGATCGGCGTGCCGATATTGCCCTTCAGGAAGCGCTGTCCGGAGCGGATGCCTTCGGCGAGTTGCGTCTCGAAGCGGGCGGTGTCGCGGCGGCGGACGTCTTCGACCACCTCGGCGACGTCTTCCGGGTCGACGCCCAGGGCCTCCAGCGTCGAACCGCCAAAAACCAGCGCCGATTCGAATGTTTCACGCAGCTGGTAGTCGACGCCGGTACGGATGAGCTGTAGCGCGGTGCCTCGGTCAAAGGCGCGCGCCAGCACGGTGAGCAAGGGAAACTCAGCTTTGACGAGCTCGGCGATGCGCACGGCTGCATCGGGTTTGTCGACGCAGATGAGCACGGCGCGTGCGCGCCCGGCGCCGGCGGCGTGCAGAATGTCCAGCCGCGTGCCGTCGCCGTAATAGACCTTGAAGCCGAAATCGGCCGCCGCCTGGATCATCTCGACATCGTTGTCGATGATCGACACGTCGATCCCGCGCAGCAGCAATGGCTGGCTGGCGATCTGGCCGAAGCGGCCGAATCCGATGATCAGCACGCTGCCGGTCAGCCCTTCGGCGACATCGACGCCATCCAGCGACAGCTCGTCGCGCGGCGTCAGATACCGCAACGCGACGATCGCCAGTGGCGTCAGCACCATGGAGATGATGACGATGGCCGTGAGCGTCGCGTTGGCCTGGCCGTCGATGATGCCGACGGAAGCGGCAGCCGAATAGAGGACGAAGGCGAATTCGCCGCCTTGCGCCATGAAGACGGCGCGTTCCAGCGCCTCGCGATGGCCCGACTTCAGGACACGGGCGACGATGTAGATGCCGAGCGCCTTCATGACCATGTAGGCAACGACATAGACAGCGATCAGCCGCCAGTTCTGAACCACCACATGCAGGTCGAGCGACATGCCCACAGCGAGAAAGAACAGGCCGAGCAGGATGCCGCGAAACGGTTCGATGTCGGCTTCGAGCTGGTGGCGGAAGGTCGATTCGGACAGAAGCACGCCGGCCAGGAACGCGCCCATTGCCATGGACAGCCCGCTGAGCTGCATGGCAAGGGCGGATCCGAGAACGACCAGAAGGGCGGCCGCCGTCATCACCTCGCGGGCGCGGGCATCCGCCAGGATGCGAAAGAAAGGGTTGAGCAGAAAGCGTCCGGCCAGCACCAGGCCGATGATCGCGGCAAGGCCGATGCCAACCTCGGCCAGCCGCTCCGACAGGCTGGTGTCGGTGCCGCCTGGCGCCAGGAACGCGATCAGGGCCAGCAGCGGCACGATCGCCAGATCCTCCAGCAGCAGGATGGAGACGATGCGCTGGCCCTTGGGCGAGGCGATTTCGCCGCGCTCTTCCAGAAGCTGCATGACGATCGCCGTCGAGGTCAGCACGAAGCCGGCTCCGGCGACGAAGGACTGCGCGATGGAAAAGCCTCCGGCTATTCCCACACCGGTCAGCAAGACCGCGCAGACCCCGACCTGAAGCGCGCCCAGGCCGAAGATCTCGCGGCGCAAGCCCCAGAGCCGCGACGGCTGCATCTCCAGCCCGATAATGAACAGGAACATGACGACGCCGAGTTCGGCGACGTGGAGGATGGCTCCCGATTCGGAAAACACACCGATGCCGAATGGACCGATCACCACGCCCGCGGCCAGATAGCCGAGAATCGAGCCCAGGCCCATACGCTTGAAGATGGGAACGGCGACAACACCCGCGGCGAGCAGCGCCACCACCTGAACAAGCTCGCTGCCCGCTGCCTCTGCCGCCATTCCCGCCATTCCGCTCGTTTGAGGACCGCAGCCTGTGCGGTCGGGTCAAGGCGCCTCGGATCAGGCGCCAGCGCCGCAAGGATAGGGGCTTCGGCGAGCATGTAACAGCCCGAATCCTGCCGGCGGGCAATGTTGCAGGCACGTTACGCAAGTTGAGCGCGAGGCCGCGTTGCGTCTGGCTGCAATCGGAGGTTAAGCACGCTCGGCTTCGGCCAGTGGAGGGTGTGGCGATCAAGTCGCGCCCTTTTTGAGGAGATGACTGACATGAAGAAGTTTTTGCTTGTTGCCGTCGGCGTGGCGGTGCTTGCCGGTTCGGCTTGCTCCAAGGCGCCTGAGTGCACGGCCGAGGTCGCGTCCAAGAAGGCGCAGGACATGGCCGCCGCGCTGCAGGAGGCGGTTACCAAGGATCCGTCCAAGGCGGCCGATCTGACGGCCAAGGTGCAAGAGGTGACGACCAAATATCAGGGCACCGCGACCCTGGCCGATGCCTGCAAGGCCTTTGACGAGGTGACGGCGGCGATCAAGGGCTGATCGTTCCTATCGACGTCTTCAAAGGAGGCGGTGGCGATTGGCCGCCGTCTCCTTTTTTGTGTTTGGTTATAAGCGGTTGATACGCGCTCAGTTCGGCGCGATGGAGCCGACTTCGATCGCGTCGACCCGCTTCAGGCTCATGCCGATCACCGGCACCAGCTGGTCCGCGACGCGCACGGCAACGGTCACCGTCATCGAATTGTCGTCGGGGATGCGTGCCTGCATGACGCCGCGCAGCTGGTTGCGGTTGATGGTGAACACCACCTTGCGGGCATCGACCACATTGCCGCCGATGATATCCAGGCCGGCACCGGCCGCGCCGCCCATGAAGGAGCCCTTGTAGTCGCGCCCCTTGCGCTCGATCTTGGCCGACATCGGCTGGGTGAACATGCCCACACGGCAGCCGCCGTCGAGCGTCATGCCCATCTTGCCGTCGGGCGTCGAGCCGGTGAAGCTGCAGTTGAACTTCGTGCCCTTGTATTTGCCGGCGACGATCTCGCCCGGGCCCACCCATTTGCCTTCGGCGGACCGGAAGAACTGCTTGTCCGGCTCCGCCGCGGACGCCTGTACGGCAATGCCGGCGACAGTGGTGATCGCGACCGCCAGGGGCAACAGGCTGGACAGAATTACGCTTTTCATCGACGACACCCGGCAACAAAGAGGCTGTTATGGAACCAGTGCGACCATGAACAAGATTGGTTAATGCTTCGTCACTGCCAAGGTCGTCGTTCACTTGCCAGGCGGGGGTTTCTCGCTTTCCTTCCTGCTTGCGAACGATGTCAGCGCGGAGAGGAAATCACCCAGTCCCGGCCGTTTTGCCGCACTGAAGGGCAGGGGGCGCGCCGTCTCCATCGCGGCGATGCCGATGCGCGCCGTCATCATGCCGTTGACGACGCCTTCGCCGAGCTTGGCGGAGAGGCGCGCGGCGAGGCCGTGGCCGACGATCTGCTGGACGAAACTGTCGCCGACGGCGATCGAACCGGTGACCGCCAGATGCGCCAGCACGCTGCGCGCCAAGCGAAAGAAGCCCAATGTCCCCGGCCGCCCGCCATAGAGTTCCGAAAGGCGCCGGATGAGGCGCCCGGCCTCGAACACGACATAGGCGACGTCCACGAGCGCACGCGGACTGACGGCCGTCACCAGCGACACGCGTTTGGCGGCTTCCAGGATCATGATCTTGGCCCTGGCGTCGAGAGGGCCAAGGATCTCCGCTTCAGCGAGACGCACAAGATTGGCGCCATCGATGATCTCGTCGCGCAGCTCGGCCAGCGCGCGCCTGCCTGCAGCCGTTTGGGGTTTGGCCGCAACGAAGGCCGACAGCTCGTCGACCACCAATCGCGCCGCCTTGGGATCGTCGCGTGCAATCGCATCGAGTGCACGCTTCTGCAGCTTTTCGACCTCGGCAAGCCGGGCGATCGCCAGGAATTCGCGAATCAGGATCACCACCAGCGCCAGCACGGCGACGGCAGCCATGCCGGCGGCCAGCCAACCCAGCCACTCGGCGCGCGCGAACAGATCGCGAATGAGCTGATCGGTCCACAGGCCGATGGCCAGCGAAACCAGCACCCCGAACGCGCCGAAGAAGATGGAGCCAAGCAATGAACGTTTCCTGCGAGCGACCGCCGGCGGCGGTTCGGCGGCGACGATGTCCGGCTCGTCGAACACGTCGATCTCCGACGGGATGACCAGTGCGGCATCGCTCTTCGCCGCGCGGGGCTTGCGCTCTGTGTCGGTCTGGGCACGGCGCGCCTCCGGCGCCCCGGCCTCGGCACGGCGCGCCTGCGCCGCATCCTGCTGCAATGTGGCCTCCGGTTCGATGCGGAATGCCGCCGGCTTGCGGGGCGCGGTCATGCCAGATGGTCTCCGATCAGGAACTGCAAGGCACGGTCGAGCCGGATATGCGGCAGTGACAGCGTGACGCCCTCGGCCGTGCGCTCGAGCTTTGGCGGGCGAAAACGCACGAAGCGGATCGCCGGGTCGGTATTGTCCTGCCTGTGCGCTCCCCCGGGAGCTTCGAAGACAGCATCAATTTTTTCCGGTAAATCACCGGGAAATATGGCCGTTTCAGCTTTCCCGTCAAAGGTGTCGCCATTGATTGTCTCGCCCGCGAGCGGTGTGCCGATGATGACCGGCAATGTCTCGCGGCCCTGTTTGACGGTGCCTTCTCGTGTTGCGCGCACCGCCGCCATGGCGACGACGTCGACGCCAGCGCCGGTGAAATTCGCCCGCGCCACGGCGCGGTCTGCCAGCCGCCGCACGATCGCCTGCAAGCGGTCATGGCTGTCGTGATGCAGGTGGTCGGCCTTGGTGGCGGCGATCAGGATACGATCGATGCGCCGCGAGAAAAGATCGGTGAGGAAGCTGCCGCGTCCAGGACGGAAACAGGCGAGGATCTCGGTCACGGCGCGCTCCAGGTCAGCCATGGCTCCGGGGCCGGCGTTCAGCGCCTGCATGGCGTCGATCAGCACGATCTGGCGGTCGAGCCGGGTGACGTGTTCGCGGAAGAAGGGTTTGACGACATGGGTCTTGTAGGCCTCGTAGCGCCTTTCCATCATGGCGTGCAGCGAGCCGCTGCGCGGGCGCTTGTCGCCCAGGCCGGCCAGAGGCGCGAAGGTCAATGCGGGCGAGCCTTCGAGATCGCCAGGCATCAGGAAACGGCCCGGCGGCAAAGTCGAAAGCGCCCGCTCGTCGAGCTTGCAGGCTTTGAGATAGGCGGCGAACTCCTCGGCCAGGCGGCGCGCCGTCATCTCCTCGGCATCGGCGTTCGGGTCGATCTCGGCCGAGAGTGCCCGCCAGGCGCGCGACAGCTCCTCGCGCACCGGCAACGCAGCCATTTCAAAGGCTTCGCGCGAAAAATCGGCGAAGGACTTGCCGAGCAGCGGCAGGTCGAGCAGCCATTCGCCGGGATAGTCGACGATGTCGACCGACAGTTTTCCGGAGGAAAACATCCTGTTCCAGCCGGAAGCCGATTCATATTCGATGGTCAGCCGCAATTCGGAGATGGCGCGTGTCGAATCGGGCCAGACGCGGTCGTTCACCAAGGCGGCGATATGGTCTTCGTACTGAAACCGCGGCACCGCGTCGTCGGGCTGCTCTTCGAGGAAAGCGCGCGCGATGCGCCCGGATTTCTGCGCCTCGAACAGCGGCAGGCGCCCGCCGTGAATAAGGTTGTGGACCAGGGCCGAGATGAAAACCGTCTTGCCCGCCCTGGAAAGGCCCGTGACGCCCAGCCGCAGCGATGGCGAAAAAAGCCCGCTGGCGCGGCCCGAAAGCGTGTCGAGGGCAATTCTCGCCTCGTCGGTGAAAGTGGTCAGCGATGATGCCAAAATTGTTTCTCGAGGCTGCGACAGGTCCGATATAGGCGTTGCCGTGCTGGTTTGGAATGGCGTCAGAGGTCGGCCGGCGTCAGGAATGCCTCGAGATAGCCGGCACCTTGCGCGGCCCCGGCAAGGTCGCCGCTGAAGCGCACGACCGCCAGGCCCGAGGTCGGGAAACCATGATTGAGCATGGCGCGGGCGCTTTCCTCGCCATCGCCGGACAACGCCATGGCGAGATCCTCCGTCATCGGATTGTGGCCGACGAGCAGCATCGAACCCACCCCACCATTGTCCCGGATGAGGCTGAGGTACGCGGCCGCGTCCTCGCTGTAGAGCGCGTCGACGAACAGAACCCGTCCGGTGTCGGCCCGACCGGCCACGCTCTCCAGCGTCTCCTTCGCGCGCCGGGCTGTGGAGCAAAGCGTCAGATCGGGCACATAGGAACGCGACCGCATGGCGGTGCCCATCGCCTCCGCATTAGCGCGGCCGGACGCATCGAGCGGGCGATCGAAATCACGCATGCCGGGCAGCGCCCATCCGGCTTTGGCGTGCCTCAACAGATAAAGCCTGCTCACCCAATCTCCACCGTGCCAACAGCCCGAACCGTGCCGTGATTAGCCACAAGAACGGCGCGGCGCACAATGGCAGTCGTTTTTCGGACATGACGAATCATCAGCCGGCGGCCGCCAGTTCGAAGGATTCAGTACCTAAGGCCAGCCCGAATCACCTCAATCGCGCTCATCGAGGCAGATTAACAATTGCGTGAATCGGTAATCGATTGCGCTTGTGCAGGCGTTTGACCGCGAATATATAGGCGCCAAATTTGGGGCTGTTTGGGTGAGTCGAATGAACGATGCCGTTACCGCCGATTACGTACCCTCCGAAGATGAGCCGTTCATGAACGAGCGGCAGAAATCCTACTTCCGCTCAAAGCTCGTCACCTGGAAGAATGACATATTGCGCGAAGCGCGCGAAACTCTCGAAATCCTGCAGCAGGAAAACGCCAATCACCCTGATCTAGCCGACCGCGCCTCTTCGGAAACCGACCGCGCCATCGAACTCAGGGCGCGCGACCGCCAGCGGAAACTCATCGCAAAGATCGATTCGGCCTTGCAGCGCATCGAGGAAGGCACTTACGGCTATTGCGAGGAGACCGGCGAACCGATCGCGCTGAAGCGGCTGGATGCCCGCCCGATCGCAACCTTGTCGATCGAAGCGCAGGAGCGGCACGAGCGCCGCGAGAAGGTCTATCGCGACGACTAGCCTGCGGTCTGCATTCAAGAAGATTCCAGCGATATCGCTGTCGAAATGGCCGGGTTTCCGGCCATTTCTTTTTCAGATCCGGGCGATGCGCGCGCAAAACCCCGATCGGTTTTCGGGTCCGGGCGCAAGCGCTGCTCATCTTTTCTGGCTGGAGAGTTCGCCCAGAAGCCTGGTCATCTCGTCGTCGAGCGACGGCGGTGTTTTTGCCACCGGCTTACTCGCCGGGCTGCTCGAGCGGGGCTGGTCGAGCGAAACCTCGAGTTCCTTCATCAGCGTTTCGTCGATGCTTTCCTGCCCCGGCGGTGGTGAAGCCGGAGGCGGGGCATGCCGAACGGCATTGACGTTTGCGGAGCCGTAGGAAGGCAGCGGCGTGACATTGGTCGGTTGATAACCCTGCGCCGCCGGCTTCGGCACCGGCTCCGGAGCGCGCTGACGGGCGGGCGGCGCTGCGCTCACCGGCTGCGGAGCAGGTGCCTGTCTCGCCGGCGCCGGGGTGGGCTGAGGCGGACGCGGCTTTGCCACCGCGACAGGCTGCTGCGAGCCGCCATCTCCGGTCAGCGCGGGACGGCGTGGCGCAGAAAGGCGGATGTCACGCTCGACGACGACATCGGTCGGGCCGCCGATCAAAAGCAGATGCTCGATGTCGTCGCGGCGCACCAGCACCAGGCGGCGATGGCTGTCGACGGCGGTGGCGTCCATGACCGCAAGCCGCGTCTTGCGGTTCCGGCCGCCCGCGACAAAGGTGCCGAAGGTCAGGTTGCGAACGAGTTTGACGATGATGAGGACGATGACCAGCAGGACCAGCGCCGCGAAGGTCCACAGCAGTGCCGCTACATAGCCGGGGCCCGCTACGCTATCCAGCCATTGCAGCATTGGTTCCCCCTGATCGGTTTGGAAGTGACGCGACACTAGACCGTTGCGGCGGGCTACCGCAAGTTGCCTTTCACGCTTCATGAACAGCTTGAAACACTAGAGGGCCGGCCGACATCATTTTTATCTGACATTTGCCGCCCGGGCCTTTTCGGGACCAGGAGAATATGATTCAACCCGACAGGGGCGGGCGTCGGCACACATTGCGGCGAGTATCGGAACACCGGACTTCAAGAGCAGGGGGCACATGGCCAAGGAAGCGCGCGGCGATTTCTATCCGGTACCGATCGTCGATCAGAACACGCGGCCCGGCGCCGTCACCCGGCTCGTCATCTTCATTGCCGTCCTGACGGGGGCCGCCATCGTCTTCGGCCTGTTCCGCGAACGGCTCGGCGACCCTTTCCTGCTCGGCATGCTCGGCGTGCTGGCGATGATCGGCGTCGGCTTCCTGTTCGCCACGGCAATCGGCTTCGTGCAGATCACGCCACGCTCGACGGGCGACGAACTGTCGAAGGCATTCGTCGATTCGATGTCGCAGGGCCTTCTGGTCACGGACACCAAGGGCCGCGTGGTCTATGCCAACCGCGCCTATGCCGATATGACCGGAGCCTCTTCCGCGGCCGACCTGAAGACGGTCGAAGGGCTGCTTTCGGATGTTCCGGAAGCTTCGGTCACCATCTACCGACTGGCCTCCGGCCTGCGTGACGGCCAGCCGGGCGACGGCGAATTCCGACTTGCGCAGTCGATCAAGCCTGGTGCTGAGCCCGGCGCGCGCTGGTATCGCGCCCGCGCCCGCACCTTCAGCGTGCCGGGCCAACGGCTGCCGATGCTCGCCTGGCAACTTGCCGACATTTCGCAGGAACGCGCCGAGCAGGAGCGTTTCTTCCTGGACCTGCAGAAGGCGATCGATCATCTCGACCACGCGCCCGCCGGCTTCTTTTCCGCCGACCAGGAAGGCCGCGTCACCTACATCAACGCCACGCTCGCCGAATGGCTGGGTATCGACCTTGCCAGCTTCACGCCCGGCGCCGTCTCCCTGCCGGAGATCGTCGCTGGCGACGGCATGGCACTGGTGCGCTCGGTCAAGGCCGACCCCGGTACGACGCGCAACGCGGTCATCGATCTCGACCTCACGACGATGACGGGCGAGGCGCTGCCGGTGCGCTTCATGCATCGCGTTTCAGCCAGCCGCGAAGGCCTCAACGGCCCGACGCGCACGATCGTGCTCAACCGCACGCAAGGCGAGGACGCCTCGGCGGACCTGCGCGCTTCGGAAGTGCGCTTCACCCGCTTCTTCAATTCAACGCCGATGGCGATCGCCGGCGTCGACGCCAGCGGGCGCATCCTGCGCACCAATGCGCCGTTCCTTTCGCTGTTTTCATCGGTCGTCGACCGGGACGCCGTCGATCGCCGCATGCGGCTCGACACGGTCATCCACGAACGTGACCGCCCGGCCTTTGCCGCGGCCTTCGAAAAGGCAAGGCAGCGGCAGGCCGATATCGAGCCGATCGACACGCTCCTGCCCGGCAATGAGGAGCGCCACATCCGTTTTTACGTCAATGCGGTCGCCGACGGCACAGGCGGCGAGGGGGCCGAGGAGTCGGCCATCGTCTACGCCGTCGAGACGACGGAGCAGAAGGCGCTCGAAGGGCAGATGGCGCAAAGCCAGAAGATGCAGGCGGTCGGCCAGCTTGCCGGCGGCATCGCGCACGACTTCAACAATGTGCTGACCGCCATCATCATGGCGTCTGACCTGCTTCTGACCAACCATCGGCCGTCGGACCCATCCTTTCCCGACATCATGAACATCAAGCAGAATGCCAACCGGGCGGCCTCGCTGGTGCGGCAGTTGCTGGCCTTTTCGCGCAAGCAGACGCTGCGGCCGGAAGTGCTGAACCTCACCGACGTGCTCGCCGATCTCAGGATGTTGCTCGCCCGTCTGGTCGGCAACGACATCAAGCTGAAGATCGACCACGGTCGCGATCTTTGGCCGGTCAAGGTCGATATCGGCCAGTTCGAGCAGGTGGTGGTCAACCTGGCGGTCAACGCGCGCGATGCAATGCCGGCGGGCGGCGACCTCACGGTGCGCACCCGCAATGTGACCGCCGAGGAGTGCAAGACCTTCCCCTACCGGGAACTCACTCCGGCGGACTATGTGGTGGCCGAGGTCGAGGACACCGGCAGCGGCATCGCGCCCGACGTGCTGAAGAAGATATTCGAACCGTTCTTCACCACCAAGGAGGTCGGCAAGGGCACCGGCCTTGGCCTGTCCATGGTCTATGGCATCATCAAACAGACCGGCGGCTTTATCTTCTGCGATTCCGAGGTCGGCAAGGGTTCGGTCTTCCGCATCTTCCTGCCGCGCCACATCGCCGAGGCGAAGAAGGCAGGCGAACCCGGGGAAGCACCGGCAGCGGTGCCTGCCAAGTCGGCCGAGACAGGCAAGGATTTGTCCGGGTCGGCCACTGTGCTGCTGGTCGAGGACGAGGATGCGGTGCGCATGGGCGGCATGCGGGCACTGACCTCGCGCGGCTATACCGTGCACGAGGCGTCCTCCGGGGTCGAGGCGCTGGAAGTGTTCGAAGCGCTCGGCGGCAAGGTCGACATCGTGGTTTCGGATGTGGTGATGCCGGAGATGGACGGGCCGACGCTGCTCGGCGAACTGCGCAAGCGCCAGCCGGACATCAAATTCGTCTTCGTGTCCGGCTATGCCGAGGATGCATTCGCCAGGAACCTGCCGGCGGACGCGCATTTCGGATTCCTGCCGAAACCGTTTTCGCTCAAGCAGTTGGCAACGATCGTCAAGGACATGCTGGAGTCCTGACACGGAGGTTCGTGGCATGAGACCTTACGTCACTCAGAAGGAACCTGGGCGATGATGATCGCCGGCTTCGCGCTGGGCCGGGCAGGCAGTCACTCGCAGGCCACTCCGTCCCATCGCGGTCCAGATGGCTCCCATAGCCGGCCTGCTCGTACCTGATGGGCGTCACGCCGGCCGCACGGGCAGCCGCGCAGTTCGGATAAGTCCGATAGCGACCTCTGTCGCCTGGGCGAGGCCTGTGTGGCCGGCGGCGGCCACGGCCTCCAGATCGGCGTCGCTGACATTGCCCTGGGTCTCGATGACCTTGCGGGCGAACTGGACGGCCGCATTGCGCTTGGGGTCGCTGGACTGCCCTTCCGAGCAAGGATGATCTCGTAGGTCGAGAGCTTGAAGGAGATGGCGCCAGCGAACGACACTCCGCTCAGCATCGAAAATGCAGGCCATCCACACGTTGACTCCGGGACCCAAGGGATCTTCTCGCACAGGCCATCCGCGCTCGAGCCCGTTGAGGGCGGCAGGCCTTGGGGCCAATTCGATGGGAGACCTTCGCACGATCAAAATTTGTATTCGCTGAAACTCCGCGACGACCGAAGCGTTGGGTCACGAGCGGCGTGGCTTTGAGAGATCGGCAAGATCATGCCACACGGAACCGATCGGGCCGATGGAAGCGGCCTATCGCCAGGGATCATGTAAGCAAGCCTGCGCCGACGGCCGGTTCCGGAACGATCCGCTGCCTGAACAACGCTTCGAAGGAGTATCGCCATGCGGCATAAACGCATCGCCCTGATCACAGGGGCGAACCAAGGAGTGGGTCTTCAAGTCGCCAAGGAACTCGTGGCAAACGGCGTCACCGTGCTGGTCGGATCGCGCGATTCCACACGCGGCGAGGCTGCGGCCAAGGAGATCGGGCCGGGCGCCATTGCGCTCCAACTCGACGTGACGGATCAGGCTTCGATTGCCGCTGCGGCAGAGCGCATCCGAGGCGAGTTCGGCCGTCTCGACCTGCTCGTCAACAACGCGGCCATCTCGAATACCAGAAGACGGGCGGCCGACTCGGCCGAGGATTATGCCAAGTCGACTCACCCGAGCGTCGTGTCGCTCGATGAGGTGCGCGCGGTGTGGGAGACCAACGTGTTCGGCGTCGTCGCCGTCACCCAGGCGATGCTGCCGCTGCTGCGCGAGTCGTCGGATGCCCGCATCGTCAACGTGTCGAGCGCCGTTGGCTCGCTGACGCTGAACGCAGACCCGGCCTTCCAATACCGCGCGATCTTCAGTCCCGTCTACTCGGCCTCCAAGACGGCCCTTAACGCGATGACGCTCGCCTTGATGATCGAGTTGGAGTCGACGGCGATCAAAGTCAACTTGGTCTCTCCGGGCTACACCAAGACAAACCTCAACGGATATCGGGGAACAGAATCTGTTGAAGAGGGTTCCCGCGAGGTGGTGCGCGTCGCGCTGCTCGGCCCCGACGGCCCGGCGGGCACGTTCACGCAGTGGGAAAACGAAACCATCCCGTGGTGACTTAATCGCGAGTGCCTGATCGAACTTGCGCTTCCGTTCGAAATTCAACGATGCCACCGTCATGATAGCATGCGCTCTCCCCCGCTTGACTAACGACTATCGGCGACATTCGGCCAAGAACAATCGCTGGGTACGCTGCGCTACTCTAGGCCATGAACCCATAAATCGGGAATGGCCGAGATTGGTGGTTCCCCGGAGGGCAGCTTAGGAGACGGAATCGCCGATTAGCGGCCGTTCAGCAAATCCGAGCAGCAAGGTTTTTGCGATCTCTCGCGCCTTCGAGGCAAGCGCCTCATCCGGCAGTTCGCCGGCGGTCCAGAATGACAGGACCCCACGAAAGGCAAATGCGAGCTGCTCCGGCAAACTGCGCAGCGCCTCCTGCCTGCCGGCCGCGATCAAGCCTTCGCCCGCTCCAAGGGCAAGCGACCACAAGGTTGTGGAGTGCGCCAGGACCCTTCCGGGGGACGGGCCGGCCGTGCCGATCCACCCCATCACGGCCCGGTTTATCTCCGGCTCCTCCAGCATCACCTCGACCGCCGTATCGATGGCCAACAGCACGCGGCCGGCGGCATCGGCAGGCGGTGACATCCCGGCAAAGCGCTGGGCCATCGTATCGATCCGCCGCCGCGAAAGGGCATGCATGATCGCGGCCTTGCTTCCGAACTGATTGAACGGCGTCGCGAAACTGACTCCGGCTTCGGTGGCGAGGTCGCGCATCGAGAAATCGGCCTTACCCTGTCGGAGCAGTCGTTCCGCCGCATCGATCACACGCTGACGAAGCGGCTCACCCCGCGTGGCGGTCGGAGCAACCTTGGTCTTGTTTTGTGTCATGCTGCTATCTATATCATGATATAGTTTCAATCATAGCCCGGAGTGAACCATGACTTCCACCCCTAAGACATTCCTCATCACCGGTGTCAGCTCCGGGCTGGGGCGAGCATTTGCAAGAGGCGCGCTTGAAGCGGGCCATCGGGTGATCGGCACCGTGCGGCGGAAGACCGACGCCGAGATCTTCGCAGCGCTCGCGCCCGATCGCGCCCACCCGCTCTTGCTGGACGTGACCGATTTCGGGACGGTCCCGGCGGCTGTCGCCGCGGCCGAACGGCAGGCGGGCCCAATCGACGTGCTGGTGAATAACGCCGGTTACGGCCATGAGGGCGTGCTGGAGGAGTCCTCCATGGACGATCTCCAGCGCCAGTTCGCCGCCAACGTCTTCGGGCCCGTCGCGATGATCAAGGCGGTGCTGCCGGGCATGCGCGAGCGGCATCGCGGCCATATCATCAACGTCACGTCCATGGGCGGCTTCATCACCATGCCCGGGATCACCTTCTATTGCGGAAGCAAATTCGCACTCGAAGGCATTTCCGAAGCGCTCGGCAAGGAAGTGGCAGGCTTTGGAATCCGGGTGACGGCGCTCGCTCCCGGCCAATTCCGCACGGATTGGGCCGGACGCTCGATGGATCGCACGCCGCGCAGCATTGCCGACTATGACGCGGTCATGGACCCGGTCCGCGCCGCGCGACAGGCCAAGAGCGGCAACCAACCGGGCGATCCGGCCAAGGCCGCGCAGGCGTTGCTCGTGCTGGTCGATGCCGCGAACCCGCCGGTACGGCTGTTCCTGGGCGACGACGCGCTGGGGCTGGTCGACCAGAAGCTCGACGTAATGCGGGGCGAAATCAGCGCGTGGGAGGAGCTTTCGCGCTCAACCAGCTTCGCATCATGAGCGCTTGGAGTGCGTCGGCTGATGAAGACGCGCCGCGCGTCTTCATCAGCCTGCAATTGGGGCGGCTCGGCCTAACCGCCGCTCGAACATCCCGCCGAGAGCAACCAAGTGAAGCCTTGCTTCAGCAAGCGGCTCTATCGCGAGCGCAACCTGATCGAGCGGTTCTTCTCCGAGATGAAGCGCTTCCGGCGTGTCGCCACCCGCTACGACAAGCTCGCAACTTCCTCGCCATGGTCCAGCTCGCCTCGATGCGGCTGTGGCTCCGCGCTTATGAGTCCTAGAACAGTTCAGCTTTGATAGAGTCGCCGACCGCTTTAACTCTTTGTTTTCGTGATATTGTCGTCCTGAAACGAAGTTTCCGTGTATTAGCGTTCCCGAATGCCTCTTGCGCAATACTGCGACAAGGCCATGATTGTGGATGAAACGGCAGGGACGAGCTGTTGACGCCACACATCGAAGCCAGCAAGGGCGACTACGCCGAAATTGTGCTGTTGCCGGGCGACCCCCAGCGCGCCGAATGGATGGCCATGACATTCCTGGAGGCCCCGCGCTGCATCAACCGCCGGCGCGGTGCCCTTGGCTTCACTGGCCTGTTTCGTGGTCAGCCGATCAGCATCCAGGCGACAGGCATCGGCGGGTCCTCCTTTCTGATCTATGCGCATGAGCTGCTGGACGGCTATGGCGTGCGGACCTTGATCCGTACTGGCACCTGCGGCGGGCTGACCGCTGACGTAAAACTGCGCAGCCTCGTCATCTCCCAATCGGTGCGGCCCGAAAGCGCCCGAAGCGGTCAGGTTTTCGGCCTCTATGACGCTGCAGCCGGGCCGGACCCGGCGCTGTTTGCCCGCGCATTGGCGAAGGCGGCCGAACTCGGCATCGACCATCGTGCCGGGCTGACGGCATGCAGCGACGTCTTCCACCATCCGGAGGGACGCGCCCGTTTTGCCGATGCGCAGGCAGCCGGCGCGCTAGCCGTGGACATGGAGACCAGTGCGCTCTATCGCATTTCCAGGCATTTCGGGGCCCGTGCGCTATCGATCTGCACGGTGGTCGACGATATCGACAGCGGCGAACAGACCCACTATGCGGAACGCCAGGATCTTTTTACCGACATGACGCGGCTGGCGCTGGAAATCGCCGCCCCCGATCGGCCCGGTGTTTGACAGCCTCGCCGAGTCGCTCCGATCCTCATACAATTCCGAACGGACATTTCAGTCCTTCGTGCAGGTCGAGGCGGTGAAGGCGCCGTCGGGTTGCCTCATGATGATGTCGAATGAAGGCGGGCCCTGACCATCCAGAGTCGCCTGAGTGAGGGACAACGAGTTGCCGCCGGCGGTGTAGCCGCCGAGCGGTCCCAGCCAGGAGATCACCCCATTTGCGTCCATCTGGTAATTGTAGCCCTGCTGGGCCGTTCCGAAGGTGATTGGGCCGGTATAGACATTTCCCTTGATGGTGATGTCGCCGAGGTTGAGGAACATGCCGAGCAGGTAGACCTCGCAATGATAAATGCCGTCGGGCATCTTGCCGTCGCTGAAGTCGGCTCGCGCCGCCCCGGTCGCCGCCGCCAGAAACAATAGGCCGGTAGAGATGCGTGAAATTCCGGATGCCATAACGTCCCTCGGTTGAGGAGCGAACTTGCCCCATTTGTGTGCCGTGCCGCAATATTGTCGGGTGCGGCCTGCTTGCGGAGATCAAAATCTAGGCATTTGGAAAAATTGAACGAAAATTAGGCAAAAACCGTGTGCGCTGCGCAAATTTCTCTCAACCAATTTTTAACCGGCCCTCACGATTTCTCTAAGTACGATATGTCAAACCACTGATAATATTGAGCATTAACTTCTCCCGCGAGACCGCCTCGGCGATTGGCATGGGGGTTGCTTCGTAGTGTTGCGTTGCAATCAATCAGCTTGGGAGTGTCAGGCATGAGGGGTAATTTCTCGACAATAACAAAAATGTTTTCGGCGGGCGTGGTCGCTGCCGGCCTGTCCATGTCGGCGCCCGCGAAGGCGGCCGACGACACGATCAAGGTCGGCATCCTCCATTCGCTGTCCGGCACGATGGCGATTTCGGAGACGACGCTGAAGGATGCCATGCTGATGCTCATCGACGAGCAGAACGCCAAGGGCGGGCTGCTCGGCAAGAAGCTCGAAGCGGTCGTCGTCGATCCGGCGTCCAACTGGCCGCTCTTCGCCGAGAAGGCGCGCGAGTTGATCTCCAAGGACAAGGTCGCGGCGGTGTTCGGCTGCTGGACCTCGGTGTCGCGCAAATCGGTGCTGCCGGTGTTTTCGGAACTCGACAACATCCTGTTCTATCCCGTCCAGTATGAGGGCGAGGAGAGCGAGCGCAACGTGTTCTATACGGGCGCAGCGCCGAACCAGCAGGCCATTCCGGCCGTCGACTATTTGATGAGCGAGGACGGCGGTTCGGTGAAGCGATGGGTGCTGGAAGGCACCGACTATGTCTATCCCCGCACCACCAACAAGATCCTCGAGGCCTATCTGAAGGCCAAGGGCGTCGCGGCGGAAGACATCATGGTCAACTACACGCCGTTCGGTTTCTCCGACTGGCAGACCGAAGTCTCGGCAATCAAGAAGTTCGGTTCGGCCGGCAAGAAGACCGCCGTCGTCTCCACCGTCAACGGCGACGCCAACGTGCCGTTCTACAAGGAACTGGGCAACCAGGGCATCAAGGCCGAGGACATCCCGGTCATGGCCTTCTCTGTGGGCGAGGAGGAGCTTGCCGGTCTCGACACGGCGCCTCTGGTCGGCCATCTCGCCGCCTGGAACTATTTTGAGAGCGTCGACACACCCGAGAACAAGAAGTTCATCGCCGACTGGCACAAGTTCATCAAGAACGACAAGCGCACCACAAACGACCCGATGGAGGCCCACTATATCGGCTTCAACATGTGGGTGAAGGCGGTCGAGAAGGCCGGCACCACCGATCCGGACAAGGTGATTGACGCCATGGTCGGCGTCTCGGTGCCGAACCTGACCGGCGGCTATTCGACGATGATGCCGAACCATCACATCACCAAGCCGGTGCTGATCGGTGAAATCCAGGCAGACGGCCAGTTCGAGACGGTCTCGCGCACGCCGGGGCTGGTGATGGGCGACGAGTGGTCGGATTACCTGCCCGATTCCAAGGACTTGATCTCCGATTGGCGGGCGCCTCTGTCCTGCGGCAACTTCAATGTCGCCACCGGCAAATGCGGCGGCAAGGGCACAAACTGATCCTCCCGGGCTGGACCTTCAGGTCCATGCCCATGACCGCGAGCGTCCGGACGGTTCCTCCGCCGTCCGGACGTCCAACTCAACCCTGAAGAGCCGCCTGACGCCGATGAACCTTTTCCGCGCATTTGGCCTGACGCTGCTGTTCTTGCTGGCGACGCTGTCGTCGTCGGGCGCTGGCGAAGCCGATCTGCGTGGCATCATCGCCAAGTTCGCCACCGCCAAGGGTTTTTCGGAGACGAGAGCTGTCGTTCACGACTTGGCGGCGACCGGCGATCCGGCAGTGGAGCGGCCGCTTGCGGCGCTCGCCGACGGCAATCTTTATGTCCGCAAGATCGATTCCCTGGTCTTCGTCGGCAAGGAAGGCGGCGAACGAGTCCAGCTTTTCGACCCGCTGAGCGGCGAACCATCCGGTGAAGCGGCCAAGGACGACATCATCAAGATCAAGGTCAACAACACGCTGCGCCGCACCATCCGCGATGCGCTGGGCACGCTGACGCTTGGCGCCAAGGATCCGGCCGTTCGGCTCGCCGCCGCCGACACCATGTTCAAGACGCCCGATGCCGCAAACATCGAGCCGCTCGATGCCGCGATCGCCAATGAGACGGTCGCCAGTGTCAAGACCTTGCTGGAACAGGCTCGTGCCGCGTCGATTCTGAGCTCGGATCGGCCGGATGCCGACAAGCTTGCGGCAATCGCCCTGATCGGCGCGCGCGGCGACCGCGATGCGGTATCGCTGCTCACCTCGGCAGAGGCCAATGCCTCGGGCGCAGTGAAGGAAGCCGCGACAGCGGCAATCGCCAACATCAATTCGACGCTGGCCCTGTGGGACGCCGGACAGAACATCTGGTACGGCATTTCGCTGGGCTCGGTGCTGCTGCTGGCGGCGATCGGGCTTGCCATCACCTTCGGCGTCATGGGCGTCATCAATATGGCGCATGGCGAGATGGTAATGCTCGGCGCCTACACGACCTTCGTCGTCCAGCAGGTGATCCGCACGTCCTTTCCCGGCCTGTTCGACTGGTCGCTGGTGATCGCGCTGCCGCTCGCGTTCCTGGTCGCAGGGCTTGTCGGCCTCGCCATCGAGCGCGGCGTTATCCGCTTCCTCTACGGCCGGCCGCTGGAGACGCTGCTGGCGACATGGGGCGTTTCGCTGATCCTGCAGCAGGCAGTGCGCTCGATCTTCGGGCCGACCAACCAGGAGGTCGGCAATCCCTCCTGGATGTCGGGTTCGTTCGATGTCGGCCAACTTGCCATCACCTGGAACCGGCTCTGGATCCTGGTGTTCGCGCTCAGCGTCTTTGCCGTGCTGCTCTATGTGATGAAGCGCACCCCCTGGGGCTTACAGATGCGCGCCGTCACCGCCAACCGGCGCATGGCCGCCTCGATGGGCATCAGGACGCCATGGGTCGACGCGCTGACCTTCGCGCTCGGCTCCGGCATTGCCGGCATAGCCGGCGTGGCGCTCAGCCAGATCGACAATGTCTCGCCCAATCTCGGCCGCGGCTACATCATCGACAGTTTCATGGTCGTCGTCTTCGGCGGCGTCGGCAATCTGTGGGGCACGCTGGTCGGCGCCTTTTCGCTCGGCGTCGTCAACAAGTTCCTGGAACCCTATGCCGGGGCGGTGCTCGGCAAGATCGTCGTGCTGGTGCTGATCATCCTGTTCATCCAGAAGCGCCCGCGCGGCCTGTTCGCGCTCAAGGGCAGGGCGGTGGAAGCATGATGTCGGGACGCTTCTTCGCCGCGGGCGCGGACCGCCGCATCGCCATCACCATCCTCATCCTGCTGGCGGCGGCCATCGTCGTGCCGCTGCTCAACCTGGTTGTTTCGCCTACGAGCGCATTCTACGTCCCGCCCTATATCGTGGCGCTGACCGGCAAATACCTCTGCTATGCGCTGCTGGCGCTCGCGCTTGACCTCGTCTGGGGCTATTGCGGCATCCTCTCGCTCGGCCACGGCGCCTTCTTCGCGCTCGGCGGCTACGCGATGGGCATGTATCTGATGCGCCAGATCGGCTCGCGCGGCGTTTATGGCAACCCGGTCCTGCCTGATTTCATGGTGTTCCTGAACTACAAGGAACTGCCCTGGTTCTGGACCGGCTTCGACCATTTCTGGTTCGCCGGCCTCATGGTGCTGGCGGTACCCGGCCTGCTCGCCTTCGTCTTCGGCTGGTTCGCCTTCCGCAGCCGCGTCACCGGCGTCTATCTCTCCATCATCACGCAGGCGATGACCTATGCGCTGCTGCTCGCCTTCTTTCGCAACGACATGGGCTTCGGGGGCAATAACGGTCTCACCGATTTCAAGGACATTCTGGGCTTCAACGTGCAGGCCGACGCAACCCGCTCGGCGCTGTTCGCGGCAAGCGCGGTGACGCTGGCGCTCGGCGTCTTCGTCACCTGGGCGATTGTCGGCTCCAAATACGGCAAGCTGTTGATGGCGGTGCGCGATGCCGAAAGCCGCACTCGCTTCCTCGGCTGGCGGGCGGAGAATGTGAAGCTGTTCGCCTTCACGGTTTCAGCTGTCATGGCCGGTGTCGCGGGCGCGCTTTACGTGCCGCAGGTCGGCATCATCAATCCGGGCGAATTCGAACCCTCCAATTCGATCGAGGTGGTGATCTGGGCAGCGGTCGGCGGGCGCGGCACCATCATCGGGCCGATCATCGGTGCGCTGCTGGTCAACGCCGGAAGATCCTGGTTCACCGGCGTGCTGCCTGAACTGTGGCTGTTCGCGCTGGGCGGTCTGTTCGTCGCCGTCACGCTGTTCCTGCCCAAGGGTGTCATCGGCATGTGGGACAGTTGGCGGGACTCCTGGCGGGGTAACAGGGCGCTACGGGCGGCATCGCTGGCCTCGGAGGCTGGTGTCGATCCCGAAATGGCGTCCCCGGAAACGGCGCGGGCGGCGGCGAGAACACCCGGCGAATGGTCCTCGCCAAACCCCGAACCACAGCCGGCGGAGTGAGGGCGATGTCGAAGAGCAACACCATCCTCTATCTCGACGGCGTCTCGGTTGCCTTCGACGGTTTTCGCGCCATCAACAATCTGTCGCTGGTGCTCGACAAGGGCGAGATGCGCGCCATCATCGGCCCCAACGGCGCCGGCAAGACGACGATGATGGACATCGTCACCGGCAAGACACGGCCCGACGAGGGCGAGGTGTTCTTCGACGGCCAGGTGGATCTCACCAAGCATGACGAGGCCGAGATCGCCATGATGGGCATCGGCCGCAAATTCCAGAAACCGACGGTTTTCGAAAGCCACACGATCGAGGAAAATTTGATGCTGGCGCTGAAGGGGCCGCGCTCGATCTTTCCGGCGCTGTTCCATCGACGCTCACCCGCCGAGGCGCGGCGGATCGACGACATCCTCGGGACCATCCGGCTCGGCGACAAACGCGACGAGCTGGCCGCCAATCTCAGCCACGGCCAGAAGCAGTGGCTGGAGATCGGCATGCTCCTGGCGCAGGACCCGAAGCTGCTGCTGGTCGACGAGCCGGTCGCCGGCATGACCGACGCCGAAACCGAGGAGACCGCGCGCCTGCTCAAGGAGATCGCCCGCGACCATTCGGTGATCGTCGTCGAGCACGACATGCATTTCGTGCGCGAGCTCGGCGTCAAGGTTACCTGCCTGCATGAGGGCTCGGTGCTTTCAGAAGGCACGCTCGATTTCGTATCCGCCGATGAACGCGTCGTCGAAGTCTATCTGGGGAGATGATCATGGTTTGGCGCGTACAATTCGATCGCTTCGATCTTGCCTTCCTTCGGTTCTGGAGAAGGCGCTGACATGCTCGAAGTTTCCGATGCCACGCTCCACTACGGCGCCGCCCAGGCGCTGCGGGGCGTGTCGCTGAAAGCGGGCGCCGGCAAGATCACTTGCGTGCTCGGCCGCAACGGCGTCGGCAAAACCAGTTTGATGAGATCGATCGTCGGCCACCACAGGCTGACGAGCGGAAGCGTTGCCTTCGAGGGGAAGGCGCTCGACCGGAGCGCGGCGTATGACCGCGCCCGGTCGGGCATCGCATTCGTGCCGCAGGGCAGGGAGATTTTTCCGCTGCTCAGCGTGCGGGAGAACCTCGAATCGGGATTCGCGCCCCTGAAACGGGCCGACCGCAACGTGCCGGCGCATGTCTTCGAATTGTTTCCGGTGCTCAAGCAGATGCTTGGCCGCCGCGGCGGCGATCTCTCCGGCGGCCAGCAGCAGCAGCTCGCCATCGGCAGGGCGCTGGTGATGCGGCCCAAGCTGTTGGTGCTCGATGAGCCGACGGAAGGTATCCAGCCGTCTGTTATCAAGGACATCGGCCGCGCCATCCGCTATCTGCGCGACCAGGCCGGCATTGCGGTTCTTCTCGTGGAGCAATATCTCGACTTCTGCCGCGAACTCGCCGACGAGGTCAACATCATGGACCGCGGCCAGATCGTCCATACTGGTCCTGCCGAAGATCTCGACCGGGCGGATGTCAGGAAGTTCCTGACGGTGTAAATCCATCTCCTGATGAAAGTTTACTCGATCTTCCTTCGACACCCGCTGGCACGCTCAATACTACATGCTAATCTTCTGATGGCTTTGTGAGTCGGCCGCTTCCGTATCAGTCTGGTTTGTCGCAGATCGAGGTGGGCGACGGGCAAGTTCCGCGCAAGCATGCGTTCCTAGCATCCTCCCTGCGATCTCTGTCGTTCAACGCGTTTGGGCACACAGGCTAAGGGGCAGCCATGGAACGTTACGTCGAGGACTACCAGAAACGGCGACTCACCGAGCGCGTCGACATCATCACCGCCATCAACATCCTGAAATCCCAGGGCTATGAGCACGACGAGCTGATCGAGGAGATCACGAAGGTTTTCTATGTCGACCTCGATGCCTTCAATGAAATCGTCATGGCGGCGTAAAAGCCGCATTCGCCCATCCAACGATCACAGGCACGGCATTGATGCGCGTGGTCAGCCGGCCCGCCGGAACGTCGAGGCGGTGACGCGGTTGCGGCCGCCGCGCTTGGCGGCATAGAGCGCCTCGTCTGCGGCGCTGAGCACCTTGTCGAAGCTTAGGCCCTGTTTGGTGCCGAAAGCAAAGCCGGCGCTGACGGTGCATGTCAGGGAACCGTTCTCGGTGTCGATGCGGCGCGCGGCGAATGAGGTTCGTATCGCCTCGGCCGTGTTTTCCACTGTTTCGGGCAAAGTCCGCTTCAACACCACCGCGAACTCCTCGCCGCCCATGCGCGCGGCGACATCGGTCGGGCGAAGGTTGCCGGCAAGCTCCTTGGCGAACACTTTCAGCACCTCATCGCCCGTCGCGTGGCCGAACTCGTCATTGATGGCCTTGAAGCTATCGAGGTCGAACACGACCACGGCGGTAAAGGCGCCGACGGGGGAATCGCCAAAGAGGTCGAACAGCGCGCGGCGGTTGAGCAGGCCGGTCAGCTGATCCGTCAGCGCGTTGCGGCGGTGATGCCCCGCCAGACGCCCCTGGTTGAGGGCCAGCGACAAGGCGCCGATGCCGGTCATGCTGGCGATGACGACGACGAGGCTGAGATCCTCGGCCCAGTTCCTCGGCGCATGGCTCATGATCAGCTTGCCATCCCATGCCAAAACCGTCGCGCAGAGCAGGAAGGACATGGCGGTCGCCGAATAGAGTGCGGCGGCGCCGATGGTAAGCGCCGGGGCCTCGGCGCGGCCCTTCCAGTATTCGGCGGCGGTGGCGAACAAGAGCAGGGCCGCAAACAGGTTCTCGAGCATGAAGCCGAGCCCGTCATAGCCCAGAGCCATGGGCGGCAGCGCCACTGCCAGTGAAATGCCGCTGCCGATCAGAATCCTGGGTATCGGTGAGCCGCCGCTTCTGAATTGGTAGGCGGCGCCCAGCATCATCGAGAAGCCGACCAGCAGCAAGGTGAAGGTGGCGATGCCGAGGCCGCGCCTGGGCGCGTCGATATAGGCGTCATAGGTGAAGACCTCGCCCACCACCAGCAAGGCGCTGAGCGCCCAGGTGAGCAGGAACTTGTCGGTGCGGGCGGTGAGCCAGGTGCCGAACAACGTCAGGCTCAGGCAGGCAGCGGAGAAACCGACCGCCAGCAGAAGTGAGTTGTAGTCGAGCGACATGCCCCTCGTTCCTTGCCCGCGACGACCCTGCAGCCTGGCGTTGCTGCAGTCATGACGCAAGGAAGTGTCGATAAGGTTACGATAGCGACGAAGATGCGACGGTTCAGGGCAGGCGCCGCCGCCAGTGGGCCGTCTGCGCAGAGTTTCTCAGGCGACCCGCTTCATAAGTGCCATGGCGCCGAAGGGCGCGCGCACCTTGCCCTCGGTGATGAAGTAGACGAACACGTCGCGCGGTTGCACCGGCGCGTCGGTGGCAGGGTCGGCGCGCCGCAAATCGGCCGGCTGCTTGCCTTCCGCCCAGACCTTGGTCCGCGCCGCCCATTCATCGAGGCCTTTTGGCGTGTAGCAGTCCGGATTGTCATCCGAGCCGGTCTGCAGCCGCGCATAGATGAAATCGCCGGTGATATCGGCGATATCAGGATATTTTGCGTGATCGGCATAGACGATGGCCGCCCTGTATTTGCGCGCGAGCGCCGGGAATTCCGGCACGATGAAACTGTCGTTGCGGACTTCGAGCGCGTGGCGCAGCGCGACACCGTCCTGCTTTTCGGGCAGAAGTTTCAGAAAGGCCTCGAAATCGTCCGGATCGAATTTCTTGGTCGGCGCGAACTGCCACAGGATCGGCCCTAGCTTGTCGCCGAGCGCGGCAACGCCGGAGCCGAGGAAGCGCATCATCGATTCGCCGGCTTCGCCAAGCACGCGGCGGTTGGTGACGAAGCGGTTGCCCTTCAGCGAGTAGACGAAACCGTCGGGGGCCTCATTGGCCCATTTGACGAAGGTCGGTTCCTTGAAGCTGGAATAGTAGGTGCCGTTGACCTCGATGCTCGGTACCTGCCGGCTGGCGTATTGCAACTGCTTGGCCTTGGGGAGTTTTTCCGGGTAGAAGGACGTGTCCCACGGCTCGAAGGTCCAGCCGCCCATCCCGGCGCGGATTGTTCCCGATTTGCTCATTGTCGTCCTCCCGTTTCAGAAATCTGGCCGCGTTCAGAAAAATCAGGCCGTCGTGACCTCGTCGACCGGCTTGGCCATGTCGACGAGCACCCATCCTGGCCGGTAAGGATTGGGCCGGCGACCCGTTTCGCGATAGCCATAGGCGAGATAGAGCGCGATGTTGCGCTCCATTTTCGCATTGGTGTAGAGCCGCACCTCCGGCACGCCCCACAGGCGCGCCTGCTGATCCGCATGTTTCAGCAGCGCGATGCCGAAGCCCTTGCCCTGAAATCCTGGCGCCACGGCGACGGAGAAGATCATCGCGTGGTCTTCATGCCGCTCCAGTGTGAGCACTCCGGCACCTTCGTCCCCGCTCTCCAGCAGCCAGACCTCGCCGCGTTCGATGCGCGGCGCATAGTCTTCCGTGACTGGGATCGGCGGCGCGCCGAGCAGCAAGGTGTAGGGCGCGTAGGCATCCGTGGTCAGAGTTATGACGGCGGTGACATCCGGGGCAAGGGCTTTCCTGATCTTCATTCCGGAGATTCCCAACGCCAGCCCGCCATCACTCCGCTGCTTCGCGCTTGCCTCCGGGGCGTCGTTCCAGCAATTCCTTGAGGAACTGGCCGGTGTAGCTGCGTTTTTCGCGCACGATCGCTTCCGGAGTGCCGGAGGCGACCAGCTCGCCGCCGCCATCGCCACCCTCGGGGCCGAGGTCGAGCACCCAGTCGGCGGTCTTGATCACTTCGAGATTGTGCTCGATCACCACCACCGTGTTGCCCTGGTCGACCAGTTCGTGCAGCACTTCCAGCAGCTTGGCGACATCGTGGAAGTGCAGGCCGGTGGTCGGCTCGTCGAGGATATAGAGCGTCTTGCCGGTCGCCTTGCGCGACAGCTCCTTGGCGAGTTTTATCCGCTGCGCCTCGCCGCCCGACAACGTGGTTGCCTGCTGGCCGATATGGATGTAGCCGAGGCCGACCTGCTTCAGCGTGTCGAGCTTGTCGCGCACGCCGGGCACGGCGGCGAAGAAGTCGACGCCTTCCTCGACGGTCATGTCGAGCACGTCGGCGATCGACTTGCCCTTGAACAGCACGTCCAGCGTCTCTCTGTTATACCGCTTGCCGTGGCAGACGTCGCAGGTGACGTAGACGTCGGGCAGGAAGTGCATCTCGATCTTGATGACGCCGTCGCCCTGGCAGGCCTCGCAACGGCCGCCCTTGACGTTGAACGAAAAGCGTCCCGGCTGATAGCCGCGCGCCTTGGCTTCCGGCAGGCCCGCGAACCAGTCGCGGATCGGCGTGAAGGCGCCGGTATAGGTGGCGGGGTTGGAGCGCGGGGTCCGTCCGATCGGCGACTGGTCGATGTCGATGACCTTGTCGAGGAATTCCAGGCCCTCGATGCGGTCGTGCTCGGCCGGATGTTCGCGCGAGCCCATGATGCGGCGCGAGGCCGCCTTGAACAGTGTCTCGATCAGGAAGGTCGACTTGCCGCCGCCCGATACGCCTGTGACGGCGGTGAAGGTGCCGAGCGGAATTTCGGCGGTGACATTCTTCAGATTGTTGCCGCGTGCGCCGACCACTTTCAGGCGGCGGTTCTTCTTCGCCTCGCGGCGAACCGCTGGTGTCGCCACTTCGAGTTCGCCCGAAAGGTATTTGCCGGTGATCGAATTGGGGTTGGCCATCACCTGCTGCGGCGTGCCCTGGGCAATGATTTCACCGCCATGGATGCCGGCGGCCGGACCGATGTCGACGACGTAGTCGGCATGCAGGATGGCGTCCTCGTCATGCTCGACCACGATGACCGTGTTGCCGATGTCGCGCAGGTGCTTCAGCGTGTCGAGCAGGCGCGCATTGTCTCGCTGGTGCAGGCCGATCGACGGTTCGTCCAGCACGTAGAGCACGCCGGTGAGGCCGGAGCCGATCTGCGATGCCAGCCGGATGCGCTGGCTCTCGCCGCCCGACAGCGTGCCGGAATTGCGCGACAAAGTGAGATAGTCGAGGCCGACGTCGTTGAGGAAGCGCAGCCGCTCGCGGATTTCCTTGAGCACGCGCACGGCGATCTCGTTCTGCTTGTCGTTGAGCTGCGCCGGCAGATCGGTGAACCATTGGTCGGCCTTGCGGATCGACTGTTCGGTCACTTCGCCGATGTGCTTGCCGGCGATCTTCACCGCCAGCGCTTCCGGCTTCAGCCTGTAGCCACGACAGGCCGGGCAGGGGGTGGCCGACATGAAGCGCTCGATCTCCTCGCGCATCCACGCGGATTCGGTCTCTTTCCAGCGCCGCTCGAGGTTGGGGATGACGCCCTCGAAGGTCTTGGTCGTTTTGTAGGAGCGCAGGCCGTCATCATACTGGAAGGTGATCTCGCGCTCGCCTGTGCCGCGCAGGATGGCCTCCTGGGCTTCCCCGGTCAAATCCTTGAACTTGTCACCGAGCTTGAAGCCGTAAGCCTTGCCCAGCGCCTCCAGCGTCTGCACGTAGTAGGGCGAAGTCGATTTCGCCCATGGGCTGACGGCGCCGTCGCGCAGCGAGACGTTCTCGTCGGGGACGACCAGATTGGGATCGATGGCGCGCTGGCTGCCCAGCCCGTCGCAGGTCGGGCAGGCGCCGAACGGGTTGTTGAACGAGAACAGCCTGGGCTCGATCTCGGGAATGGTGAAGCCGGAGACCGGACAGGCGAATTTTTCCGAGAACAGGATGCGCTCATGCGTCTCGTTCTTCGACTTGTTGACCGAATCCTCGCCGGTCTGACTGGCATCGAGCGGCTTGTCGGCGAACTCCGCCACCGCCAGCCCCTCGGCGAGCTTCAGCGCGGTCTCCATGGAATCGGCAAGGCGCGTTGCGAGGTCGCCGCGCACGACGATACGATCCACGACCACGTCGATGTCGTGCTTGTACTTCTTGTCGAGTGCCGGCACATCAGCGATCTCGTAGAAGACGCCGTCGACCTTGACGCGCTGAAATCCTTTTTTCTGCAGCTCGAGCAATTCCTTGCGGTACTCGCCTTTGCGGCCGCGCACGATCGGCGCCAGGATGAACAGGCGCGTGCCTTCCTCGACCGCCAGCACACGATCGACCATCTGCGACACCGTCTGGCTCTCGATCGGCAGCCCGGTGGCCGGCGAATAGGGTACGCCGACGCGCGCGAATAGAAGCCGCATGTAGTCGTATATCTCGGTGACGGTGCCGACCGTCGAGCGCGGGTTCTTCGAGGTGGTCTTCTGCTCGATGGAGATGGCCGGCGACAGGCCGTCGATCTGGTCGACATCCGGCTTCTGCATCATTTCGAGGAATTGCCGCGCATAGGCCGACAGGCTCTCGACATAGCGGCGCTGGCCTTCGGCGTAGATGGTGTCGAAGGCAAGCGACGATTTGCCGGAGCCCGACAGGCCGGTCATGACGATCAGACTGTCACGCGGCAAGTCGAGATCGATATTCTTCAGATTGTGTTCGCGCGCCCCGCGAATGGAAAGATATTTATGGTCGGCCATTGCCGGTCGCCGCCTCAGATCTGGAATTTGTGGGATCGGCGGGTTTTCCCCGGCCGTCCCCTATGTAGGTATTTTTGCCGCCGCGTCGAGAGACGCCGCAATTCTCGACCAAGTCGTTTAACCGTCTTTCGCGCGAAGGGGCAAGCGGAAAGAACAAAGGCCGAACACGCTCCTGACAAAAGCGGTGGAGCAGGCGGCGTGGTCCCATCAGCGGATATGTCGTTCGATCACATTTTTCCCGTTCGGCCATCGAGCGGTTGACGTCCCCGGCTGAGGGGAGCAGACTCCATACGTCAACGAAGCCGGCTGTCTTTCGATGGCCTCGCCGCCCAAAGGCCGCCTGCGAGACGCCGCGGGCTAACGCGATCAGTGCTTCTGACGACGATTGTCGCAATGGACACAGGAGTGGAGCATGACGCCACCGGACAGTCCCTTGAGGCTCCAGCAGTGATTGGAGCCGCGGCAGGCACAAATGCCAGGGAGACGCAAGCGCCTTCCGATGTGACCCTGCCGGATGCACCAAAATCAGAGACTACTGGTCGGATCGTCGGCTGAACGCCGCGAAGCATCCGAAATCGAAAGCCGGTAAAACATTCCCGGCGAAAGATTGGATTAAAGATCCAGAAAAGCCCCGCCCGTTTGCTAGAAGCACGGCGGGGCTGCTCTTTTGGCGGAACGCGCAGGTACTGACGGCCCGCGACATGTCAGCTACCGCGGCGGTTTGATCCCGCCGGCGCCGATGTCGACCGTGATGCTGCCGGAAATCCTGACATCGGTATCACCGATCTTGAACTGGCCGTTGCCATTGGCGGGGAAGGCGTCATCGGGCTCGGGCTGCGGGGCCGGCTTGGCGATACGATAATCGCCGGCCACACCGGGCAGGCTGCCTTTCTGGCTGTCGCCGGCAAGGGCGCCGCCGGCCAGCATGAGCACTCCGGCCACGATGGTGACGGCAAGACGCTGGGGTCGGAATGAGCGGCAGTCGATCATCGGCCGGTTATAGCGTCGCCCCGTCGAGGTGGCCAGACCGGCGGTCATCAAATCGCCGGACGGCGGGGCCGTCGCGGCTCAATTCATCGTGCTTGTGCCGGTCACGCCGCCTTTTTGCGGGTGTCGTAGACATGATCGACGAGACCCCAGGCCTTCGCTTCCTCGGCGGTCATGAAATAGTCCCGGTCGAGCGTGCGCTCGACCTCTTCATAGGTGCGGCCGCAATGACGCGCATAGAGTTCGGTCATCTGCCGCTTGGTGCGCAGGATGCCTTCGGCGTGACGCTGGATGTCCGATGCCTGACCCTGGAAGCCGCCCAGCGGCTGGTGCAGGACGAGGCTGGCGTTGGGCAGCGCGATGCGCCGTCCCGGCGTGCCAGCCATCAGCAGGAACGAAGCCATCGAGGCAGCAAAGCCCATGCACACCGTCGACACCGGACAGCTGACATATTGCATCGTGTCGTAGATGGCGAAGCCGCTGGTCACCACGCCGCCAGGCGAGTTGATGTAAAGCGAGATCTCCTTGTCGGGATTATCCGATTCCAGCGACAGAAGCTGGGCGCAGACCAGCGCCGACATGCCGTCGTTGATCTCGCCGTTGATGAAGACGATACGCTCGCGCAGCAGCCGCGAGAAAATGTCGAAGGCGCGCTCGCCGCGGCTCGACTGCTCGATCACCATCGGCACCAGATTGGCAAAACCGGTCATCGTCTCTCTCCGTTTTTCATGTGTCGGCCGGTCAAGCGGCGCGCTGCAGAAGGCAAGGTGAATTGGCGGCGGGGCGGCGGCCGGAGGCGCTCGCAGCGAATGAAAGCCGGCAGCCGGCGCCTGCCATGGTCACCATGGGCCTGGCGGCGGATGTCGCCGCACGGGCAAAGCCTTCATGGATAATATGCAGATGCGTGCCGCCCGAAACGGTGCGGGCGAGCGTGAAGGTGACGATGCTGTCGAGCGGGTCCCGTTCCTCGTCCGGCCGCGGCTGTTCCCGCCAGGAGTAGCGAAGCCTTTTTCCGGGCTCGGCATCGAGGATCTCGCATTCGATCGGCGCATCCGGCCCGGCAAAGGCGAAATTGCTGCCGATCTCAGGATTGATGTCGTTGGGCATCATCCAGGCCGCAAGCAATTCGGGCACGGTCAGCGCCCGCCATACCTTTTCCGGCGGCTCGGGAAGATCGCACTCGAACTCGATCGCGTCGGGAGCGGTCCGCGCATGGCTTTCGTCGGTCACTGATGCGTGCGTCATTGGTCCATGTCCTTGAGAACCGCCTTCAGTTTTTCGATGCGCTCGGGCCAGAACGTCCGGTAGCGTTCGATCCAGCCGAGCAGCGGATCGAGCCCTTGCGGATCGGCGCGGTAATAGGCGTTGCGGCCCGCCCGCCGTTCGACCACCAGGCCTGCGCCGCGCAACACGGCCAGGTGCTGCGACACAGCCGGCTGCGACACCGTCATGCCGGTGCGCAGTTGCGACACCGTCATCTCGCTGGTGGCGAGGCGTTCATAGACGGCGCGTCGGGTGGGATCCGCCAGCGCCCGGAAAATTTCCGCTTCGATCATGATGAAAGCATAAGTCGATACTTATCGATTTGGCAAGCGGTCTTTTGCGGCCCATATGAAAGGAAGCTGGCGGCTCCGGCATTGCTGCCAATCCTTGACAATGAGCGGCGATGCATATAGGAACGAAAAGAGAACAAAAACCTTGTGGGAAAAGGCAGCCGCAGCAGGCAACGGGTGTGCGCAACCTGTAAGGTGCTGCGACAAAAATTTGTTTCGGACGAGCGCGGAGAAGTGTCATGGCGGGTAGCGTCAATAAGGTCATTCTGGTCGGCAATCTCGGGGCGGATCCGGAGATCCGCCGCCTGAATTCGGGCGAGCCGGTCGTCAACATCCGCATCGCAACATCGGAAAGCTGGCGCGACAAGAATTCCGGCGAGCGCAAGGAAAAGACCGAGTGGCACAATGTCGTCATCTTCAATGAGGGCATCGCCAAGGTTGCCGAGCAGTATCTGAAGAAGGGCATGAAGGTTTATGTCGAGGGCCAGTTGCAGACACGCAAATGGCAAGACCAGACCGGTGCCGACAAATACACGACGGAAGTCGTGCTGCAGAGATTCCGCGGCGAGCTGCAGATGCTCGACGCGCGCGGCCAGGGCGAGGGCGGCCAGGTCGGCGGTTATTCCGGCGGCGGCAGCCGTGGTTCCGATTTCGGCCAGTCCGGCCCGAACGAAGGCTTCAATCGTGGCGGCGGCGGTTCCAAGGGCGGCGGCGGTTCTTCGCGCGAGCTGGACGACGAAATCCCGTTCTGAGAAAAAACGGATTGGCATTATTCCTTGACCGCCGCGCGGCGCGTGGCGGTCTGTTGATTCCAGCGGAGAGGCACATTCAGTGAAAGCACGGGTAAAATGGGTGGAGGAGCGCACCTTCGTCGGCGAGTCCGGCAGTGGCCACAAACTGGTGCTTGGAACCGCGTTCGGCCCTGAAGGCAGGACGCCGGGGCCGAGCCCGATGGAGCTGGTGCTGATCGGCACGGGCGGCTGCTCAGCTTATGACGTGGTCCATATCCTCGAAAAGGGGCGCGAGGCGATCGAGGACTGCGTAGTCGAGCTCGATTCCGACCGGGCAGAAACCGACCCCAGGGTTTTCACCCGCATCCACATGCATTTCATCGTCAAGGGCCGGGCGCTGTCGCGCGACAAGGTCAAACGGGCGATCGATCTCTCGATCGAAAAATACTGTTCGGCTTCTGCCATGATGGCCAAGACCGCCGCGATCACCCACGATTTCGAAATTATCGACACGACGGCAAAATAAGCGGCCTATGAGGCCATCAGCGCCTTGATGCCATCGGCCACGAACTGCACGGCAAGCGCTGCCAGGATGACGCCGAGCAGGCGGGTCAGGATCGAACGGCCGGTCTGGCCGAGGATGCGGTCTATGCGCTCCGACAGCACGAACACCAGATAGGTGATGGCAAGGCAGACGAAGATGATGCCGACCAGTGCCGCCTGGGCGCCAAAACCCTGAAACGAGCCGGAAAGCAGGACGGTCGCCGAAATCGCACCGGGACCGGCGATCAGCGGAATCGCCAGCGGGAAGGCGGCGATGTTGTGGATCATGTCCTTGGTGATGGCGACGTCGCCGATCTTCTCCTTGCGGTCCTGCCGGCGCTCGAACACCATTTCGAAAGCGATGAAGAACAAGAGGAACCCGCCGGCGACGCGGAAGGCCGGCAGCGTGATGCCGAACACCGACAGGATCGAGGCGCCGGCAACCGCGAACAGCGCCATCACCAGGAAGCCGATGACCGAGGCGCGGACCGAGACCTGCTGGCGCTCCTCGCGGTTCATGCCGCGCGTTATCGCCAGAAACAGCGGCGCCAGCCCCGGCGGGTCGATGGTCACCAGAATGGTGACGAAGGCGTTGAACAGGCTGTCGAAACTCGGCATTTCTCACCCCTCCCGCCGGGCCGAGCCCGCATCCCGACATTGGTAGAGCAAAGCAGGGACGGAGGAAACCGGCCGGGGAGAGGCGGCTCGCGAACTCTGCGAAGGCCGGCTGGGCCGAGGGAGACGCGAAAGAACGCTAGGGAATGCCTGAGTTTGCGTTGCGGCTTGCTTGATCAGGTACGGTCAGAGCGCCGCGCCAGGAACTCCACTTCGAGCCGCCATGTCGCGCCATTGTCGTGCGAGCGCTCGCCGAGCCAGCGGAAGGAATTTTCCGTGATCCGTGAAAAGCTCCAACGTACCGAGGAACCGGTGCCGTCGGCGCCCACTTGGACAATCGTGTCGCCTTCGGCGCGGCCGAGCTGGCGGCTGTAATACTGGTTGCGCGGATCGCTCCAGAAAATATGCCAGGCGTTTGCGCCGGGATCATAGACGCGCAAGGTTGTGCCATAAAAGGTCCATTGGCCGAGAGAGGGCGAGGGGCCGGCATCGCGCGCGGGCAGGATCCAGACGTCCTGGATCGCGCGGCCTTCCAGCACCCAGCCGAAATGCACTTCGCCGCGTCCGGTCAGCACGGTGCCGTCTTCCAGATGACGGTTGGCATCGAAAGTCCAGGCGCCGACGAAGCGGCCGTAGAGATCCAAATTCTCGGCAAGACGGGGGGCGGGCCCGTCGCTGTGCAGGACTTCGGCAAAGGAGGGGTAGTCGGTCATGACTGTGCCTTCATGCTGTCAGGAGACTGCGAGCGATAGGCCGACGCAGGGTTTTTCGCTTGGGAAAAATTGCTATCTTTCGGGCCATGACGACGAGTGACAGGATCATTGCCTCGGGGCCAGGCTGGCAGGTGTCGGACGTGGTGTGCACGGCGGGCGCCGACGACCGACCGTTCGAGGAAGAGCACCGGACATTCTGCATCGCCGCGGTGACCGGTGGCACCTTCCGCTATCGCAGCAGCCAAGGCACCGCGATGCTCGCGCCAGGCGCTGTCCTGCTTGGCAATCCCGGGACATGCTACGAATGCGGCCACGAGCACGGCGCCGGCGACCGCTGCCTCTCCTTTCATTTCAGTCCAGCCTATATGGAACGGATCGTGGAGGGCGTACCGGGCGCCAGAACGTTGGCTTTCGAGGCGCCGCGCCTGCCGCCCTTGCCGGCGCTGATGCCGCTGCTGGCCGAAGCGGAGGCCGCGCGCGATGTGGCCGAAACCGCTGCTTTCGAGGAACTCGGCTTGCGCATTGCCGGCGCAGCAGTCGCCGCAGGCTCAGGGCACACCAAGAAGACGCGGACACCCAGCCGCCGGGATCAGAAACGGGTCGCAGAGGCGGTTCGGCGTATCGAGATCGATGCCGATCAGCCACTTTCGCTGGCCGTGCTGGCCCGGGAGACGGCGACCAGTCCGTATCATTTCCTGCGCACATTCCGGCAGATTGCCGGGATGACCCCCTACCGGTTTCTGCTGAGGACCAGGCTGCACCGGGCAGCAGTGCGGCTCCACGCTTCGGACAAGGCGATCTCGACGATCGCCTTCGAGGCGGGCTTCAACGACCTGTCAACTTTCAATCGCCGCTTCCGGCGTGAAATGGGGGAGACACCCGGCAGCTATCGCGCCCGTCGCGCGGGCCGCCGCTAACACGAGATGGCGGGCCTTTGCGTCGATGGCTCCGAAAAGCATCTCGGCCATATCGTCGCAATCACCGGTATCCTTTTGAAATCACCGCCAAAATCGACACTGGAAAAGTGCCGTCGACATTGGAGTTTCGGCCGCGCTTCCTATATATACGGCAAGTGATTCCTGTTTAGATTGTGATCCGATTTGACCGACCAAAAAACACCGCGCGGCGCCGACGGCGGCCCCACCGGCATCGAGCCGATTTCGATTATCGAGGAGATGCAGCGCTCCTATCTCGATTACGCCATGAGCGTGATCGTCAGCCGCGCGCTGCCCGACGTGCGCGATGGCCTGAAGCCGGTGCATCGCCGCATTCTCTTCGCCGCGCATGAGAGCGGCTATCACTGGAACCGCAAATATGTGAAGTCGGCGCGCCCGGTCGCCGACGTGATGGGTAAATACCATCCGCATGGCGACGCCTCTATCTATGACGCCTTGGTGCGAATGGCGCAGGACTGGTCGCTGCGCGTGCCGCTCATCGACGGGCAAGGCAATTTCGGCTCGATCGACGGCGATCCGCCGGCGGCCATGCGCTACACCGAGTCGCGGCTGACCAAGGTCGCGCATGAACTGCTGGAGGATATCGACAAGGATACGGTCGATTTCCAGGACACTTACGATGCTTCCGGCAGCGAGCCGAAGGTTCTGCCGGCGCGCTTTCCCAATCTGCTGGTCAATGGCTCGGGCGGCATCGCCGTCGGTATGGCCACCAACATCCCGCCGCACAATCTGGGCGAAGTCTGCAACGCCGCGATCGCGATTATCGACAATCCGGCCATCGACCTGCCGGCGCTGATGGAAATCATTCCGGGGCCGGATTTCCCGACCGGCGGCATCGTGCTCGGGCGCTCCGGCATCTACAGCGCCTATTCGACCGGCCGCGGCTCTATCGTGATGCGCGGCAAGGTCAACATCGAGGCCCGCGGCAATGACCGCGAATCGATCATCATCACCGAGGTTCCCTACCAGGTGAACAAGTCGTCGATGATCGAGAAGATGGCCGAACTGGTGCGCGACAAGCGCATCGAGGGCATTTCCGACATTCGCGACGAGAGCGACCGCCAGGGCTATCGGGTCGTCGTCGAGCTGAAGCGCGATGCGGTGGCCGACGTCATCCTCAACCAGCTCTATCGCTTCACGCCGCTGCAAACCTCATTCGGCGCCAATATGGTGGCGCTGAATGGCGGCAAGCCCGAACTGCTGACGCTGACCGACATGCTGAGGGCATTCGTGTCCTTCCGCGAGGAGGTGGTCACCCGGCGCACGAAGTTCCTGCTGCGCAAGGCGCGCGACCGGGCCCACGTGCTGGTCGGCCTCGCAATCGCCGTCGCCAACATCGATGAAGTGATAAAGCTGATCCGCACCGCGCCGGATCCGCAGACCGCGCGCGAGCAGTTGATGGAGCGGCGCTGGCCGTCCGGCGACGTCGAATCGCTGATCCTCCTGATCGACGACCCGCGCCACCGCATCAACGAGGACGGCACCTACAATCTGTCCGAGGAACAGGCGCGCGCGATCCTGGAGTTGCGCCTGCAGCGCCTGACGGCGCTTGGCCGTGACGAAATCGCCGACGAGTTGAACACGATCGGCGCCGAGATCGTCGATTATCTCGATATCCTGTCGTCCCGCGCCCGCGTCCAGCAGATCGTCAAGGACGAGCTCGCGGCCGTGCGCGACGAGTTCGGCACGCCGCGCCGCACCGAGCTGAGCGAAGGCGGCGCGGACATGGAAGACGAGGACCTGATTCAGCGCGAGGACATGGTCGTGACGGTGAGCCATTCCGGCTACATCAAGCGCGTGCCATTGTCGCTCTACCGGGCGCAACGCCGCGGCGGCAAGGGTCGCTCGGGCATGTCGACCAAGGAAGAGGATTTCGTCACCCGCCTGTTCGTGGCCAACACCCACACGCCGGTGCTGTTCTTCTCTTCGCGCGGCATCGTCTACAAGGAGAAGGTCTGGCGCCTGCCGATCGGGAATCCGCAGTCGCGCGGCAAGGCGCTGATTAACATGCTGCCGCTGGAGCAGGGCGAGCGCATCACCACAATCATGCCGTTGCCGGAAGATGAGACGAGCTGGGGCGAGCTCGACGTGATGTTCGCCACCACGCGCGGCACGGTGCGGCGCAACAAGCTCTCCGACTTCGTCCAGGTCAACCGTAACGGCAAGATCGCCATGAAGCTGGAGGAGGAGGGCGACGAGATTCTCGGCGTCGAGACCTGCACCGACAATGACGACGTGCTTCTGACCGCCAGCTCCGGCCAGTGCATCCGCTTTTCCGTCGGCGACGTGCGCGTCTTCCAGAGCCGCAACTCGGTCGGCGTGCGCGGCATCGCCATGGCCGAAACGGATCGCGTCATTTCGATGGCCGTCATCGAGCATGTCGATGCGCCGCCGGCTGAACGCGCCGCCTATCTGAAGCGCGTGGTGGCCGAACGGCGCCTGGCCGCCGGCATCCCGGCAGGCGAGGAGGAAGAGATCGCGTTGACCAACGAAGAGGTCGGCGAGGAGGCGGAGCTGTCAGACGAGCGCTATGAGTTCCTCAAGGCGCATGAGCAGTTCGTGCTGACGGTGACGGAATACGGCTACGGCAAGCGCTCATCGTCCTATGATTTCCGTCTGACCGGACGCGGCGGCAAGGGCATTCGGGCCACCGACGTGTCGAAGACGGCCGAGATCGGCAGGCTGGTGGCGACCTTCCCGGTCGGCAATGACGACCAGATCATGCTGGTGTCCGACGGCGGTACCGTCATCCGGGTGCCGGTCAATGGCATTCGCTTCGCCAGCCGCGCCACCAAGGGCGTGACCATTTTCAACACGGCGGAAGGCGAGAAAGTGGTTTCGGTCGAGCGGATTTCCGAGCCGCAATCGGACGAGGAAGAAATCGTCGAGGTTGGTGCCGAGATCGATCCGGCGGCGGATGCCGGCCCGGATGATGCGCAATAAGTCTGGCTTGGCCCAGACATGGCAACGCCGGCCAATCGGCCGGCGCATCGCAACAAATTCAGGCTAATTCAATAGTGACGGTGGGGCTTGCGGGGGCCGAACCCTTCGAAGCGTTTGGCGTTGGTCTTGATGCGGACGCGCTGGGCCTCCTGATGCAGCCCGAATACAGTGGCGATCAGCATGGCGACGGTCATTGCAGTGGCGAGCATGTAGATCAGCATGTGCGTATTCTCCTGCGCTCTACAACGCTTAGATGGGACTTTGGTTTCATCTTCTTAAAGGGGCAAGGTAGTGAACGCTGCGTGAAGCGTTCGTGATCGGCGCATTCATCTGTCGTTCATCCCTGCAAAAAGGTTCAAGGGGATCGCATCAATGAGATTTGCCTTCCGTCCGCGCGCCCGTTAGAAGCACCGGCATGACCGAACGAATTGCCCTTTATGCCGGCTCTTTCGACCCGTTGACGAACGGCCATCTCGACGTGCTGAAGGCGTCGCTGGCCGTGGCCGATATCGTCTATGCGGCGATCGGCATTCATCCCGGCAAGAAGCCGCTGTTTTCGTTCGAGGAACGGGTCGGACTGATCGAGGCCGCGACCAAGGCCGAATTCGGCCGCGATGGCGCGCGCATCAAGGTGGTCGCCTTCGATGGGCTGGTCATCGACGCCGCCAGGAAACAGGGCGCCTCGATCATGATCCGCGGCCTGCGCGACGGTACCGATCTGGACTACGAGATGCAGATGGCCGGCATGAACGAAACGATGGCGCCGGAGCTGCAGACGGTGTTTCTGCCCGCCAGCCCCTCGGTCAGAACCATTACCGCCACACTTGTGCGCCAGATTGCGTCGATGGGCGGCGACATCCGCCCCTTCGTGCCGGCCGCCGTTGCCGGTGCGCTCACCGCTAAATTCGCAAAATAGGTTTCTCGGAGAAGACCATGCAGCTGAAAAAGCTCGCCTCGTTCCTCGTCGTGCTTGCCGGCCTCGTGACCGCATCGGTCTCGGCCTATGCCGCCGACCCGGAAAACACCATGATCATAACGTTGAAGGACGGCGACGTGACCATTGCGCTGCGTCCCGATCTCGCGCCCAAGCATGTCGCGCAGATCAAGAAGCTGGTGCGTGAGCATGCCTATGACAACGTCGCCTTTCACCGCGTCATCGACGGCTTCATGGCGCAGACAGGCGACGTCAAATTCGGCAACATGAACAAGGGCTTCAACGCCCAGGCTGTCGGTACCGGCGGCTCCAACCTGCCGGACCTGCCGGCGGAATTCTCGCAGACCGAGCACTACAAGCGCGGCGTGGTCGGCATGGCACGCTCGCAGGATCCGAACTCCGCGAACTCGCAGTTCTTTATCATGTTCGCGCCGGCGCCGCCGCTCGACGGCCAGTACACCATCGTGGGCAATGTCGTCAGCGGCATGGAACTGGTGGACCACATCAAGAAGGGCGACGAGGCCGACAACGGCACGGTCACCGATCCCGACCGGATGATCAAGGTTCGTATCGCCGCCGACAAATAGTTCTGTTTTTTGAAAAGGATATCAGACATGGCCGACATCAAGGACCGCGAAAACGCGCTCATCATGGAAACGACCAAGGGCAAGGTCGTCATCGAAATGCTTCCCGACCTGGCGCCCGGCCATGTCGCCCGCATCAAGGAACTGGCCCGCGAAGGGGCCTATGACGGCGTGGTCTTCCACCGCGTCATCGAGGGCTTCATGGCGCAGACCGGCGACGTCAAGTTCGGCAATTCGAGCAAGCCCTCTTTCGCGCCTTCTCGCGCTGGCATGGGCGGTTCCGACAAGCCGGATCTCAAGGCCGAATTCTCCAATGCCAACCACGGCCGCGGCACCTGCTCGATGGCGCGCTCGCAGAATCCGAACTCGGCCAATTCGCAGTTCTTCATCTGCTTCGACGATGCAGCCTTCCTCAATCGCCAGTACACGGTCTGGGGCCAGGTCATCGAAGGCATGGACAATATCGACAAGATCAAGCGCGGCGAGCCGGTGCAGGATCCCGACAAGATCGTGTCGCTGAAGGTCGCGGCCGACGTCAAGTAAGGCGACAGGACAATGATGGGCGTCGTCTGGTCGCTTCTCGGCATCCTGTCGGGCGCCTTCATCGCCATTCAGGCGCCGATCAATTCGCAGTTGGCGCGCGGCCTGGGGCTCCCGGTCGCGGCGGCTGCGTTTTCGTTCCTGTCGGGAGCCATCGTGCTCGGCATCATTGCCGTCGCGGTGGTGAGACTGCAAGGCATCTCGCTCGACTGGAAGGCGCCCGCGCCCTGGCTGTTCATCGCCGGCGGCATGCTGGGCGGCTTCTACGTCACGCTGTCCACCATCCTGACGCCACGCATCGGCGCCGCCGCCCTGATGGCGTTCCTGGTGGCGGGCCAGTTGCTGGCGGGCATGCTGATCGACCGCGTCGGGTTCCTCGGCGTCGCGGTTCGCGAAATCTCGCTCGGCCGCGTGGCCGGCGCGGTGCTGCTTCTGGCCGGGGCGCTGCTTATCAGGCTCTTCTGATGCGTGTCGATCTGTTCGATTTCGACCTGCCGGAAGAGCGTATCGCGCTTCGCCCGGCAGAGCCGCGCGACAGCGCAAAGATGCTGGTGGTCAGGCCGGGCGAGGGGTTTTCGGACCGGGCGGTCCGCGACCTGCCTTCCCTGCTCCGGCCCGGCGACGTGCTGGTCTTCAACGATACCAAGGTCATCCCGGCGCAACTCAAAGGTATCAGGCGGCGCGGCGAGGCGGCGGCGCAGGTCGAAGCCACATTGCACATGCGGATGGCGCCTGACCGCTGGCTGGCCTTCATGCGGCCGGGCAAGCGCGTTGCCGTCGGCGACCGTATCCATTTCGGCCATGACGGCAATTCGTGCTTCCTCGGCCAGCTTGACGCCACGGTGATCGAAAAGGGCGAGGCGGGCGAGGCGCTGCTCGGCTTCGACCTGTCGGGCCCTTTCCTCGACGAGGCGCTGCATGCGGTCGGCCACATCCCACTGCCGCCCTATATCGCCTCGAAGCGCGACGACGACGAGCGCGACCGGGCCGACTACCAGACCATCTATGCCCGGGAGGAAGGCGCCGTCGCAGCACCGACGGCGGGCCTGCATTTCACGCCGGAGCTGTTCGCCGCGCTCGACGCCAAGGGCATCGAGCGCCGCTTCGTCACCTTGCATGTCGGCGCCGGCACGTTCCTGCCGGTTAAGGCGGACGACACCGCCGATCACAAGATGCATGCGGAGATCGGCTCGGTCAGCGAGGCAACTGCCGACGCGTTGAATGCAGCGAAGGCGCGGGGCGGGCGCATCATTGCCGTCGGTACGACCTCGCTGCGCCTGCTGGAAAGCGCCGCGCGAGAGGATGGTATGCTCGCTGCCTGGTCCGGGCCGACCGACATCTTCATCACGCCCGGCTACCGTTTTCGCACCGCCGACATGCTGATGACCAATTTCCATCTGCCGCGTTCGACGCTGTTCATGCTGGTTTCGGCCTTCAGCAGCCTCGAGACGATGCGCGCCGCCTATGCGCATGCCATTGAGCACGATTACAGATTCTACTCCTACGGAGATGCAAGCCTGCTGTATCGAGCGGAGATGAGCGATGGACGATGACCTCGACAGGCTGGACCGCGACAGTTTGATCGCCGAAGTCAAAAAATTGCGCGCCGGCATTCGCCAGCATCGCGATGCATCGGGGCACGATCTTTGCTGGCATCATCCCGATTTGTGGGACCTGCTGCCCGAGAAGATCGATCCGGCAATCGCCGTGCCGCCCTGGCCAAAATTCATGCGCGGCTGCATCCACTACCGCCAGTCGCTGGACGAACAGGCTCCGGACGCACCGGCACACGACAAGGAATTCAATGGCTGAGACGTTCACCTTCAAGGTGCTGGCGACCGAAGGCAAGGCGCGGCGCGGCTTGATCAGCATGCCGCGCGGCGAAATCCGCACGCCGGCGTTCATGCCGGTCGGCACCGGCGGCACGGTCAAGACGATGTACATGGATCAGGTGCGCGGCGTCGGCGCCGATATCATCCTGGGCAATACCTACCATTTGATGCTGCGGCCCGGCGCCGAACGCGTGGCGAAGCTTGGCGGTCTGCACGAATTCGCCCGCTGGCCGCATCCGATCCTGACCGACAGCGGTGGCTTTCAGGTCATGTCGCTGTCGAAGCTTCGGAAATTGACCGAAAGGGGTGTCACCTTCCGCTCACATATCGACGGCGCGCCTTACGAAATGTCGCCGGAGCGTTCGATTGAGATTCAAGGATTGCTCGATTCAGACATCCAGATGCAGCTTGACGAATGCACGGCGCTGCCGGCGGAGCGCAAGGAAATCGAGCGCGCCATGGAATTGTCGCTGCGCTGGGCCGAACGCTGCAAGGCGGCGTTCGGCGAGCAGCCGGGAAAGGCGATGTTCGGCATCGTGCAAGGCGGCGACAAGGCCGATTTGCGGGTGCGTTCGGCACAGGCCCTGGCTGCGATGGACCTGAAAGGCTACGCCGTTGGCGGCCTGGCCGTCGGCGAGCCGCAGGCGGTGATGCTCGAGATGCTCGACATCACCTGCCCGGAACTGCCGGCGGATAAACCACGCTATCTCATGGGTGTCGGAACGCCGGACGACATCCTGAAATCGGTGGCGCGCGGCATTGACATGTTCGACTGCGTGATGCCGACCCGGGCCGGCCGGCATGGGCTTGCCTATACCAGGCGCGGCAAGGTCAATCTGCGCAACGCCCGCCATGCCGACGATCCGCGCCCGCTCGACGAGGAGAGCGACTGCCCGGCGGCGCGCGACTATTCCCGCGCCTACCTGCATCATCTGGTGCGCTCGCAGGAGGCGCTCGGCGCAATGCTTTTGACCTGGAACAATCTTTCCTATTACCAAAAGCTGATGCAGGACATCCGGGCTGCGGTCGAAACCAGCACGTTCGAGGCGCGTGGGGCCGAGATCACAGAAGGCTGGGCCAAGGGCGACATTCCGGCCATTTGAAAAGGATTATAGAGCCTTACCCTCTCCCTGCTTGCTTGCGGCTCTGATGACCATGGGCTCACGATCCGCACTTTTGAATAAGCCGGCTCCGGTCGCAGATGTGGATCAAGGGGCGGAAGTGGGACGAGGTCAAGGCCGCGAATCAAATTTGGTATAACTAGATCATTTCGCCAGCAGCCCCTACTCAGGGTGTAGTGGACGCTCTAATGATTGGATATTGGTTTCTACAAATGTTTGGCGCTGCAAATGATGGAAGAAGACCCTTTCCAATCGAAAATTGATGCACTGCGGATCGCGCTCGAAATCCCAAAGCTGTATTTCAGGAAGGCGATCAGGCCCGAAGGTCGCTGCCCACATTGCTCAACCCCCAATCCAACGTTCGACCAATGGTGGATCACTCATGGTGTTGTGAAGAACGAGCTTGGTGGAAAATCCTACGTTTGGGGTGTCTATTTCTGCACGGCTTGTGGCGGCGCAATTCTGGCGAGAGGCAAGGCAGGTGAGGAAAGCGATTCAGGACCGATTGTTCAGCTCATCCCGGAAGCTAGATCTGCGCACGAAGACATTCCGCCAATCGCCCGCACCTTTCTCCAGCAGGCCATGGACACCTTGCATGCTCCAGACGCTTCGGCCGTTATGGCTGGATCGGCCGTTGACGCGATGCTGAAGGAACTGGGGTACGAGGACGGAAGTGTCTACACCCGGATTAACAGGGCTGTTGCGGACCATAGGCTGACGGAGAGCATGGGGGCGTGGGCGCATTCGGTGAGGCTTGGGGCGAACAATCCTCGACACGCCGATAAAGATAAACCCCACATCCTACCGGCTGAAGCTGTCCAGTCAGTGGAGTTTGCGGAGGCTCTTGGCAATTTCCTTTTCGTGCTGACGAAACGTATCGAACGCGGCAAAAAAGCCGCGGAGGACGCCTCCAACCCGCAACCAGGTACTTCTGGGCTATCTCAAGTAGAAGGGTAAGCTTGGCTCGGGTAAACGTCTATCGTTCTCAGGTGCTCAGCGAATTCGATGCGCGCAGGCTGCAGCCGGTGATCTGGAACGCGCCATCCGGCTGTTGCTGCAGCGTATAGACCGCCTCGTAGTCCTTGCCGTCGGGGCCGACGATCAGCACCTGCTGGATGATCGAGGTCGGGCCCGTCTCCTCGACCTTGCCGAACGAGTAGCTCTGCGGGTTGCGCACCGGCGCGTAGCCATTGGTCACCATGTTCATGAAGGTTTCGACTGTGGGAAAAATCTGTTTCACATTCGGAGCAGCGAAACTGTAGGCGCTGGCACCATCGTCAGCGATGAAAGCCTTGAGCTGGCCGTCGATGGCCGCTTGTGCCGCCTTGATCTCGGCCTCGCCGGCAAATGCCGACGATGCCAGGAAGAGGGGAACGAATGCGAGTGCGCAAAGCGTGCGGCGCATGGTCTGTCTCCCTTGTCTCGGGACCCTCTCAAAATGCGATTGAGGAGGTATGATAACATACGCTTGGCGGCGCTTCATGGTTTCAGCGATGGCGAACATTCGTCTCGCATCGGCGTTTTGCTCGCGCGCGGGCAGCCTGAGCCTTGATTCCGGCGCTTGAAAGCCCGGCTCCAGTCTGCCAGAAGAGCCGCTTGTGCGTATGAGCAGGACGGAGCCATGAAGGCGTTTTTCGTGCAGATCAAATGCGAGCTGGGCAAGTCCTATGAGGTTGCCAGCGCGCTTGCCGATGCCGAGATCGCCTCGGAAATCTACTCCACCGCCGGAAACTACGATCTGCTCGCCAAGTTCTATGTCGACGACGAGGAGGATGTCGGCCACTTCGTCAACGAGAAGGTGCAGATTCTCCCCGGCATAAAGGACACGTTCACCGTCGTCACCTTCCGGGCCTTTTAGCTGTTGTCCTCGCCTGCCCGGGCACGAGGCAAAGTGTGATCAAGGTCATATTCCTGCTGCCTTGATTTTAGGCAGTTGCGATATACTGGCTGGTTCGCATCCCTCAAATCACCGATTGCGCTTGATTTTCTCCGGCGGCGCCAGTGAAATGGCGTCACAGGGGAGTATGCGATTGGCAGCGTTCGATGAAATGCTTCCGGAGGTCTCCGGACTTAGAAGACCGTATTCGGCTTACGATCGCTGGCTGAAAGAGCAGGACCCGGCCAGGCTCACCGAGAAAATGCAGGACGCCGAACGCGTCTTCCGCAAAACCGGCATCACCTTCGCCGTCTATGGCGAGCAGGAAGCCTCCGAGCGGCTTATCCCCTTCGACATCGTTCCGCGCATCATTTCTGGCAATGAGTGGCGCCGCCTCACGCAAGGCATCGAGCAGCGCGTGCAGGCGCTGAACGCCTTTCTCGACGATATCTATCACCGCCAGGAAATCCTGCGGGCCGGACGCGTTCCCCGCGACCTGATCGCCAGGAACGAAGCCTTCCTGCCCGAGATGATCGGGGTCAGGCCGCCCGCCGGCGTCTACACCCACATCATCGGCGTCGACATCGTGCGCATCAGCGAAAACGAGTTCTACGTGCTGGAGGACAATGCGCGCACCCCATCGGGCGTTTCCTACATGCTGGAAAACCGCGAGACGATGATGCAGCTCTTCCCCGAGCTGTTCCAACAGATCAAGGTGCGGCCGGTGGAGAACTATCCGCAGCTTTTGCGCCAGTCGCTGGCGGCGGTGCGGCCGCAGAACGCCAAGGGCACGCCGACCATCGCCGTGCTGACGCCCGGCAGCTACAACTCCGCCTATTTCGAACATGCCTTCCTGGCCGATCAGATGGGCGTGCAACTGGTCGAGGGGCAGGATTTGCGCGTGGTGGACGGTCATGTCGCGATGCGCACGACCGAAGGCTACAAGCAGATCGACGTGCTCTATCGCCGGGTCGACGATGCCTTCCTCGATCCGCTGACCTTCCGTCCAGATTCCGCGCTTGGTGTGCCCGGCATCATGGATGTCTACCGGGCCGGCAACATCACGATCGCCAATGCGCCGGGAACCGGCATCGCCGACGACAAGGCGATCTATTCCTACATGCCCGAAATCGTCGAGTTCTACACCGGCCGCAAGGCGATCCTTGGCAATATCCCGACCTGGCGCTGTTCGGAGCCGGACAGCCTGAAGTACGTGCTCGAACACATCGATGAGTTGGTGATCAAGGAAGTGCACGGTTCCGGCGGCTACGGCATGCTGGTCGGACCGGCGGCGACCAGGAAGGAATGCCAGGACTTTGCCACGAAGCTGCAGGCCAAGCCGTCCAATTACATCGCCCAGCCGACGCTGGCGCTCTCGACCTGTCCGATCCTGACCGAAAAGGGCCTGTCGCCACGCCATGTCGATCTGAGGCCCTATGTGCTGGTCTCCGACCGCATCCAGATCGTGCCGGGCGGGCTGACGCGCGTCGCGCTCAAGGAGGGCTCTCTGGTGGTCAATTCCTCCCAAGGCGGCGGCACGAAGGATACCTGGGTGCTGGATGATTGAGATGAGTGAGTAGGGAATAGTCAGTAGGCAGTACAGGGGACGGGAAATGCCATATTCCATTGAGATTCAATTGCTTACTATTCGCTACTCACTAATAACTACTCACTAATAACTACTCACTAGCCCGAAGGGCCATTCCATGCTTCTCGGCCGCACCGCCAACGGGCTCTACTGGATGAACCGCTATATCGAGCGTGCGGAAAACATGGCGCGTCTGGTCGATGCGGGCCTGCGCATGGCGCTGACGCGCACGCAGAGCGCGTCGGAAGAGTGGAATTCGGTGCTGCTCAGCGCCGGCTCCGACGTCGCATACACGCAGAAGTATCAGGACTATACGGCGGCTGATGTAGCCGACTTCCTTTTGCGCGACACGTCGAACCCGTCGAGCACGATGTCGTCGATCGAGACTGCACGCAACAATGCCCGCATGGTGCGCACCGCGCTGACGCGCGAGACCTGGGAAAGCATCAACGAGGCCTGGATGGCGCTGAAGCGCATGCTGGCAAGGCCGATCGACGAGCGTGACCTGCCAAACGTGCTCGATGCGATCAAGCGCGAAACGGCGCTGATCCGCGGCTCGTTCTACGGCACCATGCTGCGCAACGAGATCTTCGATTTCTCGCAGCTCGGCACCTACGTCGAGCGCGCCGACAATACGGCGCGCATCCTCGACGTGAAGTACTACGTCCTCTTGCCGTCGATCTCCTGGGTCGGCTCGACGCTCGACAATTACCAGTGGGAATCGATCCTGCGCTCGGTATCGGCGCACCGTTCCTACCGCTGGGTCTACGACGCCGACTACAAGCCGACCAACATCGCCGACTACCTGATTCTCAATGTGCGCATGCCGCGATCGCTCACCTTCTGCTATCGCTTCCTGGCCGAGCACCTGAAGTTTCTCGGCGACGACTATGGCGAGCGCCATGCCTGCCATGCAACGGCGGAAAAAACCCAGGCCATGCTGCGGGCAGGCTCGATCAAGGATATTTTCGACGCCGGCCTGCATGAATTCCTTGCCGGCTTCATTCGCGACAACACCAGGCTCGGCGACGAGATCGCGCAGGATTACAGGTTCTATTGAGGAGGCCATGCGGCTCAAGATCACCCATCGGACCGAATACCGTTACGACGCACCGGTGCAGTACCTGCTGCAGCGGCTACGGCTGCTTCCAGTGAGCGGGCGGACGCAGACGGTGCTGTCCTGGGCCGTGGAGGTGGAAGGCGCGCGCGAGGAAGTGCGATTTGCCGACCACTACGGCAATGAGACCCGATTGTTGAGCGTCGAGGGTGACCATGATTTCATCACGGTCGAGGCATCAGGCGAGGTGGTGACGCGCGATACATCGGGCGTTTGTGGGCCGCATCAGGGGTTCGCGCCGCTCTGGCTGTTCGCGCAGGAGACGCCTTTGACCATGATAGGCGATGGCATTCGCGCACTCGCCGAGACAGTCGGCAAGGGCACCGATATCGAGAGACTGCACCGTCTGATGGCTATCATCTCCGAGCGGGTCGCCTATGCGCCGGGCATCACCAATGCGACGACCCCGGCTGAAGAGGCCCTCGCGCTGAAAACCGGGGTCTGCCAGGATCATAGCCATATCTTTGCCGCCACCGCGCGCGCCATGGGTTTCCCGGCACGCTATGTCAGCGGCTATCTGATGATGGACGCGGCCATCGAGCAGGCGGCAAGCCATGCCTGGGCCGAAGCGCATGTTCAGGGCCTCGGCTGGGTTGCCTTCGACCCCTCCAACGGTATCTCTCCTGATGAGCGCTATGTGAGAGTGGCGACGGGGCGCGACTATCGCGATGCGTCGCCGGTTTCGGGGATTCTGCTGGGACAGGCGCAAGAGCGGCTTGCCGTCACCGTCACGGTGGAGCAGTAATCACCTGATGCAGGTCGTCCAACGCCACCTTGGTTTGGGTGACGACATGCATGAAAACAAGGACCTCAGCGCGCCGCATGGATCCGTTCCGACGCGACGCGCTTTTAGGGTTCGCTGCCGGAAGAGTAAACCATGACCTATTGCGTCGGCCTCAAGATCGATCGCGGGCTCGTGTTCATGTCGGACACGCGCACCAATGCCGGCATGGACTCGATCTCCACTTTCAAGAAGATGCATGTCTGGGAAGACCCCGGTGAGCGCGTCATCGTGCTGATGTCGGCCGGCAATCTGGCGACGACGCAAGCCGTGATCAGCGTGCTCGACGAGCGCACCAAGGCGGTTGGCGAACGGCACGCGGCAGTGCTCGAAACGCCGTCCATGTACCAGACGGTGCGGCTGGTCGGCGAAACCGTCAAGGACGTCATCGCACATGCCTCGCCCGCCGGCGACAAGGCCGATTCCTACTTCAACGCCTCCTTTATCCTGGGCGGCCAGATAAAGGGCAGCGCACCGCGCCTGTTCATGATCTATCCCGAGGGCAATTTCATCGAATCGACGGATGACACGCCCTTTTTCCAGATCGGCGAAACCAAATACGGCAAGCCGATCATCATCCGCGCTTATGACCGGTCGATGAGTCTCGCGGAGACCGTGAAGCTGCTTCTGGTGTCGTTCGATTCCACGCTGAAGTCGAACCTGTCGGTCGGGCTCCCGCTGGATCTGCTCTTCCTGGAAAAGGACGCCTTCCAGGTAGGGTTGAAGAAGCGGATCGGCCATGACGACCCGTACTACCGCACGATCTCCGACGGCTGGTCGAGCGCCTTGAAGACGGCCTTTGCCAGTCTGCCGGATTTCCCGGGATAAGGACGTGCCGGATTTCTCCGGTGGTTGCAAAAGTTTAACAGTCGTTTTGAAAACCGGGCGAAGGGCGCCGGTGAAGCGATCATGTCGGGAGGACAGGATGAACAGTGATGATTTCCGGCAATGGTCGCGGCGGGTCGCTGAGTGGGGCGCCGACTACCGCGAAACGCTGCGCCAGCGCCCGGTGCGGCCTCGGATCGAGCCCGGCGACATATTCAGGAGCATAGAAGCGTCGCCGCCTGAAGACGCGGAGCCGATGGACAGGATCTTCGCCGATTTCGAGGAGAAGATCGTGCCGGGGATGACGCATTGGCAGCATCCCCGCTTCTTCGCCTATTTTCCGGCCAACGCAGCACCAGTTTCTGTGGTGGCTGAGTATCTGGTCTCTGCGATGGCCGCGCAGTGCATGCTGTGGCAGACCTCGCCGGCAGCGACGGAACTCGAAACGCGGACTGTCGATTGGATGCGCCAGGCGCTCGGCCTGCCGGAAGGTTTTTCCGGCGTCATCCAGGATTCTGCTTCCTCGGCGACGCTGGCGGCGGTGCTGACGATGCGCGAACGCGCGCTCGACTGGCAAGGCAACAAAAAGGGCCTGACGGGGCAGGCGCGGTTGCGCGTCTATTCGTCGGATCAGGTGCATACCTCGATCGACCGGGCGATCTGGGTAGCCGGCATCGGCGAGGACAATCTCGTGCGCATTCCGGTTGCCGGCCGCTTTCGCGCCATGGACATGGCGGCCCTCGAGGCGGCAATCGTCGCCGACAAGAAGGCAGGCCTGCTGCCGGCGGGTATCATCGCCTGCGTCGGCGGCACCAGCACTGGTGGCACTGACGATATCGCCGGCGTCGCCGCGATCGCCAAACGCCACGGGGTCTATCTTCACGTCGATGCCGCCTGGGCGGGATCGGCGATGATCTGCCCGGAATACCGGCATTTCTGGGCCGGTGTGGAGCAGGCGGATTCTATCGTCTTCAACCCGCACAAATGGCTTGGCGCGCAGTTCGACTGCTCGATCCAGTTCCTGCGCGACCCCGAAAGCCATGTCAGGACGCTCGCCATCAAGCCGGATTATCTGAAGACGCACGGTCATGACGGCATCATCAATTATTCCGAATGGTCGGTGCCGCTCGGCCGTCGCTTCCGCGCGCTGAAACTGTGGTTCCTGCTGCGCGCGCATGGACTGGAAGGCCTGCGCACGATGATCCGCAACCACGTCGCCTGGAGCGAAGGCCTGGCAGCGCGCCTGGCCGACGAGCCGGATTTCGAGATCGTCACCGAGCCAATGCTGTCGCTGTTTTCGTTCCGGCACAAGGCGAATGGAGCGGATGCCGACGAGCACAATCTCCGGCTGGTCAATGCGATCAATGATGACGGACGCATCTACCTGACACAGACCAGGGTGAACGGGCGCGTCGCCATCCGCTTCCAGGTCGGCCAGTTCGAGGCGACCGCGGCGGATGTCGATTCGGCTTTTGCCCCGATCACCGAAATCGCGCGCGGACTAACCTGAACCGGCTGAGTCGGAACTGCGACCAAGTTTGCCTTTGCTATCATGTGGTTTCCATTAGCCGGCTCACGCCTTTTCATTGCTTTCGTTTTCGTCTATGGTCAAGAAAAACGAAAGCAGAAGGTCTTCAGATGTATCTGTCGCCGCGCCATGCCGAAATCGTCCAAATGGCCAAGGATCATGGCCGCGTTCTGGTCGACGATCTGGCCACCCACTTCAACGTCACGCCGCAAACCATCCGCAAGGACCTCAACGATCTTTGCGACCAGCGGTTGCTGTCGCGCATCCATGGCGGCGCCCTGTTTCCTTCCGGCATCGAGAACATGGAGTACGAAGCCAGGCGCAAGATCGCCGCCGAGGAGAAGGAGGCGATCGGCAGCGCGGCCGCCAGGCTGATCCCGGACAACGCCTCGCTGTTCATCAACATCGGCACCACGACGGAGTCGGTCAGCAAGGCGCTGCTGGATCACAGCGGCCTCATGGTCATCACCAATAACATCAATGTTGCCAACAGGATGCGCATTTATCCTTCGATCGAGGTGGTGATCGCGGGCGGGGTGGTTCGCGGCTCGGATGGCGGCGTCGTCGGCGAGGCGGCGGTGGATTTCATCAGGCAGTTCAAAGTCGACTACGCCGTCATCGGCGCCTCGGCAATCGACCATGACGGCGCCTTGCTCGATTTCGATTTCCGCGAGGTCAAGGTCGCGCAAGCCATCATCGCCAATGCCAGGCACGTCATCCTGGTATCCGACCGGACCAAATTCGAGCGCACGGCGCCGGTTCGCATCGGCCATCTGTCGCAGGTCAACACCTTCATCACCGACCGCTGCGATATCCCATCGGTGCGCAAGATCTGCCAGGAGGCCGAGGTTCAACTGATCGAAACCTCGCTCGATTGAGGATGCTGTAGCGCTTTCACGGCCTTGTGATATTTCGTTTGACATTCGTTATGAGTTCGAAATAATCCCGCCACGGTTTCGCAAAAGAGCCAAATGGTGCATTGCGAAATTGTTGGAGGACTTGGTGGACGCATCTTCGATCCGTGACATTTTCGTCATAGGCGGCGGCATCAATGGCTGCGGCATTGCCCGTGATGCCGCCGGCCGCGGGTTTTCGGTATTTCTTGCCGAGATGGACGATCTCGCCAGCGGAACCTCCTCAGGCTCGACCAAGCTGATCCATGGTGGCCTGCGTTATCTCGAATTCTACGAATTCCGCCTAGTGCGTGAAGCGCTGATGGAACGCGAGGTGCTGTGGAAGAACGCGCCGCACATCATCTGGCCGATGCGCTTCGTGCTGCCCTATGCCAAGGGCCTGCGTCCGGCCTGGCTGATCAGGCTCGGCCTTTTCCTTTACGATCATATTGGCGGGCGCAAATTGCTGCCGGCGACCAGGACCCTGGACATGACCACAGACCCTGCCGGCAAGCCATTGAAACCATTGTTCAAGAAGGCCTTCGAATATTCCGATGGCTGGGTAAACGATGCGCGGCTGGTGACGCTGAACGCGCGTGACGCCGCCGACCGGGGCGCCACCATCCGCACCCGCACCAAGGTGGTCGGGGCGCGCCGCGAAGGCGGGCTGTGGACGATCAGGATCGAAAATCTGCGGACCGGCGAGACCGAAGAGGTCAAGGCGCGGCTGCTGGTCAATGCCGCCGGCCCCTGGGTCGATCATGTGCTTTCCGGCGTCGTCGGCCTCAACGATGTGCACAATGTTCGCCTCGTGCAGGGCAGTCACATCGTCATCGCGAAGAAATTCGACGATCCGCGCGCCTATTTCTTCCAGAACAAGGATGGCCGCATCATCTTCGCCATTCCTTATGAGGACGAGTTCACGCTGATCGGCACCACCGACCAGGACTATCCCGGCGATCCGCACGACGTGAAGATCAGCGACACCGAGATCGACTATCTCTGCGCCGCGGCAAGCGAGTATTTCGCCCAACCCGTCAAGCGTTCGGATATCGTCTGGACCTATTCGGCCGTGCGTCCGCTCTATGACGATGGCGCTTCGAAGGCGCAGGAGGCCACCCGCGACTATGTGCTGAAGGCCGATGGCGGCGAGGGCACAGCCCCGATCGTCAACACGTTCGGCGGCAAGATCACCACCTATCGCCGGCTGTCGGAATCGATGCTGGAGAAGATCGAAGGCTTTCTCGGCAGGCGCGGCAAGCCGTGGACGGCAAATGCGCCGCTGCCGGGCGGCGATTTCGCGGCGACCGGTTTTGATGCGCAAGTGGCGAGGCTGAAGAGCGCCTATCCCTTTCTCGACCAGCGTTTGGCGCGCCGGCTCACGCGGCTCTACGGCACGCGCGCGCAGATGCTGCTTGGCCTTGCCAAATCGAATGCCGACCTCGGCCGCAATTTCGGCGCCGACCTTTACGAGGCCGAGGTCCGCTACCTCGTCGAGAACGAATGGGCCGTCACATCGCAAGATGTGCTGTGGCGCCGGACCAAGCGCGGCCTGCATTTCAGCCGCGAGCAGACGGCGGCGTTGGATGAATTCATGCGCGGCATAAGTCGCCGCCACGTCGCGGCCGCGGAATGAAGGGCTGCTGATGCACAAGGCCTGGGAGGAGGCATCATGCTGGAACTGAGGAACGTCACCAAGACGGTCGGCGCGGTGGAGCATATCCGCGACGTGTCGCTGACGCTCCAGCATGGCTCGCTGAACGTGCTGCTCGGGCCGACGCTGTCCGGCAAGACCAGCCTGATGCGGCTGATGGCCGGCCTCGACGCGCCGACTTCCGGCTCGGTCTGGTTCGACGGCAAGGACGTCACCGGACAGCCTGTTCAGAAGCGCAAGATTGCCATGGTCTACCAGCAGTTCATCAACTATCCCGCGATGAGCGTCTACGAAAACATCGCTTCGCCACTGCGGGTAGCGGGCGTCGAGAAGGCCAAGATCGACAGTCAGGTGCGTGAAGCCGCTGCCCTGCTCAAGCTGACGCCCTATTTGGACCGCACGCCGCTCAGCCTGTCCGGTGGCCAGCAGCAGCGCACCGCGCTGGCGCGCGCCATCGTCAAGAACGCAAGCCTGGTGCTGCTAGACGAGCCGCTCGCCAATCTCGACTACAAGCTGCGCGAGGAATTGCGCGCAGAACTGCCGAGGATATTCGCCGCCGCCGGCACCATCTTCGTCTATGCCACGACCGAACCGCACGAGGCGCTGCTGCTCGGTGGCAACACGGCGACGCTGTCGCAAGGCCGCATCACCCAGTTCGGCCCGACCATCGAGGTGTTCCGCAAACCGGTCGACCTGGTGACGGCAAGGACCTTCGCCGATCCGCCGCTCAACACGATCGTGCTGGCCAAGAACGGGCCCGATTTCCTGCTGGAGGGCGGCGTCAAGCTGCCGGTGCCGCCGGAACTTGTCGGCATTGCCGACGGCAATTACACGATCGGCTTCCAGCCGCACCATCTGTCGCTCGAGCGGCCGAATGCGAGTGCCGTGCCGGTGCGGGCAAAGGTCACCATCACCGAGATCACCGGCTCGGAAAGCTTCATCCATCTTGATTTTGCCGACGCGCGCTGGGTGATGCTGACCCATGGCATCCGCGATTTCGAGACCGACGACGTGGTCGAAGTGTTCATCGACCCGCGTCACATCCTGGTTTTCGACCAACATGGCGTCGCCGTGGCCGCGGCAAAGCTGGCGGCCTGAGGAGAAAACGATGGCGCGCATCGACGTCAACCATGTCAGGCACTCATATCTGCCGAACCCGCGCACCGATGCGGATTTCGCACTGCGGGAGGTGCACCACACTTTCGAGGACGGTGGCGCCTATGCGCTGCTAGGCCCATCCGGCTGCGGCAAGACCACGCTGCTCAACATCATTTCGGGCCTGCTCCACCCATCGCACGGCCAATTGCTGTTCAACGGCAGGGACGTCACCCGGTTGTCGACGCAGGAGCGCAACATCGCCCAGGTGTTCCAGTTCCCGGTCATCTACGACACGATGACCGTCTACGACAACCTGGCCTTCCCGCTGCGCAACCGCGGCGTTCCGGAGGCCGACGTCGACCGCAAGGTGCGCGAGACGCTCGACATGATCGACCTGGCAGACTGGGCCAGGAAGAAGGCGAGGGGCCTGACCGCCGACCAGAAGCAGAAGATCTCGCTCGGCCGCGGACTGGTGCGCTCGGATGTCAATGCGATCCTGTTCGACGAACCGCTGACCGTCATCGACCCGCACATGAAGTGGGTGCTGCGCTCGCAGTTGAAGCAGCTTCATCGCCGCTTCGGCTACACCATGGTCTATGTCACGCACGACCAGACAGAGGCGCTGACCTTCGCCGACCAGGTGGTGGTCATGTATGATGGCGGCATCGTGCAGATCGGCACGCCGGCCGAGCTGTTCGAGCGGCCGCGCCACACCTTCGTCGGCTACTTCATCGGCTCGCCCGGCATGAACGTCATGCCGGTAGCGATCGATGGCAAGACAGCGACGCTTGGCTCCCAGCGCATCCAATTGCCAGGCGCGCCGAAGGCCGGAAGCGGCGTCGTCGAACTCGGCATCCGTCCCGAATATGTCAGGCTCGGCCGCGATGGCATGGCCGTCCACGTCAGCAAGGTCGAGGATGTGGGCCGCCACAAGGTCGTGCGCGCCAGTCTGGAAGGCCGCGAGATCGCCGCCGTCATCGGCGAGGACGAAACCGTTCCCGCCGATCCAAAAGTGCGGTTCGATCCAGCCGGGATCAACATCTACGCCGATTCCTGGCGTGTCGAGATGGGGGCGTAAATGGAAAAGCCCTGGAACAACAAGGCCTGGTTCCTCGTGCTGCCGATGCTCGTGCTGGTGGCGTTCTCGGCCGTCATCCCCCTGATGACCGTCGTCAACTACTCGGTACAGGACACGTTCGGCAACAACGTCTTCTTCTGGGCGGGGACCGAATGGTTCGAGGAGTTGCTGCATTCCGATCGCTTCTGGGAAGCCATGGTGCGCAACCTGATCTTCTCCTTCATCATCCTGGCGATCCAAGTGCCGCTTGGCATTTTCATTGCCCTCAACATGCCCAAAAAGGGCTGGGGCGTGCCGGTCTGCCTGGTGCTGATGGCGCTGCCGCTCTTGATCCCGTGGAATGTCGTCGGCACCATCTGGCAGGTGTTCGGCCGCAACGATATCGGCCTGCTCGGCTATTACGTCAACGCGCTCGGCATCGACTTCAATTACGTGCAGGATCCGTTCGACGCCTGGGTTACCGTCATCATCATGGACGTCTGGCATTGGACCAGCCTCGTCGTGCTGCTCTGCTATGCCGGCCTGGTCTCGATCCCCGATGCCTTCTACCAGGCGGCCAAGATCGATGGCGCCTCGCGCTGGGCGGTGTTCCGCTACATCCAATTGCCGAAGATGCAGCGCGTGCTCCTGATTGCCGTGCTGCTGCGTTTCATGGACAGTTTCATGATCTACACGGAGCCCTTCGTCGTCACCGGCGGCGGTCCGGGCAATTCGACGACCTTCCTGTCGATCGACCTCGTCAAGACCGCGCTCGGACAGTTCGACCTCGGTCCGGCGGCGGCGATGTCGCTGGTCTACTTCCTGATCATCCTGTTGTTGTCGTGGGTGTTCTACACCGTGATGACCAACTACGATGCGGAGCGCTGATATGGCCGGCGCCAACGAACGCACCGAGCGCAACCTGGTGAACGGGACCGCCGCTTCGGAAAGACTCGCCAGTTCGCTGTCGCAAAGCGAACTGGACAGGCGCATGCGCCGCCGTGGCGAGGAATCGCGCTGGTGGTGGATCGTGCCGACGCTCTACATCATCGTCCTGCTGCTGCCGATCTACTGGCTCATCAATATGAGCTTCAAGACCAATGCGGAGATCGTCAATTCGCTGACGCTCTATCCGCATGCGCCGACGCTGCGCAACTACACCATCATCTTCACCGATGCGTCGTGGTATTCGGGCTACATCAATTCGATCACCTATGTGGTGATGAACATGGTGATCTCGGTCGCCGTGGCGCTGCCGGCGGCCTATGCCTTTTCGCGCTACCGGTTCCTCGGTGACAAGCATCTGTTTTTCTGGCTTTTGACCAACCGCATGGCACCGCCGGCGGTATTCGCGCTGCCGTTCTTCCAGCTTTATTCGGCATTTGGCCTCATCGACACGCATATCGCGGTGGCGCTGGCGCACTGCCTGTTCAACGTGCCGCTGGCGGTGTGGATCCTTGAGGGCTTCATGTCCGGGGTGCCGAAGGAGATCGACGAAACGGCCTACATAGACGGCTATTCGTTTCCGCGTTTTTTCGTGAAGATATTCATGCCGCTGATCGCCAGCGGCATCGGCGTAGCCTGCTTCTTCTGCTTCATGTTCTCATGGGTGGAACTGCTCATCGCCCGAACGCTGACCACCACCGATGCCAAGCCGATCGCCGCTACCATGACCCGCACTGTGTCGGCGTCGGGAATGGACTGGGGCCTGCTCGCTGCAGCCGGCGTGCTGACGCTGATCCCCGGGGCGCTCGTCATCTGGTTCGTCCGCAACTACATCGCCAAGGGCTTCGCCCTGGGGAGGGTGTGACCATGAACCTCGACTTCTCGTGGATGGCGTGGACCTGGCCGACGGCCGCCTTCTTCGCCGTCATAGCGCTGCTGCTGGTTGGCATGGGTGTCTGGGAATATGCCTCGCCGGGCGGCAATCCGCGCATCGGCGTGCTGCGTTTCAAGACGACGCGCGGCGACCGTCTCTTCGTTTCGCTGCTTGGCAGCGCCTTCATCCATCTCGCTTGGCTGGGTCTTGTCGGACCCAGTCTGTGGTGGGCTCTCGCTCTCTCCGTGGTCTACGCCATCGGCGTCTTCCGCTACGTATAGAGGGGGAACTGTTGGAGCGGCCGCCTTGCTGGCGACCGCTCCAGATCGCACTTGAAATCTTTTCAAAACGTGGAGGAAACACAATGCGACGGCAATTTTTAACATCGACCACCGCCCTTGTCCTGCTGCTCGGCGTGGGCAACGCCTACGCCGGCATGGACGAGGCAAAAGCTTTCCTGGACAAGGAGATAGGCGATCTGTCGACGCTTTCGCGCGCCGATCAGGAAAAGGAAATGCAGTGGTTCATCGATGCGGCCAAGCCGTTCGCCGGCATGGACATCAAGGTCGTGTCGGAAACCATCGCCACCCACCAGTATGAATCGCAGGTGCTGGCGCCGGCCTTCACCGCCATCACTGGCATCAAGGTCACGCATGACGTCATCCAGGAAGGTGACGTCGTCGAGAAGATCCAGACCCAGATGCAGACCGGCCAGAACCTTTATGACGGCTGGGTCAACGATTCCGACCTTATCGGCACGCACTGGCGCTACCAGCAGGTGCGCAACCTGACCGACTGGATGGAGGGCGACGGCAAGGACGTCACCAATCCGAATCTCGACCTGAAGGATTTCATCGGTACCTCCTTCACGACCGCGCCAGACAAGAAGCTCTATCAGCTTCCCGACCAGCAGTTCGCCAACCTCTACTGGTTCCGCTACGACTGGTTCAACGACGAGAAGAACAAGGCCGACTTCAAGGCCAAGTACGGCTACGATCTCGGCGTTCCCGTCAACTGGTCTGCCTATGAGGACATTGCCGAGTTCTTCACCGGCCGCGACGTCGACGGCAAGAAGGTCTACGGCCATATGGACTACGGCAAGAAGGACCCGTCGCTCGGCTGGCGCTTCACCGATGCCTGGCTGTCCATGGCCGGCAATGGCGACAAGGGCATTCCTAACGGTCTGCCGGTCGACGAATGGGGCATCAAGGTCGACCAGAACTCGCGTCCGGTCGGCTCTTGCGTGGCCCGTGGCGGCGATACCAACGGTCCAGCCGCCGTCTATTCCATCCAGAAGTATCTCGACTGGCTGAAGGCCTACGCACCGCAGGAAGCGCAGGGCATGACCTTCTCGGAGTCCGGCCCGGTTCCCGCGCAGGGCAACATCGCCCAGCAGATATTCTGGTACACGGCCTTCACCGCCGACATGGTCAAGCCCGGCCTACCCGTCATGAACGACGATGGCACGCCGAAATGGCGCATGGCTCCGTCGCCGCACGGCGTCTACTGGAAGGACGGCATGAAGCTCGGCTACCAGGATGTCGGTTCGTGGACGCTGATGAAGTCGACCCCGACCGACCGTGCCAAGGCCGCCTGGCTCTACGCCCAGTTCGTCACCTCGAAGACGGTGGACGTGAAGAAGAGCCATGTCGGCCTCACCTTCATCCGCGACTCCACCATTCACGACAAGAGCTTTACGGAGCGCGCGCCGAAGCTCGGCGGCCTGATCGAGTTCTATCGCTCGCCGGCCCGCGTGCAATGGTCGCCGACCGGCACCAACGTGCCGGACTATCCGAAGCTGGCACAGCTGTGGTGGCAGGCGATCGGCGATGCCTCGTCGGGCGCAAAGAGCGCCCAGGAGGCGATGGATTCGCTTTGCGCCGAGCAGGAGAAGGTCATGGGCCGCATCGAGAGGTCCGGCGTCCAGGGCGATATCGGGCCGAAGCTCGCCCAGGAACATGATCTCGCCTACTGGAACGCCGACGCGGTCAAGGCCGGCAATCTCGCTCCTCAGCTCAAGATCGAAAACGAGAAGGAGAAGCCGCAGACCATCAACTATGACGAACTGGTCAAGAGCTGGCAGAAGTAGGACTGTCCTATGCGGGCGCTCGCGCCCGTGTGAAATTCAGGGAGGCGGCACGTTGCCGTCTCCCTTCTTTGTATCATGACGGAGGAAGTGCGAATGAATGGCTTTGTCCTGGCAATCGACCAAGGCACGACATCGAGCCGGTCGATTTTGTTCGACCGCGACATGAAAGTCGTCGGCAGCAGCCAGCAAGAATTCACCCAGCACTATCCTGCTTCCGGCTGGGTCGAACATGATCCGGAAGATATCTGGGACAGCGTCGTGGCGACCGTGAAGGGCGCATTGAAGAATGCCGGGCGGGAGGCATCGGACATTGCCGCGCTCGGCATCACCAACCAGCGCGAGACCGTCGTCATCTGGGACAGGGCCACCGGCAAGCCGATCCACAACGCGATCGTCTGGCAGGACCGGCGCACCGCGCCGCTATGCCGGAAGCTGAAGAAGCAGGGATTGGAAAAGACCTTCACCAGGAAGACCGGCCTGCTGCTCGATCCGTATTTCTCCGGCACGAAGATAGCCTGGATGCTGGACAAGGTGAAAGGCGCCAGGAGACGCGCCGAGAAAGGCGAATTGCTGGCCGGCACCATCGACAGTTTCCTGATCTGGCGTCTGACCGGCGGCAAGGTGCATGCCACCGACGCCACAAACGCCTCCCGCACGCTGGTCTACAACATCGAGAAGAATGCCTGGGACGACGAGCTGCTGGCCATCCTGAACGTTCCGGCAAGGATGCTCCCCGAGGTGAAGGACTGCGCCGATGATTTTGGAATCACCCAGAAAAATCTCTTTGGTGCCGAGATTAGGATCCTCGGTGTTGCGGGCGACCAGCATGCAGCGACCATCGGCCAGGCCTGTTTCGAGCCCGGCATGATGAAATCGACCTACGGCACCGGCTGTTTCGCGCTGCTCAACACCGGCGCCGATCTGGTGCGCTCGAAGAACCGGCTGTTGACCACGATTGCCTATCGGCTGAACGGCAAGACCACCTATGCGCTGGAAGGATCGATCTTCATCGCCGGCGCCGCCGTACAGTGGTTGCGCGATGGCATCAAGGTGATCGGCAAGGCCGAACAGAGCGGCAAGCTGGCGGCCGAGGCCGATCCGACCCAGGATGTGTATCTGGTGCCGGCCTTTGTCGGGCTCGGCGCGCCCCACTGGGATGCCGAGGCGCGGGGTGCGATCTTCGGCCTGACCCGCAATTCGGGACCGCCGGAGTTTGCCCGCGCCGCGCTCGAATCCGTCGCCTACCAGACGCGCGATCTGCTCGATGCCATGCGCAAGGATTGGAAGGGTACGGCGGCCAAGACGGTGCTTCGGGTCGATGGCGGCATGGTGGCATCCGACTGGACCATGCAACGGCTGGCCGACATTCTCGACGCTCCGGTCGACCGTCCGACCATTCTGGAGACAACCGCGCTCGGTGCCGCCTGGCTCGCCGGCTCGAAGGCGGGCGTGTGGCCGAAGGCGCGGGAATTCGCCAAGACATGGGCGCTCGACCGGCGCTTCAGACCGGACATGGAACCAGCGGTACGCTCGGCCAAGCTGGCGGGGTGGCGCGATGCTGTTCGCAGGACGCTGAGTGTGCCATAGCAAGGAGCGCAGTGAAAGGCTCGGGCGAGGGGATAACGGGCGTGAAACATCCAGACTGGTATCCAGCGTGGCGCGACGAGGCATTCGACGAGCTGAAGGCCAAGAATACACGCCTGCGCGATTTCCGCCTCGGTAGCTGGTCCCGCTATGACTATGATTTGACGGCGGGCACGCTTCTTTTTTCGGAGGAAGGCGTCGTCAAGGTCGTCGCTGAAATCCAGGTTGCAGGCACCACGAGTGTCGGAGCCAATAATTGGCTCTGGGCCTGGGCAAATTCAAACTTGCCGGGGGAGGTCCTTGACGATGCGAAGCGGGTTCGATCCTTCGGGGAGGAGAACGGCATCGATGATCTGGCTCAGGCTTACGTGACCAATACCGACAACCTCGAGGCGCTCGGCTGGGGACTGGCCGGCGCCACGGTCAGGATTTGCAATGCACTGGGAGCCTACCGTTCCCCGAGCGTCCAAGGGGGTCTGTATTTGATCTTGAAGACCATCAAGTGGGCCAACTGATCACAAACTGTCTGTCGTCTTTCGACCAACCACAGAAAGCCCGCGCCATTTCCGGCACGGGCTTTGACTTTCTATCCTTTGACGAACACTGTCGCCCATCAGTAGGGTGAAATGCACTGCTGGCGCGGGCCGTTATACGGCTGGAACGTGTTGTCGGATGCGCGGTACGAACGGTAACGGTCATAGCACCACTGCACGTGCGAATTGCCTTCGTAGACGCGGTTCCGGTTGTTGGCGATCGCGCCGGTTATCAGCGCGCCAGTGGCGAAAGCAGCAAGCGGGAACCAGAAATCGCCGTGACGGCGATAGCCCGGCCGGTATTCACGGTAGCCGCGATGGCCGTTCCAGTAGGCTCCGCGGTTGTCGCGGTAGAAGTTGCGGTTGCCGCGAAACTCGCCGCGGAAGTTACGGCGCCGCTCCCACGGCCTGTACTGAACGGTTTGGACATCGGACGAGACAGATGCAGGCTGCGGCACATAGGCCGGTGAGGCTTCGACCGGCATGGCGGCCGCGACTGCGAACGAAGCTGACAGTGTGGTCGCCAGCAAACCCGACAGGACTTTGTTCATGATCTTCTCCTTGAAAGGTTGACGTCCCTTGTGGCGGAGGAACGGGTACGCTCGCGAATTGTTCCTGGAAAAGGCAAGTTGCTGATTTGTAATGTTTCTCCGGTTTGGGATCGATGGAGGCCACAGGGTCTTTCGCCTGCCTGGCGAAGGTTCGGCATGTCTTTGCCGAAACGGCCAGCCGGGAGAGCGGGCACGGCGGGTACGCATGGCTTGGTGGCCCGTTTTTTCCGGTTGACCGGTCGAGGCACTCTCCCTATGTTCCGCGCAATTTCGAGGGCGCCGTTTCCAGCCCACGGGAGCGCGTAGCTCAGCCGGTAGAGCAACTGACTTTTAATCAGTAGGTCATGGGTTCGAATCCCATCGCGCTCACCACTCAGTCCCGCGACAAATGCACATTCAGGACAGCGGCCTTTTTGGCGATCAGTCCTTCCAGGTCCGCGTCCGATCGGCTGGTGCCGGTGCGTTCGCGCAGCAGTGAGATCATCGCCCTCATCGATGGCGGGGCGGTTTTTTGCTGAACCAGGATCGCGTCCACCGCACCGGCAACGTCGGGGCCTTCCGCTGGTGCTCTCATGGCCGGGTCCTTTCTGTCCAGCTCCGCCTCGCTACCGCCGACCGACCCTCTGACGCCGCGGTCGAAGACGACGGCCAATCCGTTCTTGACAGCGAGGGCGGCGACCATGTCGTCGAGTTCGTGATCCGAAAAGGAGGGATCGGAAGGCGTGGGTTTCAGGATTCTGTGAATGACCCTGGCGGCCTGGTCCGTCGAAACATAGCCGAAGCGCTGTTTTTTTCTGGCTTCGACATATTGTTCGATGATCATGTCCAGCCGCCGGGCCGCAATGTCCTTCGGTTGCTGCATCGGAACCTCCTCGGGGTGGTCGTCGCGCACGGAACCAGCACCTAAAGAAATAGGGCCGCCCGGGAGAACATCAAACACGAGAGTGACGCATCTGCCGATGGCGGAGGAACGATCGCGCCGCTGATGCATTTTTGCCTGTGACCAGCTTATTGAGGGAACGCAGGCCAATGAAGATCGCCCATATCGCGCCGCTGTATGAATCCGTGCCGCCAAGGCTCTATGGAGGCACCGAACGCATCATCTCCTATCTCACCGAAGCTCTGGTCGGGCTCGGCCACGATGTAACGTTGTTTGCCAGCGGCGATACCAGGACCTCCGCCCGGCTGGTCGCGTGCCGGGAACGGGCGCTGCGCCTCGATCCGCGGCCGTTGAAGTCGGAGATCGCGGCGCATTTGTCGATGCTTGAGGAAGTCAGGAGACAGGCCGACGATTTCGACATTCTTCACTTCCATCTCAGCCACTTCATGCATTTCCCGTTTTTCCGCCATATGCCGGAGCGAACGGTGACGACGCCGCATGGCAGGCTGGACTATGTGGATATGGCGCAGGCCTATGAGCGGTTCCCGCGTTTTCCGATGATTTCCATTTCACGCAGCCAGAGGACGAGGCTCACGTCCGCCAACTGGTTGGCGACCATCCATCATGGGCTGCCGCTCGATCTCTATAGGCCGGATTTTGAAGCCGGCTCCGACGGCACATATCTGGCGTTCCTTGGCAGGATGTCGCGCGACAAGCGGCCGGACCGGGCGATCGAGATTGCCAGGCGCACGGGCCTGAGGCTCAAGCTCGCGGCCAAGGTGGGCGAGGGCGACCGGGCCTATTTCGAGGAGGTCGTCCAGCCGCTGATCGATGGCGATCGCGTCGAATATGTCGGCGAGATCAGCGAGGACCAGAAGAGCAGGTTTCTCGGCAACGCCGCTGCCTTGCTGTTTCCCATCGACTGGCCCGAGCCTTTTGGTCTGGCGGTAATCGAGGCGATGGCCTGCGGAACCCCTGTCATGGCTTGGAGCTGCGGCGCCATGCCCGAGATCATCGATCACGGTGTGACCGGCTTCGTCGTCGAAACCATCGAGGATGCCGTCGCTACCATGCCGGCCCTGCTCCAGCTCGACAGGCGCCGGATAAGGGCCGTTTTCGAAGGACGGTTCTCAGCCGACCGTATGGCGCGCGACTATGTCGCGACCTATTCACAGGCAATCGACACTCAACAAATCCGGGCTTCCTAGTACAGTGCCCCGTTCAGAAACAAGCACGGGACAGTCTTCTTGACCATCACCCAACTTGACGAGCGCAAGCTCGATCCCGCAATAGCCCTGGCCTCCCTGGACGAAACCGCGCCGAGGGAACCGCACCGGCTCTTCGCACTCAAGCATGGCGACTGCTTCGCCGTCGCCGATTCCTATGGCGACATACGCGGTGTGGGCGACGGCTTCTTCCGCGACGACACGCGCGTGCTTTCCGAATTCCGCCTGGCGGTCGGCGGGCGTTCGACATCGCTGCTGGGCGCATCGCTGAGCCAGGACAATGTCCTGTTCACCTCCAACCTGACCAATCTGCCTATAGAGAGCGCCGGCGGCCGTCCCATCCCGCAAGGAGCGATCCACATCGAGCGTGTCAGGCTGCTGTGGGAGGACCGGCTGTATGAGCGCCTGACCCTTTCCAACTACAGCCAGGAACATTCGACCGTCCTGCTTTCGCTGCGCTTCGCCGCCGATTTCCGCGACATGTTCGAAGTTCGTGGCTCGACGCGCGCCAAACGAGGCACCGCCCATACGGCCGAGATGGACCAGAACTCGGTTCTGCTTCGGTATGAAGGCCTGGACAAGGTAGTGCGTACGTCGACGATATCGTTTTCGCAGAAACCCGACGAGTTGACCTCCGACCGGGCGGATTTCTACATTGCCGTCACCAAGCGTAGCCGCAAGACGCTGTATGTGGAGGTCGGCAGCGAGATAGCGGATGTGCCCGACCGCGACCGGTTTCGCGCCGCAGCGGCCCGCGCGCGTTTCGGCATGCGCGCCAAGCGCCGCCATGGTGCGACGCTGCACAGTTCGGGCAGGGTGTTCAACGACTGGATGGAGCGCGCCCGTGCCGACGTGGCGCTGCTCACCACCGAACTCGCGACCGGCCCCTATCCCTATGCCGGCATTCCGTGGTTCTCGACGGCCTTCGGCAGGGACGGCGTGATCTCGGCATTGCAGATGCTCTGGCTCAATCCCGGCCTGGCGCGCGGCGTGCTTGCCTTTCTTGCGCAGCATCAGGCGACCGAAACCTCGCCTTTCAGCGACTCTCAGCCCGGCAAGATCATGCATGAAACGCGCAAGGGCGAAATGACGGCACTGAGCGAGTTGCCGTTCGGCCGCTACTATGGCGGCGTCGACACCACCCCGCTCTATGTTCATCTCGCCTGCGCTTACGCGGACCGCACCGGCGACATGACCTTTATCGACGGCCTGTGGCAATCGCTATGTGCGGCCGCCGAATGGATCGAAGCGGCAAGCGGCCCGACCGGATTCGTCACCTACCGGCGTGCGGCGGAATCGGGCCTCGCCAACCAGGGATGGAAGGACAGTTTCGATTCCGTCTTTCATGCGGATGGTCGCATCCCGACGGGGCCGATCGCACTGGTCGAGGTGCAGGGCTATGTTTTCGCAGCGTTCCAGGGCCTGGCAAAACTGGCCCACCGGCGCGGCGAAACCGAAAGAGCCGAGGGTTGGGAAAGAAAGGCCGAAGAGATCCGCCAGCGGGTTGAGAGCCATTTCTGGATCGAAGAGCTGGGCTATTACGCGCTGGCGCTCGACGGCGACGGCCAGCCTTGCGAGGTGCGCACATCCAATGCCGGGCATCTGCTCTATGTCGGCCTTCCGAATCCGGATCGGGCGCGGATCGTCGCCGATCAGCTGCTGTCGGCTTCTTTCCACACCGGCTGGGGACTGAGAACGCTGGCCGACGACGCGATATTCTTCAATCCCATGTCGTATCACAACGGCTCCATCTGGCCGCACGACACCGCGATATGCGCGGCCGGTCTGGGGCGATACGGCATCCGCGAAGACGTGGTGCGGCTGATGAGCGGAACGTTCGAATCCGCCGTCCATTTCAACATGCGCCTTCCCGAACTCTTCTGCGGCTTCACCCGCGCACCGGGCGAGGCGCCGATCGCGTATCCGGTCGCTTGCCTGCCGCAGGCCTGGTCGGCAGGTTCCGCCTTCATGCTGATGCAGGCCTGTCTAGGCCTCCATATCGACGGCTGGGCCGGCGAAATCCATGTCACAAGGCCACGCCTGCCAATCGGCATCGACAGCCTGGTGATCCGCCATCTCGCGGTGGCGGGCACGGCAGTCGACCTGACGTTCCAGCGGGTAGGGGATCGTGTGGGCGCCTTCCTGGCCGACCGCCATGAAGGATTGGCGCCTTTGATTGTGCGGAGCTGAAAACCGGAACCATACCCGGCCACGTGCGTTGCACAATCACCCCGCGAGAGGCGCGATTCAGGCCGGAGCAATTCACATCAATGGCAGACAACGGTTTCGACTTCCTCCACTCCGCCTCCGCTCTATGGTTCGTCATTCTTGCCAGCCTCTGCGTTTCCCTAGTTGCCTTGGTGATTTCCGCGCTGCGATCCCACCGGACCCCGCTAGGGCCGGCCAATGTCGAGCCTCCACAGGCTCGCGTCGTATTGCGGGAGTTCGAAAAGAATGGCCATTCCGCCGACGCGGCGCTCGTCAACTGGTCGCCCTCTACACTGCGCGAAATCCTGGCGAAGGAACTGCCGGATGCGCAAGTGATCGTCGTCTCCAACCGCGAGCCCTACATTCACAATCTCAGGGATGACAATGTCGACCTGGTTGTGCCGGCGAGTGGACTTGTCTCGGCGCTGGAGCCGATCACCCGTGCCTGCGCGGGAACCTGGATAGCCTATGGCGGCGGCTCGGCGGATCATCTCGTCGTCGACCAGAACGACCGCATAGAGGTTCCACCGGAGAACCCGTCCTATACGTTGCGACGTGTCTGGCTGACCGACGAGGAACAGCAAGGCTATTATCTGGGTTTTGCCAATGAGGGTCTCTGGCCCCTGTGCCACATAGCCTTTACCCGGCCCGTCTTCCGCACGTCCGACTGGGAAACATACGAAGCCGTCAATCGCAAATTCGCCGATACCGTGGTTGCCGAAGCCCGCAACGAGCGCCCGATCGTGCTTGTCCAGGACTATCATTTCGCGCTGCTGCCGCGAATGATCCGGGAACGCCTGCCCGATGCGATCGTCATCACCTTCTGGCACATTCCGTGGCCAAATTCGGAAGTCTTCAGCATCTGCCCCTGGCGGGAAAAGATACTGGACGGCCTGCTGGGGAGCTCGATCATCGGCTTTCATACGCAATTCCACTGCAACAACTTCATCGAGAGCGTCGACCGCTTCCTGGAAAGCAGGATCGAGCGCGAGGATTCGGCCATCTCCTATGGCGGCCAGACCAGCCTGGTCCACGCCTATCCGATCTCGATAGAGTGGCCGCCGGCTCAACTCGGGAAATTGCCTGCCATCGCGCAGTGCCGCGCGCGAATTCGCGAAAAATTCGGGCTGGCGGACAATGTCAGCCTCTGTGTCGGTGTCGAGCGCCTCGATTACACCAAGGGCATTCTCGACCGGTTCCACGCCTTGGACGAACTGTTCAAGCAGCATCCGGAGTGGATCGGCGAGGTGGCGTTCCTGCAGATCGCGGCGCCAAGCCGCGGAACCCTGCCGGCCTACCAGCAACTGTACGAGGAATGCCTGCGCTGCGCGGCGGAGCTGAACGAGCGTTATGGCCGGGACGGCTACACGCCGGTCTTGATGGTGGCTGAACACCATTCCCAGGAGCAGGTCTACGAAATCTACCGAGCCGCCGACGTCTGCATGGTGACCAGCCTCCACGACGGAATGAACCTGGTCGCCAAGGAATTTGTCGCCGCGCGCGACGACGAACAGGGCGTGTTGATGCTCAGCATGTTTGCCGGCGCTTCCAAGGAGCTTCTCGAGGCGCTGATCGTCAATCCTTACGACGCGACGATGATGGCCGAGGCGTTGCTGCAGGCATTGACCATGGTGCCCGCCGAGCAGCGCCAGCGCATGCAGCGCATGCGCGAGATCGTCCGCGACAACAATGTCTATCGCTGGGCGGGCAGCATGCTTCTAGATGCCGCCCGCTTGCGCAAGCGAATCGCGATCGATCCCGCCGGGCCGGGCTCCGTTGCCGCGGCTAATGTGATATCGTTGCTTGATCGCAAACGGGTCGCGGCGCTGTGATGTCGGGATCGGCAAATCTGTCCGTGCCGACCGTCCCGCAAGGCCGATGGGCACTCTTCCTGGACATTGACGGTACGCTTCTCGAACATGCCGCGCATCCGGATGCAGTGGTCGTCGGCGATGCGTTGCGAAGCATGCTGACAAGGCTGGACGAGCGTCTGGCTGGCGCTCTGGCTTTCATTACAGGAAGATCCGTTTCCGCCGTCGACCGGCTCTTCCAGCCGTTGCGCCTGCCGGCCGCGGGTCTATACGGCCTGGAGCACCGGCTTGTCCGTGACGGGCCTGTCAAGGCGGCCGACGAGCCCGCCGACATTGCCGCGCTTGCCGAGGAAATCGAGGCGGAACTGGACAATGTGGATGTCTATATCGAGCGCAAGGGCCCGATCCTGGCCATCCATACGCGTGCGGCGCCGCAGTTGCTGCAACGGGCGACGCAACTGGTCGAACAGGCCCTGGAGCGGCTTCCGCGGGGATATCGGGTTCTTGCCGGCAATGCCGGGGTGGAACTGATGCCGCTCGAAGCGGCCAAGGGAGCGGCAATCAGGCGTTTCTGCGAGTTGCCGGCTTTCCGGGGGCGGGTTCCCGTATTCCTCGGAGACGACACGTCGGATGAGAACGGCTTCGAGGCCGTCAATGAAATGGATGGCATTTCGGTCCGCATCAAACCGCAAGGGAAAACCGTGGCGCGCCACGCGCTGGCCGATGTCGGCGAGACCCTGGCCTGGCTCGAATCCCTATGCCACGACCAATCCGGCACGGGCCGGTTTGAAGAGGTGGTCCAGCTCTCTGCCAGGCAGAGCTGAGGCCGCGCAGGGGAATCTTGCATGTTGAAGAACGGGTTCAGGGAGTTGATCGATGGTCCAGTTCACCAGCCTCATTCACGAGATCATGCCCGCGTGGCTCCGACGGCGTTCGCGCCGGCGCATGCAGGACACCGAGACAACTTTCGATCCGTCGCGTCCTGAAGACGCCGATGCCGTCTGGCGAAAGGCTGTCGAGAGGGACCTGTTCGGCGCAAACACGCCCGACTACACCGAGACCGAACAGAAGAAGCGCGATCACCACTGACGGAGGCTATCAGCCTTCCGCGAAGACCAGCGAGACATTGCCGCCGGCATGCCGTTCGAGCCGGCCGGCGAGATCGAGCTCCAAGAGCACCATGAATACCTGGGCCGGATGCAGGCCGGTGTGGCGGATGATCTCGTCGATCGCCACCGGAGACGGGCCGAGCGCTTCAGTCACCCTGGCGCGGTCGTTTTCGCTGGGTGGCGGCCTGGCCGAGAAATCGGGGGGATCTTCAAAGGGCGGCAGTTCGGGGGCCCGCAAACCGGTCAGCGGCGCGATTGCCCTGTGAATGTCGGCGGCTTCGGTGACTAAGGTAGCACCGTCCTTGAGCAGGCCATTGGTGCCGGCGGCGCGCGGGTCAAGCGGCGAGCCGGGTACGGCGAACACCAGCCGGCCCATTTCGCCTGCAAGCCTGGCGCTGATCAGGGACCCGGAACGCTGCGCCGCCTCGACCACCACCAGACCGACCGCCGCACCCGCGACAAGGCGGTTGCGGCGCGGAAAATCTTGGGCACGCGGCTGCCAGCCGAACGGCATCTCCGAAATGATGGCGCCACCGCGCTCGACGATCTCGTCGCACAGGCCGGCATTCTCAGGCGGGTAGGGCAGATCGAGGCCTCCGGCCAGCACGCCGATCGTGCCGGTCGAGAGGCTGCCCTGATGCGCTGAAGTGTCGATGCCGCGCGCGAGGCCGGAGATGATGGCGTAACCGTCGCGGCCAAGGTCGCTCGCCAGCATGCGCGCCATCTTGATGCCGGCGAGCGAGGCGTTGCGGGCGCCGACGATAGCCACCGCAGGCAGCCGGAACACGGCGCCTTCGCCTTTCACCGCCAGCAGCGGCGGAGGATGGTCCATGTTTTTCAACAGGGCGGGATAGTCCGGCTCGCCGATGCCGACAAAGCGGGCGCCTGCCCGCCTTGCGGCCTCCAGTTCCGCTTCGGCCTCGGCGATCGAGGGAATGCGGGCGATCCTGCTGGCGCCGCCCGAAATCATCAGTTCCGGCAGCATTTCCAGCGCGACCTCGGCCGAACCGAACCGGTTGATAAGGTCGCGAAAGGAGGCGGGACCTACATTCTGGGTGCGGATCAGCCGAAGCCAGCTCAACCGCTGCCGGTCGTTGAGGCGCGGTCCGGCGACCGGCTTGCTCACTCCTTCGCCCCGATTTTGCCCTCGGTGCCGGCAAGCAGGCGTGAAATGTTGGTCCGGTGCTTGATGAAGACGATCAGGCTCATCACCACGAACAATGCGGCAATCTGCGGTGTGCTCAGGAAATAGAGGGCGATCGGCACGGCGACCGCGGCCGTCAGCGCTGCAAGGGAGGAGTAGCGGAACAGGAACGCCATGGCCAGCCAGACGACGGCGAAGATCAGCGCCACCTGCCAGGCAAGGCCGATCAGCACGCCGAGATAGGTGGCGACGCCCTTGCCTCCCTTGAATCCGAGCCAGAGCGGGAAGAGATGGCCGAGGAAGGCGCCAAGGCCGGCCCAAGCGCCGAGTTCGGGCGCGAAATGGCCCGCGATCAGCACGGCGATCGTGCCCTTCAGCGCGTCGAGCAGCAGTGTGGCCGCGGCAAGGCCCTTGTTGCCGGTGCGTAGCACATTTGTGGCGCCGATATTGCCGGAGCCGATCTGGCGCACGTCGCCAAGCCCTGCCGCACGGGTCAGCAGAAGCCCGAACGGAATCGAGCCCAAGAAATAGCCGAGCACCAGCGCCGGGATCAGGTTGTAAGTCATTGTTCCCCCCGCATTTCCCCCTGACGGGCTGGATTCGGCGCGATGCGCGGCCGCCAGCTCAGACCGAGAATACTTTGCGGCCCGCCACCAGCGTTTGCAAGACCTTGCCCTGCAGACGCGCGCCCTCGAAACAGGTGTTTTTCGAGCGCGAGCGAATGCCGCTTTCGCTGACGATCCAGGGTTCATCCAGATCGACAAGCGCAAGGTCCGCGAGAGCGCCTGGCTTGAGCGTGCCGCCAGGCAGGCCGAACAGCCGTGCCGGCGCCGTGGACAAGGTCTCGATCAGCCGCGGCAGCGACACGTCGCCATTGTGGTAGAGCCGCAAGGCGGCGCCCAGCAACGTTTCAAGCCCAATGGCGCCGGCGGCCGCGTCGGCGAAGGGCAGGCGCTTGGTGTCGACGTCCTGCGGATCGTGCGAGGAGACGATGATGTCGATCGTGCCATCCCTGATCGCTTCGATCATCGCCAGGCGGTCTTCCTCGGCGCGCAGCGGCGGGGTCAACCGGAAGAAGGTGCGATATTCGCCGACGTCGTTTTCATTGAGTGACAGATTGTGGATCGACACGCCCGATGTGACGGTCGCGCCGTCGGTTTTCGCGCGCGCCACCGATGCCGCCGCCATCGCCGTCGATATCTTTGCCGCGTGGTAGGCGCCGCGCGTCAGGCGCGCCAGGGCAAGGTCGCGCTCCAGCGGGATGGTTTCGGCTTCACGCGGAATGCCGGAAAGCCCCAGCCAGCTGGCGTAGAGTCCCTCGTTCATCACGCCCGACGACGCGAGGTCGGCATCCTGGGTTTCGTGCACGATGGTTGCGCCGAAATCGCGGGCATAGGTCAGCGCCCGGCGCATCACCAGCGCGCTGGATATGGTGTGGCGGCCGTCGGTGAAGGCGGCGGCGCCGGCCTCTTGCAGCAGGCCGAATTCGGTCATCTCGCGGCCATCGAGGCCCTTGGTGATGGCGGCGGCCGGGAAAATATTCACGATTGCCGTGTCCTTGGCGGTGCGCAGCACGAATTCGACCAAGGCCACATTGTCGATGACCGGATCGGTATCGGGCATCATGACGATCGAGGTGACGCCGCCGGCAGCCGCGGCGACACTTGCCGACGCGATCGTTTCGCGATGCTCGCCGCCCGGTTCGCCGATGAAGACGCGGCCGTCGATCAGGCCTGGAATCACCGCCTTGCCGGCGCAGTCGACGACGGTGGCGCCCTCGGGCGCGCCCTGGTTCAGCGCAGCCTTGCCCGCGGCGGCTATCTTCTTCCCGTCGACGATGACCGTCCCGGTCTCGTCTACGCCGCGCGAGGGGTCGATGATGCGGGCGCGCTCGAAGACCGTGATGCTCATGCGCCGCGGCCCTCGTGGTTGCGGCGCGGATCGAGCAGGGCTTCCATCACCGCCATGCGCACGGCGACACCCATCTCGACCTGTTCCTGGATGACGCTCTGCGGGCCGTCGGCGATTTCCGAAGCGATCTCGACGCCACGGTTCATCGGGCCCGGATGCATCACCAGCGCATCGTCTTTCGCGGCCTTCAGCTTCTCGGCGTCGAGGCCGAAATAGCGGAAATATTCGCGCACCGAAGGCACGAAGGCCCCTTCCATCCGCTCGCGCTGCAGGCGCAGCATCATCACCACGTCGGCATCTTTCAGGCCCTCGGCCATTGAGCCGGTGACGATCACGCCCATCCTGTCGATTCCCGAGGGAAGCAATGTCGAGGGCGCGACGACGCGCACCTGCGCGCCGAGCGCGTTGAGCAGCATGATGTTGGAGCGGGCGACACGCGAATGCAGGATGTCGCCGCAGATCGCCACGATCAGTTTCGACAGGGGACCCTTGGCGCGGCGGATGGTCAGCGCGTCGAGCAGTGCCTGCGTCGGGTGCTCATGCGCGCCGTCCCCGGCATTGACCACGGAGCAGCCGACCTTCTGGGCCAGAAGGGCGGCCGCACCCGCCGACTGGTGGCGGATGATCAATATGTCGGGCCGCATGGCGTTCAGCGTCATGGCCGTGTCGATGAGCGTCTCGCCCTTCTTCACCGAGGAACTCGCCACCGACATGTTCATGACGTCGGCGCCGAGACGCTTTCCGGCCAGCTCGAACGACGACTGCGTCCGCGTGGAAGCCTCGTAGAACAGGTTGATCTGGGTGCGGCCGCGCAGCGTCGAGGTTTTCTTCTCGGATTGCCGCGAGATCGCGACAGCCCGGTTCGCCCTGTCGAGCAGAAGCTCGATGTCGGCGGGGGAAAGGTCGCGGATGCCCAGAAGATGGCGGTGAGGATAGAGTGGCAGGGACGAAGCGTCGGTCATCTCAAGGGGCTGCTATAGGGTGGACGTTCCATGGCTGCAAGCGCCAGCTTTGGATTGCGGCTGTTCTCCCCGGTATTTTCGTCGTGCGCCTTGGGCTATATCTAGCCGATGGCTCCGGATTCGTAGCCGCCTGGCAGTAAGGATGAAGCGTGACCGACGACGTGACGAACCAGCCGCCGCCGCTGACAGGCGGCAACGCCTGGCGGGGCGATCCGTTGCTGATCCAGCTTGCCGAGCGCTTTTCCGATCCGGTGCGCAAGGATCTCGACGGGCTCGGCCGCTTCGTGCTGACGCAGGAGGCCCAGGAACTGGCCCGCCTCGCCAATGTCGAAACGCCGAGGCTCAGGACGCATGATCGCCAGGGCCGGCGCATCGATCTGGTCGAGTTTCACCCCGCCTATCACGCCTTGATGCGCCGTTCCGTCGCCAACGGGCTGCACTCCTCGGTCTGGGAGAACGGCGATGCCGAGATCGGCCGCCGCCATCAGGTGCGCGCGGCCCGGTTCTACCTGACGGCCGAACTCGAGACCGGACATCTGTGTCCCATCACCATGACCAGTGCTTCGCTGGCAGCGCTGATGGCGAGCCCGAAACTGTTCCGCGAGTGGGCGCCGCGCGTGACGACGCGCAAATATGACCAGAGCCAAAAGCCGCCGGTCGAGAAGACCGGGCTTACGCTTGGCATGGGCATGACCGAGAAACAGGGCGGCACGGATGTGCGCGCCAATGTGACGAAGGCCGAGCGCGTCGGCAGCGGCTTCTATCGCCTGACCGGCCACAAATGGTTCATGTCGGCGCCGATGTCGGATGCATTCCTGGTGCTGGCGCAGGCGCCCGAGGGATTGTCTTGCTTCCTCGTGCCGCGCGTCCTTGGCGACGGCTCGGGCAACGGCTTCCGTTTCCAGCGCCTGAAGGACAAGCTCGGCAACCGGTCGAATGCGTCTTCCGAGGTGGAGTTCGTCAACGCCATCGGCGAGATGGTCGGCGAGCCGGGCGCCGGCGTGAAGACGATCATGGACATGGTGACCTTGACCCGGCTCGACTGCGCCGTGGCGTCTTCGGCGATCATGCGGGCGGGTCTGGCCGAAGCCGTTCATCACGCCCGCCATCGCCAGGTGTTCGGCACCAACCTGATCGAGCAGCCGCTGATGCAGCGCGTGCTGGCCGACCTGGCGCTCGACGTCGCCGCTGCCACGGCCCTGTCGTTCCGGCTGGCACGTTCCTTCGACGAGGCGGCGAGCGATCGCGGCGAGGCGGCCTTTGCCCGCGCCATGACGCCGGTCGTCAAATATTGGGTCTGCAAGATCGCGCCGCCGCTGCTCTACGAGGCGATGGAATGCCTCGGCGGCAACGGCTATGTCGAGGAGGCGCCGCTCGCCCGCTATTATCGCGAAGCCCCGGTCAATGCGATTTGGGAAGGGTCGGGCAATGTCATGGCACTGGATGTGCTGCGTGTGCTTGGCCGCGCGCCGGGCCTGTTCGAGGAGGTGCTTGCCGGCATCGATCGCGACCTGGGCGCGGGCGGACGCGGCACCATCGGTGTGCTGAAGGCGGCGATGCAGGTGGCCGCGACCGACGAAGGCTCGGCCCGCCTGCTGACGGAGCAACTGGCGCTGTCCGCGGCGGCGGCGGAATTGCGCCGGTTGGGGGCAGGGCGGATCGCCGATGCCTTCGTCGAGACGCGGCTGGCGGGCCAGTGGCGCAACACCTACGGCATGCTCGATTCGCGCCATGATGCGCGCATGATCATCGACACGCTTTATCCGCCAACAACCTGAGCAGCAGCCATGGACCACGCCTTGGTCATTCCCCTGCGCCGTTAACCTTAACAAATGGTTTCCGTTGCGAGGGCTGGCGGCAAAGCCCACTGTCGTTCCTGTCGAAGCAGGAATCACGATGCGACAGGTATTGACCTCTTTTCTCGCCTTGCACTGGACGATCGTTTTCGCCCTGCTGGCGATCATCTGCATCGATGGAAACCGCGGGGTGGCCGGGGCGCTTGGCGTGCTGGGCGTGACAATCGAGAGCGCCCGCTTCGTCGATCTCGAAAATGTCGTCGTGGTTGCGCCTCTGGCCACGGCCCTGCTTGTCGTGGCGGTGCTGTTCTTCTGGACCTTTGTCGAGGCGCTGATCAACAATGCCAGCAATCCGGGCGCCGACAGCGTTGCACGCGTCGCCTTCATCTGCGCTTCCGGCGTGCTGTCGCTCATCCTGGTCGGTGGCGCGGCGCAAGGCATCAACGGGCTGTTCCTGGTCGTCGCCGTGCAATTGGCCGCACTTCTGGCCTCCTATGTCGCCATGCTTGCCGAGCGCCGCACGCTGGCCGCATCGGATGAGGTCGAAATCCACGCCACGGCGCACAGCATGGCCAGGGCCGCAGCCCACAATTCCCTGCTTTCGCTGATATCCGGCCGGCCCGAGCCGACCCGGAAGGGAGGCCGCTGATGCGTTACATTTTCGCATTGTGGGCGGCTCCGATGGCGCTTTTCTGGGGCTGGTTCTACCTGTCGCTCAACGACATGAATTTCGGCTACGTCATGCTGAGCCGGCAGTTGCATGATTTCGTCTTCCAACTCTACGGCCAGATGCTCGGCATCGACCCGGCAATCATTCCCGGTATGGTTGGAAGAGCCTGTATATTCGACGGCCTGCTGCTGCTGGCGATCTGGGCGTTTCGCCGCCGCCGTGAAATCATCGGCTGGATCAGGAGGCGGGCGGCGGTTCCGGTGCAGTACGAGCGGCTGCACCGAGCGAGCGAAGCCGGTCCAAAACTCCCTGCAGAATAAAGGCGGCGGCGGCCGAATCGATCTTGCCGGCGCGCTTGGCGCGCGAAAAATCCATCTCGATCAGCGTCCGTTCGGCGGCTACCGTCGACAGCCTCTCGTCCCATAGCAGGAAGGGAAGGTCGCTCAAGGCGGCCATGTTGCGTACGAAGGCGCGCGATTTCTGCGCGCGGGGGCCCTCCGAGCCGTCCATGTTGACCGGCAGCCCAATCACCACCGCGCCGGCATTCTCCTTTTGCAGCAGATCCAGCAGCACGGCCGCGTCGAGCGAGAATTTTCGTCGCATGATGACAGGACGCGGATGCGCGAAGGAAAAGCCACGGTCCGAAACGGCGACGCCGATTGTCTTGTCGCCGAGATCGAGCCCGGCAAGCGTCCTGCCGCCGGCCAGCCGTGCCGGCAATTCCTCGATGGTAATGATAGCCAACGGTTTTCCTTTGACCCGACAGCGCCGTCGCGGCGTTTTGAACACGCGAGGACGCCGTAACACTTTGCTCTTGAGCTGACGCCGTTCTATCCTCCGACGGAGCAAAAATCGAGGAACTCGCTGATGAAACTGACTTGGTACGGACAATCCGCCTTCAAGATCGAGGTGGCGGGCGCAAGCATCCTGATGGACCCGTTCCTGAGCGGCAATCCGCTATGGAAGAAAAGCTGGGAAGGCCCGGCCGAAGGTGTCACCCATGTGCTTTTGACGCATGGTCACGGAGACCATGTCGGCGATGCGCTGGAGATCCTCAAGAAGACGGGAGCGATGCTGGTCGCCAATCCCGAGATCTGCGACTATCTCGGCGGCCAGGGCGTCGACCAGAACAATATCAACCAAGGCAACACCGGTGGCACGGTGGACTGCGGCCCGTTCACGACGACTTTTGTCCAGGCATTGCATTCCTCGTCCTATGGGGACGGCATCTATATGGGCAATCCCTGCGGGCTGGTCCTGCATTTCCAGGACGACAAGACGCTCTATCACATGGGCGATACCGACATCTTCTCGGACATGGCGCTGGTCAACGAGCTGCATGAGCCTAAGATCGGCCTCGTGCCGGTCGGCGACCGCTTTACCATGGGAGGCGCTGTCGCGGCTCTCGCCTGCCGCCGCTATTTCAAGTTCGACGTCGCCGTGCCATGCCACTATGCGACTTTCGGCCTGCTCGACCAGACGCCCGACAAATTCGTCGCCGGAATGGAAGGTTCGGGCGTGAATGTTGTCGTGCCTGGGATCGGCGAGGCGGTCACGCTATAAATTGAAACGGAATTAAACCATGGGTTTGAGGAACTCTCTTTGCGTTTCGATGCTGTTTGCAGCGTCGCCGGCGTTTGCCGCGGACGATTTCATCGAAGGGGTCTACCTCAAGTCCGAGGAGCTCTGCGCACAGGCCAGGAAAGACACCCTGCAGACGCTGATCGATGCCGGCAACATCGTGCTGTCGGCCCATGGCCTCCAGGGGGTCGAATACAATTGCGAGTTCTTGCAGATCAGTAAGGCGACACGCTCGCCGAGCTGGGCGGTGACGGCCATTTGCCAGGAGCCGGGCTACGTCTTTCCCGACGTGCTCTCGGTGACGCAGATGAGCCCGACGCAGATCGATCTCGTCTCCGTCCGGCCCATCGAAGACGAAAGCGAGGCGAGCGGCAACAGCGGCAGCTACTATCTGTGCGAGGGCATGGCGCCGCCGTGAGGCCATTTGCCCGATTGTGGGCATGCACATGTTGCGCGCCGCGCGCGGCGCCGCTATAGGCCGGGGCTGGTTTTCCCGAGGCACAAACATGTCCGTTGACGTCAAGACAGTGAAGCGCGTCGCGCGTCTCGCCCGCATCGCGGTGAGCGAGGAAGATGCCGAACGCATGACCGGCGAGCTGAACGCCATACTGGGCTTCGTTGAACAACTGAACGAGGTCGATGTTTCCGGGGTCGAGCCGATGACTTCGGTAACTCCGATGGAGATGAAGAAGCGCCAGGACGTCGTCACCGACGGCAACAAGGCTGCCGACATTGTCGCCAACGCGCCTGCCACGGAAGAGAACTTCTTCCTCGTGCCGAAGGTCGTGGAGTAGCAGGCCGATGGCCATCGAAATCGCCATCGAGACGCCGCTGCAGGACGATGTGCGCGGCTTGGTCGCGGAGCTCAACGAGACGCTGCTCGAACTGACGCCGCCGGAACACTGCTATCATCTGACCGTCGAGCAGATGGCCGGCCGGGACACCACGGTCTTCGTCGCCCGGGACGACGGTCTTGCAATCGGTTGCGGGGCGCTGAAGCGCCATGACGGTGCCGTAGGTGAGGTCAAGCGCATGTACACGCGGCCTACCCATCGCGGCCAGAAAATCGGCGCCAGGATCGTGGAGCGTGTCGAAGCGCTGGCGCGCGAGGAAGGATTGAAGCGTCTGGTGCTGGAGACGGGCGATCGCCATCCTGCCGCCTGGGCCGTCTACGAACGTTCCGGCTTCTCGCGCTGCGGTCCGGTGCTGGATTATCCCGATTCCGAGTGGTCGGTGTTTTACGAAAAGAGCCTTGCCTGATGAGCGACCTGACCCGACTGACGATTTCGCAGGCCCGCGCCAAGCTGCGCGCCAAGGAAATCACCGCGACCGAGATTGCCGACGCCTATCTCGCTGCGATCGAGCGCGCCAATCCGGCGCTCAACGCGTATGTCGTGGTGACGGGCGACAAGGCGCGCGACATGGCCAAGGCCTCCGACGCCAGGCTGGCCAAAGGCGAGGGCGGTGCGCTGGAAGGCATTCCGCTCGGCATCAAGGACCTATTCGGCACCGAGGGCGTGCACACCCAGGCCTGCAGCCATGTGCTCGACGGCTTCAAGCCGCATTACGAATCGACCGTGACCTCCAACCTGTGGGCCGACGGAGCGGTCATGCTGGGCAAGCTCAACATGGACGAGTTCGCCATGGGCTCGTCCAACGAGACGTCCTATTACGGGCCGGTGGTCAACCCGTGGCGGCGTTCGCGCGTCGATACGATGGTGATGCCGACCACGCATCAGGGCGATGGCGGCTTCGTTTCGGCCGGCGGCACCAGGACTGCGCGCACCCTGGACAATGCGCAGCTGGTGCCGGGTGGCTCGTCGGGCGGCTCGGCCTCCGCCGTCTCGGCTTTCCTGTGCGCGGGCGCCACGGCCACCGACACTGGCGGCTCGATCCGCCAGCCGGCCGCGTTCACCGGCACGGTCGGCATCAAGCCGACCTATGGCCGCTGTTCACGCTGGGGTATCGTCGCCTTCGCCTCGTCGCTCGACCAGGCCGGGCCGATCGCCCGCGACGTGCGCGATGCCGCGATCCTGCTCAAATCGATGGCCTCCGTCGATCCGAAGGACACGACCTCTGTCGACCGGCCTGTGCCGGATTATGAGGCGGCGATCGGCAAGCCGATCAAGGGCATGAAGGTCGGCATTCCCCGGGAATACCGCGTCGACGGCATGCCGGAGGAGATCGAGGCCCTTTGGCAGAAGGGCATTGCCTGGCTCAGGGATGCCGGCGCCGAGATCGTCGACATCTCCTTGCCGCACACCAAATACGCGCTACCGGCCTATTACATCGTGGCGCCCGCCGAAGCCTCCTCCAACCTTGCGCGCTATGACGGCGTCCGCTACGGCCTTCGCGTCCCGGGCAAGGACATCGTCGAGATGTATGAGAAGACCCGCGCCGCCGGCTTTGGCCGCGAGGTCAAGCGCCGGATCATGATCGGCACCTATGTGCTGTCGGCGGGCTATTACGACGCCTACTATCTGCAGGCGCAGAAGGTGCGCAATCTGATCAAGCGGGACTTCGAGAACGTCTTTGCCGCTGGCGTTGATGTCATCCTGACACCGGCGACGCCATCTGCCGCCTTCGGCATCGCGGACGAGGACATGGCTTCCGATCCGGTGAAGATGTACCTGAACGACATCTTCACCGTCACCGTGAACATGGCGGGCCTGCCGGGCATTGCGGTGCCCGCCGGCCTCGACCCCAAGGGGCTTCCGCTTGGCCTGCAGCTGATCGGCAGGCCGTTCGAGGAAGAGACGCTGTTCCAGACCGCTGCCGTCATCGAGCGGGCGGCCGGAACGTTCCAGCCGGAGAAGTGGTGGTAGGATCGTTTCTCATCTGAGGGGTGAGGGATGTTCTTTTATCTTTCGAAAATCTTCTGGTTCTTTATCCAGCCGCTCAACCTGACGATCTTCCTGCTGCTGGCGGGGCTGGTCGCGGCATTTTTCGGCCGCCGGCGGCTGGCCGCCACCGGCGGCGTGCTGGCGTTTTTGGTTCTGGCGCTTTCGGCCTGGACCTCGCTCGGCGCCTTGATGCTCAATCCGCTCGAGGAGCGTTTTGCGCGCCCGCCATTGCCGGAAAGGGTCGATGGCATCGTCGTGCTCGGTGGCGGCTTCGAAGGCGGCATCAATCTGGTTCGCGGCGGCTACGAGCTCAACAGCGGCGGCGACCGGATGGTCGAGACGGCCGTGCTGGCGCGGCGCTTTCCCGATGCCAAGGTGGTCGTCTCCGGCGGCAATGGTGAATTGTTCCTCGATGCCGAGGGCGATGCCACAACCGCACCGCGCCTGCTTGGCGCGCTGGGCGTGGCACCGGAGCGCCTGATCCTCGAGAAAAAATCCCGCAACACCTATGAGAACGCCGTCTTCACCAAGGCCTTGATAACGCCGAAGCTGGGCGAGACCTGGCTGCTGGTGACCTCGGCCTACCATATGCCGCGCGCCAAGGCGCTGTTCGACAAGGCCGGTTTCGCGACAGTTCCCTGGCCGGTCGACTATCGGACGTCGGGACGCGAAGGCATCGGCCTGTTCCGCGACAATCCAGCCGATTCGCTGCAGGCCACGACCACAGCGATCCGCGAATGGATCGGGCTGGTCGCCTATTGGCTGTCCGGCCGCATCGATCAGCCTTTTCCCGCACCTGGCGGCTGACCGATCACGGCGCGGCGCGCCGCCGAGAAGAACTGGCGCCGCACCAGAACGGCCAGGAGCAGAAGCGTCGACAGCACGAACACCAGCGGATCGACGAACCAGCCGAGATAGCCGATCGAAAAGAACACGCCGCGCAGGCCGGAGTTGAAATGCTTGCCTGCCAGCATGTTCATCTGCGCCGCCCTCCACACCGCCGTTTCGGTGACCGGGTTGCGCGAGGCTTCGCCATGCGGGATCGGCACGGCACCGATCAGGATCGAGCAATAGTTGAACAGACGGTAGGCCCAGCCGAACTTGAAGAACGAAAACGCCAGGATCAGCACCAGCCCCAGCACCTTGATCTGAAAAGCCGAGCGCGACGGGGCGCCGCCCAGAGGCAGGGTGCTCAACACCTCGAGGACGCGGTCGGAGGCACCGAGCAAGGCAAAGCAGCCGCCAAGCGCGATCAGGGAGCTGGAGGCGAAGAAGGCGGTGCCTTGCTGCAAGCCGCCCATGATGGCTGTGTCGACGATGCGTATCTCACGTTCCGCCATCGTGCGCATCCAGGCTTGCCGCTGCGCATTCATCGCCGTTGTCAGGGACATGCGGCTGACCAGCACACCGTCCGAGGCGAGCGTATGCAAAACCCACGCAATGAGGAAGAACGCCAACGCCACGAGATCGGCTGTCGAAAGATCGAGGGAATCGCCCATTGGCGGAACCTATCACATTCAGTGCGATTGCTTCGACCGTCCGCGGCAGCGACGGATATGTCGCTGCCGGAGCAAACAAGGTCGGCAGGCGCTGCGCCGCGCCGTTCAAAACAGCGGAAACATCGCAGGAGTTCCTATATGTAGTCCCAGAGCGGCTTCGGGAGATTGTGGCGCGTGTTCCTTTCGGTTTTCGACCTGTTCAAGATCGGCATCGGACCATCGAGTTCGCACACGATGGGACCGATGACGGCCGCCCGCCGTTTCCTCGACGAGATCGCCGGAGACGACTGGCCGCGTCCGGCCGGCGCCAAGGTCGCCCGCATCGGCGCCAGCCTGCACGGCTCGCTCGCCTATACGGGCATCGGCCATGGCAGTGACCGTGCCGTCGTTCTCGGCCTTGCCGGCCAGACGCCGCAGACGGTCGACCCTGACCAGGCGGACGGCATTGTCGCTCGCATCACCGCCGACAAGCTGGTTTTACCGCCCGGCCACCCCTCCTACCGTTTCGATCCGGCCAGCGATCTGGTGCTCGATCGCAAGACGCCGCTCCCGGGCCACGCCAACGGCATGGCGTTTTATGCCTATGACGCCGGCGACCGCCTGCTGCTCAAGCGCATCTACTATTCGATCGGCGGCGGCTTCGTGGTTTCGGAGGAAGAGCTGCAGCGGATGAAAGCCAAGGGTTCGGTGACGACCGAAGGCAAGAAAGTCCCTTATCCCTTCAAGAACGCCCTCGAGATGCTGAAGATGGCTGGCAAGAGCGGCCTTTCCATTGCCGAGATGAAGCGGGTCAACGAGGAAACACAAATGTCGCGCGAGGAGCTCGACGCCGGCCTCGACGCCATCTGGGGTGCCATGAAAAGTTGCATCGACCGCGGCTTGTCGCAGGACGGCATCATGCCGGGGCTGAAGGTGCGCCGCCGGGCCAGGCAACTGCACGACAAGCTGCAGGAGCAGTGGCAGCAGAACCGGCCCAATCCGCTGCTCGCCAATGACTGGCTGTCGATCTATGCCATGGCCGTCAACGAGGAGAATGCGGCCGGCGGGCGCGTCGTCACCGCGCCGACCAACGGCGCGGCCGGCACGTTGCCGGCGGTGCTGCGCTACTGGCTGCATTTCCATCCCGAGGCCGACCAGCCCAGCATTCGCGATTTCCTGCTCACGGCAGCCGCCGTCGGCGGCATCATCAAGTCCAATGCGTCCATCTCCGGCGCCGAAGTCGGCTGCCAGGGCGAGGTCGGCTCCGCTTCGGCCATGGCGGCGGCCGGCCTGTGCGCCGTCATGGGCGGCACGCCCGAACAGGTCGAGAACGCCGCCGAGATCGCGCTGGAGCACCATCTGGGCATGACCTGCGATCCGGTCGGCGGGCTGGTGCAGGTGCCCTGCATCGAGCGCAACGCGCTGGGCGCTGTCAAGGCGGTGACGGCCGCCTCGCTTGCCATCAAGGGCGACGGCACCCATTTCGTGCCGCTGGATGCGGCGATCGAGACGATGCGCCAGACTGGCCTCGACATGAACGAGAAGTACAAGGAGACCAGCCTCGGCGGGCTGGCGGTCAATGTGGTGGAGTGTTGAGCCCGCTGGCACTGTGGAGAACTTGCTCGGGCCGTTGACGCATCCGTGCGACGGATTAAATCTTCGCGCATGGCTCTCAACCTCCTAAAGCTCTGCGTCGGCTGCGACAGCGTCGAGGATCTCGAAGAATGGATCGCGTTCCGCCTCGACGAGCGGCGCCGTGCCGGCGAACCGACCGAGCATTGGCACACCACCCGCATGGTGCCGACGCGTGGCGATGAGATTATCGACGGCGGCTCGCTCTACTGGGTGATCAAGGGCAGCGTCCAATGCCGCCAGTTGGTCACCGAGATCCGGCCGTTCACCGATGACGAGGGCATCGGCCGCTGCCATCTGATGCTGGATCCGCAAGTGGTGCGCACCGACTGGCAGCCGCGCCGCGCCTTTCAGGGCTGGCGCTATCTAAAGCCGTCAGATGCACCTGCCGATCTCGGCAAGGGCAAGCCGGGGCATGTCGAAATGCCGCCGAAACTCCGGCGCGAACTCGCCGATCTGGGCCTGCTTTGAATCACCATCGGCTTGTTCCGAGCAGCCCATTGGCTTGCTTCCGGGCAATCTGGCGGCAGGGTCGGCCCGCATAGGCGGACTGCGGTTGCTGGCCCTCAATGTTGCTGTCCGTTGGACTTGCAAGCGTCGCGACAACGCCACATCTTGAAAATCATGAGCGATAGGAACCATCCGGTTTCGATATCTGACGCATCCACGCCGACCACATCGCGCTGCGGTGTGGTGGGATGCGGACCATGCGTCGCGCAAGGTCATGATTGCGGCGCAGGAACTGCGCCCGGTGGCGGCTTGCGCATGTTCAGGAATAGTCTGGAAATACGGCTGGTCGCCGGCCATTTGCGGGGCAGTCGAACATGATGGGCGCGATCATCGTTGTCGTCGCATTGCTGCTGGTGCTGATGGGCCTGGCAACGGCTTTCGTGCGGGCCGACCCGAGCCGGCTTGCAGGCGACATGAGGAAGGTTGGGCCGGTTTTGCTGGCATTGGTCGGCGGCGCCGTTCTGCTGGTCGGGCGTGGCGGTCTCGGCGGCATCATCCTGCTCGCCGCGATCGCCTGGTACGGCTCGATGCGGCTGAACCGGCGAGCCGCGATGCCGGCGCGGAGACGCTCGACCGTCCGCACAGCGGCGCTGGAAATGGACCTCGATCACGATACAGGCGGCCTTGAAGGCCTTGTCCTGGCAGGCCGCCACGAAGGCAAGATGCTTGGTGCGATGGGCAAAGCCGAATTGCTGCAGCTGTTTCGCGAACTCTCCGGCGACCCGGAAAGCCGGCAACTGCTAGAGACGTATCTTGACGGCAGATTTCCCATCTGGCGCAAAAACGCTGAGGCGCACGGTGGCGAAGGGCTGGGTATTGCGCCAGGTCCGGGCGCCATGACTAAGGAGGAGGCCTACAAGGTCCTTGGTCTTGAAGCGGGGGCCGCCGCGGCGGATGTCCGCAAGGCGCACCGCCGCCTGATGCAACGCCTGCACCCCGATATCGGCGGCACGTCTTTCCTGGCGGCGCGGATCAACGAAGCCAAGGACGTCTTGCTCTCCAATCACGATTAGTCTCCTTCGACGCAGAAATTTTCCGGGAGATATCTTCGACGCCGCCCCTACTGCTGGACGGCGTAGCACTCGATTTTCTTCTTCTTGAGGGCAGTGCAGGCCTTCCAGGCCGCGGTCTTGGAACCGAAGCCGCCGAAGCGGGCGCGGTAGTAGGTGACGCCGTCCTTGTCGAAGGCGACGGTGAAGCCGGAGGCATCTGCCAGTATCTTGGGCGCCTGCTTGGTGGTCTTGTCGAGGAAGGCCTGGGCTTCGGACTGTTTCGGCGACGAGGCGACCTGAATGGCCCAACCCGACGGTACCGACGCGGTGTTGACCGGGTCGACGGCCGGCGTCGGCTCGGCATAAGCGGACACCACCTGTGCCGTGGCGACCTTGGGGGCAGAGACGATAACCGTCTTCACTTTCTTTGCCGGAACAACCAGTTTGGGTTCTGCGGCTGCGGTATCGTCGGCGTCATCGCTGTCGCCCTGGGCAACCGTCGCGTCGTCGGCAACGGCTTCGGCCGCGTCATCGGCGCTTGCCACCGCCACCGGCTTCTCGTCCGGAGTCGGTGCGTCGTGCTTGGGCAACAGCACCTTGGCCAATGCCGTCACCGGGTTGCCGCTATCGGTCTTGGCGACCAGATCGCCGCCGCCCCGGGTCGATGCCCGCGGCAGATAGGTGTTGATCAAGGCCGCCATCTGATTGTCGCGGCTGCTGCCCGAGGTGCCGCCCATGACCACGCCGACAATGCGACGGTTGCCGTCGGAAACCGATGAAACCAGGTTGAAGCCCGAAGCGCGGGTGTAACCGGTCTTGATGCCGTCGACGCCCTTGATGCGTCCAAGCAGGCGGTTGTGGCCGTTGATGCGCTGGCGGCCGTAGAGGAAGGAGCGCTGCGAGAAATAGCCGTAATATTGCGGGAAATGTTCGCGCAGCGCGATGCCGAGCGTTGCCATGTCGCGCGCAGTGGTGAACTGGCCGGGATCGGGCAAGCCGTTGGCGTTGCGGAACACGGTACCGGTCATGCCGAGCTGCCGCGCCTTGGCCGTCATCATGCGGGCGAAGTTGGTCTCGTTGCCGCCGAGCATTTCGCCGAGCGCGGTGGCCGAATCATTGGCCGATTTGGTCACCATCGACAGGATGGCGGTCTCGACCGCCACCGACCCGCCCGGCTTCACGCCAAGCTTCGTCGGCGGCTCTGCCGCGGCATGAGCCGAGAAGACGACCGGCGAGTTCCGGCTGATCTTGCCCTTGGCCAGAGCCTCGAAAGTCAAATAAAGCGTCATCATCTTGGTGAGCGAGGCGGGATAACGCCGGGCGTTGGCATCCGAGGAGTAGAGCACCTTGCCGGTCTTGGCGTCGACCACGATGGCCGCGGACTTCGCGGCGAGCGACGAGGCCGCACCTGCAACGACGATGGTCATCGCCACGGCGATGATCATGACCGTTTTGAAAGGGGACGCGGATTTGGAAACGATGCCCGACAACGCCTGACGCACTGATAGTTCCTTTGAATTTCTTGTTGCGCTGGAGGCGGCAAAGGGATCCTGCCTCACTTCCGGGCAAGCTATCGGGGCAGCGTTACCAATCCGTTTATGGTAACCGCCGCGTTCACCATTTTCTGGTGGTTTGAGCCTCTGTTTATTCGAATTTTAGCGATTGCCCACACTGTCTAGGACGGAAGCTGGCGATTTCTTGACTTTTGTGCGCCGCACAATATATTCGGGTGCATTGCACAAGGCGCTCGGGGCAGGGCGCATCAACCGTCCAGGGAGAATTGAAATGACGCAGACCTATGAGGACTTCAGCAAATACGGCAAAGAGTTCGCCGACACCGGATTGAGGAGCTTTGCCTCCTTGTCGAAGGGCGCGCAGGCAATTGCGGCCGAGGCCGGCGAATACACCAAGAAGAGCTTCGAGGCCGGCAGCGCCGCTTTCGAGAAGATTGTCTCGGCCAAGTCGCTCGACAAGGCGATCGAGGTCCAGTCCGACTATGCCAAGCAGTCCTATGAGGCGTTCGTCGCCGAGGCCACCAAGATCGGCGACCTCTATGCCGAACTTGCCAAGGAAGCCTATAAGCCGTTCGAATCGATCGTTGCCAAGGCGAAATAATTCGTCCGGCAGTACCGAGATTTGGCCCATTGGGCCCAGACAGAGCCCGGCCGCGCAAGCGCGGCCGGGTTTTTTCGTGTCAATTTCCGATCAGGGGCCTGGCTCGCCTTCACGATTGCGAAAATCGGCCAAGTTGGGCACCTAGCCATATTGTCAGCTAACCAGAAGGGCTTAAAATCGTCCATCGAACACCTACATGTCGAACTCGCATGAGGATACGAAAGAGGCAGGATTACGTGACGATCGGTTTTACTGCCACCAGGGCACGGATGCAGAACGGCAGCGGCGACGGCAATGAGGCCGGCCGCGGCACGGCGGTCATCACGCGCACAAAGACCAAGACCAAGAAACCCAGCCTCTATCGGGTCCTCATCCTGAACGACGACTACACACCGATGGAGTTCGTGGTTCACGTGCTGGAGCGTTTTTTCCAGAAGGACCGCGAAGCCGCCACACGCATCATGCTTCATGTTCACAATCATGGAGTGGGCGAGTGCGGGGTCTATACATTCGAGGTGGCCGAGACCAAAGTGTCTCAGGTCATGGATTTCGCCCGACAGAATCAGCATCCGCTGCAATGCGTGATGGAGAAGAAGTGAGGTAACATGCCGGCTTTCTCCCAAGGCCTGGAAAAGGCGCTTCACCAAGCGCTGACGCTCGCCAACGAGCGGCACCATGAATATGCAACCCTTGAACATCTGCTGCTCGCCCTGATCGACGACACTGAGGCGGCCGCCGTCATGCGCGCCTGCAATGTCGATCTCGACGAGTTGAAGCACACTGTTCTCACCTATATCGACACCGAGCTCGACAATCTGGTTACCGGCTATGACGAGGATTCCAAGCCGACCGCCGGCTTCCAGCGCGTCATCCAACGCGCGGTGATCCATGTGCAGTCGTCCGGCCGCGAAGAGGTCTCGGGCGCCAACGTGCTCGTCGCCATCTTCGCCGAACGCGAGAGCCATGCCGCCTATTTCCTGCAGGAACAGCAGATGACCCGTTACGACGCGGTCAACTACATCTCGCACGGCATCGCCAAGCGTCCGGGCGCGTCGGAGACGCGTTCGCCGCGCGGCGCCGATGACGAGCAGGGCGGCGCGAACGGCGCCGAGCCGCAAGAGGAAGGCGGCAAGAAGAAGCAGCAGCAGGACGCGCTGACCGCTTATTGCGTCAATCTCAACAACAAAGCCAAGGCCGGCAAGATCGATCCGCTGATCGGGCGCGAGTCCGAGATCAACCGCACCATCCAGGTGCTGTGCCGCCGCTCCAAGAACAATCCGCTCTATGTCGGCGATCCCGGCGTCGGCAAGACGGCGATCGCCGAGGGCCTCGCCAAGCGCATCGTAGAAGGCGATGTTCCGGAAGTCTTGCACAACGCCACCATCTTCGCGCTCGACATGGGCACGCTTTTGGCCGGCACTCGCTATCGCGGCGATTTCGAGGAGCGGCTGAAGCAGGTCGTCAAGGAACTCGAGGATTATCCGGGCGCTGTGCTGTTCATCGACGAGATCCACACCGTCATTGGCGCCGGCGCGACGTCGGGCGGCGCCATGGATGCGTCGAACCTGTTGAAGCCTGCACTGTCTTCGGGTGCGATCCGCTGCATCGGTTCGACCACCTACAAGGAGTTCCGCCAGTTCTTCGAGAAGGACCGCGCGCTCGTACGTCGCTTCCAGAAGATCGACGTCAACGAGCCGACCATCGAGGACGCCATCGAGATCATGAAGGGCCTGAAGCCCTATTTCGAGGAATTCCACAAGGTCCGCTACACGACGGAAGCCATCAAGGCTTCGGTTGAGCTGTCGGCGCGCTACATCAACGACCGCAAGCTGCCGGACAAGGCGATCGACGTGATCGACGAGACCGGCGCCTCGCAGATGCTGGTGCCGGAGGCCAAGCGCAAGAAGACCATCGGCATCAAGGAGATCGAAGCGACGATCGCCACCATGGCGCGCATCCCGCCGAAGACGGTTTCGGCCGACGATGAGAAGGTGCTGCAGGGGCTCGACATCGAGCTGAAGCGCGTCGTCTACGGCCAGGACACCGCCATCACCGCGCTGACCTCGGCGATCAAGCTGGCCCGTGCCGGCCTGCGCGAACCGGAGAAGCCGATCGGCTCCTACCTGTTCTCGGGTCCGACCGGCGTCGGCAAGACCGAAGTCGCCAAGCAATTGGCCGCTTCGCTCGGGGTCGAGCTGATCCGTTTCGACATGTCGGAATACATGGAACGCCACACGGTCTCTCGGTTGATCGGCGCGCCTCCCGGCTATGTGGGCTTCGATCAGGGCGGTCTTTTGACCGATGGCGTCGACCAGCATCCGCATTGCGTGCTGCTGCTGGACGAGGTCGAGAAGGCACATCCGGACCTGTTCAACATCCTGTTGCAGGTGATGGACCATGGCAAGCTGACCGACCACAACGGCAAGCAGATCGACTTCCGCAATGTGATCCTGATCATGACCACCAATGCGGGCGCGTCGGATGCGCAGCGCGCGGCGATCGGTTTCGGTTCGACCAAGCGCGAAGGCGACGATGTCGAGGCGATCAACCGGCTGTTCACGCCGGAGTTCCGCAACCGTCTCGATGCGATCATCCCGTTCGGCTCGCTGCCGGTGCCGGTCATCCATCAGGTGGTGCAGAAGTTCGTCATGCAGCTGGAGGCCCAGCTCTCCGAGCGTGGCGTCACCTTCGACCTGTCGCCGGATGCGATCGCCTGGCTCGCCGACAAGGGCTATGACGAGCGCATGGGTGCACGTCCGCTCGGCCGCGTCATCCAGGAGCACATCAAGAAGCCGCTGGCAGACGAAGTGCTATTCGGCAAGCTCAAGAAGGGCGGCACGGTGCGCGTCAGCGTCGAGAAGAAGGAAACCGGCGAGACCGGCCTGAAGCTCGAATCGCTTGCCGACGAGGCACCGGTGAAGCCCAAGAAGGAAGAACCGGAAGACGCCCCCAAGCAGCGCAAGGCAGTGGCCAAGAAGCCGACGGCCAAGAAGGCCGTCGCGCAGAAGCCCGAGCCCAAGGGCAAGGACGGCGGCAAGCGCAGCCTGGTGCCGCAACTGCCGCGCAAGAGCTGATAGTCACTCCCTCGAAAAAGCCCCGGAAACGGGGCTTTTTTGTTGGCACAAACGGGGTGGCTATGGCCGGCCAGATCATCATCCTCAACGGCGCGCCGCGATCGGGAAAGTCGAGCATCGTGCGGGCAATTCAGGAAAGCTTCGAGGGCCCATGGATGAACCTGGGCGTCGACAGCTATGAACAGGTCACGCCGCCGCGCTGTCGCCCGGGGATAGGTTTGCGGCCCGGCGGCGAGCGCCCGGATCTTGAAGGTCTCGTGCCTAGGTTCTATGCCGCGCTTTACGAATCGATCGCGGCCCATAGCCGAATGGGGTTGAATGTCGTGGCCGATCTCGGCCATCACGACAGCTATTCGCAACCCCTTGATTGCCTTGTCGATTGCGCCCGGCGCCTCGCAGGCCTGCCGGTTCTGTTCGTGGGTGTCCGCTGCCCGATCGAAATCATCATGCAGAGGCGCGCCGACAGTCCGGCGGGGAGGGGATATGTGGCGGGATCGCCTGACGACCCGGTACCGTTGGCGGTGCGTCTGTGGCAGGAGGAGGTACACCGGCCTGGCGTGTACGATCTGGAAGTCGACACATCGCTTCTGACGCCAGCACAATGTGCGGATGCGATCCGCGGGCGGCTCCGGCAAAATGTAGAGTCTCCGACGGCGTTTGAGAGGCTTTCGGCGTTCTCCGCAGACAAGCTGTCCTGATCGCGCGCTCAGCGGCGATGAGAATGAATCTCAGCCGCCCGGCCCGATCCTCATCTGCGGCGGGCATAATCTGATTGATGTGCTCGACGGAATGGCGATCCCGCTGATGTCCTGGCGACGGGTTCATGCTTTTCGATGCGCAACTGGGCAATCTCCCCCGACGACCGCAGTTGCTGGGAGCCGCTTGAGCCAGGCGTCAGGATAGCGGCATCGCCGCCTTTATCCGGCCGGCATTCTCGGCCAGCACCTCGGGTTTCTCCATCTGGCCCGTATGCGGCTTCAGCGCGATGCCTTCGAAGCGCGGAATGACGTGGACGTGAAGGTGATAGACGGTCTGCCCGGAGGCCGGCTCGTTGAACTGCATGACGGTCACACCATCGGCATTGAACGCCTTGCGGACAGCGACTGCCACCTTCTGGACGACTGCGAAGAGGGGGCCGAACGTTGCTGGGTCCGCGTCGAGCAGATTGCGCGACGGCATCTTCGGCACGACCAGCGTATGGCCCGGCCCTTGCGGCATCACATCCATGAAGGCAACGACCGCTTCGTCCTCGTAGACGCGGTGCGAGGGAATTTCACCGCGCAGGATCTTGGCAAAAATGTTGTCGGTGTCATAGGCGGTTTCGGCCATGGCGAACGCTCCGGATTGTGCCTCGCTAGTTGGTGTAGCGAAGCCTCTCGTGAGCGGCAAGACGATCTCCCCAGGCGTGCACGGCCAACTCAAGGGATGCCGAACCTGACATATGCTCCTACCCCGCGGGATGGCCTACTCCTCGAGATCCTTGCGGAACGGTGTGTGCTCTTCGAGATATTCGCCCATGCGTTCCACCTCGCGCCGTTCGCGCCTGAGATAGTCGGCGACGGCGTTGCGCAGGCCGGGATGGGCGATGTAATGCGCGGAATGCATGGTCACCGGCCGGTAGCCGCGCGCCAGCTTGTGTTCGCCCTGTGCGCCCGCTTCGACCACCTTCAGCTTACGCTCGATGGCGAAGTCGATGGCCTGGTGATAGCAGACCTCGAAATGCAGGAACGGATGATCCTCGATGCAGCCCCAGTTGCGGCCGTAGAGCGCATCCGAGCCAATGAAATTAATAGCCCCGGCAATGTAGCGGCCGTTGCGCCTGGCCATCACCAGCAGGATGTCATCGGCCATGCGCTCGCCGATCAGAGAGAAGAATTCGCGGTTCAGATAGGGCCGGCCCCATTTGCGGCTGCCGGTGTCCATATAGAAGGCGAAGAAGTCGTCCCAAGCCCGTTCGGTAAGGTCCTTGCCGGTAAGCCAGTCGATGGAGATGCCGTCGGCAAGCGCCTCGCGGCGCTCCTTCTTCATGGCCTTGCGCTTGCGGGAGGCGAGCGTGGCGAGGAAATCGTCATAGCTCGAAAAGCCTTCATTGAAGAAGTGGAACTGCTGGTCGGTGCGATGCAGGAAGCCCGCCGCCTCCAGCACGTCCACGTCGCTCTCCTGCGCGAAGGTGACATGCGCGGAAGAGACGCCGAGCTTTTCCGTCACCGCTTTCAATCCCGCGGCGAGCCCGGCCTTGACGGTGCCGGAATGCTGGCCCCTGCTCACCAGCAGGCGAGGGCCGGTGACCGGCGTGAACGGTACCGAGCATTGCAGCTTGGGATAATAACGGCCGCCGGCGCGCTCGAAGGCATCCGACCAGCCGTGATCGAACACATATTCGCCCTGGCTGTGTGACTTGAGATAGCAGGGGACCGCGCCGAGCAGCGTGCCTTGACCATTCTCCAGCCTGAGATGATGACCTTGCCAGCCAGTGCGCCGCACGGCGCAGCCGGAATCCTCGAGTGCGCTCAGGAAAGCATATGAAACGAGGGGGTTATAACCGTTTTCGGCGTCGCTGCGCGTGGTCCCGGCAAAACCGTTCCACTCTTCGCAGGTGAAGGCGCCGATGCCCGCCGCAATGCGGATCGCATACTCCGCATCAACCGTTTGCCCGTCGCCGTTATCGCCCTGATCCATGAGGCTTATTTAAGCTCCATCCGGACCGCTACAAGTCACGTTCTAGGCACCCTGCCTCAAGCGACTTTGACCAGATCGGGCTCGAACCCTTCGAACGTCATCTGGTCCGCATATTTGAATGTAAGGTCGACCGCCGGCTGGTCATGCACCGTCCAGGTGATGACCGGCATTTTGAGCCGTTCACGGACAAAGCTGACGAATGAATTCGGCAGGTCGCCCGCTGCGTAGGAGGTGAAGGCGATCTGATGCGCCAGCATGGCGAAATGCGCTTCGATCAGCCTGTCGTCCTTGCCATAGGCGGTCAATCCAGCCGGGATGCCCGGCGCATCCCTGGCGAAATCGCGGATCAGCCAGTGGTCGAACGACATGATCGCCACCTTGCCCTTGTAGCGCTTGAGCAGCCTGCCGACGCTCGCCACCAGGCCATTGTCATATCCAGCCACGCCTTTCAGCTCGACCACCAAAGGCACCCGGCCGTCGATCAGATCGAGCACCTCCCTCAATGTCGGCACATGATCAGACGTGCCCCCGACCTTGAGCGCCGCCAGTTCGGCCGCCGTACGCTGCCAGACGAAACCGTCGTGCCCAGTCAGCCGCTGCAAGTCCCCATCATGGATAATGACGGGAACTCCGTCCGACGACAGGTGCACGTCGCATTCGATGGCATAGCCGCGTTCGGCCGCGGCGGAAAAGGCGGAGAGGGTGTTTTCCCAGCGCGTCTTGTTCATGTCGTGAAAGCCGCGATGGGCGACAGGCCGGGCAATCAGCCAGGAAAGGTCGGTCATGTCAGGCTCGCTCACTCGACTTCGAAGATCGCTTCGATTTCCACGGCGGCATTAAGCGGCAGCGAAGCCGTGCCGACGGCGGAACGGGCATGCTTGCCGCGGTCGCCGAGCGCCGCCACCAGGAAATCGGAGGCGCCATTTGCGACCAGGTGCTGCTCGACGAAATCCGGCGCGGAGGCAACGAAGACTGTGATCTTGACCAGCCGGCGTATCTTCTCGAGATCGCCAAGTGCTGCCTTGGCCTGCGCCAGAATGTTGATCGCGCAGTATTTTGCCGCTTCCTTGCCGGTTGCTGTGTCGACCTCGCGGCCAAGCAGTCCGCTCGCCTGCAGCTTGCCGTCCTTGAGCGGCAATTGTCCGGCGGTGAAAAGCAGATTTCCGGTCCTGCAATGCGGCACGTAATTGGCGGCAGGCGCCGCGGCCGCGGGAATGGCGACCCCGAGGTCGCTTAGCCGCTTTTCGATTGTTTCACTCATTGCTTTTCCCTATTGCTGGAAGGCACCGCGCCGGCCGGGCCGAAATTGCTATTTTTGCCTCGCTTCCGCCACGACTTTTTTTAAGCTGGACCATCTTTCCCTGCGGCCTGCCATCAGCCGCGACGATCGGAGCCTCTCATGCGCGCAACGCGCCTTGCATTCCATGCCGTCCTGTTGTCGGCGGTCTTTTCGATAGGTCCCGCTTTCGCCGTGCCGGCGCTGCAGGCGCATCGCGCCGTCTACGACCTTACCCTCAAGAAGGCGGACGACCGCTCCGGCATCACGGGCATTACCGGTCGCATGGTCTACGAATTCAACGGCTCGGCCTGCGAAGGCTATACGGTGAAATTCCGCTTTGTCACCCAGATCGCCACCAGCGACAACACCAAGCTGACCGACCAGCAGACGACGACGTTCGAAGACGCCGAAGGCAAGACCTTCTCGTTCGTGACCAAATCCTTTGTCGACCAGAACCTCGACAAGGAGGTCAAGGGCGTCGCCACGAAGGAAACGAAAGGGCTGAAGGTCGATATCGACAAGCCCGAGAAGAACAGCCTGGAACTTGCCGCCACCCAGTTTCCGACCCAGCACCTGGTCGAATTGATCGACAAGGCCGAGAAGGGTGAAAACTTCTATCAAACCAATCTGTTCGACGGTTCCGAGGACGCCAACAAGGTGATGTCCACCACCGTCGTCGTCGGCAAGAGGACCGATGCCGACAAGGCCGATCCGGAAGCGCCGGCGCTGGCCAAGCTCGCCACCGACAAATACTGGCCGGTCGACATCGCCTATTTCGACGACAGTGCCAAGAACGGAGAAGAGACGCCGGAATACCGGATCAGCTTCAAACTGCACGAGAACGGCATCACCCGCGATCTAACCATGGACTATGGCGATTTCTCCATGACCGGCAAGCTGGTCAATCTGTCGCTGTTCGACCAGACGAAGGCCTGCCCGACGAAATAAGCTTCGACTTGCCTCGACGCAGCGCCGTCGCGATCCATGGCTTGAAAGCGCCGCGGCGGCTTCTCACCTTCTCGAGGCCGCCGGCCGCTTCATCTTCTGTGCGAATCCCTTCTATCATCGCTCGTCGCGGGCACCGGTCGGCGAAAGAAGGAATGCGGCGAGCCTCATGGCGGTCTATGTCGACGCGGCGATCTGGAAATGGGTTGGTCATCGCTGGTGCCATCTGATGGCCGACGACACCGATGAACTGCATCGTTTCGCCGCGCAACTCGGCATCAAGCGCTCATCCTACCAGGGGCCGCCGAAGACATCGGCGCCGCATTATGACATAACCGGTTTCGAGCGCGACCGCGCGGTCCGGCTCGGCGCCATCGAGTGCAGCCGCGAGGAGATCGTTGCGATCTTCCGGCGGGTGAGGGTGCCAAAGGGTAAGACAAAGCGTTGAAGCACGCGCGGATCGCCGCAGGCGCGCCGCAATGTGTCGTTGCGCTTGCGTTTAGAGCACTTCCCCTCTATATGCGCGCTCATTCCACACACGGACTTTGGTGTCTGCCCGGGAGAAATCCGGCTGAAACCTCCGGTGGCATCGAGGACTTCGTCCGAAATGCCTGTGTCCGTGGAGGCTAACCGGAAAGGAAAATGAGAATGGCTCTGCCTGATTTCAGCATGCGCCAGCTTTTGGAAGCTGGCATTCACTTCGGCCACCAGACCCACCGCTGGAACCCGAAGATGGCGCCCTACATCTACGGCGCCCGCAACAACATCCACATCATCGACCTCAGCCAAACGGTGCCGTTGCTGCACCAGGCGCTGAAGCAGGTTTCCGACACCGTCGCCAAGGGCGGCCGCGTACTGTTCGTCGGCACCAAGCGCCAGGCATCCGATATCGTCGCCGATGCGGCGCAGCGTTCGGCCCAGTACTATGTCAACTCGCGTTGGCTGGGCGGCATGCTGACCAACTGGAAGACGATCTCGAACTCGATCCAGCGCCTGCGCAAGCTCGACGAGATGCTGGCCGGCGAGGCGCAAGGGTTGACCAAGAAGGAGCGTCTCAACCTCGACCGCGAGCGCGAGAAGCTCGACAAGGCTCTCGGCGGCATCAAGGACATGGGCTCGACACCCGACCTGATGTTCGTGATCGACACCAACAAGGAAGCGATCGCGATCCTCGAGGCCAAGCGCCTTGGCATTCCGGTCGTGGCCATCATCGATTCCAACTGCGATCCGGACAAGATCGATTTCCCAATCCCGGGCAATGACGACGCCGCGCGCGCCATCCAGCTTTATTGCGACCTGATCGCGAAGGCTGCCATCGACGGCATCGCCCGCCAGCAGGGCGCGCTGGGTGTCGACATCGGCGCCTCGGTGGAAGCTCCGGTCGAGCCGGTGCTCGGCGAAACTCCGGCGGCGGAAACTCCGGAAGCGTGATAGCGAAGGCCGGTCACGGCCTTCATCTTTCTAATATTTTGACGCGTTAAACGGACGCACCGTCGAGCACCGATGGTGCGTCGGCGCATTTGAACAAAGAGGCGATAATGAGCATTTCGGCTGCACAGGTCAAAGAACTCCGCGACTTGACCGGCGCGGGCATGATGGACTGCAAGGCGGCGTTGAACGAGACCAACGGCAACATGGAAGAGGCCGTCGACTGGCTGCGCAAGAAGGGCATCTCCAAGGCCGACAAGAAGGCAGGCCGCACCGCGGCCGAGGGCCTGATCGGCGTCGATTCCGGCGTGCGCGAGGCCGCGGTCGTCGAGGTCAATTCCGAGACCGACTTCGTCGCCCGCAACGCCGCCTTCCAGGAGATCGTCGCCAAGGTCGCCAAGGTGGCGCTGGCCTATGGCACGAGCGAGGCCGTGGCTGCCGCGAAGTACCCGGGTTCGGACAAGTCGGTCACCGACACGATCAAGGATGCCGTCGGCACCATCGGCGAGAACATGGGCTTTCGCCGTTCGGCCAAGCTCACCGTTCCGCACGGCGCCGTCGCGACCTATGTTCACAACGCGGTGGCCGACGGCCTTGGCAAGCTCGGCGTCCTGGTCGCCATCGAGACCACGGGCAATGAGCACGCGGCCAATGCATTCGCCCGCCAGGTCGCCATGCATGTCGCCGCCACCAACCCGATGGCACTGACCACCGAGGAACTCGATCCCGCGGCAGTCGAGCGCGAGAAGGCGATCTTCGCCGACCAGGCGCGCCAGTCCGGAAAGCCGGAGGCGATCATCGAGAAAATGGTCGAGGGCCGCCTGCGCAAGTTCTATGAGGAAGTCGTGCTCCTGAAGCAGGCCTTCGTGCTCAATCCCGACATCACCGTCGAGAAGGCGCTGAAGGATGCCGAGAAGCAGATCGGCGCTCCGGCCAAGATCTCGGCCTATCTGCGTTTCGCGCTCGGCGAAGGCATCGAGAAGGAAGCGACCGATTTCGCGGCGGAAGTCGCGGCGGCGGTCAAGAAATAGCCCGAAGACCAAGTACGGCAGAACAACTCAGGCAACTCGGCCGGGTGTCCGCTTGGATGCCCGGCCGATTTCCTGTGCGGTGTCGATGAAGGCCCTCAGCTTCGGCGCCATCGACGCCCGGCGCGGAAAGTAAAGGAAAAGGCCGGGTTCCTCGATTGCCGTCTTTGGCAGGACCTGGACGAGGCGTCCTGCGGCAAGATCGGCGCGCACCAACGGCTCGAACACATAGGCGAGCCCGACCCCCGCAAGCGCAAGGTCGATCGCCGCCAGCGAATCGGTCACGACGGCGGTGCCACGCGTCTCGACCACAACATCCTTGCCGTTGTCGTTCAAATCCCAACGATAGAGCGCGCCGGAGCGGACAAGCCTGTAGCCTATGCAATTATGGTTCTCGAGGTCGGCCACGTCGCGTGGACGGCCGCGCTTTCCGATATAATCCGGCGAGGCGACGAGCACGGCCTTGAAGGGCTGCGTCAGCCGTATGGCGGTCATGTCTTGCGCGATCATCTCGCCCAGCCTGATGCCGGCGTCAAATCCTTCCCCGACGATATCGACCAGAGCCTGGTCGGCGAAAACCTCGACCGTCACATCCGGATAGCGATCGGCCATGGCTGCGATCACAGGCGTCACCGCCAAAGGGATCGCGATGTTGGAGGCATTGATCCTGAGCAGGCCGGAAGGCCGTCCCTTGACGCCGCGGATGCGGTCCATCCGCTCCGCGATGTCCTGAAGGGCAGGGCCCGCCGTCTCCACCAGTGCCTTGCCGGCTTCTGTCAGCGAGACGCTGCGTGTCGTGCGCGCAAACAGCGGCTGGCCGATGCGTTCTTCCACCAGCCGCACCGCATGGCTGACCGCCGACGGGCTCATGCCGAGCTCGGCCGCGGCGAGCGCGAAGCCGCCGCGTCGCGCCACGGCAACGATGACGGGCAGGTGAGTGAGCAGGTCCCGATCCATTCATGAATGATATCGCATAGTCTTTACGAACAATGCAATCTTATCGATGGCGGCGCGTTGACCCACATTGTCCCCGATACAGAGGGTGGGCTGATTTCCAGGAGACGAGACATGAACGCTTTGAAACATGTGACCTTCGCCGCAGGACTGGCGCTGGCGCCGATCGATGCCGGTGGCGCCGAACCGGCCGGATGGCAGGTGCTTGCCGACGAGCGCGCGCTCATCCGCATCGCCGATGCCATCGACCGCGCGGTCGATGCACAGGACTGGAAGCTTGCCCGCAGCTATTTCGCGGATCGGGTTACCGCGGATTTCAGCAGCCTGTCCGGACAGCCGGCTGCCAACATTGCCTCCGACGACCTCATCGGCGCCTGGGCCGGCAACCTCAGGGGCAGCAAGACCAGCCTGCATCTGCGCACCAATCACCAGGTCGTTCTCGAAGCGGACACGGCGACCGTCCTATCGAACGGCTATGCCTGGAACCGGATGGAAGGCAATGGCGACCCGCTTTGGGAAGTCTGGGGCACATATGAGCACCACCTGACCCGCTCCGGCGCGGGTTGGAAGGTCGACGGCTTCACCTTCCGCGTGACCCATGAGCGCGGCAATCCCTGGGTCAAGACGACACCCGGCCAATAACCCAACATCAAACTCGATCGGAGAATATCATGACCATGAACTACTACACGCTTGGCAACAGCGGCTTGCGCGTTAGCCGGTTGGCGCTGGGCACCATGACCTTCGGCACCGAATTGGGCTGGGGCACTGACAGGGATACAGCCCACGCAATCTTCGACGAATATGTCGAGGCGGGCGGCAATTTCTTCGACACGGCCGATCTCTATACCGGCGGCACCGCCGAGACCTGGCTCGGCGAATTCGTCGCCGAGCGCGGATTGCGCGACAAGGCGGTGATCGCCACTAAATTCACCTTCAATTCAGAATCGGGCAATCCGAACGCCGGCGGCAATGGCCGCAAGAACATAATGCGCGCCGTGGACGCCTCTCTGAAGCGGCTCGGAACCGACTATATCGACCTCTATCTCATGCATGTGTGGGACAGGCTGACGCCGGCCGAGGAGGTGCTGCGCACGCTGGACGACCTGGTGCGCGCGGGCAAGGTGCGCCACGTCGGCCTTTCCGATGTGCCGGCCTGGTATGTGGGGCGGGCGCAGGCAATCGCAGAATTGCGCGGCTATGAGCCGATCTCGGCCCTGCAGCTCGAATATTCGCTGGCCGAACGCTCGATCGAGCATGAGTTCGTGCCTTTCGCCACGCATCATGGCGCCGGCGTCATGGTTTGGAGCCCGCTGGCCAGCGGCCTGCTCAGCGGCAAATATCGCCCGACGCAAGCCGGCAATGCCGGCCGGCTCGACGGTTTCCGCAACACCACGCATCCGAGCTTCCGGAAATTCAGCGACCGCAATTGGGCGATCGTGGCCGAGCTCGAAAAGGTGGCCGCCGAACTCGGCCGCAGCATGGCCCAGGTGGCGCTCAACTGGGTGGCAACGCAGCCCGGCGTCGCAACCGTCATTCTCGGCGCGACCAAGCTCGCGCAACTGCAGGACAACCTCGCGGCGCTGGATTTTTCGATTGCCCCCGAACTCCGCAAGCGGCTGGATTCGGTGAGCAGCATGCCGGCGCCATTCCCGCATTCCTATTTCGGGCCCGAGATCCAGGTCAGGGTGGCCGGCGGTGTCGTGACCGGCGACAAGCCCTCCGGCTATTCGCCGCAGGTTCTGGTGGAAGGCGAGGCGGTCAACATCAGCAGCAACTGATCGAAAAAGCCTGGGGTTTTGCGCAAGGGCGCGGCGTGACATCGCCGCGCCCTTCGTGTATCGGGTCGAACCATCATGCCAGCGCCGCCAGGCGAAGCGGGGCAGTTTCGCCTCCTGATTTGCCGCGCCGAGATTTTCGAGGACCAGATGACGGTGAAGCCCCTCTACCGACGTGTCTTGCTGAAAGCGTCTGGTGAAGCGTTGATGGGCGAACAGCATTTCGGCATCGACGTTTCGGTCGTCGACCGCATCGCCGGCGACATCGCCGAAGCCCGCGCGCTCGGCATCGAGGTCGGCGTCGTCATCGGCGGCGGCAATATCTTTCGCGGTGTGGCGGTTGCCTCCAAGGGTGGCGACCGCGTCACCGGCGACCATATGGGCATGCTTGCCACCGTCATCAATTCGCTGGCGCTGCGCACCTCGCTGAACAAGATCGGCGTCGATGCGGTGGTTCTTTCCGCGATCGCCATGCCTGAGCTTTGCGAGAGCTTTTCGCAACGCCAGGCAACCGCCTACATGAACCAAGACAAGGTGGTGATCTTTGCCGGTGGCACAGGCAATCCGTTCTTCACCACTGATTCGGCCGCGGCACTTCGCGCCGCTGAAATCGGCGCCGACGCGCTGTTCAAGGGCACACAGGTCGACGGCGTCTATTCTGCCGACCCGAAGAAGGACCCGAACGCGACGCGTTTCGAGCGCATAAGCCATGCCGAAGTCATAAATCGCGGCCTTTCCATCATGGATACGGCTGCGATTGCACTTGCGCGCGAAAACAACATTCCGATAATCGTCTATTCGATCCACGAAAAAGGTGGTTTCGGCGATATTCTGAGGGGCGGCGGCCGCTGCACGGTCGTCGCGGACGATTGATCGGGGGCCTGATCGCGGAAAAGGCGAAACCGGAATTCGAAATCAGGCTCGAACACGGGGTCTTGCCCCGAAAGCAGTGAACCCGCGTCAGACGGGTCGAGGAGACTAAGATGAGTGGTGAGTACGACGATCTCAAGCGGCGCATGGATGGGGCAATCGCCGCGTTCAAGCATGACCTGGCTTCGCTGCGGACCGGTCGCGCTTCCAGCAACCTGCTCGACGCTATCCAGGTGCAGGCCTATGGCACCAGCATGCCGATCAACCAGGTGGCCAATGTCACGGTCCCTGAGCCGCGCATGATTTCGGTGTCGGTCTGGGACAAGTCGATGGTGGGCGCGGTCGATCGCGCCATCCGCGAATCCAATCTGGGGTTCAACCCGATCGTGGACGGCACCAATCTCAGGATTCCGCTTCCGGAACTCAACGAGCAGCGCCGCAAGGAACTCGTCAAGATCTCGCATGGCTACGCCGAGAACGCCCGTGTCGCCGCGCGCCATGTGCGCCGCGACGGCATGGATTTCCTGAAGAAGGCGGAGAAGGACGGCGTTATCAGCGAAGACGATCAGCGCAAGCGCTCCGACCAGGTCCAGAAGCTTACCGACGAAACGATCAGCACCATCGACCACCTGCTTTCCGACAAGGAAGCTGAAATCATGCAGGTTTAGGGTCTGGCCGGCGGCTGGCCCGAAAGCGAGATCATGGCAACGCCCGCGCATGTCGCGATCATCATGGATGGAAACGGACGCTGGGCCAAGGCGCGCGGCATGCCGCGGCTCGCCGGCCATCGCGCGGGCGTAGAGGCACTGCGCAAGACGGTGCGCGCTGCGCCCGATCTCGGCATTTCGTACCTGACTGTCTATGCCTTCTCTTCGGAAAACTGGTCGCGGCCGAAATCCGAAGTCAGCGACCTGATGGGTCTGTTGAAGCTGTTCATTCGCCGCGATCTCGCCGAACTTCACCGCAGCGGCGTGCGCGTCAGGATCGTCGGCGACCGGGCAGGGCTGCAGCCCGATATCAGGCTCCTGCTCGAAGAAGCCGAAGCGCTGACGTCGGCCAATGAGGCGCTGACGCTGATCATCGCCTTCAACTATGGCGGACGCGACGAGATCGTGCGCACAGCGCGCAAGCTTGCCTCGGCCGTCGCGCGCGGCGAGCTCGACAGCGAGGCGATCACCGCCGAATCCTTTGCCGGCTGCCTCGACACACAAGGCATTCCCGATCCCGAACTGGTCATACGCACCAGCGGTGAGCTTCGCCTTTCCAATTTTCTTCTGTGGCAGGCTGCCTATAGCGAGCTTGTTTTCCTGCCTTGCTATTGGCCCGACTTCAGCCGTGAGCACCTCGCCGAGGCCTTGCGCGAGTTCGCCGGGCGCGAACGTCGTTTCGGCGGACTGGGCCCGCAGGACGTCGCTTCGCGACCGGCCGCGGGATGAGCAATCTCCAGCTTCGCGTCCTTTCGGCGGTCGTGCTTGCCATCGCGACGCTTGGCCTGACCTGGCTCGGCGGCCTGCCGTTCCGGCTGCTTTCAGCCGCGATTTCGGCGGTGATCTTCTATGAATGGACGCGCATGTCCCGCCCCTCCGGGACAACCGGGCTGGGTTTTTTGCCGGAAGCGCTGCTGCTGGTGTTCCTCGGTGCCATGATCGCCGGCCTACCGGCCTTGTGGCTGCTGCTGCTGATGGCTGCACTGGTCGCCGTCACGGCCATTGCCGCCCAACTGCGCGGGACCGGGCAGTGGGATGCCTCCGGCCTTGCCTATGCAGCCGTCTCGGGTCTTTCCCTTGCGCTTCTGCGTGACGGCGACCATTCCGGCCTCGTCGCCATCCTGTTCCTGTTCGCGGTGGTCTGGGCGACCGACATCTTTGCCTATTTCGTCGGCCGGGCCGTCGGTGGCCCGAGGCTGGCGCCGTCCATCTCTCCCGGCAAGACGCGGAGTGGCGCGCTCGGCGGCGCCGTGGGCGGGGTCGTTGCGGGGCTCATCCTGGCCGCCGCCGCCGGTGCGGGCAACCTGCCAATGCTCGGTCTCGTCGCGCTCGCGCTTTCAATCGTCTCCCAGGCTGGCGACCTCCTGGAATCCTGGGTCAAGCGCCGCCACGGCCGCAAGGATTCGGGCGCGCTCATTCCGGGCCATGGCGGCGTCATGGACCGTGTCGACGGGCTTGTCGCGGCGGCTTTCGCCCTATACGTCATCGGCTGGATTTCGGCGGGCGCCGATCAGCCGGCACAGGGGCTGTTTCCCATTTGAACGGCATCGTTCCACGATCGATGCGGGCGCGCCTTGGATTCGCCTGGATTGATGTCACAGTCGCGGCGCAACGATGTCGCGGAAGAACTGAGGATTTGAGTTGAACGAGATTCTTCACGCGATCTTCGGCATGGAAGGCTTCCTTCTCGGCACGCTTGTGCCCTTTCTGTTCGTGCTGACCGTGGTCGTGTTCGTCCACGAAATGGGCCACTATCTCGTCGGCCGCTGGTGCGGCATCGGCGTCAGGGCCTTTTCGATCGGTTTCGGCCCGGAACTCTTCGGCTTCAACGACAGGCACGGTACGCGCTGGAAGCTCTGCGCCATACCGCTTGGCGGCTATGTCAAATTTGTCGGCGACATGAACGCCACGTCCAGCCAGCCGACGACGGAAGAGATCGAAACGCTGACCGACGAGGAACGCAAGGTCGCCTTTCACACGCAGCCGATCTGGAAGCGGGCGGCGACCGTGGTGGCCGGGCCGCTGTTCAATTTCCTGCTGACGATCGTCGTCTTTTCGGTGCTGTTTTCAGCCTATGGGCGCTATGTCGCGGAACCCATGGTGGCCGAGGTGACCGCCGACAGCCCGGCGGCGAAGGCCGGCATCCTGCCCGGCGACCGATTCGTCAGCGTCGACGGCAGCAAGATCGAAACCTTCGGTGACGTCCAACGCCTGGTTTCGGGCCGGGCCGGCGACAGCATCACCTTCGTCATGCTGCGCGACGGCAAGGAAGTGACCGTGACCGCCACGCCGCAGTTGATGGAGCAGCAGGACGCGCTCGGCAACAAGGTCAAGGTGGCCGTGATCGGCGTCGTCAATAACCAGGAACTCGGCCAGCCCAGGCTGATCACCTACAGCCCCACCGGCGCGTTGACCGCGGCGGTGGAGGAAACCGGTCACGTCATCCAGCGCACCGGCCAGTTCCTGCAGCGCTTCGTCGTTGGGCGCGAGGACAAGTGCCAGCTCGGCGGCCCGGTGAAGATCGCGGACATGGCCGGCAAGGCGGCGAAGCTCGGCTTCGAATGGCTCGTGCAGCTCGTCGCGCTGCTGTCCGTAGGCATCGGCATCCTCAATCTTTTGCCGATTCCCCCCCTCGACGGCGGCCATCTCCTGTTCTACGGGGTGGAGGCCGTCATCCGCCGGCCGGTGTCGGAACGGATGATGGAAATGGCCTATCGGGCCGGTCTGCTTCTGGTTTTGGGCTTCATGGGTTTCGTGTTCTGGAACGATCTGTTTGGATGCTGAAATCATGAAGAAATTTGGCTTCGGCATGGTCGATGTTGAGACGCCGTTTACCATGCACGGGGATATGAGTGACGCGAAAGCCACGCACCAGGGTTAAGTAAATACAAATTAACCAGAAGCCTTGCGTGTAGGGAAAATCCGGTTAATACGGTACGGGAAATTACCGCACGTCCGGTTTTCTCGCCGTGGGGACTACGAGAAAAGGTTATTAAGCCCGATGAAGGCAGCATCCAAGTTTTTGAGCGCCGCTTCCGCGGCAGCCCTGTCCGCGGCTTTGGTCGTGCCAGGTGCGCTCGCAGTGCAGTTCGTTGCCACATCGGCGGCCGAAGCCGCTGTCGTCAGCAGGGTGGAGGTGAGCGGCAACCAACGTGTCGACGCCGATACCATCCGCAATTACATCACCATCAAGCCGGGCAAATCCTTCTCCAGCTCCGACATCGACAGCGCGGTCAAGGCGCTGTTCGGAACCGGGTTGTTCTCGGATGTGCAGATCAATCAGGTCGGTTCGACGCTGGTGGTCAAGGTTTCCGAGTACCAGGTCGTCAACCAGGTGTTGTTCCAGGGCAACAAGAAGCTCAAGGACAACGCGCTTGCGGCTGCCGTGCAGTTGAAGCCTCGCGGCACGTTCTCGCAGGCGGCGCTCGACGCCGATGTAGAGTCGGTCAAGGCCGCCTACAGGCGTATCGGCCGTGACGATGCCGCCGTAACCACCGAGGTCATGCAGCTCGGCGACAACCGCGTGAACGTGGTCTTCCATGTCAATGAAGGTGATCGCACGCAGATCGCGGCGATCAATTTCGTCGGCAACAGCGCCTATTCGAGCCGCCGCCTGTCAGATGTGATCACGACCAAGCGCTCGTCCTGGGTTTCGTTCATCCTGCGCGACGACGTCTATGACGACGACAAGCTGCGCGCCGACCAGGAGCTGCTGCGGCGCTTCTACTACAATCACGGCTATGCCGACTTCCAGGTCGTATCCGCTGTCGGCGAACTCGACAACGCGACCAACAAGTACACGGTCACCATAACCGTCCAGGAAGGCGAGCGTTATACGTTCGGCGACATCAGCGTCGAAAGCACGATTCCGGAAGTCGACTCGAAGGCGCTTGAATCGGTGGTCGAGACCCATAAGGGCGACGTCTACAACGCCAAGAACGTCGAGGACACCATCATTGCCCTGACCGAGAAGGTGGCCGGCTCCGGCTACGCCTTCGCGCAGGTGACGCCGCGTGGCGACCGCAATTTCGAGAATCATACGATTTCGGTGGTCTACACCATCGACCAGGGCACCAAGGCCTATGTCGAGCGTATCGAGATCCGCGGCAACGACCGCACACGCGACTATGTCATCCGCCGCGAGTTCGACGTCAGCGAAGGCGACGCGTTCAACCAGGTGCTGATCCAGCGCGCGAAGAAGCGGCTGGAAGATCTCAATTACTTTGACAAAGTCGAGGTTTCGACGGTGCCCGGTTCGGCGCCGGACCAGGTCGTGTTGGTGGTCGACGTGGTCGAGAAGTCGACCGGCGAATTCTCTGTCGGTGCCGGCTATTCGACCGGTGGGGACACCGCCGGTCCGTCCGTCGAAGGATCGATTACCGAACGCAACTTCCTCGGCCGCGGCCAGTTCATCAAGGTGTCGGCGGGTGGCGGCAAGAACTCGCGCGATTACAGCCTTTCGTTCACCGAGCCCTATTTCCTCGGGCGCCGTATCGCCGCCGGCTTCGATATCTACAAGCGGACCCGCGAATACGACGATTACGACAGCGATACGTTGGGCGCGACGGTGCGCTTCGGCCTGCCGATCACCGACAGCATCTCGACCCAGCTGGCCTACAATATCTCCCGGGAGAAGTATGAAGTAGACGATGGTTGCGGTCCCACCGATCCTCCAAATCCTCCCAGCGGCACCTGTGACATTTCCCGAGCCGTGTTGGATGGCATCGAGCAAAGCCCGTGGATCAAGTCGTCGGTCAGCCTGGGACTGGTCTACAACACCATCGACGACATGAAGAACCCGCATGAGGGTATCTATGCCACCACGACCGTGGAAGTGGCCGGCCTCGGTGGTGATGCAAAGTTCGTAAAGGTGACGGGACGCGGCAGCGTCTATCAGACGCTGTCCGAGCAACTCGACCTGGTTGGCCTTCTTTCGGGCGGTGCCGGCCATGTCGAGGGCTACGGCGGCGACGGCGATCTGCGCATCTTCGATCACTTCCAGAGCACCGACCGCATGATCCGCGGCTTCGCTTATGGTGGTATCGGCCCAGTCGATAGCGACGATGCGGGTGACCACCTTGGTGGCACCACTTATTTCAACGCGTCGGCAGAGGCTCAATTCCCGCTGCCGGTCGTTCCAGAAAGCTTCGGTCTGCGCGGAGCGGTCTTTGCAGACGCAGCAACTCTCTATGGCAGCAAGGTTGCCAATGATTTGGTTGACCAATCATCCGTGGGCATGAAATGGCGCGCCTCGGTCGGTGTCGGCCTGATGTGGGCTTCGCCGTTCGGCCCGATCCGTATCGACTATGCGATCCCGGTCAAGAAAGAAGCGAGGGATGACGTGCAGGAATTCAACTTCGGCATATCGACCCGCTTCTGATCGGCGGATAACGATGCTCCCGGGTCGTTGAGATCCGGGAGAAAATGTTCCGACCTAGCTGGATATAGCTTCTGGAATGACCGATCCGGTGTTCTTCGCGCCATCACGCCGGTATACGGCGGGCGAAGTCGCGAATCTGACCGGCTCGGTGCTTGTCGATTCCGGCCAGTCCGGCGTTTTCATCGACGCGCTGGCGCCTGCCAACGAAGGCGGCGAGAATGCGCTCGTTTTCGTTGATGGCAAACGCAATTCCGTGCTGATGCCGTCGCTGCGGGCGGCCGCTGTGCTGTGCCCGGCGGAGTTCGCTGGCAAGGCGCCAGCCGCCATCGCCGTCCTTGTACATCCCCGTCCGCAACAGGCATTCGCGCTGGTCGGACGACTGCTGTTTCCGACAGCGGCGACACCGGGGCCGATGACCGGTGAAACCGGCATCTCGCCGCATGCCCATGTCGATCCGAGCGCACATGTCGAGGAAGGTGCTGTCGTCGAAGCCGGGGCGGTGATCGGTCCGGCAGTGTCCATTGGCGCCGGCACCGTCATCGCGCCTCATGCCGTCATCGGCCGTTCCTGCCAGATCGGGCGGGACGGCTATATCGGCCCGGGCGCCAGCGTCCAGTATGCCTTGATCGGCAACCGCGTCATCATCCATGGCGGTGCCCGGATCGGCCAGGACGGCTTTGGCTTCGTTGCCGGTGCCAAGGGACCGGAACGTGTTCCGCAGATCGGCCGCGTTATCATCCAGGACGACGTCGAGATCGGTTCCAATTCCACCGTCGACCGCGGCGCCATGTCCGACACGATCATTGGCCAAGGCACCAAGATCGACAATCTCGTGCAGATCGCGCATAACGTCCGCATTGGCCGCAACTGCATCGTGGCCGGGCTTTCGGGTATCTCCGGTTCCGTCGTCGTGGGCGACAATGTCACCATGGGCGGCGGCGTCGGGCTCGCGGATCACCTGACTATCGGGTCGGGAGCGAAGCTTGCCGCGAGAAGCGGATTCATGAGCAATGTGCCCGCGGGCGAGATCTGGGGCGGCTATCCGGCACAGCCGATGGCGGAAGCCATGCGCGAGATAGCCATGCTGCGCAAGCTCGCCAGGACCCGCAAACAGGGCGAGGGGAGCAATGGCTGACATCACCGGGACGACGCTGGAAGCAGTCGACATATTGGGACTGATGAAGCTCCTGCCACATCGCTATCCGTTCCTGATGATCGACCGCATCGTCGACATCGATGGCGACGCATCCGCCACCGGCATCAAGAACGTGACCATAAACGAGCCGCATTTTCAGGGTCATTTCCCCGAGCAGCCGGTCATGCCGGGCGTGCTCATCGTCGAGGCGATGGCACAGACTGCCGGGGCCATCTGCATCCGCAGTCTTCGCACTGAAAAGCCGTCGCTGGTCTATTTCCTGACCATCGACAACGCCAAGTTCCGCAAACCGGTCGTTCCCGGCGATCAGTTAAAGATCCATGTGAAGAAAATCAAAAAACGCGGCAACCTGCTCAAATTCGCCTGTGAAGCCCTGGTCGACGGCAACAAGGCCGCCGAGGCCGAGATTTCAGCCATGATGGTCACCGGCGACTGACAAATCGAATGCTTATGAAAATCAACACATCCATCCATCCTTCTTCCGTCGTGGAGGAAGGCGCTCAAATCGGCCAGGGCGTCCGCATAGGACCGCTCTGCTATGTCGGCGCAGATGCCGTGATCGGCGACGGCGTCGAACTGGTCAGCCATGTCTCGGTGATCGGCGCGACGACGATCGGCGCGTCGACCAAGGTCTATCCGATGGCGATACTGGGCGGGCCGCCGCAGAACACCAAGCACAAGGGGGGCCGCACCACGCTCGTCATCGGCGAGAATTGCACCATTCGCGAAGGCGTGACCATGCATGTCGGCACCGATACCAGCCGCGGCGAAACGACGGTCGGTGACAATGGCAATTTTCTCGCCTACGCCCACATCGCCCACGATTGTGTCGTCGGCAAGAACGCCACCTTCGCCAACGGCGCGACGCTGGGCGGACATTGCGAAATCGGCGACAACGTCTATATCGGCGGTCTCAGCGCCGTTCATCAATTCGTGCGGGTAGGCGACAACGCTTTTCTTGGCGGGTGCTCGGCTTTTGTTGGTGATGTCATTCCCTATGCCATGGCGGCGGGGAATCGGGCCAGCCTGCGCGGCCTCAACATCATCGGGCTCAAGCGCTCCGGCCTGCCAAGATCCGAGATCTATCTGCTGCGCAGGGTCTACAAGATGATCTTCGATCGCTCCCGCACCGTTGGCGAGAACATCGAGTTCGCCAAGGCGGAGTTTGCGTCGTCCCCGACCGCCATGAAGATCATCGATTTCATCTCCAGTCGCGGCAAGCGGCACTATGCTGTGCCATCGCTCAAGCGGAGCGATGGCGATGACGGCGATGAAGAAGACTGAGGCGGCGGCAGCGGATTTCGTTCTCTCGCCGGGGGCCAGGGTCGGCATCGTCGCCGGCGGCGGCAGCCTGCCGGTGGAAGTCGCGCAAGGCCTGGCCGGGCATGGCTACCCGCCCTTCATCCTCTTGATGGAAGGTGAGGCCGACCGCCAGCAGGAGTTGCTCCGATACGAACACGACAGCCTCGCCCTCGAGCAGATCGGTTCACTGGTGGCGACGCTGAAGCGCCACGGCATCACTCATGTGGTCCTTGCCGGCGAAATCAGACGCCGGCCCCGGCTGACCGACATCCGCCCGAGCCTTGGCCTGCTGGCGATCGTGCCATCGGTGATCATGGCGCTGGCGCGCGGCGATGACGGACTTTTGAAGGTGGTGACACGCGGCCTGGAGAAGCGGGGCATCAAAGTGGTCGGCGCGCATGAGGTCGTTCCCGAACTGGCGGCCGGCGAAGGCACGCTGACCACGGCGAAACCAAAGCAATCGGACTGGCGTGACATCGAGGCGGCCAGGCTGGCCGCCAAGGCCATCGGCGCGCTCGATATCGGGCAGGCGGCGATCGCGATCGGAGGCCGGGCGATCGCGCTGGAAGGCATTGAGGGCACGAGCGGCCTGCTCGAAAGAGCGCGCGCGCTGCGTGGCCATGGCAGGCTTGCCGGAAAGACCCGCGGGGTGCTGGTCAAATGCGCCAAACCCGGCCAGGAGCTGCGGGCCGACCTGCCGTCGATCGGGCCGCAGACCGTGGAAGCAGCCCATGCGGCGGGGCTTGCTGGCATTGCCGTCGAAGCGGGGCGCTCGCTGATCCTGGAGGGACCCGCCACGCTGTCGCGGGCGAACGCGCTCGGCCTGTTCATCGTCGGGCTGCCAGCGGCGGAGCCGGCGCATGGCTGACAAGGCCCTGAAGATCGCAATCGTGGCCGGCGAGGAATCCGGCGACCTGCTTGGCGCCGACATTGTGCGTTCGATCAAGCAGTCGACGGGCCGGGAGGTGCAGCTCGTCGGTCTCGGCGGCCGCCATCTGCAGGCGCTCGGGCTGGTCTCGCCGTTCGACGCCGGCGAGATCGCGCTCATGGGCTTCAGTGCCATCCTGCGCGACCTGCCAAGGCTGATGCGGCGGATCGGCCAGCTGGCCAGGATGGTCGCGGATGAGAAGCCCGACTGCCTCATAACCATCGACAGTCCCGACTTTTCGCTGCGCGTGGCCAGGAAAGTGCGCGCGGCCAACCCGTCCATCCCGATCATCCACTATGTCTGCCCCAGCGTCTGGGCATGGCGGCCGGGCAGGGCGGTGGCGATGAAGCCCTATGTCGACCACATCCTCTGCATCCTGCCGTTCGAGGTGAAGGAGCTAGGCAGGCTCGGCGGACCACCAGGCACCTATGTCGGACATCGTCTCACCCATGACACGGGCGTGCTCTCGGCGGCCAGGACGCAGGCCCAACCGCGGGACCTTTCGCCGGATCGCCTGAAGACGCTGCTCGTCCTGCCCGGCTCGCGACGCAGCGAGGTGCGGCGGCTGCTCGAGCCGTTTGGGGAGACCGTGTCGATGCTGCGGGCACGCGGGCATCGCCTGCGGCTGATGTTGCCGACCGTGCCGCATGTTGCCGATGTCGTGCGCTCCGCGGTCGCTCGCTGGGACGAGAAACCAGAGATCATCCTCGACGCTGAGCGAAAGTGGCAGGCCTTCGGCAAGGCCGACGCGGCGCTGATCGCGTCCGGCACGGTTTCGCTTGAATTGGCGCTGTCCGATGTGCCGATGATCTCCTGCTATCGGCTGGACCCTGTTGCGCGCATCGTGGCGCCATATCTCGTTTCGGTCTGGTCGGCGCTGCTGCCCAATCTGATATCGGACCGGGCACTGATCCCGGAATTCTACAACGAGTATGTCAAGCCGAACAATCTGGCCCGCCAGCTCGAAGCGCTGTTCGCCGACACAGGCATGCGCAGATGGCAGAAGGACGGGTTCGCCGAGATCGCGCGTCGCATGACAACCGCCAAGCCGTCAGGCGACATCGCCGCGCAGGTGGTGATGGGGTACATCAAAAGAGTGAGTAGTGAGTAGTGAGTAGTGAGTAGGAAATGCCGCTCTTTTCCCTACTGACTACTGACTACTCACTACTGCCTTATCTTACCGCTTCGCGATCGGCACGTAATCTCGCTCCGGCGCGCCGGTGTAGAGCTGGCGGGGGCGACCGATCTTCTGGCGCGGATCCTCGATCATCTCCTTCCACTGCGCGATCCAGCCGACGGTACGGGCGACCGCGAACAGCACGGTGAACATGGTGGTGGGGAAGCCCAACGCCTTCAGCGTGATGCCGGAGTAGAAGTCGACATTGGGATAGAGCTTCTTCTCGATGAAGTATGGATCGGTGAGCGCGATCTTCTCCAGTTCCATGGCGATGTCGAGCAGCGGATCGTCCTTGATGCCGAGTTCGCCCAGCACTTCGTGCGCGGTCTTCTGCATGATCTTGGCGCGCGGATCGTAGTTCTTGTACACACGGTGGCCAAAACCCATCAGCCGGAACGGATCGTCCTTGTCCTTGGCGCGGGCGATGAATTCGGGAATGTGATCGACATGGCCGATCTCGCCCAGCATGTTCAGCGCCGCTTCGTTGGCGCCGCCATGCGCCGGACCCCACAGGCAGGCGATGCCGGCGGCGATGCAGGCAAACGGATTGGCGCCCGACGAGCCGGCGAGCCGCACGGTCGAAGTCGAGGCGTTCTGCTCGTGGTCGGCGTGCAGGATAAAGATGCGTTCCATGGCGCGGGCCAAGACCGGGTTGATCTTGTATTCCTCGCACGGCACGGCAAAGCACATATGCAGGAAGTTGGCGGCGAAATTCAGCTCGTTCTTCGGGTAAATGAAGGGCTGGCCGATATGGTATTTGTAGGCCATGGCCGCGATCGTCGGCATCTTGGCGATCAGCCGCATCGACGCCACCATGCGCTGGTACGGGTCGGATATGTCGGTGGAGTCGTGGTAGAAGGCCGACAGCGCACCAACCACGCCGCACATCACCGCCATCGGATGCGCATCGCGGCGGAAGCCGGTGAAGAAGCGCGACATCTGCTCATGCACCATGGTGTGGCGCGTCACGCGGTAGTCGAAATCGTCCTTCTGCGCCTTGGTCGGAAGTTCGCCATAGAGCAGGAGATAGCAGACTTCCAGGAAGTCGCCATGTTCGGCCAACTGGTCGATCGGATAGCCGCGATGCAGGAGGATGCCGGCGTCGCCATCGATGAAGGTGATCTCGGACTCGCAGCTTGCCGTCGACGTGAAGCCGGGATCGTAGGTGAAGGCGCCGGTGGTGCTGTAGAGCGTGGCGATATCGATGACGTCAGGCCCGACCGAACCGCTTCGCACCTTGAATTCGTGCGTCTTGCCGGCGAATTCCAGCTTTGCCGTGGCTTCCTGGGTCTTGCCGCCCAGTTCCCGTCTTGTCGCAGCTTCGGTCATTGCAAACTCCTTCTTGTTTCCTCATGCCGGCAAAGGCAAATTCTGCAAAGCGACACGTCGAAGTCACCGAATGCGCGTATTTCGCGACCGCATTTTAGGGGGTGCGTGCCAGATTGGGCCAAGGCCCAATGTTGCACTGCGAAACGCGCCTTTCAATGCCAATCTTCTTGGGCCAGATTGCTCCTAATCGATTTGATCCGCGATGCGCGCCAGGCTCTCCTCGCGACCAAGCACGGCGAGAACGTCGAACACGCCGGGCGAGGTGCTCTTGCCGGTCAAGGCGGCGCGCAAGGGCTGGGCGACGGCGCCGAGCTTGTGGCCGCCGGCCGTCGCATAGTCGCGGATCGCGGCTTCAGCCGAGGCCGCCGTCCAGTCGCCTGAAACCGCCTCGAGGGCGTCGTAAGCGCCACGCAGAACCTTGCGCGCATCGTCATTGAGCAGCAGGGCTGCCTTCTCGTCGATCGGCAACGGCCGCGCGGCAAACAGGAAGGCGGCGCCGTCGACAAGCTCGACCAGCGTCTTGGCGCGCTCCTTCAGCCCCGGCAACGCTGCCAGCAACTGCGCCCTGTTCCTGTCGTCGAGGCGTGCGGCCATTGCCGGGCCGCCCTCGAGATAGGGCAGGGTGGCGATGAAGATGTCGAACAGCTCGGCATCGTCCATGCGGCGCATATGGACGCCGTTCAGCGCCTCGAGCTTGGCGAAATCGAAGCGGGCGGCGCCCTTGTTCACGTCGCCGATGTCGAACCAGGCGATCATGTCCTGGATCGACATGATCTCGTCGTCGCCGTGGCTCCAGCCGAGCCGAGCCAGATAGTTCAGCAGCGCTTCGGGCAGGTAGCCCATGGCGCGGTAGGCCTCCACGCCCAGCGCGCCGTGCCGCTTCGACAGCTTGGCGCCGTCGGCGCCGTGGATCAGCGGTATGTGCGACATTGAAGGCACATCCCAGCCCATGGCGTTGTAGATCACGGTCTGGCGGGCGGCATTGGTCAGGTGGTCGTCGCCGCGGATGATGTGGGTGACGCCCATGTCGTGGTCGTCGACGACGACGGCATGCATGTAGGTCGGGTTGCCATCCGAGCGCAGGATGATGAAGTCGTCCAGATCCTTGTTGGGAAAGCGCACGTCGCCCTGGACACGGTCATGCACCACCGTCTCGCCCTTGGTCGGCGCCTTGATGCGGATCGCGCCCTTGACGCCAGGAGGCGCCTGCGAAGGGTCGCGGTCACGCCAGCTTCCGTCATAGCGCGGCGGCAGGCCCTTGGCCCTGGCCGCCTCGCGCATGGCCTCAAGCTCGGCAGGAGTCTCGTAGCTGTAATAGGCCTTGCCCATGCGCACCAGCTCCTCGGCCACCTCGCGATGGCGCGGCGCGCGCTCGAATTGCGAGACGGCCTCGCCGTCCCAGCCAAGACCGAGCCAGGAAAGGCCGTCCAGGATGGCGGCCGTTGCCGCATCGGTGGAGCGCTCGCGGTCGGTGTCCTCGATGCGCAGCAGCATAGTACCGCCGGTGTGCCTGGCGTAGAGCCAGTTGAAGAGCGCCGTACGCGCGCCGCCAATGTGCAGGTAGCCGGTGGGCGAGGGGGCAAAACGGGTGACAACCTTGTCGGACATACAACTCTCGGGAAACGTCTGGAGCGAGGTGCGGATCACGCGCACTTTCGCGCGTCGCGCGTTCATGTAGCATAGGGTGTCGAGGGCGCAAGGGGCAGACCCGATGGCTGGAGCGGGCCGGGGCGCGGAGGAAGGCGAGGACGTCGTTACCGGCGTCAGCGAACGCTCTCTCTTTGTCATGCCCGCGCCGGCCTCATTGCCGCTGGCGCCGTCGCCCTTACAGCAGCCCGGCAAGTCGATGCCGCCGGATGTTTCCGCGCCGCCTGGCGTCCCTGCTGTCCGCGCGGCCTCGCGCCTGCGCCGGGAGTTCGGTCGTGCTTCATGGCCTCGCCTGCGCAACGGCGTGGCCAGAGCCGCCGAGCTCGAACTCGATCGGGGCATAGCCTTCCTGCTCGTCCCGGTGTTCCTGGCGTGCGGATCGATTGCCTATTTTTCGTTGGCGGCGGAGCCGGGCTTTGCCAAGCCCGTCGCGGTCGCGATCCTGATGGCACTGTGCGCGCTCGTTTCGCGCTCATGGCCGAAAACGCACCTGTGCTTCATGGCGGCGCTGTTGTGCGCGCTCGGCATGCTCGCCGGCAAAGTCGAGACTTGGCGGGCGGGAACGCGGATGCTGGGCTCGGAAATCTCCACGCAAGTGACCGGCCGCGTCGTTTCGGTCGACCAGATGGAGACCGGCCGCATCCGGCTGACCATCGACGTGACATCGACCGCGCGGCCGAAACTGCGCTACGCGCCGGAGCGCGTTCGCCTTTCGGCGCGCAAGGTGCCGGCTGAAGTGACCGCCGGGTCCCTCGTGACCGGCTATGCCAGGCTGTTGCCGCCAACCGGACCGGTGCGGCCGGACAGCTATGACTTTTCCTTCGACAGCTACTTCGCCGGCATCGGCGCCAGCGGCTTCTTTCTCGGCAACCCCAAAATCGTCTCGGCCGATGACAGGCCGCTGTTGGCTGGCCTTTCAGCCGCGATCGAGAGCGCTCGCGAAACCATTGCCGACCATATCAGAGGCAGCATCGGCGGCGCCGAGGGCGAGATCGCCGCGGCGCTGATCGTGGGTGTGCGTGCAGGTATTCCCGACGAGATCAACGAAGCGATGCGACGCACCGGCATCTATCACATCATTTCCATCTCCGGGCTGCACATGGCGCTGGTCGCCGGCACAGTCATGGGTCTGCTGCGCGGCGGCTTCGCCTTGTTCCCGAACTTCTCTTCCCGTCGGCCGGTCAAGAAATACGCGGCCGCAGCCGCCCTTTTCTCGATCGCTGCCTATCTCGTCATTTCAGGCGTCGTCGTTGCCGCCGAACGGAGTTTCATCATGCTGGCGGTGATGCTGATCGCCGTGCTGTTCGATCGTGCGGCACTCACCATGCGCAACCTGGCGATTTCGGCGATCGCCGTCATCGTGGTGTCGCCGCACGAGGTGGTAGGGCCGAGCTTCCAGATGTCGTTTGCCGCCACCGCGGCCCTGGTCGGCGCCTATGCCGGCTGGTCGGATCGCAAAGCCGACAAAGCGCGGACCCCGCCGCCGCAACGGACCTTGCCCGGCCTCCTGACGCGAAAACTGCTGCTGGCGACAGGTGGGCTGGCAATGACCTCGATCATCGCGGGAAGCGCCACGGCGCTTTTCGCCATCTGGCATTTCCAGCGCGTGTCGCCGCTCAGCCTGTTCGCCAATCTTGCAGTCATGCCGATCGTTTCCGTCGTGATGTTTCTTGCGGTTGCCAGTGCGCTGCTGATGCCGTTCGGGTTCGATGGACCATCGCTTTATCTGATGGGCAAGGGACTGACCGCGATGATCGCCATATCGGGATGGATCTCGCAACGCTCGCCGGTCGACGCGGTCGGGTTGATTTCGCAGCAATCCGTTCTTCTGGTGGCGATCGCCCTGGTCATCGCGACGATGGCCACGACATGGCTGCGGCTGGCGGCACTTCCCTTCGCGCTCGCCGGCCTGTTGACCGTCTCGGACACGCGCACGCCGGACGTGCTGATTTCGGAGGATGCCCGCTTGGTGGCGCTGCCGATCGGCGGCGGCGAGCTCGCGATCAACCGGGCGCGCCCGAACGAATTCACGGTCGACAACTGGAAACGCGCGCTGAAATCCGAAACCATCGTTGCGCCGGAGCTGTTCGGCAGCGGAGACGGACAGTTCGACATCTTCGATCCCGCGCAACTTCCGGCGGGAGCGCCTTTCTATTGTTTCACCGGCCTGTGCATGGCCCGGCATCCCTCCGGGGCGATCATTGCGCAGGTGGAGGATCGCAAGGATGCCTGGAGGGCCTGCGCCTATGCGGATCTGATCGTCATCAACGACCCCGGGGGCTACGACCCCTGCCACAATCCGCTGGTTCTCGTCATCACCAAGCGGCAGCTCGCTCGCAAGGGAAGTGCCGCCGTATTCTTCGACCAGCAATCGGCGACGGCACCGGCCCAGGTCAGCTTTGCCGTCGACAGGCCATATCGGCCCTGGCACGAACAGCGAAAATTTTCACGTGAGGCAAGGGGACTGCCGCCTTACCGTAAACCCGAAAAGCCCACCGCCGAACCCGCTCAGTAGCGCCTGATCAGTCCGACCAGCTTGCCTTGCACCTTGACCCTGTCCGGTCCGAAAATACGTGTTTCATAGGCCGGATTGGCGGCCTCAAGCGCAATCGAGGCGCCCTTGCGACGGAAGCGCTTCAGCGTCGCTTCCTCCTCGTCGACCAGGGCCACGACAATCTCGCCGGGACTTGCGGTGTCGGCGTTGCGGATGATGACCGTATCGCCGTCGAAGATGCCGGCCTCGATCATCGAATCGCCCTTGACCTCCAGCGCATAGTGCTCGCCGCCCATGATCATGTCCGGCGGCACCGAAATGGAATGCGTCTGATGTTGGATAGCGTCGATCGGCACGCCCGCAGCGATACGGCCCATGACCGGGATCGACACCGCTGAAACCGCGTCGTCGTCATTGCCGGCAGCGGGCAGACGCGAAGACGTCGCCGGCTTGATCTGCCGGCTAGGGCTGCCCTGTCCGAGGCTGCCCTGGATGACGCTCGGGGAGAACTTCTTTGCCGCGTTAAGACCCGGCGCGATCGAGTCCGGCAGGCGCAGCACCTCCAGTGCGCGCGCCCGGTTGGGCAGGCGGCGAATAAAGCCGCGCTCCTCCAACGCTGTGATCAGCCGATGAATTCCCGACTTGGAGGCGAGGTCCAGCGCTTCCTTCATCTCGTCGAAGGACGGCGGAATGCCGCTTTCCTTCAGCCGTTCATGGATGAACATCAAGAGTTCATGTTGCTTGCGCGTGAGCATGGCGGCCCCCAAAGGCATTGCACGAAGGGTCTGGAACCAGAATCAGAAAACAAACCCAGAACAAACACTATCTGTTCCAGTTGTGTTCCGCAACCATTTAAAGTTTAATGAATTTGTTAAGGCGGCGGAAACGAAACGCCCTCCCGCAGCCAGCATCCTGCCAACGCGATCCGTCGTCAATGCGCTCTCAGGCTCTTTGAAACTATTTTGGTTAATGGCCTGTGGCCCGGCCGATCTCCACTCTTGGTACAAGCCTGAAAACTGTGTGACCGGCAGGTGCCGGCTGCCTTTCGGGGCGGATCAAAATCTCCGCGGCTCGTGAACGAAACGAAACCAAAATGCCAACTTCCTGCCGGAAAGTGGCCAGACATCACCGGACGCGACGGGCTGCGTTCGTTCGCTCCTTGCTTCCCGTTCGCTTGACTAAACCGTATAATAATGTACGGTTTTCGAAGAGGAACACCAATGACCACGCCGAAGCAGGCCGCGCGACGCGAACGGATAGAGGAGGCCGCCTATGCGGTGCTCCGGGAAACCGGCTACAAAAGCGCCTCCCTGCTTGCCATCGCCAAGCGGGCATCGGCCTCGAACGAAACCCTTTACAACTGGTACGGCAACAAGCAGGTCCTGTTTCGATCCTTGATCGAAGCCAATGCGGGAGAAGCAAGGAAGCTGCTGGAGGACGCTCTTCACCAAGCGCGCGATCCACTCGAAACCCTGAATTCGCTCGGGCCAGTCCTGCTGACCCTTGTGACGGGCGACAAGGCGGTGGCGCTCAATCGCGCCGCAGCCGGCGACGTCAACGATACAGGCACGCTGGGCCAATCGATCGCGCAATTCGGCCGCAATACCATAATGCCGCTTGTCGGCGACCTGCTTCGAACCGCAAGTCGGGCCGGCCTGATCGCCTGTGACGATCCTGTCGAAGCCGCCGACATCTACATCAGTCTTTTGATCGGCGATCTCCAGGTTCGCCGGATCGTCGGGGTGCTCGAGGAGTTGCCTCGGCCGGAAATCGAGCAAAGATCGAACCGGGCGTTCACCCTGTTCTTGCGCCTCTATGCGGCCAGCCCTTGCCCCGGCGGCAAAACAGCCGGCCCGTTTCCGGGGCGCTCTTCTCACCGAGGAACATCGTGACCATGAGCAAAATTCCCGATCTCGCAGCGATCGAGGCAATGGACACCGCGGATCCGCTGCGTGCCATGCGTGACCGCTTCACCTTGCCTCAAGGGGTGATCTATCTCGACGGCAATTCGCTGGGCGCCGCTTCCCCCGCCGTGTTCGGCGAGCTGCAGAAGGCCGCCACGCAGGAGTGGGCGCAGGATCTGATCCGCGCCTGGAACACCGCCGGCTGGTTCGACATGCCGGTCGAACTCGGCGACCAGCTCGGGCGCCTGATCGGGGCCGCCGCCGGCCAGACGGTGGTCTGCGATACCACCTCGATCAACATCTACAAGGTGCTGCATGCGGCACTCGGGATGCGGCCGGACAGGTCGGTCGTCGTCGCCGAGGGGGACAGCTTTCCGACCGATCTCTATATGGCCGAGGGCGTTGCCTCGACACGGCCGGGCACGGTGCTGCGGCTCGAGGGTGTCGATGCGCCGTCCATAGAAGAACTGATCGACGAGCGGGTTGCGGTCATCCTGGTCAACCACGTCAACTACAAATCCGGGCAGCTGCGCGACATGGTCGCGCTGACGCGCAGGGCGCATGAAGCCGGCGCGCTGATCGTCTGGGATCTCTGCCATACCGCCGGCGCCTTGCTCGTCGAGCTCGACCGTTCGAACGCCGATTTCGCCGTCGGCTGCACCTACAAATATCTCAATGGCGGCCCGGGTGCCCCGGCCTTCATTTACGCGGCCGAGCGCCACCATGGCGATGTCCGCCAGCCGCTCAGCGGCTGGTGGGGCCATGCGCGGCCATTCGCCTTCGAACAGGGTTTTGCTGCCGGCACCGGCATTCGCCGGTTTCTCTGCGGCACGCAGCCTGTGCTGTCGATGCGCGCGCTCAAAGGGGCGCTCGATGTCTGGAACGACGTCGACATGGCAGAGGTGCGCAGGAAGAGCATCGCATTGACCGATCTGTTCATCCAGCTCGTCGAGGCAAAATGCGGCGCCTACGGCCTCGAACTCGAAAGTCCGCGCGACGGCAATGAGCGCGGCAGCCAGGTGTCGTTCCTCCACCGGCACGGCTATCAGGTGATGCGGGCCTTGATCCAGCGCGGCGTGATCGGCGATTTTCGCGCGCCATCCACGATTCGCTTCGGCTTCACGCCGCTTTATGTCGGCTATGTCGATGTCTGGCAGGCGGTCGAGGTGCTGGAAGACATTTTGCGCACGGACGCCTGGCAGGAGGCGCGTTTCGCCGTCAAGGCGGCGGTGACTTAAGAGCCCGTCGCTCAGAAAAGCGCAGCGTTTTCGAGATAACGATCTGCACTCGGCAAAGCTACGTCAGAGCCGGGTACGAACCTTCCACAGCTCCGGGAATAGTTCGACCTCCAGCATCTTCTTCAGGTAGGACGCGCCTGATGTGCCGCCGGTGCCGCGCTTCATGCCGATGATGCGCTCGACCGTGGTGACGTGGTTGAAGCGCCAGCGGCGGAAATAATCCTCGAAGTCGACCAGCTTCTCGGCGAGTTCGTAGAACATCCAGTAGCGTTGCGGGTCGCGGTAGATGGTCTGCCAGGCGACAAGGACCTCTTCGTTCTCGGTCCGCGCTTCGCGCCAGTCCGTACGCCTTGCGTCGCCACCGATGTCGAAGCCGTTGCGGGCGAGCAGCAGCAGCGCCTCGTCGTAGAGCGACGGTTGCGCCAGGATCGCCTCCAGTTTCTCGCTGAGGTCTGGCCGGTGCTTGTGCGGTCCAAGCATTGCGAGATTGCGGTTGCCGGCCATGAACTCGATGGCACGGTACTGCCACGACTGGAAGCCCGAGGACTGGCCAAGCGCGTCCCGGAACTCGGTGTATTCGCTGGGCGTCATCGTGCGCAGCACGTCCCAGGCATTGTTGAGCTGCTCGAAGATGCGCGCGACACGCGAAAGCATCTTGAAGCTCGGTTCGAGACGGTCTGCGCGGATGGAGCGGATTGCGGCGCCGATTTCGTGCAGCGCGAGCTTCATCCAGAGTTCCGACGTCTGGTGCTGGATGATGAACAGCATCTCGTCATGGGCTGACGAAAGCGGCTCCTGCGCCTCGAGCACCTTTTCCAGATGCAGATAGTCGCTGTAGGACATGCGCTCCTTGAACGACATTTCCGCGCCCTCGGTGGAAGGGTCGTAGGGCTTGCTCAATTGATCTTCTCCGCGCGCAGCCGGAAGCGCTGGATCTTGCCGGTCTGCGTCTTGGGCAAAGCGGCGATGAATTTTACCGAGCGCGGGTATTTGTAGGGCGCGATCGTCGCCTTGACATGGTCCTGCAGGCGCTTGACGGTCATTGCGTCCGGCGCCACGCCTTGCACGAGCACCACATGCGCCTCGACGATCTGGCCGCGCTCGGCATCCTCGGCGCCGACCACCGCGCATTCGGCGACATCGGCATGCGCCAGCAGCGCCGCTTCGACCTCTGGGCCGGCGATGTTGTAGCCGGCACTGACAATCATGTCGTCGGAGCGCGCGGCGAAGTGGAAGAAACCGTCCTCGTCCTGCCAGAACGTGTCGCCGGTGAGGTTCCACCCGTCGCGGACATAGTCGCTCTGCCTGGCATCGGCCATGTAGCGGCAGCCGGTCGGTCCCCGCACCGCGAGCCTGCCTGCGGTGCCGCGCGGCACTTCACGCATTTCGTCGTCGACGATGCGCGCCTGATAGCCGCCAACGGCCTTGCCGGTGGAAGCGGGCTTCATGTCGTCGAAACGGTTGGAAATGAAAATATGGAGCATTTCCGTGGCGCCGATGCCGTCGAGGATCGGCTTGCCGGTCTTTTCAGTCCATTCCTCGAAGACCGGCGCGGGCAAGGTCTCGCCGGCTGAAACCGCGACCCGCAGCGACGATAAATCGGCCCCTTCGTCCATGGCCTTGAGCATTGCGCGATAGGCGGTGGGCGCGGTGAAGGAGATCGTCGCTTTGTAGGTTTCGATGATTTGGACCATGTTGGGCGGCGTGGCCTGTTCCAGCAGCGTCGCCGCGGCGCCGAAACGCAGCGGGAAGATGGCGAGCCCGCCAAGGCCGAAGGTGAAGGCCAGCGGCGGCGAGCCGACGAAGATGTCGTCGGGCGTCACCTGCAGGATCTCGCGGGCGTAGGCGTCGGCGATGATCAGGAGGTCGCGGTGAAAATGCATCGTCGCCTTCGGCACGCCCGTGGTGCCTGAGGTGAAGCCGAGCAGGGCGACGTCGTCACGCCCGGTCTCGACGGCGGTGAAGGTGACCGGCTTGTCGAGGGCGGCGCGATCGATTTCGGCGTCGTGGTTGGCGGTGCCGTCGAAGCCGATGACCTGCTTGAGGAACGCGCTGTCCTTGGCGCAGGCGGTCATCTCGTCCATCAGCCTGGTGTCGCACAGCGCTGTGGTGATTTCGGCCTTGTCGACGATCTTGGCGAGTTCGCCGGCGCGCAGCATCGGCATCGTGTTGACCACGACGGCGCCGACCTTGGTGGCGGCCAGCCAGCAGGCCACCATTGCGGGGTTGTTGGCCGAGCGGATCAGTACCCGGTTGCCTGGCTTGACGCCGTAATTCTCGACCAGCGCATGCGCCAGCCTGTTCGTCCAGTCGGATAATTCCTTGTAGGTGCGGCGGCGGCCATTGCCGATCAGCGCGGTGTGGTCGCCGAGGCCTTTCTCGACCAGCCTGTCGGTCAGTTCGACGCCGGCATTGAGCCGTTCGGGATAGTCGAAGCCGTCAAGCAGGAAGTCCGGCCATTGATCCGGTGGCGGCAGGTTATCGCGCGTGAATGTGTCGATATGCGCTGATGGCCCAAGCATTTTCGGCTGCCCCTGTCTGCCTCACGCCCATCGCTGAACAAGGCACAGGATCGCACCAGTCGAAATTTGTTTCAAGCCTAAAATGTTTTGCCCCGGAGCATTGACGTTGCCTCTGTCGATCGTCATTGCTAGCGGCTGAAACGATGCCGTCCGGGGGAGGGTGCCGATGCTCGAACATCGCATTGCCGATTGGGACAATGCCTACGCCAACGGCGCCAACATCGCCGGCAGCGATCGCTGGCCGGCTGCATGGGTCGAGCCGGCGCAGGCATTTCGCGATGCGCTTGCGGCAAAGGGCAGGGCTCAGCTCGACATCGCCTATGGCGACAGGCCGCGCAACAGGCTCGATCTCTTCCTTCCCGCCGCCACGCCCAAGGGGCTCGTCGTGTTCATCCATGGCGGCTACTGGCTGGAGTCCGACAAGGATACCTGGTCGCATCTCGCCAGGGGCTCGGTTGACAGCGGCTTTGCCGTGGCGATGCCGTCCTATACGCTCTGCCCCGACATACGCATCGCCGGCATCTCCCACGAGATCGGCGCAGCGATCGGCAAGGCGGCGGCGATGGTCGGGGGACCGCTTATGCTGACCGGGCATTCGGCCGGCGGCCATCTCGCCAGCCGCATGGCGACGACATCAACGCCCCTGGCAGCCGGCGTGGCAAGGCGCGTACGCCACGTCGTTTCGATTTCAGGCCTGCATGACCTGCGTCCGCTCATGCGCACCGGCATGAATGCGGCGCTGAAAATCGATGAAGCCGAGGCGCTGACGGAAAGCCCGGCGCTGCTGCGGCCCATGGATGGCGCGCGCATCACGTGCTGGGCCGGAGGCGGCGAGCGGTCCGAGTTCTTGCGCCAGAACGCCTTGCTGGCCAATATCTGGACAGGGCTTGGTGCCGTCACGAGCGCGGTGGTCGAGCCGGACCGACATCATTACGACATTGTCGAAGGCCTGGCCGATCCGGCGCATCCGCTGACACGAGTTTTGCTAGCGGAATCAACGATCTGATTTGTCGCTAGAATCAGCTGGTTATACGGGAAATATTCACCTCAGCATGAGAACGCTGCAAGCGTCTCCTGCAGCCGCAGCGGATACAAATGGTTCGCGCACGATCAGTCCGTTGGCGTCGGCCAGCATCCTCAGCATCGAGGAATCCTGGATGCTGAAAGGGGTTGCAACCAGGATGTCGGCCTTTTGCCTGACCACCGCCCGCACATAGTCCTGGCGCAGATCATTGGCCTGCATAGCGGCGCCCAGCCGTGCCTGACGGATATCTTGCCGGAAATTGCGGCCGCCGAGGCGTGCCAGGAGCGGTTTCAGGAACAGTTGCGAGCAGACGAGGCTCGCCACCGGATTGCCGGGCAGGCCGATGCACCTGATGTCGCCGAGGCGGCCAAACATCAGCGGCTTGCCGGGACGCATGGCGATCTTCCAGAAACCGAGCGTCATGCCTTCGCCGGTCAGCACGTCATGGATCAGATCGTGGTCGCCGACCGAGGCGCCGCCGAGCGTGACGATGACATCAGCGCCGGCCGCGACCGCTTTCCTGACCAGCGCCGCGATGGCTTCCTCGCGGTCAGCGGCAATGCCGAGATCAAGCGCATGCGCACCGACCGATTGCGCGGCGGCGGCGACGCCGTAGGCGTTTGACGAAATGATCTGGTCGGGGCCCAGTTCGCTGCCGGGCGGCAGCAGCTCGTCGCCGGTGGCGATGATGGCAACCAGCGGCCGCTTCACGACGCCCACCCGGGGATGGTTGGCCGAGGCGACAAGCGACAGTGCTGCCGGATCGAGCACCCGGCCTTTTTCCAGCAGGGTGTCGCCCTCCGAGAAATCGAGCCCGAAGCGGCGGATGTTGCGCCCCTCGGCGGTCGGTTCGACCACCTCGATGCTGCCGCCGCCGAGGTCACGAACGTTTTCCTGGATGACGATGGTGTCTGCACCTTGCGGCAGCGGAGCACCGGTGAAGATGCGCACGGCCTGCGCCTTGCCGACGGCGCCGTCAAAGCCGCGCCCGGCCGCCGCCATGCCTATCACCGAAAGCCGGGACGGCACGGACGCGACATCGATGGCGCGGACTGCGTATCCGTCCATGGCAGAGGCGTTGAAGGGCGGTTGGGTGCGCAACGCCACCACCGGCTCCGCGAGAACGCGATCCACGGCCTCGAGGAGCGAAACGCTTTCGCTCGCAAGCGGCGCAGCACCCTCCAGCAGGCGTTCGAGCGCTGCTGCGACCGGAAGCAGCGCCATCAGGCGACCGCCCCATCTTCGCCAGCGGCTTTGTAGTCGCCCGACTTGCCGCCGGTCTTTTCGACCAACCGGATGCCGGTGATGACCATGGCGCGGTCGACCGCCTTGGCCATGTCGTAAATGGTCAGGCAGGCAACCGAAGCCGCGGTGAGCGCTTCCATCTCGACGCCGGTCTTGCCGGTGACGCGCGCCAGCGCAATGATCTTCAGTCCGGGCAGGGCAGGATCGGGCTCGATGTCGACGGAGACCTTGGTCAAGAGCAGCGGATGGCAGAGCGGGATCAGCTCATGCGTCTTCTTCGCTGCCATGATGCCGGCTATGCGCGCGGTGCCCAGCACATCGCCTTTCTTGGCATTGCCGGCCAGGATCATCTTCAGCGTCTCGGGCCGCATCGAAACGAAACCCTCGGCGACGGCGGTGCGCGTCGTTTCGTCCTTGCCGCCGACATCGACCATGTTGGCCTCGCCCTGCGCGCCGAGATGGGTGAGGGCGGCCGTCATCGTCAGACAGCCTCGGCCGCTGCCTTGCCGGTGAGCAGCGCGCGCGTTGCCGCGGTCACATCCTGCTGGCGCATCAAACTTTCGCCGACCAGGAACGTGCCGATGTCGCTCTTTTGCAATCTGAGGCAGTCGTCATGAGAGAAGATGCCGCTTTCGCTGACCAGCAAGTAACCACCCGGCACCATCGCCCGCAGTCGTTCCGAGGTTTCGAGACGGGTCTCGAATGTCCGCAGATTACGGTTGTTGATGCCGATTAATTGCGACGACAGCTTCAGTGCGCGCTCCGTCTCGGCCTCGTCGTGGACCTCGATCAGCGCATCCATGCCGAGTTCGAATGCCGTCGCTTCAAGCTCGCTCGCCAAATCGTCATCGACGCTGGCCATGATGATCAGGATGGCGTCCGCCCCCCAGGCGCGAGCTTCATGGACCTGATAAGGATCGAACAGAAAATCCTTACGCAGCGCGGGCAGGGTGACGGCGGCTCTTGCCTTGGTGAGAAATTCCGGCGCGCCCTGGAAGGACGGTGCGTCGGTCAGCACCGAAAGACAGGCGGCGCCACCCTTTGCATAGGCCCGCGCGAGCGCTGGCGGATCGAAGTCGGCGCGGATCAAGCCCTTGGACGGGCTTGCCTTCTTGATCTCGGCGATCAGAGCGAAGCCGCCGGATCTGCGCTTCGCCTCAAGTGCCGCGAGGAAGCCGCGCGGCGCGTCAGTGTCTTTCGCCCGCGCCTTGATCTCGGCCAGCGGCACGCGCGCCTTGGCCGTCGCGATCTCGTCGCGCTTGTAGGCCTCGATCTTGCGCAGGATGTCCGACATCTGTCTAACCGTTCGAAATCTCGACCAGCCGGTCGAGCACCTGCAGCGCCCGACCGCTGTCGATGGCTTGCACCGCCGTTGCCATGCCGTCGGCGAGCGTCGTCGCCTTGCCAGCCACCACCAGGCCGCCACCGGCGTTCATCAGCACTGTGTCGCGAAAAGCGCCCACGGCGCCACCCAGCATAGCGCGCAAGGCCTCGGCGTTGTAGGCAGCGTCGCCGCCGCGCAGTTCTTCCTTGGTGTGACGGGCCAGGCCAACCGCTTCGGGCGTCAAGGTGAAGGTGCGGATCTCGCCGCCGATCAGTTCGGCGACATGCGTTTCGCCCGTGGTGGTGATCTCGTCGTAGCCGTCACCATGAACGACCCAGGCATGTTCGGTGCCCAGCGCCTTCAGCGTCTCGGCCACCGGTATGATCCATTCCGGCATGAACACGCCGACCATCTGCCGGCGCACGTCGGCCGGGTTGGAGAGCGGACCGAGCAAGTTGAAGATGGTCCTGGTGCCGAGCTCCACGCGGGTCGGGCCGACATGCTTCATCGCCGGGTGATGTGCCGGCGCGAACATGAAGCCGACACCGGCCTCGTGGATGCAGCGGCCGATGGCCTGCGGCGTGAGGTCGATCTTGACGCCGAGCGCGGTCAGGACGTCGGCCGCACCGGTCAGCGAAGACAACCCGCGATTGCCATGCTTGGCGACCGGAACCCCGCTGGCGGCGATGACGAAAGCGGATGCCGTCGAGATGTTGACGGAGTGCGAATTGTCGCCGCCGGTGCCAACGATGTCGATGGCCCCGACAGGTGCGTCGACGCGAAGCATCTTGGCGCGCATGGTGGCGACGGCGCCCGAAATCTCGTCCACCGTCTCGCCGCGCACACGCAACGCCATCAGGAAGCCGCCGATCTGACCGGGCGTAGCATCGCCCGACATGATGATGTCGAAGGCCTCGCGCGCCTCGTCGAAGGACAGGGCGGTGCCGGTCGCGACCTTGGCGATATGGGTTTTCAGCGCGCTCATCTTGTCGAGGCTTGGGCAACGGCAGCCTGGTCGACGCGGACGCCGTACTGCGTCTGCAACTGCGCCACCAACTGGTCGAGCAGGTCGTCCGACATGCCGGCGGTGAAGGACTTGCGCGCGTCCTCGGGCACCGAACTGGCGTCGGCCCCGGCGGGTTCGAACACCTCGGCGACCTTGAACAGGATTTGGGCGTCGCTGGTGGGAGAGGGGATCAGGCCGGTGCCGCCTTCGCCGACGCCGAACATCACCGCTGCACCTTCCTTGCCGAAATCGGCGTCGTCGGCCTCGCGCTTCAGGCCACGCTTGGTCTGCTTTTCCAGCTTGAGCTCGCCGGCGATGACGTCGAGCGTTGCGCCGGCCTTGAGCCGTTTTTCCAGCTCCTGCGCCTTGGCGGTCAACCGCTTGGCCGTCTCGGCCGCAGTCCAGTCGGCAACGACTTTCTGGCGAACTTCGTCCAGCGTGCGGTCGCGGGCCGGCGTGATCGAAGCCACTTCATAGAAAATGAAGCCGTTATCGGCCGTGGTCAGCGCCTCGTTTTCGGTATTCGGTTCGGCTTCGAAGGCAGCCTTGATCAGAGCAGGCGATTCCGGCAGGTCCTTGACGATGGAGCCATCGGGCCGCAGGCCACTGCGATCGATCGCGTCGATGGTGACGACCTTCAGCTTCAGCTTGGCGGCGGCGTCGGCCAGCGAACTGCCGGCGGCGCGACTGTCCTCGTAATTGTCGTGCACGTCCAGAAGGATGCGGCTTGCCTCGCCCAGCGCCAGGTCCTTGCGGATCTGGTCCGACACTTCGGCCAGAGGCTTCACGACTTCGGGCTTGATCTCGGTGACGCGCAGCAGCACGGGACCGAAGGCACCCTGCACGACAGGGCTCACCTCATTGACGTTGAGCGCAAAAGCAGCGTCGGCGACCGCCTTGTCGGCGATCTTGTCCTTGGCGAGCGTTCCGAGCAGCGTGTCGGCCGGGGTCTTGCCTTCCGCAGTGACGAGCTTGTCGAAGGTTGCGCCGGACTTCAACGAATCGAGCGCGGCCTTGGCCTCGTCCGGCGTCTTGAACACAAGCTGCTCTATGGTGCGCATCTCCGGAGTGGTGTAGCGCGCCTTGTTCTTGTTGTAGTCGTCGCTGACCTGGGCGTCGGTCACCGAGCTCGTATCCATGATGTCCTGCGGCTCGAGCCTGACATAGGAAAACTTGCGGTATTCGGGCGCGGCATAGGTCTTCTTGTTGGCCTCGAAATAGGCCTGCAGCGCGCTGTCGCTCGGCGCCTCGATGGGTTCGACCAGCGCCTTCGGCAAGGTCAGATAGTCGACCGTACGATCCTCGCCACGGTACAGGGCTACCGCCTTGAAGAAGGTGTCAGGCGCCTTGAGGCCGTCCGAAACCGCCTCGACGATCTGCTGGCGCACCGCGACCTGGGCCCGATTCTTCAAATAGTCCTCCGGGCGCATGCCGACCTCACGCAGCCTGTATTCGAAGGCTCTCCGATCGAACTGTCCGCCGGGGCCCTTGAACGCCGGATCCTCGCGGGTGAGTTCGGCCAGCCGGTCCTTGGACAGGCCAAGGCCGAGCTTACGAGCCTGTTCGTCGAGGACCGCGCCCGAAACAAGCTGCGCCAACACCTGGTTGTCGACGCCGAGCGCCTTTGCCTGTTCGTGGGTGAGGCGCTGACCGAATTGCTGCGACATGACGGCGAGCTGGCGGTCATAGGCGAGGCGGTATTCGTTGATCGACACCTTGGTGCCGCCAGCCGTGATGACGGAGTCGTGGCCGGCAAGGCCACCCATCAGCCGTCCCGATACGCCCCAGACCGCAAAACTGACCACCAGCAGCGAAAGCAGTAACTTCGCGACCCAGGTGCCCGCCGCGCTTCTCAATATACCAAGCATCGTTACTTCCGATTTATGCGCATTTTCGGATGCGCCGAGTCTGAAACAAGCGCAATAGCGCCCTTCCGGTCCACTGTCGATTGCTTTGTGGCTTGATTTTGGTAGTGAGAACGCCAGCCGAATGTCACCCGGAGAAGCAAACGATGACGCCAGGAATTCGCCCGCTCGTCGCAGGCAACTGGAAAATGAACGGTACCAGCGCCTCGCTCAACGAACTCAGGATGATCGGCAACGGTTTCATGAGCGGGCTCGACGCAGACACCGAGGCGCTGGTCTGCGTTCCCGCGACCTTGCTCGCCCATGCCGCCGAGATTCTGTCGCGTACGCCGGTTCATGCCGGCGGTGAGGATTGCCACGCCAAGGAGAGCGGCGCCTATACCGGGTGCATCTCCGCGGAGATGCTGAAGGATGCGGGCGCGACCCACGTCATCGTCGGCCATTCCGAATGCCGCGAACAGCGCGGCGAGGATGATGCGACAGTTCAGGCCAAGGCCTCCGCAGCCTGGCGCGCCGGGCTTGTGGCCATTGTCTGCATCGGCGAGACGCGGCAGGAGCGCGAAGCGGGCGCGACGCTGGACGTGCTGTCACGCCAGGTTGCCGGTTCGGTGCCGGCAAGCGCTACCGCGTCCAACACGATCGTTGCCTATGAGCCGGTGTGGGCGATCGGCACCGGCCTGACGCCGACCGTCGCCGATGTAGCCGAGGCGCATGCGCATATTCGCGAAAAACTGTCGGAGAAACTCGGCACCGCCGCGGGCAAGATGCGCATTCTCTATGGCGGTTCGGTCAAGCCGTCCAATGCAGTGGAACTGCTTGGGGTCAGGAATGTCGACGGCGCGCTGGTTGGCGGCGCCAGCCTGAAAGCGGCCGACTTCCTGGGCATCGCGGAAGCCTATCGCAGCATCGCCTGATGACTTAGCGCGGCGCCGAAGCGGGCGCGGCGCACGGGAAATCGTTGTAAAGGACGCCTTGCTTCCCATATTCCGGCCACGGGCTTGGAAATGCCGTGAAAGCATTGTATTGAGCCGCCTCCAATTCCCCGGTCGTGTCCGCGGCCGGGCAGGGCATTGCCAGGATAAACTATGCAAACCGTACTGATCGTCATCCATCTCATGGTCGTTCTGGCCCTTGTCGGCGTTGTGCTGCTGCAGCGCTCCGAAGGCGGCGGCCTTGGTATTGGTGGCGGATCCGGCTTCATGACGGCGCGCGGCGCCGCCAATGCGCTGACCCGGGCGACGGCGATCCTGGCGGCCGCTTTCTTCGTGACGTCGCTGACCTTGTCGATCATTGCCCGCTACGGCGAGAAGCCGATCGACATTCTCGACCGCGTTCCCGCAACATCGGACGGCGCCGGCAAGGGCGTACTCAACCAATTGCCGGGCACGACCACCCCGACGCCGCCTTCAGGCAACGCCGCGCCGACGCCGCCTTCCGGCAACGGAGCCGCGACGCCGCCGCCAGCCAATGCTCCGGCCACGCCGCCAGCGACCAACGGCACCAGCACCGCGCCCGCAGCCCCGCAGGTTCCGAACCAATAGTCTGGGCTCCTTCTCAAGACTATGTGACGGCAAGGTAGTGCCGGCGTGTGAACGCCGGCTACCGGCGCTCGCGGCCGTCGCAACCGAACTGCTTTCAGTTCGGGTTCTCGCGGCCAGGCTCTCGGCGCTCTGATCTTCATAAGCCGATCTGTTGTCGTTTGACCACAGTCGCGGCAAATGCGGCGGCATCACGAAGATTCGACGGGAAGTGCAGCGGCCTCGCGCTTGAGGCGCCCGCGCTTATTCGACTATAGATTGCGCGCGGCATTTTCGGTGTCCTTGGGGGACGCCGGGCGACGCCGTGGGCAACAAATATTGAACGATCGGATCTTCGCCATGCAGCTTCGCAGCTTCATCTTCCTGGGACTTTGCGCCGCACTCGGCATGAGCTCCCCGGCTTTCGCCGGCGTGCCAGCCAATCTGGCCGCCAATCAGTCGGTCGGCAAGACCGACGCCATCAACGTCGCAGCCAAGAGCGATGCGGCGCAGTTGAGGCTTCTCAAGAAGAAGAAAAATCCGACACCGGACGATCTCGCCCAGATCAAAAAGATCGAGGCCAAGATCGTTGCCGACAAAGAAGCTGCCAAGGCCAAGGCGCTGGAAGCCAGGAAGATGGCGATGCGCGAGGCGGCGAAGGCGAAGGCCGAGGCGGAACGGCAGGCGTTCCTGGCCAAGAGAGGCAAGACTGCCCCGGCGACCGAAGTGGCCGCGGCCAAGTCGGTCAAGAAGATCACGAAGATCATCGAGCCGTTGACGCCGATCGAGCCGATTCCTTCGGCCGAACCGGAATCGGCCGAGGTGATGAACGTTGCGCTGACCGGCAATAATGGCGAATTGCGCAGCGAGCTGCCTGGCCAGAAGCAGCGCACCGGCGGCGGCCTGTTCGCCGGACTGTTTGGCGGCCAGATGGCATCGTCCTCGATCAATTATCTGCCTGAGACCCGTGCGCTGGATTCGGCGCTCGCCAGGAAAAACGCCAAGAAGCCGTTCAAGGTAAAGCCGGAGTTCGTCCCACAGGACGTGGAATTCACCGGCTACGAGGCCGGCACGATCGTCATCGATACCAGTGCCCGCCGGCTCTACCTGGTGGAATCATCGTCCACCGCGCGCCGCTACGCCATCGCGGTCGGCCGCGAAGGATTGCAGTTCAAGGGCACCGTGGCGGTCGGCGACAAGCAGGAGTGGCCACGCTGGATCCCGACGCTGGACATGCAGAAGCGCGAGCCCAAGCATTATGCCCAGTACAAGGACGGCATGCCCGGCGGCGGTCAGAATCCGCTCGGCGCCCGCGCCATCTATCTCTATGACGGCAAGAAGGACACGCATCTGCGCATCCACGGCACCATCGCGCCGCAGTCGATCGGAACCAGCGCTTCCAATGGCTGTTTCCGCATGATGAACGAGCACGTCATGGACCTCTACAGCCGCGTCAAGGTCGGCACCAAGGTCGTCATTATCTGACGTTTTCAACAGCTTGCCAAAAGGGCCGGTTCAGCCGGCCCTTTTGTTTTGCCTCGCTCCCGGTTGCGTTCCAGTGGAACGGGCCAGCCCGTTCGACATGGGCCTATCCGAAAACCGGATCCCATTTTTCGGATCATGGTTCGAGCGCCTTCTTGGGAAAAAGCCTTAGCGGCGGTTTTTTCTCTGGCGGAATCAATCCGGCCGCGTTAAGCGATGACTCCCATGGCGCGATATGTATTCATCACAGGCGGCGTGGTTTCCTCACTTGGAAAAGGCATTGCCGCAGCGGCCCTCGGGGCTCTCTTGCAGGCGCGGGGCTATCGCGCACGCATCAAAAAACTCGATCCCTACCTCAATGTCGATCCAGGGACGATGTCGCCGTATCAGCACGGCGAGGTGTTCGTCACCGATGACGGCGCGGAGACCGATCTCGATCTTGGTCATTACGAGCGGTTCACCGGCCGTTCCGCCAACCAGCAGGACAACATCACCACCGGCCGCATCTACAAGAACATCATCGAGCGCGAGCGGCGCGGCGATTATCTCGGCGCCACCGTGCAGGTCATCCCGCACGTCACCGACGAGATCAAGAATTTCGTCCTCGACGGCAATGACGACTATGATTTCGTGCTGTGCGAGATCGGCGGTACCGTGGGCGACATCGAGGCGATGCCGTTCCTGGAGGCGATCCGCCAGCTCGGCAACGACCTGCCGCGCAACAACGCCGTCTATGTGCATCTGACGCTGATGCCCTATATCCCGACTGCGGGCGAATTGAAGACCAAGCCGACCCAGCATTCGGTCAAGGAGCTGCGCGGCATCGGCATCGCGCCCGACATCCTGCTCGTCCGCGCCGACCGGGCCATCCCCAAGGAAGAGCGCAGAAAACTGTCGCTGTTCTGCAATGTCAGGGAAAGCGCGGTCATCCAGGCGCTCGACGTGCCTCACATCTACGACGTGCCGATGGCTTACCACAAGGAAGGGCTCGATTCGGAAGTGCTGGCCGCGTTCGGCATCGACCCAGCGCCGAAGCCGCGCATGGAGCCGTGGCAGGCCGTGTCCAACCGCATCCACAATCCGGAAGGCGAGGTGACCATCGCCATCGTCGGCAAATACACCGGCCTCAAGGACGCCTACAAATCGCTGATCGAGGCGCTGTCGCATGGCGGCCTGGCCAACCACGTCAAGGTCAAGCTCGACTGGATCGAATCGGAGATCTTCGAAAAGGAGGATCCGGCGCCGTGGCTGGAAAAGGTGCATGGCATCCTGGTGCCCGGCGGGTTCGGCGAGCGCGGCTCGGAGGGCAAGATCCTGGCGGCGAAGTTCGCGCGTGAGCGCAAGGTGCCGTATTTCGGCATCTGCTTCGGCATGCAGATGGCCTGTATCGAGGCGGCGCGATCTCTGGCCGGGGTCGATCAGGCCTCCTCGACCGAGTTCGGCCCGACCAAGGAGCCGGTCGTCGGCCTGATGACGGAGTGGCTGAAGGGCAATATGCTGGAGAAGCGCCGGGCAACCGGCGATCTCGGCGGCACGATGCGGCTCGGCGCCTATCAGGCGGAGCTCGCCAAGGGTTCCAAGATCGCCGATATCTATGGCGACACGCAGATCTCCGAGCGTCACCGCCACCGCTACGAGGTCAATATCGACTATAAGCAGCGGCTGGAGGATTGCGGCCTGGTGTTTGCCGGCATGTCGCCCGACGGCGTGCTGCCCGAAACGGTCGAATACCCCGACCATCCCTGGTTCATCGGCGTGCAATACCACCCCGAGCTGAAGAGCCGGCCGCTCGACCCGCATCCGCTGTTCGCCAGCTTCATCGAGGCGGCGGTCGAACAATCGCGCCTGGTGTAGGCGCGCCAGGCGGGGTTCGGCATCCGATGCAGATTTATGTCGCCCTTCTCTACAGCATCGTCCTGGGAGAAGGGCGCCGGGTCGTGATGTCCGAACTGAAGGCGATGGCGGAAGGCCTCGGGCTGAAGAATGTCCGTACGCTCGTGGCGACGGGCAATCTTGTCTTCGATAGTGAAAAGATCTCAATCGCCGCGCTTGAGAACCGACTGGAGGCCGCCTTCGAAAAGGCCTTTGGCCGCCATGTCGACATCATTGTCCGTGGCGCCGGAGATTGGCTGAAACTTGCGGCCTGCAATCCCTTCCCAGCCGAATCGGCGGAAGCCGGCGATCAGGTCGCGGTGCGAGTGATGCGCAAAGCTGTAGCCAGAGATGCGATATCGGGGCTTCAGGCCCATGCCGCCGAGGACGAGAAGGTGGTCCTGGTCGACGGCGACATATGGCTCGTATTCTCGCGAGAGAGGCCAAGCTCGCGGTTGCTTGCGGCCGCCAACCACAAGCGCATGGGCATCGGCACGTCGCGCAACTGGAACACGGTTCGCAAGCTGGCAGAGATGGTAAGATCCTAATCTGGGGCGGCGTTGCGCCGCCCCAGACGACATCACATCAAGCCTTCGCCGTCTTGGCGCCGGCACCCACGGCCACGGTGCGCAGCATGTAATAGATGATGCCGGCAATTCCGACGCCGAAGAACCAGCCATAGACGCCCCACCAGGATGGCAGCCAGTTGGTGAAGTTCGGCAGGATCGAGGAGAAGAGGGCGCCAATGCCGGCGGCGATGAAGGCATTGACATGCCAGCCGCCCTGGAAGCGGAACTCGCCATCCTCGCGATAAAGCGCTTCGACGTCGACCTCGCCCTTCCGGATCAGGTAGTAGTCGACCATCATGACGCCGAAGATCGGCCCCATCGTCGCGCCGATGATGTTGACGAAGGATGCAGCGCTGCCTTCCCAGGGCGCGAAGGGATAGAGTACGAGCGCGATCAGTGCCGCGATGTAGCCACCCTTCTTGAAGTCGATCTGGCGCGGGAAGACGTTGGAGAAGTCGAAGGCCGGCGAGACGAAATTGGCCACGACATTGATGCCGAGCGTCGCCACCGCGAAAGTCAAGGCGGCGAGCGCGGCCAGGAACCAGCTGCCGAATTTCGCCGATATCTGGTCGGGGTGCAGCAGCACCTCGTGATAGACATCGTAAGCGGCAATGGTGGTAACGCCAGCGACCAGCGAGAACAGGATGAGATTGACCGGCAGGCCCCAGATATTGCCCTTGCGCAGCGATGCCTTGTCCGGTGCATAGCGGGCGAAATCGCAGAAGTTGAGATAGAGAGCCGAAAAATAGGTCACCCAGATCGCGGCGACGGCGAACAGCGACGTCCACGATCCCGGCGTGCCTGGCACGCCCGCATCCTTGGTCTTTTCGAGCAGCACATCCATCGGAATGTCACTGGTGAAGGCGAAAGTCCCGGCTTTGACGCAGAGATAGACGGCCAGGATCAGCATCATCACCCAGACGGCCGGGCCGGCCCAATCCTGGAAGCGGCGCACCGTCTCCATGCCGTTCTGGATAATCAGCAGCTGCAGCGCCCAGATGACCACGAAGCAGATCACTTCCAGCCCGGAGTGGCCGAGGAAATGGGTGTTGGCGTTGAAATCGGCGAACCACTGCGAGCGGATCAGCAGCGCGACAATGGCGCCGGAAGCGGCCGCCGTCTGTGCGCCGTACCAGAAGCAGGCGACGATGGCGCGCACCAGCGCCGGTATGTTGGCGCCCCAGATGCCGAAGGAGGCGCGGGCGAGCACGGGGTAGGGCACGCCGGTCTTCACGCCGGCATAGCCGACCATGTTCATCAGCGCGTAGATGACGAGCGAGCCGATGCCGATGGCGATGATGAAGTTGACGAAGCCGCCGCAGAACAGAAAAAGGCTGGCGGCGAGATAGTAACCCCAGAGGCTGTGGACGTCCGAGGTCCAGACGTTGAAGATCGAGAATGGTCCCCAGTTTCGTATCTTGGCCGGTGCGAGATCTTCGTTATATAGATCCGGCGATGCGCCTTGTATCGTCATTGCAATTGTCCCCTTCTTGCAGCACGCGCCCTCACGCGTTGACCGTCGAGGTTACGCCTGACGCGAGGGAAGGGGCAATCGGCTGATTTGCCGGCTTTGGCCTTAAAGATATTCAATGGGGATCGCGCTTATCGCGCGGCACGATACTTGCCGCTCTGATCGGCGAGTCCGATTCGCGACGCTTTCAAGCGCCGGCGCGACGACATCGCAGTCGCAGCGGGTAAACCCGTCTTTTTTTGCCAAGCGTCCGTTTTTTTATGGAACCAAGTGGATGATGGCGCGTTTGATGGGGTTCGGTCGAACACGTCGCGACCGAGCGGGAGGATACGATGGATTATTTGCATTTTTTTTCGCCCGTGCGGATCTCACGCGGGCAGGGACACCCTATCGAAGAAATCGACACTGTTGCCGAGGCCATGGTGTTTTTGCGTAAATGGCCGACCGGGCGACGTGGCCCCGTCTATCAATGCGCGCTGAACTGCTGCGCGGCCGCCCTGTCGGGGCAGATGTCGGCTGAAGAAGCCAGGAAGGCGTTCACGGGCTTCGCCCGGATCACGCGGCTTCTGGATGACGACATGGCCTTGTCGGTGGGCAACGAGCCAGCGGGGCGCGTGTACGCGCTGCGGCGGTAACGTTCAGGACCGACTGTAGTCGAAACGGCGCCGGCCCCCGGCGCCGATTTGACTGTTTGTCCGTCTGCCATTGTGTCTGCGAACGCCTGTGCGGCGCGGCCCAGGATGGCTACCATCCGCTTGTGGTCGGCAAGTTCGGAAAGCAGCCAATCCTGGAAAGGCGCCCCCCGTCTTGTTCGCCGCAGTTGAAAGAGCAGCGACCCGGTCGCAAAACAGCGTGCAACTTTCCTGCGGTGTAGCAAGGGGTGCAAGCTTCCGATTTCTTGGCGCGATTTCGCCCAGCACTCGAAAAAATGAGAAGACAGCACTTCAGGTTACAGGATTTGGCTGGCGCAGAAGGACCGCCTTCAGACTTACTGCTCGAGCGAGGGGCTTGCCTACTTCGCATATGTCGCCGATATGAGGGTCGGTGGCCATGCCGCCCGCATCAACCAACCAATTGACGCTAAAAATGTCGAGATGCCAAGAGCATAGGGTGGCAATCGCCCCGATGATGGACTGGACGGACCGCCATTGCCGGTTCTTCCATCGCCAACTGACGCGCCGTGCGTTGCTCTACACCGAGATGGTGGTGGCGGACGCGGTCATCCAGGGCGCGCGCGAACGCCTGCTTGGTTTTGATGATGCGGAACATCCGGTCGCGCTGCAGCTCGGCGGCTCCGATCCGGGGAAGCTGGCCGAGGCGGCGCGCATCGGCGAGGCTTTCGGCTATGACGAGATCAACCTCAATGTCGGCTGCCCGTCGGACCGCGTCCAGTCCGGTACGTTCGGCGCTTGCCTGATGAAGGCGCCTGATCTCGTCGCCGACTGTGTCGCGGCGATGAAGGCGGCGGTGGCCATTCCCGTAACCGTCAAATGCCGCATCGGCGTTGACGAGCAGGATCCCGAGCCGGCGCTGGATGCGCTTGCAGACGGCGTTTTCGCGGCAGGCGCCGACGCCCTTTGGGTGCATGCGCGCAAGGCATGGCTGGAGGGACTGAGCCCCAAGGAAAACCGCGACATCCCGCCGCTCGACTATGGCCGCGTCTATCGGTTGAAGGCGAGAAAGCCGAACGAATTCATCGGTATCAATGGCGGCATTCAGTCGCTTGAAGAGGTGCGGACGCATCTCGATCACCTCGACGGCGCCATGCTCGGCCGTGCCGCTTATCATACTCCAGGCATTCTGACCGGCATCGATTCGATGTTTTATGGAGAGCGGGCCGGTCCCTTCGATTTCGCCGCGCTGATCGATGTCATGGCCGGCTACGCCGCACGCCATATCGAACAGAGCGGGCGGCTCGGCCACGTCACCCGCCATATGGTCGGGTTGTTCCACGGATTGCCCGGTGCGCGCCGCTACCGCCAGATACTCTCCACGGATGCAACGCGCCCCGGCGCCGGGCCGCAGGTGCTGAAGACGGCGTTCGCTGCGGTCGACCTCAGCGGAGCGGTGGACAAGGCGGCCTGACGCCCCCTTCGACCCGAGCCTCAGTCCCTGAGGATCATCCGGTCGCCGCGCACGTCGAAGCCCGAAAGCGAACCGATGAAGTTCATGCCGAGCAGGCTCTGACCGAGCATACCGGGTGCCGCGACCATCACCGGCATATTCTTGCGCACGATCCCGCCGATCGCCATTTCTCTGGTTTTCACAGCCGCGGCGCGCGCCATGCCGTTGGCGGTCGAGACCGGTATGGTGAAATCGAGCGTGGCCGGATTGATTCCGGCTGCCTGGGCGTCCTGCGACGTCAACACGGTGCTGGTCGCCCCGGTATCGACCACGGTGCGCACGGGCGCGCCATTGATCAGGATACGTGCCTCGAAATGGCCATTGTCGGCCTTGTCGAGCGTCACCGTGGTATGGCCGTCCTCGATGCCCAGCGCCAGCGGGCTGCCGGGAACGAGGCCAGCGGTTACACGGCTGGCGAAATCCTGCAATTCGTAGCGATATTGATAGCCGGCGACCAGCGCCAGTGCGATCGCCGCCCAGGCGCCGAGGTTGCGCGCCATGGCGCCGAGCGGGCGGCCTGACCGGAGCAAGCCGGCGCCGATGAGCGCGCCGAAGGCGCCAAGCCAGATCAGCCGGCCGAAATCATCGTTCTCGACGCCGAGCGTGTTGCCGGCGGAATCGTTGAACATCAGCAGCACCGCGCCGACGCCGATGACGAGCATCAGGATCCAGAACAGGCGGTTCATGTCGGGAATCCGTTCACGAGAGCGCGTTGCGTTCGCGTGCCATGCGGGTGCGGCGGGTTTCGCGGCGCGGCCGGCGCTCGACCGTCTCCAGCCTTGCCGGCAGTTCGGCCATGACATCGCGGCGCGCCTGCGCCGTCATGCCGATCCAGGCGCCGATCTCGTCGCGTGTGCGACCGCAACCGAAGCAGAAGCCGGTTTTCGTATCGATCGAACAGACCAGAATGCATGGGGATTCGATGGCCGTCATGGACCTTTCCTTGGCTGACTTCCACATGGTGCAACGGCGTGACCTTTGCAAGCCCTAGGGAATGCGGCGCCCGCAGCCGCTTTTACGGCAGGGCAGGAGGTTGTGCAGGCGCATCAAGGCGGCTATGCCGCTGGCCAATCTGCAAGGACGAAATCAACGACATGACCAGCGCAAAGCCCTTGGACGATTTCCGCAACCTGCTGGCCGCCCTGCCGATGGCCGACAAGACAGCCGAGGCCCGTGTGCGCATGCTGTTTTCCAAGGCCGACAAGCCGAGGAATTCGCTTGGTCGCATCGAGGACATCGCTGCCTGGCTGGCCGCATGGAGCGGCCGCGCGCCGCCGGCGGTGACTCGGCCTCTGGTCGCGGTCTTTGCCGGCAACCATGGCGCTCTCAGGCACGGCATTTCGCCGCGGCCAGTGGCGGCGACGGCCAACGCCGTCGAGCTGTGCGCGGCTGGAGGTGCTGCGGTCAACCAGGTCTGCATCGCCAACGATCTGGGGCTGAAGGTCTTTGACCTCGCCCTTCATATCCCGACAGCCGACATCACCGAGGATGCGGCCCTCGACGAGCGAGGCTGCGCGGCCACCATGGCCTTCGGCATGGAGGCGATCGCCGGCGGCGCCGACCTGCTTTGCCTCGGCGATCTCGGCGTCGGCAATTCCACCATCGCCGCCGCCCTGTTCGCGGCCCTTTACGGAGGCAAGGGCACCGACTGGGTCGGCGCGGGATCCGGCGCCGACGCGGCGATGCAGGCGCGCAAGGCCGAGGTGGTCGATGTCGCACTCGCCTTCCACGGCGCTCATCTCGACGATCCGCTCGAAGTGCTGCGGCGGGTTGGCGGCCGCGAGTTCGCGGCGATCGCCGGCGCCATCCTGGCAGCGCGGATGCAGAAGATACCAGTGCTGCTCGACGGATTCGCGGCAACGGCCGCGGCAGCCGTTGTGCATGCCGCCAACCCCGCTGCGCTCGACCATTGCCTGCTCGCCGGCCTCTCGGCGGAGCCCGCGCACGCGCGGGCCGCCGAGCGCCTTGGCCTTCGCCCGTTGCTTGATCTTGGCGTGAGCCACGGCGAGGGAGTAGGGGCGGCACTGGCCGCCGGCATGGTCAAGGCAGCCGCGCTGACCAGTTCGGGCATGGCTGCGGCAGTTCGCGGCTGACGGCCATGAGCAGAATTTCGCTGAGGGTTATCGGATCAGCTCTGGAGCCTGGGAATGCGATAGACCACAGCGACGTATTTTGAATTGGGTCGCCTTCCAGCAATCGAACCTCCTAGGTGTTCCGCAATTCTTCTGCTGGCGACGTTTTCTTCCGCTACGGGGTATTCGAAACAATCGGGCTCAAGTTTCTCGGACGCCCACGCTACCACAGCGGCGATTGCCTCTCGGCCGATGCCTTTTCCCTGAGCCTCTTCCCGTATCCAGATTCCGAGTTCTGGGCATGCCGTCAGCGTCGCATGCAGGCCGAGGAGCCCAAGACAGCGATCGTCTCGCGAACAACGCACCACAAAATGCAGATCCGATCCGTCGAGGATTGGCTTTAGCCTGGATTGCCATGCCTCGGCGAAAGCAGTTGTCGATCGAGGCGGTTGCCACTGCATGAACCGGGTGATCGCTGGCGTGATGCAGGCAAAAAGCTCATTGGCATCGCTGGGCGTAAACAACTTGAGGGAGAGGCGTCCTGATTTGATCTCGAGGCTGCCTGGATTCCAACCGGCGATCGTCATTGCAGGCAACGACCTGTCATATCGGGCCGAGAACTCAACGCCGCCGCGCGGCGACCGCCGCGGTCGGCAGGGCCGGCAATTCCTCCATCACCCGGCTCAGCGGGAAGATGGCGATCGCCTCGGTGCCTTCGCGCAGCTTGGAATGAAGTTGGAACTCGCCGCCATGCATGGCAAGCAGTCCCTGCACGATCGGCAAGCCGAGGCCGGTGCCCTGCTCGGCGCTCTTGATGGCGATCGAACCCTGGCCGAAGGCCGAAAGCACCACCGGGATCTCGTCTTCGGGTATGCCGGGACCATTGTCCTTGACCGAGATGTATTGGCCGCCGCCGGCCGTCCAGCCGACGCGGACGCGGATCTCGCCGCCGGTCGCGGTGAACTTGATCGCGTTGGACAGAAGGTTGAGCGTGATCTGGCGCACCGCGCGCTCGTCGGCGAACAGGCGCGGCAAGGCATGTTCGAAATCCTGAATGACGCGGATATCCTTGTTGCGCGCCTTCAACTCCATCATATGGCAGCAGTCCTCGACGATGCCGAGCAGCATCACCGGCTCCTCGTTGAGCTGGTAGCGGCCGGCTTCGATACGCGAAAGGTCCAGTATCTCGTTGATCAGGTCGAGCAGATGCTGGCCGGATTCGTGCACGTCATTGGCGTAGTCGCGATAGGTGGGATTGCTCATTGGCCCCAGCACCTCGTTCGCCATCACCTCGGAAAAGCCGAGAATGGCGTTGAGCGGCGTGCGCAATTCATGGCTCATCGACGCGAGGAAGCGCGACTTTGCCAGATTGGCGTCTTCCGCCCGCCGCCGCGCTTCGTCGGACATCGACTTCGCCGTCTCGAGCTCGGCCACCAGCGCATCCCTCTCGGAGCGGAACGACAACATCATCAAGGACGAACGGTTGAGGTTGCGTGCCACATAGGCGAAGAAAGGCAGCGACACGACCAGCAGTGCAGCCATGACCGCTTCGACCGGCATCCACAACCTGACCCCGGTATAGGCATAAAGTGCCACAGGAACAGCGAAAGTAGCCAGCAGGGCGCCACTCAGTGACGATGCCATGACCGCGGTTACCGCCATGGCGAACAGCAGGACCACGGCCTTTATCACCTGGAACTGGTCGACCTGGCATGTGCCGCAGCCGAGCCAGACGAACCAGCTCCAGCCGAGCCCGCACACGAAATGGGCTACCAGGAATTCGCTTCGCGTTTGCAAGGGGTTGAGCTCGGACGCTTCCGTGCGTTCGATGCGCCGCGCCATGAACGTCACGATCGTGTAGCAGGTCAGGGTGAAAAGCGCCCAGAGGATGATCTCGTTGCCAATGCCGGCCAGCCGGCCAACCGCGGCGATCGCCAAAACGAGCAGAGGAATGGCGACACCGCCGCCGGTCATCGCGCGGGCATGAAGCTTCAGCAGTTCGCGATCGAAATCCAGGTTGCCGGCCTGCTGCGAAAGACGGTCGCGCGTCTTGCGCACCGCACGCGCGACATCGCTGTTGCGATGACGTTTCCTGCGGTCCACAATGAATTTGTCCGCTGTGTTCGAGCGTTGCAAAGGCATGAAGACTTCAATTTATGCGGGCAGCGTTTTCAAGGTGTTAAGCTACGTTCGAATGATTAACCAACCGTTTGCCATATGAGCCGCTCCTGGTCGCAAAGACCGCGGCGGCGATACGCTGCGCCGCGCCCGCGAAGCCCATGGCGCAAGTTGCTGGACTATGGGTTGACGGTCGTCGTTCTGGGGCTGCTGATCGTGCTTGCGGCGCGCCTCGATCGCGTGGAGACGCGAAAGACACAGGGCGTCGCCATCATCAATGATGGCGACTCGATCACGCTCGGCGCCGAACGCATCCGCATGCGCGGCATCGACGCGCCGGAATACACCCAGACCTGCCGCAAGAACGGCGCCGACTATTCCTGTGGCACGCTTGCGCGCCAATCTCTGGTGCGCCTGATCGCCGGCAGGCCCGTCATCTGCAGCGGCTGGCAGCGCGACCGGTACGGCCGGCTGCTCGGCGATTGCAAGGCCGGGGACACCGATCTCAACCGCGCACAGGTCGAGGCAGGCTGGGCGGTCGCTTTCGGCGATTACGAGAGCGAGGAAGCCGTTGCCCGTGCCGCCAAGGCCGGCATCTGGGCAGGTACGTTCGACCAGCCGCAAGATTGGCGCGACAGCCACCATGGCGAGTCCGTCGAGAGAAAACATGGCACGCTCGCCTCCATCGGCGATGCCGTGCGAGAGATTTTCCGCTTCTGGTAAGCCGGCGGAAGCTGAACCCTGCCATTACCGGCAAGAACTGGAGGATCGAATGAAGCTCTTCGACGGCGGCCGAGCACCCAACCCAAGACGGGTTCGCGTTTTTCTGGCCGAGAAGGGAATCTCGGTTCCGCTGGTGTCCGTCGACATGGGCGCGCTGGAACACAGGCAACAGGCGGTCAGCTCGCGCAATCCACTGCGGCGACTGCCGGTGCTGGAGCTTGACGACGGCACCGTCATTACCGAGTCCGTCGCCATCTGCCGCTACTTCGAGGAATTGCACCCCGAGCCGGCGTTGTTCGGACGCGGGGCGCTCGGCAAGGCGCAGGTCGAGATGTGGCAAAGGCGGATGGAATTCAACCTGCTGACCTGCGTCGCGCAGGCTTTCCGCCACACCCATCCGGCCATGAAGGAATGGGAAATCCCGCAGATCTCCGAATGGGGCGAGGCCAACAAGCCGAAGGCAATCGAATTCCTGAGACTTCTCGACGGCGAGCTGGGAACCCGCGAATTCGCCGCCGGCGACGCCTATTCGATCGCCGATATCACCGGGTTGATCGCCATCGATTTCATGAAACCTGCGCGCATCAAGGTGCCGGACGAGTGCGGCAATGTGTTGCGCTGGTATCGGATGGTTTCGAGCCGGCCGAGTGCCGCGGCCTGAGGATGACTGCGGAACTCGAAAGCTTCGCCGCGACGGTTCGCTCCTGCCGCATCTGCGTCGACAATCCGATCGGCCGGCCACTGCCGCACGAGCCGCGCCCGGTGCTGCGGCCCTCGTCGAGTGCCCGCATCCTGATTGCCAGCCAGGCGCCCGGAACCAAGGTTCATCTGTCGGGCATGCCGTTCACCGATGCTTCGGGCGACCGGCTCAGGGACTGGCTCGGCGTCACCAGCGAGGAGTTCTACGACACCGAGAAGTTCGCCATCGTGCCGATGGGCTTCTGTTTCCCCGGCCAGGATGCCAAGGGCAGCGACTTGCCGCCAAGGCGGGAATGCGCGCCGGCCTGGCGCGCGCCGTTGATGGGGCTCATGCCGCAGATCGACCTGGTGCTGACGATCGGCATCTACGCGCAGTCCTGGCATATGGGTGCCGCGCGGCGCCCGTCCCTGACGGAAACGGTGAGGGACTGGCGCTCCATCTGGGAGAAATCCGCTGGCCAGAAGGTGCTGCCGCTGCCGCATCCGTCCTGGCGCAACACCGGCTGGCTGAAGCGGAATCCCTGGTTTGAAATGGATTTGCTGCCTTTCCTCAGGTCGGAAATCCGCTATCGCCTCGGTTAGACATTCAGCAAGAAACCACCGGCTTTTCCGCCAATCAGCAGAATTTTTTTCTTGTGAAAGGCTATAACAACGCCGATTATGGCCAATCCATTCCTTCAGGAGCATTCGATGGACCGCCTTGACCGAAAAATTCTCCGCCTCCTGCAGGAGGACGCGACGCTCGCGGTCGCAGATGTCGCCAAGAAAGTGGGACTGTCGACGACCCCTTGCTGGCGGCGCATCCAGAAGCTCGAGGAAGAGGGCGTCATCAAGCGGCGTGTCGCCATTCTCGATCATGAAAAGGTCAATGTGCGGGTCACCGTCTTCGTCTCGATCCGCACCAATTCGCACAGCCATGAATGGCTGCGGCGCTTTTCCGAAGTCATCCAGGAGTTCCCCGAGGTGGTCGAGTTTTACCGCATGAGCGGCGATGTCGACTATCTCCTGCGTGTCGTGGTCCCCGACATTGCAGCCTATGATGCCTTCTATAAGCGGCTGATCGCCAAGATCGAGATTCGCGACGTCTCGTCCTCCTTTGCCATGGAGCAGATCAAGTACACGACCGAAATCCCGCTCGATTACATGGTGCTGGACAAGGAATCGGGTGCGAACGCGGCCTGAGCGCGCGTGACCTTGGTGCATGCAAGGTCACGCAAGCTCGCCTTGCTTAGTTGTTCTTTTTGTTGAGGAAAGTCCAAGGCGAGTTGACCGGTAGGGTGACTGTGTCCGGCACGGTGTCGACGCTGGTCACTTCTGCTTTGCGCACGGTATAGCCCGATTGGATGACCGAGACGCCGTCCAGGATGAAAAGCTGGCTCTTCTCCATGCCCGGTTTCAGCGCGCCGGTTACGGAAACCGGCTGGTAGGCCTGCGACATTTTGTAGGGATGAGCCGGGGTGACCAGGACGATCTGATTGGGCGGCGGTGTCGGCATGTGGCTGCAGGCGCCGGTCCACGGCACCAGCAGGAACTGATAGACGAGGTCGCCGTCGCGATCGACGGGCAGGGCGTAGCCGGCCAACTCGATGGTCTTGTCCTGCAGATTCAGGGACAAAGTCTCGCCGTGGTCCGGAACCTTGGCCGCGATCATCGGCAAGCCGGCATCCTCGGCGGCGGCTTGAGTGGCGGGCCGCAGATCCTTCCAGAGTATATGAGCGGTCTCGGCCGAGGCGCCGGCGGCGATGAACCCGAACATCGCGACCGCCAGCGCGGCGGTTTTGAGATGGTTGTTCATTGGGCCGCTCCCTTTGGTCCGAATTAAGCCGCTGCCATCAGTAACGTCAACGTTCGGCCCGCATCACATGTCGGCGAGAACCCGCATGCGGATTTCTTTCGGCAAGCCGGTCCAGCGTCTTTGGACCCGTTAACTCCTTCACGGCGTCCCGGCCGATCCAGCGCGCCGTCTTGTCGGATGATCCGGCCAGCTTTTGCGCAAGCGTAAGGGCAGGGGCATGCAGTGCCGCCGAGCGTTTGCCAATCTGCCGCAGCGCCCAATTGACCGCCTTCCTGACGAAATTGCGCGGATCGCCGGCATGCGCCTCGATCAATGGCAGATAGGCGAGAAACGTCGCGTCCGGCTCCTGCTTCAGATGCACTGCGCTCCAGGCCACCTGGCAAAGCCCGCGCGGCGCACGAACTCGCGTTCGTCAGCAACAAACTCCTCGATCAACTCACGCCGGAACGGCGTTTCGGCAAAGAGATCCGAGACGCTGTCGACGATCTCCCAGGAATCGAAATCGCTGGCCCAGCGGCGGCACTGCTCGGCCGTGATCCTTTTCGGCTCGCCGGTGAACGCCGCCATCAGCCGCGCCTCGCGAACACCGCTGTCCCACAGGGCCAGCGCCCGCTCGTGATTGCGCTTCAGCTTGCGCGCCAGCGGCCGCAGATCCGAATTGCCGACACCAAGCGCCGTCGCGGTGTTTATGCCGAACCGGGCCATGCCGGCGCGGTTTTCCTGCGTGCCGATCGAGCGCAGGTGAGCGACGATCTCGTCCGCGCTCCAGCTCGGGCCGGGCAGGGACATCTGCGTTCTACTTTTCCAGCCGTGCCAGCAGTGAGGATGTGTCCCAGCGCCTGCCGCCCATCGCCTGGACGTCCTTGTAGAACTGGTCGACGAGCGCCGTCACGGGCAGCCTCGCGCCGTTGCGGTCGGCTTCATCAAGGCAGATGCCCAAATCCTTGCGCATCCAGTCGACCGCGAAGCCGAAGTCGTATTTGCCTGCATTCATCGTCTTGTGCCGGTTCTCCATCTGCCACGAGCCCGCTGCGCCCTTGGAGATCACATCGATGACCTTCTCGATGTCGAGCCCGGCCTTCTTGCCGAAATGGATGCCTTCGGACAGTCCCTGCACCAGCCCGGCGATGCAGATTTGGTTGATCATCTTGGTGAGCTGGCCGGCGCCTGCCGGTCCCATAAGCCCGACCATCCGGGCATAGGCGTCGATGACGGGCCTGGCTTTGTCGAAGGCTGCCTGATCGCCGCCGACCATGACGGTCAGAATGCCGTTCTCGGCGCCGGCCTGGCCGCCGGAGACCGGCGCGTCGAGGAACGAGAAGCCGCGCTCCTGTGCGGCCTCCGCCAATTCGCGCGCGACCTCGGCCGATGCCGTGGTGTTGTCGATGTAGACCGCGCCCTTTTTCACGGCCTGAAAGGCACCGTCCTTTGCCGTCGTCACAGAACGCAGATCGTCGTCATTGCCCACGCACGAGAAGACAAAGTCCTTGCCTTCGGCAGCCTGTGCGGGCGTCAGGGCGAGAGCGCCGCCATGCTGGGCGACCCATTGCTCGGCCTTTGCCCTGGTGCGGTTGTAGACGGTGACGTCATGGCCGCCCTTGTTCTTCAGATGCGCGGCCATGGGATAGCCCATGACGCCAAGACCGAGAAATGCCACCGATGCCATGGCTTGTCCTTCCGACGGGTACAGAGATTGCAGTTGCGGAAGGTCTAGGCCATGCCACGGATTCGTCAAGGCGCGCGCCGAGCCATCGACTGGCACAGGTAAGCCTACCGTTTCAGGTGAATGGTGATCCGGCGCTCGATCCATTCGACGCCGTGGCGCAGGATCTCGACCATCACCAGATAGACGATCGCCACCCAGACATAGGCCTGGAAATCGAAGGATTTGGCATAGGCGAGTTTCGCATTGCCCATCAGGTCGTAGACGGTGATGATGGCCACGATGGCGGAGGCCTTGATCATCAGAACGAGTTCATTGCCATAGGGTCGCAAGGCCACGATGATCGCCTGGGGCAGAATGACCTTGCGCAGCGTCTGCAGCTTGTGCAGGCCGAGCGAAGCGGCGCCTTCCCACTGGCCCCTTGGAACGCTCTCGATGGCGCCGCGCAGGATTTCGGCCTGATAGGCGGCCGTGTTGAGCGCAAAGGCGAACACGCCGCAGTTGAAGGCGTCGCGGAAGAACCACCATAGCCCGACCGATTCGAGCTGCACGCGGAAAGAACCGACCCCGTAATAGACCAGATAGACCTGGACGAGCAGCGGCGTGCCGCGGAAGAAATAGACGTAGCAATAGGCAGGCCACGACAGCAACCGGTTGCTCGACATGCGGCCATAGGTGACGGGCAGCGACAGGATGGCGCCGGCCACCATCGACACCGCCACCAGCGACAGGGTGGTTCCAAGTCCCTGCAGGTAGGCCGGAGCATATCGTGCGAAGAACTCGCCGTCCCAGGCGGACACTAGATAGGCCAGTATACCGAAGCCGAAGAGGATCCAGAGACCGACGAGTGCGTATCCCACGACACGGGCACGCGGCCAGCCGCGCGCCGGCGGCGGCGGCCGATCGACGGCAATGGTGTCGGTGACGCTCATCGCGCTTCCCTCTGTCCAAGCGACCGCAAGATGAAGCCGGTGGCGATCGAAGACAGGATTGCCAGGATGAGAAAGACCAGCGCCGCGACGCTGTAGAACAGGAACGAATGTTTGGTGACGCGCGCCGCGACGCCCGCATTGCGCAAGGTCTCGGCGAGGTTGACGACCGAGACCAGGGCTGTGTCCTTGAGCAGGCTGAGCCAGCAATTCTCGAGACCGGGGAATGCGATGCGCAGCAATTGCGGCAGGATCACCTTGCGCATGGTCAGCCACTTCGACAGACCGATCGCATAGCCGCCCTCATACTGGCCCTTCGGAATGGCGCGAAAGGCCGAAAGGAATACCTCGCTGGCATAGGAAGAGAAGATCAGCGAGAGCACGATCATGCCGGCGATGAAGCTGTCGACATCGATCGTCGCCTCGGGTCTGAAGAAGCGGATGATGTATTGCAGCAGGATGGGCATGCCGAAGAAGAACAGGAAGAGCGTCACCAACTCCGGAAGGCCGCGAAACATGGTGGTGTAAATGTTCGCGGCCAGCCGCAGCGAAGGCTCTTCGGATTGCTTCGCCCAGGCAATGAAAAAGCCGATCGTCAGGCCGATCGGAAGCGTGGCGAGCGCCAGCGCGATGGTGACCACCGCGCCATAGGCGATATCGTCAAGCCAGCCATTGGGTCCCCAACTGAGAAGTGTCCATATGCTTTGGGCTGGCATCGAGTGGTGTTATCTCCAGAGCTCCCAGATCGGGTAAGGCGGCAGGGAGACCCTGCCGCCCTTGGAGTGATTATCAGGACTCGGCGCCGTAGACGTCGAACTTGAAGTACTTGTCGTTGATTTCCTTGTATTTTCCGTTGGCCCTGATGGCGTCGATCGCGGAATTCAGCTTGTTGACCAGATCGGTCTCGCCCTTGCGGACGGCAATGCCGGCGCCAGGTCCGAAAATCTCGACCGGCTGCGGCGAGGGCTGGCCGAGGATCTTGCAGCAGGCGCCGTCAGGCGAATCCAGCCACTGCTGCAGCACCACGATATCATCCTCGATGGCATCGAGGCGGCCGTTGGCCAGGTCCGCCTGTTCCTCGGGGCTGCTCGGATAACCCTTGATCGTGCTGTCGGTATAGGTCTTCGAGGCATAGTTGAAATGGGTCGTCGTGGTGGCCACGCCGATACTCTTGCCGGCGAGGTCCTCCTTGGTCACGCCCTTCAGCGTCGAATCCTTCGGCACGGCGAGCGCCGAGGGCGTGTTGTAGTATTTGTGAGTGAAGTCGACCTTCTCGGCACGCTCCGGCGTGATCGACATCGAGGCCACGATGGCATCGAACTTGCCCGCCTGCAGCGCCGGGATGATGCCGTCCCAATCCTGGGCGACAAAGGTGCATTTGACCTTCATCTCGTCGCAGAGCGCCTGGGCGATGTCGATGTCGAAGCCGACGAGCTTGCCGTCCGAGGTCAGGTTGTTAAAGGGCGGATAGGCGCCTTCGGTGCCGATCCTCAGGGTCTTTTCCTGGGCCTGGGCTACGCCGAGCGTCAGCAGCGCGGCCGAAGCGGCGAGCGCGATACGCAGTGCAATACGCATAATGATCCTCTCTTTATGGTCCCGGCCGTCGTTCCGAAACGGCTCTGTGGGGCGGTGCTTTTGACCGCCCGCTGGCCCGATACTCCCACTCTTTCCAAGAAAAAAGCAACTGCAAAACCACGAAAATCGGCAATGTCCTTCTGCCGTTACGTTACTTCTCAAGCAACGAGGCCGGTCGCACGCTCGACGAAGTCGGCTATCGATTTCACGTCGTCGAGATCGAACGCCGGCAGGCTTTTGTCCTCGATGAGGAAGTCGGCCGCGATGGCGACGATCCCGGGATCACCCGCCGAAAGCGGCGTCCGATCCTTCGCGTCCAGGCGTCGGGTTTCGATCTTGAGATGGGCTTCGCGCTTGTAGCCTTCGACCAGCACGATGTCGGACGGCGCAAGCCGCGACAGGATCGCTTCCAGCGCCGGCTCATCCTCTCCGCGCAGTTCGTGCATCAGCGCCCAGCGATTGGCGGAGACGATGGCGACTTCCATGGCTCCCGCCTGCCGGTGGCGAAAGCTGTCCGCGCCCGGCTTGTCGATGTCGAAATCATGATGGGCGTGCTTTACGGTCGAAACCGTCCAGCCGCGCCCAACGAGTTCCGCGACCAGTTTCTCAGTGAGGGTCGTCTTGCCGGAGTTCTTCCAGCCGGTGATGCCGAAGAGGCGCTTGTTCATCTCAGATGCTCTGCAGCAACCGCGCCGCCTTGGCAAGATCGTCGGGCATGTTGATGTCGAAGAAAGGATCGACAGCCTGGCCCGCGGTTTCCAGCAGTAAAAATTCAAAATCCCGCGATGTCTCTCACCATCATCGAGCCCGTGCGCCATCGCGGAAAATCACAGGATTCTCCGCGAGCCTCTCATATGCCGTCCGGGGCCATGGCAGGACCAGTGCTTTCCGCGACGATCCTGCGCCGGCCGACGACTCGCTCACGATAAAGCGCGTAAAGGCCGGAGCCCACGATTGTGCTGGCGCCGATGATCATCGTCATATCGGGGACATCGCCGAAGACCAGCAGGCCGAGCACAATGGACCAGAGCAGCGCCGTATAGCGGAACGGCGCTATGAAGGAAATCTCGCCCGAGCGCATCGCCATGATGATGAATTGATAGCCGATGAGCACCAGCACTGCTGCGAGCGCCAGCAGCGCAGTGGCTTTTCCCGTCATCGGTGTCCAGCCGCCCATCGGGGACAGCAGCAGCGCGCCGACCACGGTCATGGCCAATGCCGTTGCGGTGGAGACGAGCAGCGTGGGGATAGCCTGCGGAATCCGCTTGGTGGCGAGGTCGCGCACCGCGCAGCAGGCGACGCTGGCCAGCGCCACCAGCGAAAACATGCTGAACCCGTCGAAGCCCGGGCGCACCACGACCAGCACGCCGGCAAATCCGGCAGCGATCGCCAGCCAGCGGCGCCAGCCGACCGCCTCGCCGAAGACAAGGGCCGCGCCCATTGTCACGGCCAGCGGCAGTGCCTGCAGGACGGCCGAGACGCTGGCGATCGGCAAATGGGCAAGCGCGACCAGGAAGGTCACCGTCGCGCCGGCCTCGGCAAGGACGCGCAGCGCCACCAGCGGCTGTAGCATCGAGCGCGGCCGGACCAGCGCGCCGCGCTGCCAGGCAAGCAGGCCGACGAAGAGCGAGGCAAATGCGCCTCTGATCAGCATGACCTGCGCCATGTTCATCGACTGTGACGAATATTTGGTGATGGCGTCATTGAGGGTGAAGCCGGCCATCGCCACCACCATGAACAACGCACCGCGAAGATTGGGAGAAAGGGGCAAGAGTTCTACCGGTTCTGCTTTGAAAAAAGCCTGTAGCAGCCGGGACCGAAACAGCAATGACAAAGGGCTGGGCCACGGCCTTGATCGCGGCCCAGAATTTCAACCGCGGATGGCCGACCGTACGTCTTCGGCGCCAATACCTCGTTGCCGTCCTTGCCCGAGATCGTCCAGTGGAAAGATCAGCCGCCGGTGACGCTCATATGCCGCGACACGGAGGGGCGGCTGGTGCGGCGGTCGATGATGAAATCATGCCCTTTCGGCTTGCGCCCGATCGCCTCGTCGATCGCCGCGCCGACCAGGTCGTTGCCTTCGGACGCGCGCAACGGTTCCCTGAGATCGGCGGCATCCTCCTGGCCCAGGCACATAAAGAGCGTGCCGGTGCAGGTCAGCCGGACGCGGTTGCAGCTCTCGCAGAAATTATGGGTCATCGGCGTGATGAAGCCGAGCCGGCCACCGGTTTCCGCGACATGGACATAGCGGGCCGGACCGCCGGTCTTGAACGGGATGTCTGTCAACGTGAACTGGCGCTCCAGCGAGGCGCGCAGCAGCGACAGCGGCAGGTACTGGTCGGTGCGGTCGGCATCGATCTCGCCCATCGGCATGGTTTCGATGACGGTCAGGTCCATGCCGCGGCCATGCGCCCAGCGCATCATCTCAGGCAATTCGGCGTCGTTGAAATCCTTCAGCGCCACGGCGTTGAGTTTTATCTTCAGTCCCGCCGCCTGCGCCGCATTGATGCCGGCCATGACCTTGCCGAGATGGCCCCAGCGGGTGATTGCGTGGAACTTGTCGGCATCGAGCGTGTCGAGCGAAACATTGATGCGCTTGACGCCGCAATCGGCGAGCTCGGCAGCAAAACGCGAAAGCTGCGAGCCGTTGGTGGTCAACGTCAGTTCTTCCAGCGCGCCGCTTTCGAGATGACGCGACAGCTGGCGGACCAGGTGCATGATGTTCTTGCGCACCAGCGGCTCGCCGCCGGTGAGGCGCAATTTGCGCACGCCTTTTGCGATGAAGACGCTGCACAGCCGGTCGAGTTCCTCGAGCGACAGCAGGTCCTTCTTGGGCAGGAAAGCCATGTCCTCGGCCATGCAATAGGTGCAGCGAAAATCGCAGCGGTCGGTGACCGACACGCGCAGGTAGCTGATCGTGCGGCCGAAGGGATCGATCATGTCCATGCGTGAAGCGTTTCCCGTGGCTGTGAACGACGGCGTTATATATCGCTATGTGATACGATCCGGCCTGTTGTTCAAGATAGCCGCTCTCGATCTTTGGTAACATTCCCTGACCGACACCGGATGTCGGCTGCCTGGTACGGGCTTTTCCAATCCGGCGAAGCGGCGTAGGGAAGGGCGGTTCGAAACGGAAAATATCATGACCGCGCCGAAGGAACTGCGGGTCTCCAAGGACCGCAAACTGCTCTCCGTGACCTTTCCCGGCCACCAGCCATTCGAGCTGCCGGCCGAGCTGCTGCGCGTCGCCTCGCCGTCGGCCGAGGTGCAGGGCCATTCGCCCGACCAGCGGGTGACTGTTCCCGGCAAGCGCGATGTCACCATCCTCAAAATTGAACCGGTCGGCAACTACGCGGTGCGCATAACCTTCGACGATTTCCATGACACCGGCATCTTCACCTGGAATTACCTGCACACGTTGGGCCACGAGAAGGATGCGCGCTGGAATGCCTACCTTGCCGAGCTTGCGCAAAAGGGTCTCAGCCGCGACCGTTAGCCGGCGGGCGTCGTCAAGATGTCATGGAGCCGGAGTAGGGGCGGCGGATTGGGAGACGAGACAATGTCCATCATAACCACCGTCGAACAGCTTGAAGCGCTCTATGGCCTGCCCGGCGAAGCCTCGGTGGTCAAGGAAGTCGACCACGTCATTCCCGAATACGCCGCCTTCATCGAGGCCTCGCCTTTCGTCGCGCTGGCGACGAGCGGGCCGGAAGGGCTGGATTGCTCGCCGCGCGGCGATCTCGCCGGCTTCGTGCGCATCGTCGATCCGAAAATCCTGATGATGCCGGACCGGCGCGGCAACAATCGCGCCGATTCGCTGAAGAACATCATTCGCGATCCCCGCGTCGGGCTGCTGTTCCTGGTGCCGGGCTCCGGCACGACGCTGCGCATCAACGGCCGCGCGCACATCACCACGGATGCCGCGCTTTGCGCGTCGTTCACGGTCGACGGCAGGCCGGCACGCTCGGTGACCGTCATCGATGTCGATACGGTCTATTTCCAATGCGCCCGCGCCATCGTGCGGTCGGAATTGTGGAACCCCGCAAGGCATGTCGACCCGAAGACCCTGCCGACGCCAGGAAAAATCCTGGAGATCACCAGCCGCAGGAACATCGACGGCGCCGCCTATGACAAGGAATGGCCGGAGCGGGCGAAGAAGACGATGTGGTGATCCGCCGGACCGCAATGGCGGTCAGGCTTCCTTCAACACCTCGTAGATCTTGCGCATCTGCTCGCCGATCATGTCGCACTGTTCCGGCGTCGACTGGCTCATCGCTTTCTCGATCAGCGCCATGTGCACCTTCAGCGCCTGCATCAGCAGCGCCTCGCCGGCTTCGGTGAGGGCCAGCCGCAGAATGCGCTTGTCCTTCTCGTCGCCTTCGCGGCGCAGCAGGCCCCGAGCCTCAAGCTGCGGCAACAGCATGGTGATGTTGGAGCGGCCGACGAGCAGCTTGCGGGCGAGATCGTGCTGCGACATGCCGGGATGGCGATAGAGATTCATCAAAACATCGAGCTGCGCGGGTTTCAGATCGAGCGGTGCCAGCTTCACGGCAAGCGTGCGCTCCAGCACATGGCAGGCGCGCGCAACCGCGACCCAGTTGCGAAACCGCGGGTTGTCCCAGGGCAACTCTTGTTTATTGTTCATCTTTGAACTATTATGTTCATGCTTGAACGTATGGATGGATTCCCACTATGGCATCATTCGGACTGAAGGTCATCCGGGGTATATTCGGGGCCGCCGAACATGTCGCCCCGCGCCTTACGGGGCGCGCCGCATTCGAGTTGTTCTGCCGTACACCGAACGCCAGGGTGCTGAGCGAGGGCGAACGTCGCGCCGTCGACCGAGCGGCAGATTTCATGGCCGAAGCGCGGCATCACCGGCTGAAGGCCGGATCCGGCTGCATCATGGCGCATGAATTCCGTCCGGAGCCGGGCAGGGCATCCGCCGGCACGGTTCTCGTCGTCCATGGCTGGCGCTCGCGCACCGAATACATGCGCATGCTGATCGAGGGCTACCGCGCCGCCGGCTACAGGGTCGTCTCGCTCGACCTTCCCGGCCACGGCCAATCGCATGGCCGGCGGTTGAACATGGTCAATGCCGTGGATGCGGTGCGAATCGCGGGCGAATGGTTCGGCCCATTCGCGGCGGTGGTCGGTCATTCCTTCGGCGGTGCCGTCGCTGCCAATGCAATTGCTGGATCGATCAGGAACATTGCGCCGCTGGCGGCCGGGCGCCTGGTGCTGATCGCCGCGCCCAGTTCATTGCCGGCCATCTTCGCCGACTTCAGCCGCATGCTCAATGTCGGTCCGCGCTCGCAGGCCGCCATGGCGGACCGTGTCGAACATCTTTCCGGCCGGCCGCTCAGCGAATTCACCGGCGATCGCCAGCTTGCCCAGGCGCCGGTGCCGACTCTGGTCATACACGCACCCGACGATCGCGAAGTCTCGGCCGATCATGCCAGGCGCTATGCCGGTGCCGGTGACCATGTGCGGCTGCATTGGGCCGAAGGGCTCGGCCATCGCCGCATCCTGGCGGACAAGGGCGTGGTGGAACGCGCCGTCAGCTTCGTGGCCGCGCACCGGGAGCCGTCGCTGGTCCATTGAACCCCAATCAGGGCTCGCCGGGTTCCACCGGCAGTCCGGCCGCCTTCCAGGCGGTGTAGCCGCCAAGGATATGCTTGACCGGCGACAATCCCATGTCCTGCGCGGTCTTGGTGGCGAGCGCCGAACGCCAGCCGCCGGCGCAGAAGAAGACGAAGCTCTTCCCCGAAGCGAAGAACGGCTTGTGGTAAGGGCTCTCGGGATCGATCCAGAATTCCAGCATGCCACGGGTGACATGTTTGGCGCCGGGAATCCTGCCGTCGCGTTCAATCTCGCGAGGATCTCGCAGGTCGACAAAGATGGTGCCTTCGTCCTCGATCAGGGCTGCCGCTTCCTCCGGCGAAAGCACTTCGATCTCGGCATTCGCCTCATCCAGCAGTTCGCGATAACCCTTTTTCACCGTCCGATCCTCCCGGCCCGTTTAGACTGGCGCTCCGTCCGTTCGGATTTCGAGCACAACGCCCGGCGTTTGTCATCCCGCGTCGGTACCGGCCATCGTCTTCCAGGCGGCTATTGCCCCCTCCACGGTCGCCATGGCCACACCACGTTTCGGCGAAGCCGATGAGGTCGCCGGCATGGTCGCCTGGCTCGCCGGTCCCGAGGGTCGCTTTGTGACCGGCGCCGCACTGACCATCGATGGCGGCGCCAACGCCTGACGTGGCCGCCCCGCTTCGGCGGCCGGAGCCGAGTGTGTCCGCTCCGGCCGTCACGATGTTGTGAAACCGTTCTGCCACAGCCGCTCCAAAATTTATGAAAGCTTAACGAAATCGGTATGAATCGGTATAGTCGCGTCTTACATCCGCCATGCGGTGGGCAAGACGCACGAGCGTGCGGAACGGAGCCGGTTGCGGCTGGAGCGGGTGACCATGAAATTGCCGGGAAACAAAGCTACCGCGTTGCCGCTTGCAGCGCTCGTGGCGACGCTGGCCCTGGGTACGCCGCAAGCAGGCGCGCAGGGGCTTTTCGACATGCTTTTCGGCGGCGGCGTAAGGCACGAGCCGCGAGGTGAGTTTCCCCCTCCGCCGCCAAAGCGCAAGCCAAATCCCAAAGTATCTGCCGGCGGCGGCGGCGGCAGCGGCAGCGTAAAGATCAGCAGCCCTTCCTACTACACCTACAAAGCCGACAAACTTGTGCGCGTCGACTTCTCGGCGCTTACGGCAGCACCGCCGCCGGCAACGCCGCAGGACGCTGCCTTCGTGCCGTCGGCCACCGGCAATGCCTTCCGCGAGGCAATCGCCGGACTGAGCGACTACGAGCTCTATGCGGAGCCCGATATCGCCAAGGCGCTGATCGCCTATTATTCGGCCAATCCGGATTTCATCTGGGTGACCGGAGCGAACGCCAACAGCCGCGCGCAGGATGCGGTGCGGGTGCTTGGCGAGGCGGCGAGCTACGGCCTGGCACCGTCCGACTACACGGTCGACGTGCCGACCGCCGCTGCGTCGACTGCCGATGCCGCCGCACGTCTGAAGGAGTTCGTACGCTTCGAAATGGCGCTGTCGGCTCGCGTGCTTCGCTATGTCCATGATGCCCAAAGCGGCCGCGTCGAACCCAACCGCATGACCGGCTACTATGACTTCCCCGCCAAGCCGATCGACATGGAAGGCGTTTTGAAGACGCTGGCGCACACCCAGGAAGTGCGCACCTATCTCGAATCGCGGCATCCGCAGAACGCGGAGTACCAGGCGCTGCGCGTCGAACTGGAGTCGCTGCAAGCGAGCGCCGAAAACGAGATCGTCGTCGATCCCAAGCTGTTGCTGAAGCCGGGCGAAACCAGTCCGGAACTTCCCAAGCTGCTGAGCCTGATCGCCCGCAATCTCGACGACGAGACAGGCGGCGCCTATGGCGAAGTGCTGTCGCGGCTCGTCACCAGCGACGTCTACCTCCCTGAGCTGGTCCCTGTCATCAAGGCGGTGCAGCAAAAGGCGGGCATGAAGGGCGACGGTGTCATCGGGCCGCGCACCGTCGCGTCACTGGCCGGAACGTCCAAGGCTGACCGGCTGCTCAAGGTGCAGGTGGCGCTGGAAGAACTGCGCTGGCTGCCATCCGATCTCGGCAGCCCGCGTGTCTTCATCAACCAGCCGGCCTTCACGGCGAGCTACATCGACAATGGCGAGGAAAAGCTGAAAACCCGTGCGGTCATCGGCAGGACCACCAACCAGACCGCCTTTTTCTACGACCAGATCAAACAGGTCGACTTCCATCCTTATTGGGGGGTGCCGCAGTCGATCATCGTCAACGAGATGCTGCCGAGATTGCGCAGCGATCCGGGTTATCTCGACCGGGCCGGCTATGAGGTGACCGATTCGCGCGGCAAGCGCATCCCGTCATCGGCGGTCAACTGGGGCGGCTATGGCGCGAACATCCCCTACAGCGTGCGCCAACTGCCGAGCGAGGCCAATGCGCTGGGCGAATTGAAGATCCTGTTCCCCAACAAGCACGCCATCTACATGCACGACACACCGCAGAAGTCGTTCTTCCAGCGCGACATGCGCGCGCTCAGCCATGGTTGCGTGCGTCTGCAGGATCCGCGCGGCATGGCGGCTGCGGTGCTGGGCACCTCGGTCGACGATATCGCCGAGAAGCTGAAGCACGGCCATTCGACCGAGAATGTGACGCGCACGATCCCGGTCTATGTCGCCTATTTCACCGCATGGCCCGACATGTCCGGCAAGGTCGAATACTTCAACGACGTCTACGACCGGGACACGCGGTTGAAGCAGGCCCTGGACGCTACGGAAGCGGCACGCTCGCCATCGACTTGATCGGTAACGCTGCGAGAGGGCGCCGGAAGCCGGCGTCACGCCCAGCGATCAGCCAATAGACAAGCCCGGCGACCAGACCGGCAGCGGCGATGATGCCCATATCGGCCCAGCGCTCCGAGGCTATGTCCTCCAGCGCGCTCGGCCAGATCAGGGCAAAGCCGCCGACCGCCGCCGCACCGCCGAAGAGCATGTGCAGCCAGAAGCTGCGCAACGAGAAGAATTCGGCAATCAACGCGAACACCAATGTCTGCGCCCCGGTCAGCACGATCGTCAGGAAATAGATGAACATGTCGAGCGGCGGCACCACCAGCGCCGCGATCGGCGTGACGCCCATGAGGTCGAAATACCGGGGCGCATTGGGCAGGGAACTCAACACGGCGTAGATCGCGACGATGGCGATCAGGCCGACCAGCACGGCGACGAGATAGCCGGCAAGCAGCATCAAGATACGTTTCAACACATGCCTGGCCGTCGCCATGCATACCCTCCTGTGAAGCTCCGCTGTAATCAGCCATCAAAGATGCATTGGCGCAAGGTCGGGCACATCTCGCGCCGCAGGCTCGGCGTTTTCAGATGGGGACCGGTAATCACCGCGGGGAGGGATCGTAGAACGGGTTGCCTGCCCCCGCAGGTACTCCTGACGAAGCTACCTGGGCTCGGCCGTCACCGGATCATAGGTGATTTCGACCTTCGCCTTGTCGGCGGTGTAATAGGTGACGGTATAGGCGCCGTCATCCCAGTCGACCTCTTTGACATAGCGGAAGCCATCGCGCTGTTCGACCTTGGCGATGATGTCGGACAATTTCTTGGCATTGGGTGGCGGCAACGGCTTGTCGTCCGCGGCAAGAGCCGGCCCGGCAAAGAGAAGAACGGCGATGCTGGCCGACAGAAGAAGTCTGGACATGATTTTCCCTCAAGTTTCCACGCACAAAAACTCGCTGGTGTGCGGGTTGGTTCCTTATGTGGAGCGCAAGACCATTTTCACAATTCGACCGCAATCACACGGCACGCGAGTGGCTCGATTGCTGGATAAATAATTGGAACGGTTCACAACCCGCGAAGCCCGCATCGATGCCGCCGCGCACCGACTGCTCGACCGGTTGCCGGAAAGTGGCGTTTTTGGCAGGCTGACGGAATTTCTGGTCTTCGGTATCAAACAGGCCTTTGCCTGCCTATTCGGCGGCGCCATCCTGGCTTTGATTATCGCAACTAAGCTTTATTGGCCTGATGCAATTGGCCTTGCCCGCTATGATTTTCTGTTTCTCGCTGCCCTTACCATCCAGATTTCTCTGCTTGTCTCGAAGCTTGAGACCCTTGCCGAAGCCAAGGTCATCCTTATTTTCCACATCGTCGGCACGTTGATGGAGCTCTTCAAGACATCTGCCGGCTCATGGATGTATCCTGAACCCAGTTTCTTTCGTATTGATGGTGTTCCGCTGTTTTCAGGCTTCATGTACGCCGCGGTCGGCTCATATCTGGCACGCGTAACGCGCATTTTCGAGATGCGCTATAGTTTTTATCCGCCCATATGGGCCACGATGCTTCTGGCTTCGGTCATCTATGCCAACTTTTTCACCCACCATTTCATCATCGACCTGCGTTACGGGCTCTTTGTCATCACCACGCTTCTTTATATGCGGACAACGGTGCATTACCGCGTTTTTCGGTTTCAACACCGCATGCCGCTGCTTCTCGGCTTTCTTCTCGTTGCACTGTTCATCTGGTTTGCAGAAAACATCGGGACCTGGTCCCGCGCCTGGATTTATCCTGGTCAGTCCAACGGCTGGTCACCGGTGTCGCTGCAAAAGCTCGGCGCCTGGTACCTGTTGATGATTCTGTCGTTCATGCTGGTCACGCTTGTTCACCGACCGCAACCGAAACAAGGGACGAAATTGCCGGTGGGTTTTCAACCAACGACAGTTGGTACTACTGCGGGACACCTTTCCACCGAAAGATTGCTCCACAAATTCCCTTCTAAAGCTGGACGATGAATACGGACGACAGTTTTCAGAGGCCGATCCGCTGGGCACGTTTGCCAACATCAGGATCTGCTCGTCCAGCAATCGGCTCGAGGGCGTCCACATATTCAGGAAGGAGATGGTGGGCGATGCAGGGATTGAACCTGCGACCCCACCCGTGTGAAGGTTGGAACTGCGCGTTTCTGCGGATTTCCGAGGGTGGCTTTGACGTGGTCTAAGCAGCGCTTTTCATTGCGTTTTGTGCCGCTGGGAGGTATCAGGAAGATACCCGAGGATATCTCCTTGGTGGCGACCCCGTGGCGACCCGGAAAGGCTCTCCGTGAAACTGAAACTTACCAGGATGAGCGTGGATGCCCTCAAGGCCACCGACAAGCGATATCGCGTGTTCGATACGGAGTTGATGGGCTTCGCAGTGCAAGTGTCGCCGGACGGCACGAAGCGCTGGCAAGTGGAATACAGGCCTCATCCGGGCGGACGCAACACGCCCAAGAAGCGCGAAACACTCGGTACCACGACCGCCCACACTCCTACCGAAGCTCGCGAGTGGGCGAAGGACACGCTGGCAGATGTTGACAAGGGCAAGGACCCGGTAGCCGAGAAGAAAACCAAGCGGGCCGAAAAGAAGATCGCGGACCTCGTCGACCTATACGAGAAGGACGGCGGCACGATCCTACGCGGAAAACGCCTCGGTCAAGCTCGCAATGCGCGCTCCAAACAGTGGATGCTGAATGCCGTTCGCCACCATGTCTTGCCGCTGCTCGGCCAGAAGCGCATTACCGAGGTAATGCCAGCTGATGTCGAGGCCATGGTCAAGGACATCACGACGGGCAAGACCGCCAAGGACGAGAAGGTCGGTCCGCGCCGTCGCATCGTCGTGAAGGGCGGAGAGGGCGCTGCGCGCAAGGTAGCACGCGATCTCTCCACGCTTTTCACGTTCGCGATTAAGCGTGGGCTGGCCGCGAGCAATCCGGTCGCGACCGCCTCCATCAACAAAGTTGACAACAGGCGCGACCGCTTTCTGTCGCTCGACGAGATCAAACGGTTCGGTGCCGCACTGGAAGAACTGGAGAAAGAGGGCGTCAACTCGAAGGCCCTGTGCATCGCGCGGTTGTGGGCCCTCACTGGCTGCCGGCGCGACGAAGTCGCGGGCCTCAAATGGTCGGAGGTCGATCTGCAGCGCGGGTGCCTGATCCTCGAAGCGACCAAGACCGGCAAGAGCATCCGACCTCTCTCATCACCTGCAATGGCGCTGCTTGCCAGCCTGCCACGTTACGCCGATAGCGATCAACCAGATGGATTGAGCCCTTGGGTATTTCCGGCCACGTCCGGAAAGGGCTTCTTCCAGGGTACGAAGCGTATTTGGTCGAAAATCGTCAAGAAGGCGAAGCTGCCCGGCGTGACACCGCACACCTTGAGGCACACGCTGGGTTCGGCCGCCGTGTCGTTCGGCGAGACACTGGCGATGACGGGCGCGATCCTCGGGCACAAGGATCAGCGGTCGACGGCGATCTATGCGCATTTCCAGCACGATCCGCTGCGGCAGGCCGCTGACCGCGCGGTCATGCCAATCGCTGCGGCTCTCGCCGGAAAGAAAGCAGGCAAGGTGCTGCCTCTGAGGAGGCCAACAGGATGATTTCGGATGATGCTTCCTCGGGCGACCAATGGACCTCCAAGGCGGGATACCCCCGGTGGTCGAAGGACCAATTAGAGGCTTTAGGTGCCGCACAGCTTCGGCAGTCCACCGGAGTGAAAAACCATCCCACTTATCCGACGCGCTTTTCGGCTGAAGCGGTCGACCGCATTATCGGGGCGGTGGCATCGTCCAAGTCGTTTGCCGGGCATCTCGACCGGAGCGAATTGCGACGCGACCTCGACCGCGCCCTGTTCTGGTATCGAAGTTTTGCAGACGTGAGCCAGGTTAGGGGACCGTATCGGAGGCTCGGCAAAGATAGATGGCAAAAGCTCCCCACCACCAAGAGGCCATTGAAGTGGTTGCTCAACCCGCACGGAGCGGAAAGCGCAGCTGAATGGTTGGTTGGCGAACACCTTGCAGCTGTTTTCACACGCCATTTTGGAATGCGAGCTACGGCTCGCCAATATCAATCAGTGCGCAAAGGCGGCGAAATCCAGCTCGGCAAATTGAGCGCGTATGTCGTTTTTGTGCTGGCTGTCTCCAAAGAAGCCCAAATCCGAAAGGGGGATAGCGGCCCAATTGCGGTGGAAACCATCATAGCGTACCGCAAGAAAGCACGTCAAAACAAAGCGTTGAAGTAGATTTCACTTACCCCACGTGCCGTTCACCTGAAGTCGTTGCAAATCACTCCCGATCATTTTGGCGCAACCGGAGTACCCTCCGGCGAGGCGCGCCAATCTCATACGGGAGATGGCCATGGCACTGTTAAACCCAAAGCAGGCGTCTCATTACCTGCGCGAGAAGGGCGTGATCCGTTCGCCGGTGACATTGCGCAATTTGCGCGTCAAAGGTGGCGGCCCGCAGTTCCGCAAGCTGGGCAACAACGTCTTTTACGAACCACAACTGCTCGACGAGTGGATCAATAATCGCCTGACAGCCCCTGTGGCCTCGACTTCGGAACTGCCGAGCCGCGCAGCCTAAAACCCGCCGGGCAAATGCCTCTGCTCGGCGGGCCAACTTTGTTATCAGGCTGGTGAGAAGGCCCGAAACTACCCTCCGTTTGCAGTGCAGGTCAACTGCCCGGCCCCTACCATGGGAAGGCCGATGCCTGCACCTCTTCCGCTACCAACGTTACGCCCTGACCGCACCTCTGGCGATATCGATCTAATGGTAGCCGTCCGGTTGGTGCGACAGGCGCGAAATGCCCTGCAGGCGGCCACTTTCAAGCTGGATGACGCTGGGTACGCCTGCGAGGCGCTGGGCGATCTCTACGCCGACTGTGCCGGCCTTGTCGCGCATTGGGCTGGCCGCAAACCCAAGCCCATTTCCGACTATATCGTCCGCGCGGCCGTCGAATATCGCCGCCAGCATGGCAGGAGCTATTGATGGACGCCTTCCACAAGCGAGGCCAAAAGCGCGGCGACGATGTTGCGACCGTCACGGAGGACGGCGCGGCCCTTATCTTCGCGCTGCATTTTGCAGACAAGCTTCGCTACGACCACGACGCCGGAATATGGTACGAGTGGACAGGCTCTCACTGGCAGCCGAACAAAACGAAAATCGCCTTCCACCGCGTGCGGGAACTGGCCAGGGAACTGGCCGCGAGCACCACCGGCAAGGCCGTGGCTGCGGTGCGCAAGACCGGCTTCGCGGCAGGCGTCGAACGCTTTGCGCAAGCGGATCCGCGTTTCGCTGTCACGTCCCAGATCTGGGACGCAGACCCATTCTTCCTTGGAACGCCGGAAGGCACAGTGGACCTTCGCAGCGGCTCGCTGATCGAGGCCCAGCCTGACGACAACATCTCGAAGCTTACGGCAGTTGCGCCTTCGTTGACGGCTGACTGCCCCCTGTGGATGCGCTTCCTCGACGAGGCGACGGGCGGCGATGTTGGAATGGTTCGTTTCCTGCAGCAGTGGTGCGGCTACTGCCTCTCCGGCGACATCAGGGAACATGCGCTTGTGTTCGTCCATGGCGGCGGCGGCAACGGGAAGAGCGTGTTTATGAACACCATCGCCGGCATCATGGCTGACTACGCCACGACCGCGCCGATGGATACGTTCACCAATTCCATAGGCGACCGGCATCCGACGGAACTGGCTATGCTTAGAGGCGCGCGTCTTGTGACGGCTTCCGAGACAGAGGAAGGAAGGGCATGGGCAGAAAGCCGCATCAAAAGCCTTACGGGCGGCGACGCCATTGCTGCTCGCTTCATGCGTCGCGACTTCTTCACCTACAAGCCGGCGTTCAAGCTCATGATCGTCGGAAACCATCAACCGCAGCTTAGAAACGTCGATGATGCAGCGCGCCGCCGCTTCAATATCGTACCGTTCACGCGCAAGCCTGCTTCGCCCGACCGGGAACTCGAAGCTAAGCTCAAAGCCGAATGGCCGACGATCTTGCGCTGGATGATTGACGGCTACCTTGACTGGCAAGCAAACGGCCTTCTCCGACCCGAAAGCGTCGTTGACGCGACGGCCGGTTATTTCGCTGATCAGGACCTGATTGCCCAATGGCTGGCCGACGAATGCGATTGCGAGCCCGGCAACCCACACAAATGGGAAGCTACTAAAACGCTTTATGATAGCTGGGCTGCCTATGCTAAGGCGGCCGGCGAACTTCCCGGATCGATCCGGACCTTCAAGCCGATGATGCTTCGTCACGGATTGACGGAACGCAGGACGGCAGGCGCGCGCGGTATCCAAGGCGTGAGGTTGAAGCCGAACTTGCGGCCGAAATGACAGATGACAGATAATGACTGTTATTTCGGTATGACCCTCACGCGCACGCGCATGGCGCTCAAGACTATACGGAAAAATTGTCATTATCTGTCATCTGTCATTTCCCTTTTTTTCTACCGGACCGAGGCCACCGCCATGGCACGATTTCTCAGATTGCAGTATTAAGACACCGCAATGCCGCTTTCCAAGTTGAACATCAGGCAGGAGCGTTTCTGCCAGGGACTTATTGAAGGCCTGACCCAAACTCGCGCCTATGTCGAGGCTGGCTACACGGCGCGCGGCAATGCCGCTGAGGTGGAGGCCTCCAAGATGGTCAGGTTGCCTAAGGTGGCTGCCCGCGTCGCCCAGTTGCGGGCTGCTGCCGCGAGGCGCTGGGAGATCACGGTCGACGACTTGGTTGCCGAACTAGACGTCATGTTGAAGCTGGCCCATGCCACCAAGAACCCATCTGCAGGCGTTACGGCCATAATGGGAAAAGCCAAACTGCTTGGACTTGTGGTCGACAAAGCCGAAGTCGCCACGACGCTGCGCAAGCCGCTTCGCGAACCGGGTGACACAGAGCGGATGAGCCTTGAGGAGTGGACGGCCAAGTTCACGCCGAAGCGCGCGAACTGAGGAAGACCGCCTAGGCTCGTTCGGATTGCGGGTGCCTCTTTACGACCACCGCATTCGGCCGGCTGAGCGGCTTCCGGTGAACCAAGGCAGCTTCTTGCCAGACCGAGTTGCAACGGTCACGGAAATTTCGGGTGGATGGCCATCTTAAGCTGCTCGTCTACCCCACCTTCGAGATTGAGGCTCTATTCTTGCTTTATGGCGCGACGATCTGTCTTTGCACGAGGCTTTGCGTGAGTCACTTTCGTCACCGTTTGTGCTCCAGCTCCTTCCTCAGACGAAGTGATCCTCTTCTTGAGGCTAGCGTTTCCCGGTATTTTACCGTTTCGCAGATAGCCTCGAATGCCCTCAGTAAAAGGTTTCATTCGCCGATACGCCAAGTGTGAGCTATCTAGTTCATATTTGATCTGGTTCTTGATGGCGCTTTCAAGGTGGATGCCATTTCGAAGCTTATAGAAGGATTTGATGTCTTCGCCGATGCTCTCGTCCACAAATCCGATGGCTACTGCGGCGTCGACTTTGTCATCGAACTTTATTGAGAACGGATTGGTTTTCTCGGTAACGTGAACGCAAAGGCTGATTTCCTCACCTGACGCTGTTGCGAAATGGAGTGTCGACGGCAGAGAGGCGGCCTTCTTATAAACTTTGTGAAATTCCATACTGGTTACGGCGAGGTGATCGACAAATTTCGTCCAAAGCAGGTGAACGATTATCGCCTCATATATACCGGCATACTGCACAATTTGAAATTTTACATGGCCATGAAGCCGTGCATCGGCAACGTTAAGTGCTTCGCCGAGCTTGTAAATATATCGGGCAGAATGAAATTCGGCCTCAATTCGATTCCGAAGGCCCTCATCCTCCAGAAAGTCAAACATCGCGGTGACGTCAGCTGCCGACGGCAAATCGCGATCGCAATAGGCTAGGACTTGGTCACGAAAGGCTTTTTCCAAAGGCATGTAAATCGTCCTATCCTATTGAGGCCAAACGGCTTTTGCACTTTAGCTGTGACAAATTGTGCGTCAATAAACCGGAATAAACGACATTGAGCGACTATTTCACCGCCGTTGGCAATGTTGCGCATTGAGGATTGGTATGCGATATTTCTCAAATGCTGAAGCAATTGATATGGGATATGGGTTCTAAGCCATGAGCGGCAAGGCTTCCACGAAAGTTGTGGCTTACCTTCGCACCTCGTCTGCGGCCAATATCGGCGCTGACAAAGACAGCGAGACCCGGCAACGCGAGGCAGTCGGGGTCTACGCTCGAACCGCTGGCCTAGAGATTGTCGAAACGTACTATGATGCGGCTGTCAGCGGCGCGGACCCGATCACCACCCGACCTGGCTTTTCGGCAATGTTGGAGCGTCTGCTGTCGAACGGCGTGCGAGCAATTTTAGTTGAGACGGCTTCACGGTTCGCACGCGATCTCATTGTCCAAGAGACGGGATACGAGATGCTCAAGGCGCGCGGCATCGATTTGATCGCCGTCGACAGCCCCGAGAGCTTCGTGGCGGATACCCCCACGGCGAACCTGATCCGTCAGGTGCTGGGCGCAGTTGCCGAATTTGAGAAGGCGATGCTCGTAGAGAAGCTGCGAGGTGCTCGCGAACGCAAGCGTGTGGCGACGGGGAAGAAGGTCGGCGGTCGCAAGAATTACGCGGAGATCGACCGTGGACCGGAAATGATCGCGCTTTCAAAAAAACTGCACCGCTACCCGGTTAATGGTAGGCGGCGGAGCCTGGCCGATATCGCGGAAGCCCTAGAACGCGCAGGTTTCGTGTCGAGCGCCGGAACGCGGTACACCCCGACCGCCGTCTCAAGAATGCTTGCCTCCAGAAGCAACAGGGTAACGGCTCGACATGGAGTTGACCCCGATCCATCGTCAACGACCGCCCCGGACACATCTGCCCGTCCAGATGCGCCCGACATGCCCACAATGGGAACCCCGCTTGGTTCGCGATGGTAGCGGGGGTTACTGTGGCGGAGATAGTCTTTCAGCTGGGTGGGGATTGTCTGGAGGCGTTCAACAAGGATGCGATAGTTGTGGCCGACATCCTGGGCCTGGCAGTGACGCGGGCACCAGATGACGACGCCGATATGGTTGGAATACCCATTCACGCGCAAGCTGAGAGCTTTGCGGCTCTGCACGCCGCCGGCTATAGGCCACGCCTGATCGCGAGGCCTGAGGCGCTGGACGAGGTCTGGCAGCGCACGCACGCCAACTTTAAGGGTACAGTCGACGGCAGGTGCACCTTGATGGTGTTTCGTCACGACGGTCCGACGCTCGTTCCGCTCGACGACCTCACGCCGGCCGAGGTCGCACGGCTTTATCCGAGGAACGAGCCGTGAAGGGCAGGACAGTCAGCCACTCCGACCAATTTGCCAGTAGGGAACCTTAGATCGCTGGGCACCCGCCCCCCGGCATGTGTCGAAGGCGGGGGTGGGGGCGTTTGTGGGGCCCCTGTCAAGCGCGCCGCCACTAGGGCTGATCTATATAGGGCTAGTCGGGAAAAGCTCCGCGCGCTGATCGGGGTCTTCGAAGTTGCGCTCGATGTTCATATGCAGGATGCGTGCATCGAGATCCGTGGCCATCTGTTTAAACAGCTTGCCGAGCTTGGCTAGGTAAGTGTTGGTGATGATGTCGTGGCGCTTCCCACTTTTGTCGCGGCCGTTCCGATGAACGCAGTCGTGGCGCATCTGAATAGACGCAACTAATAGGTCTCGGTCGTCCTTCAAGTCTGGAAGCAGAGGCTTTCCCAAGGCAACTCCGCATATCTTATCGACATTGATGAGATTGTGGAACGACACATCCTGCAATGCCGACCTGACCATGTCGCGCACGATGTTCGGGTTCCCGGCGATGGTCTCGAGCGACACGGTTTTATCTTTCAGGATCGGTAGGACCTTGATCATCCTGGCCTGGACCTTGGTGTCTGCCATGGCCAAGCTGATGATGGCATCTGATAGGTAGGCCTCGACGATGGAAAAGAGGTGGGTAAAGAGCATGCGGTTTTCGCTGGCATCACCGTCCTTTTCGTCCGAAAAGGTCCCCAGCAACACACGCCACTCCTGCAGCGCATTGTCGAAAATCGAATGGGCATCGGGCTCAGGCGGTGGGTCATCGTCCCAGTTGTCGTCGCTTATATCGAGGGGCGATGCACTTATATCGACAGCTGGATATCCGAACAGTTCAAGCCTTAGGCCCTTGTTGTCTGCGCACATTTCCAAGGTCCAAGAGCTGTCGCAGTTCAGGCACTCAATCTCCTCCACACGCTCGTCGGATACGCTGTCTCTAGAGCCCTCATCGACGGAAGGAACGCGGACATGCGCTGCGGCAAGATGGCCGCAATCAGGGCACCGGAACGAGACCTCATGGTCCGGCCGCGTCATCATCCAATATTCTTTAGCAGAGCCCATTTTCAGGTATCCAGCATATTTCACATAGTGCCTTCGGGAGTTCGTAACGTGATCTCGTAACTCACGCCACAGCTATCGAAGCGAGACGGCGGAATTGGGTATTTACTGAAGTGCAAAGCCCGGTGCAGCACCCGCCGGGGTTTGTCGACGGCGCGGCAGCCGCTTGGGGCTTAGGGATGACTGCGAGCGGGCCGACAAGGCGGAGCAGGGGGTGCTGCTGGCCGTCTGCTCTTTTCCTGCAATGAGCCGAGACTATTGCCAGATCAAGTCGAAGTATCTGCTTACTGTCGAGTTCGCCGCGAACTCCATCTGCAAGAGCATATTCAGGCCATTTTGTGCTCGACGATGCCGGCTAAAGGATCACGCGATATGGATGGTGGCACATCATCAATCCGGGTTCAGGGTCACAATGTGCGAACTGCGACGATGGCGCAAAGCTGAGCTTAAGAGTGGACTGATGGAGGATTTTTTCAAAGAAGAAGCCGTGTTGGTGGACAGTTTTGACCGCCGACTGAGGCGCATCGAAGATGACGGCGCTAGCATCCTGGTAATGCTTCAAAATCGCAATTCCGCTCCTCAAAGCCGGGAACTCGCCTATGGGCTCAGGGAGGTCACGGAAATTACCGGCCTTTCGCGGTCAACGCTCGACAAATTGTTCAAGGAAGGGAAATTGCACGCGAGCAAGTCAGGCAGGCGCACGCTGATCCTCAGGGCGGAATTGGAGCGGTACTTGCAAGATATGGCCGAGTAGGCGGAATAAGCGTAGCTGAGACAGCAGGACTTGAGAAACTAATGTCCGTCAGACTGGTTGCGATTGAACAAGTCCGCCGGTAGGTATCGGTTAGCGGGTGCTTCGGGGGGACTAGATGGCGGGCAACAACGGCAACGGCGATCTGGCGTTCACGGCGGAGCTGTTCAAGGCAGCGGACAAGCTGCGCGGAAACCTGGAACCGTCGGAATACAAGCACGTTGCGCTTGGCCTGATTTTTCTCAAGTACATTTCCGACGCCTTTGAAGCGCAGCGAACCAAGCTGGCGGCGGACGAATACGCTGATCCGGAAGACCCGGAGGAGTACCTTGCCGAAAGCGTATTCTGGGTGCCGAAGGAAGCCCGTTGGTCATTCCTGCAGGGCAGCGCCAAACGCCCCGAAATCGGCAAGCTGATCGACGAGGCGATGGAGGCCATCGAGAAGGCCCCGTCGAATGATGGGCTAAAGGGTGTCCTGCCGAAGAATTACGCCCGTCCGACGCTCAACAAGACGATGTTGGGCGAACTGATCGACCTATTCTCCAACATCGGCATGCACGACGGCACCGACAAGGCGAAGGACCTACTTGGCCGCGTCTACGAATACTTCCTGTCGGGCTTCGCCAGTTCGGAAGGCAAGCGCGGCGGCGAGTTCTTCACACCCCGCTCTGTCGTGCGCACGCTCGTCGAGATGCTGGAGCCCTACAAAGGCCGCGTCTACGACCCCTGCTGCGGCTCGGGCGGCATGTTCGTCCAGTCGGAAAAGTTCATCGAGGAGCATGGCGGGCGGCGGCACGACATCGCCGTCTATGGGCAGGAGATCAACCACACGACATGGCGGCTGGCCAAAATGAACCTCGCGGTGCAGGGGATCGACGCCGATATCCGCTGGAACAACGAAGGCAGCTTCCACCGTGACGAATTGCGGGACTTGAAAGCTGATTTCATCCTCGCCAACCCGCCATTCAACATATCGGATTGGGGCGGTGAGAGGCTGACGGACGACGTCCGCTGGCAATACGGCACGCCGCCCAAGGGCAACGCCAATTTCGCCTGGCTACAGCACATCCTGCACCATCTCGCCCCGCGCGGCACGGGCGGCGTGGTGCTGGCCAACGGCTCGATGTCGTCGCAGCAGTCCGGCGAAGGCGACATCCGCAAGGCGATGATCGAGGCCGATGTGGTGGACTGCATGGTCGCACTCCCGGGGCAGCTGTTCTTCTCGACGCAAATCCCAGCCTGCCTGTGGATTTTGGCACGCGACAAGAGCGCCAACGGCCATCGCGACCGGCGCGGCGAAATCCTGTTCATCGACGCCAGAAAGCTCGGTTTCATGGTCGACCGTGTGCGCAAGGAGTTCAGCGCCGACGATATCGACAGGATCGCCGGGGTCTATCACCGCTGGCGAGCCAAGCCGGAAGCGCGGCCCGGAGGTGGCTGGGCCGAGTACGCCGACGAACCCGGCTTCTGCAAGTCGGCAACTCTCGCCAAGGTTCGCGAGCACGGCCACGTCTTGACACCGGGCCGCTATGTCGGCGCTGCGGACGTGGAAGATGATGGCGTGTCGTTTGCCGAAAAAATCGAGGGGTTGCGGGAGCGGTTGCAGGCACAGTTCGCTGAAGGGCGGGCTCTGGAGGAGCGGATCAACGCGGCCCTTGGTGGTGTTGGCCCTCATGTCTGAATGGCCGATCAGATCACTTAGAGATGCAGGGGTCATATTGATCGACTGCGTCCATGCGACCCCGAAAGCGCAGGACGACGGATATCCCTATGTCGCGATACCCCAGATGAAGAACGGGCATATTGATTTCACTGAGGCCCGCCGAATTTCGCAAGCCGACCTTCACGAGTGGACCAAAAAGGCTCGCCCCCAAAAATATGACGTAGTGCTCTCTCGTCGTACCAACCCCGGGGTCATTGCAGTTGACAGAAGCGGCATGGACTTTGCCCTAGGCCAGAACCTTGTCCTCCTGCGTGCAGATGGAAAAACGGTGCTTCCGCAGTTTTTGCGGTGGCTGGCCACTGGTCCCTATTGGTGGGAGCAAATCGGAAAATTCATGAACGTGGGCGCTGTGTTCGACAGCCTGAGATGCGCTGATGTTCCACAGTTTGAGCTTCCGATACCCCCCAAGGATGAGCAGCGCGCGATCTCTGCGCTTCTGGACGATCTCGACGACAAGATCGAATTGAACCGGCGCACGAACGAAACGCTGGAGGCGATGGCGCAGGCGATCTTCCACGACTGGTTTGTCGATTTCGGCCCGACCAGCCGCAAGATCGACGGCGCGACCGATCCCGTCGAGATCATGGGTGGGCTTGTCAACGATCCCGACCGGGCGCGGCAAATGGCCGATCTGTTTCCGACGAGGATGGATGACGGCGTGCCTAGGGGATGGGCTGAGAAGCCCATCGGCGACCTAGCTGACGTTGCAGGCGGATCGACGCCGAGCACAGCATCACCGGAATATTGGGACAGGGGCCATCACCTTTGGGCAACGCCGAAAGACTTGTCGAGGCTGGACGGAATGTTTCTGTTCGATACCGAGCGCCGCATAACAGATAGGGGACTAGCCAAGATCGGCTCTGGGCTTTCGCCCAAAGGGACAGTGCTTCTCTCGTCGCGTGCGCCTATCGGTTACCTTGCGATTGCGGACAAGCCAACTGCCGTCAATCAGGGTTTTATTGCTCTGCGACCGACGCAATCTATGCCGACCTCGCTTGCGCTCTGCTGGTGTCGCGAGAACATGGACCTCATTAAATCTCACGCAAATGGGTCGACCTTTCAGGAAATCAGCAAGAAAAACTTCCGCCCATTGCCGGTAGTTGTCGGCGGGAAGGCGATTACTGCTGAGTTCGACAACATGATTGCGCCTCTGTTCGCGTTGATCAGGACACGCAGTCAAGAGGCCGGTACGCTCGCGGCCATTCGTGGCCTGCTGCTGCCTAAGCTCATGTCGGGCGAAATTCGCCTAGGCGAGGCCCCACGACAGCTTGAGGCAGCGCAGTGACAACGCAGACACAAATCTGCGGTTGGATATTTCATGGCATCCCATAATGAAAGCACTCTGAGATGAAGATCAGCAGCATTCTTGAAAAGATCGACGAAAAACAGCTGTTTATTCCAGCGTTTCAACGCGAGTATGTTTGGAAGAAAAGAGACGCGAAGCTCTTAGTAAGTTCCATGATCAAGAGTTATCCGACCGGAACGATCCTGACTTGGGACACCAATCATCCGCCGGAACTGAAGGGCGATCACACCTATGACCCCAAGCAGGGGGCCATCAAAATCTTGTTAGATGGCCAGCAGCGCGTCACCACGCTTTATATGCTGATCCGAGGTGAACTTCCACCTTACTACACCCTCGATGAAATCACTGACGATACAAGGGGACTGCACGTCAACGTAGAAACCTTGGAGCTTGAGTATTTTCAGAAGCGGATGGATGCCGATCCGCGATGGCTGAATGTGACCGACATCTTCAAGAGAAACGTTCGAACCAAAGATGTGGTGCGCGCCTTGGAGAAAGCCGGCCGAGAGCTGACCAAGGTGGATGAGGATCGGATCGACGACAATTTTGCTGCCGTGCAGAGTATTCTTGATCGCGATTTCCCAGAGCAGAATATCCCTGTGAGGGCATCGCTGCGAGAGGCGATTGATATATTCTACATCGTCAATGCTGGCGGCGTGGCGCTAACAGATGCGGAACTCGCCCTGGCGCAGATTTCTGGCTACTGGCCGCAAGCTCGTGACGCCTTCAAGGCGAAGCTCGAAACCTTGAAAAAGAACGGTTTCGTGTTCAAGCTGGATTTCATGGTCTACGCGCTGCTGGCCATTTTGCACCAAGGCGGTTCAGACATGCGCAAGCTGCACGCCGCCGACAACAACGATGCGATCCGTACGGCCTGGAAGGCGCTCGATACGAAGGTGCTGGACTACGTTTCGAACCTGCTTCGGGACCATGCGTTCGTCGACCACACCGACGAAATCAATTCGATCTACGCCCTTATCCCTATCGTCGCCTATTGCCACCGGATGGATTGCAAGCTGAACCACGGCCAAATCCAGAAGGTGGTCAAATGGTTCTACTACTCGCAAGTGCGGCGGCGTTATGTGAGCCAACTTCCGCAGAAGCTCGACCATGACCTCAAGATCGTCGCGACCTCCGAAGTGCCGTTTGACCGGCTACTCGACGTGATCCGCGAAGAGCGCGGCGGAGCGATAGCGATAACGCCGGACGAGTTTGTGGGCAGCGCCATACAGCATCCGCTTTTCGGCCTCGTACGGTGGCACCTCAAAAGCCGAGGAGCAAGGTGCCTCACCACCGGCGTTTCCATCCATCATCCGATGGGCGAGAAGTATAAATTGGAGTACGACCACATCTTCGCCTTCGCCAACCTCAAGGCTGAGGGGTATGGCGTAGAGAACCGACTGAAGTATCAACTGGCTCAAGAGCTGACGAACCGGGCGCTCCTTACCCAAATTGCCAATCGGTCGAAGGGCAAGAAGGAGACGGAAGCGTACTTGTCCTCGGTCGCGAACAATCAGCCGACGGCGCTTTCGCTGCAACTGATCCCGGAGGACCGTGAACTCTGGCAAATTGAGAACTACGAGCTCTTTCTCAAGACGCGCCGCAGGATGCTGGCTGACAGTGTCAATGCCTGGCTTGACGGTCTGGCCGAGATGCATGCAGTGGCCGAACGCATCAGCGTCGAGGACATGATTGCCGAGGGTGAGAATGAAGATGTCGAGTTCAAGGAGACGCTGCGCTGGGACGTTCGTCAGGGAACCGTCAACAAGGACCTCGAAGCCGTCATTATGAAAACCACCGCGGCCTTTGCTAATTTGCAGGGTGGCATACTGATGATCGGTGTTGCAGACGACGGCTCTGTTTCCGGCCTCGACAACGACTACAAGAGCCTGAATGGCGGTGATCGTGACAAGTTCGAGCTGCACCTTAAGACGCTGGTCATCAACACCTTTGGAGAGGCTTTTTCGGCAACCAAGCTCAAGGTCTCTTTCCCGCAAATTGATGACAAGGAAATTTGTCGAGTTGACATCTCGCCGGCCAACAAGCCGGTCTACATCAAAGTTGCCGACAAAGGTGGACCAGCTGCGGATCGCTTTTACGTCAGAAACGGCAACTCGTCCCGCGAGATGACAGGCGAACAGGCGCTCATCTATATCAGAGAGCGCTTCGTCTGACGCGCAAGGGGGGCGCGATGGAAGACATTGTCTATAAGCAGATCGAGACCGAGTATTCGCGCTGGGGGTTCCGTGAGGATGTGGTCGAAAATGCCGCCATTGGCATTTTCGAGGAGCTTGGCTACGTCTACGCGCCCGCTGGCCAGATTGCCCCGGACGGTACTGCGCCAGAGCGTGACGCCTATTCCGACACTATCCTGGCTTCGCGGCTAGCGGCGGCGGTGGAGCGGCTCAACCCCGCGATCCCTGCGGAGGCCCGCGCATCGGCGATCAAGCAGCTTTTCATCATTGAAACGCCGTCGCTGATCGAGGAAAACCGGCGCATCCATCGGCTGCTCACGGAAGGCGTCGATGTCGAGTTCGTCGTAGCCGACGGCGAGATCAAGGGCGACAAGGTCTGGCTGATCGACTTCGACAATGTCGAAAGCAACGACTGGCTGGTGACCAACCAATTCACGGTGGTCGAGGGCCGCCACAAGCGGCGTCCGGACGTGGTCGTGTTCGTGAACGGCCTGCCTCTTGCGATCATCGAGTTGAAGAATGCAGGAGACGAGACAGCGGACATCGGAGCTGCCTTCAACCAGCTTCAGACCTACAAGGCTCAGGTGCCCTCGCTGTTCCGGGCGAATGCAGTCCTGATCGCCTCCGACGGCGTGCTGGCGCGCATCGGGTCCCTGACTGCCGACGAGGAGCGCTTTATGCCCTGGCGCACGGTGACGGGCGCTGATGGCGATTTCACGCCGCATGGTCCCCGCGAGATGGCAACGCTGCTGCGCGGCGTATACGAGCGCCAACGGTTCCTCTCCCTGCTGCGTGACTTCATCGTCTTCGGTGACAGGGGCGAAGGTCCCTTCAAGATCATTGCCGGCTACCATCAGTTCCACGGCGCGACCAAGGCGCTCGCCAGCGCCATTGAAGCGGCTCGCCCCGATGGCGACCGCAAGATCGGCGTCATCTGGCACACGCAGGGTTCGGGCAAGAGCCTGCTGATGGCGTTCTTTGGCGGCCTCATCGTGCGATCCAAAGAATTGCAGAACCCAACGCTGGTCGTGCTGACCGACCGCAATGACCTCGACGATCAGTTGTTCTCGACCTTTAGCCTGTGCCGCGATCTGATCCGCCAGACGCCGGAACAGGCCGACAGCCGGGACGAGCTGCGCCGCCTTCTCAATCGCGCGTCCGGTGGCGTGATCTTCACCACGGTGCAGAAATTCTCGCCCGAGGCGGGGGAGGAGAGCTTCCCGATGCTGACCGACCGGCGCAACGTCATCGTCATCGCTGACGAGGCGCATCGCAGCCAGTACGGCTTCGACGCCAAGCTCGACAAGACGACCGGCAAGCGCCGCTACGGCTATGCGCATTACATCCGACAGGCGATGCCCAACGCCTCCTTTATCGGCTTCACCGGCACGCCGATTGAGGCGGACGACGTGAACACACCCGCCATCTTCGGCGAGTACATCGACGTTTACGACATCAGTCGGGCGGTGGAGGACGGGGCGACTGTTCCGATCTTCTACGAGAGCCGATTGGCGCGCATCGAACTTGACGAAGACGAGAAGCCGCGCATCGACGCCGAGATCGAGGCCATCCTCGAAGACGATAGTCTATCGGAACAGGAAAAGCAGAAGGCGAAATGGACAACTGTCGAGCGCCTGGTCGGCTCCGAAAAGCGGCTGTCGCAGATTGCCGCTGATCTGGTCGAGCACCTCGAAGCCCGCATTGCGGGGATGAACGGCAAGGCGATGGCCGTCTGCATGAGCCGCCGCATCTGCGTTGATCTCTACAAGCAGATCATCAAGCTACGGCCCGAATGGCATTCCGACGACGATGACAGGGGTGCGGTGAAGATCGTCATGACCGGGTCGGCATCTGACCCGCTCGACTGGCAGCCGCATATAGGCAACAAGAAACGGCGCGACCAACTCGCCAAGCGAGCCCGCGACCCCGACGACCCACTCAAGCTGGTTATCGTGCGCGATATGTGGCTGACCGGCTTCGATGCGCCTTGCATGCACACGATGTACATCGACAAGCCGATGCGCGGCCATGGTCTGATGCAAGCCATCGCGCGCGTCAACCGGGTGTTCAAGGACAAGCCGGGCGGCCTGATCGTGGACTACATCGGCATCGCCCAGAACCTGAAGAACGCGCTCGGCCAGTACACCAAGTCCGATCAGGAAAAGACCGGCATCGACGAGGAGGAAGCCGTAGCCGTCCTGATGGAGAAGTACGAGGTCGTGCGCGGCATGTTCCATGGCCACGACTACAGCCTCGGCATTAGCGGCCAGCCCCAGCAGCGCCTCGTCGCCCTGGCCGATGCCATCGACTGGATCTTGAAATGGCAAGAGCAGGAAGCCGCCAAGGCCACGAGCGTCGACGACAAGAAGCGGGCCCATCGGCGCTTTTCCGATGCGGTGCTGGAATTGAGCAAAGCGTATGCGTTGGCGTCGGCCAGCGACAAGGCACGCACCATTCGCGACGAGGTCGGCTTCTTTCAGGCGGTGCGAGCGGCATTGGTCAAGACAACGGCCACCGGCAAAATGTCGGACCGGGCCAGGAGCTTCGCCGTCGAGCAGTTGCTCAACCAAGCGGTCGCCAACGCCGAGATCGTGGACATACTGAAGGCAGCGGGCATCCAGTCGCCAGACATCTCGATCCTATCGGATGAGTTTTTGGCCGACATCCAGAAGCTGGAGAAGAAGAACCTGGCGCTTGAAGCCTTGAAGAAGCTCCTCAACGGCGAAATCAAGAGCCGGTCGCGGTCCAACATCGTGGAGGCTAGATCGTTCTCGCAGCGGCTGGAGGAGGCTGTCTCGCGATACCACGCCAACGCCATCTCGACGGTGGAAATGATCCAAGAACTGATCGCGTTGGCAAAGGATATCAAGGCGTCAGCCGCACGTGGCGAAGAGCACGGCCTGTCACCGGAGGAGGTGGCCTTCTATGACGCCCTCGCCGAGAATGAGAGCGCAGTCGAGGCGATGGGCAGCGCTCACCTGCGCGTCATCGCCCATGAGCTTGTCGAGCAGATGCGAGGATCAGCGACCGTCGACTGGCAACATAAGGCGACGGCCCGCGCCCGCATGCGCGTGCTCGTCAAGCGCATCCTGAAGAAATACGGCTATCCGCCGGACCTTGAACAGGAGGCCGTGCAGACCGTGTTGGCGCAGGCGGAAACGCTTCTCCGAGAAGTGATGGTTCCGGCGAAATAGGTTGACCGGCACCGACTTCATTCATTCACAACCTTGCCTCGATATCCAGGGCAGAGCATTGTGAAGGCTGGCGCGGCAAAAATGCCGCCGGAGACGCAGTTGTTTTCAACGGGCATTCTGAAGGACATTTGACCCAACTTGATAGTGCCCTTACTGCAATTTGCTTCCGCACGAATAGCATCGCCAAGAAGGTTCGCTTTCGTCTCGCGAATGCACTCTGCGGGTGACGCATAGCCGCCCTGGTTCACGTAGCCTTCATGGCACGCCGTGATGATATCGGGCTCCGTGAATTTCGCCACAGCACGTGCATGTTTGGTGTTAACGCCGGTAATCTCGATGACTGTTGCAGGCGGTTCTATGCAGCTTCTCTGCAACTCTGCACCCGCCGCCGCTGCAGCTAAGGACGAGAGGCTGGCTGCGAGAAGGATAACTCTCGTCGGGGGTATTTGTCGCAACGCCAGTGGCGAAAACGAACCCCGATGCGATTTGGCTTTATCCAAGGCCTTGCTTATCGGCATGGTTCCCTCCTCCTGATGCCAACTGTTGGTTGTGAAGTTGCCGCTAAGGCAATCGGGCGTCAAGCTGAGCAATTAGAGACAGGGCTGGCGGATGGGGCCGGGAAGAAATCGTGGCTCATCCTTGCGTTAGCATGTCGGTCGCACGTGGCGACAGGGTGCGGCAGGCTGTCGCGGATCGGAGGCTGCGCTTTGCTCGGCAGTGGCGACCCCGTGGCGACCCGAAAGGCGTGACGACTTTTCTGCTTGGCCTCAACGAGGCTTAAGGTTTTGATTTTCTTCAAGAAAAATGGTGGGCGATGCAGGGATTGAACCTGCGACCCCACCCGTGTGAAGGGTGTGCTCTCCCGCTGAGCTAATCGCCCGCTCGTTGCCCGAAGGCCAAGCGAGCCGCGATATAAGGGAGGCAGGCGCGGTAAGTCAAGGCGATGTCCGACGTTCTTGCAAGGATCGGATTTCCGGTCTTCGGCACCTATCCCGGGCGAGCCATCAGTATGCGGCGGCGGTCATCAGCCGCTCTACCAGATCCAGCGTCAGCGCGTCGAAATGCGAGATCACCGCCGAGGGCTCGAACTCGCGCACGTGGCGGTCGGTGTAGCCGAAATCGACCGCCACGACCGGAATGCCGGCCGCTTTCGCCGTGTCGATGTCGGTCTGCGAATCGCCGACCATCAGGGCGCGGTGCGGGTCGCCGCCGGCGCGCTTGATGGTTTCGGTGAGGTGGCGCGGGTCGGGTTTGCGGAAGGCGAACGTGTCCTGTCCGGCAATCGCGGCGAAGTGTTTGGTCAAGCCGAGCGCTTCGATCAGCGCCAGCGAGTTGGCCTCATATTTGTTGGTGCAGATGGCCAGGAGATAGCCTGCTTTCTCGAAGCGCGCGATCGCCTCGAGGACGCCGGGGTAGGGACGCGATTTGCCGGGGATGTTGAGGGTGTAGTGATCGAGGAACAGTTTCAGCAGCCGGTCGTGTTCCGCGACGTCGAGGGATCGTTGCTGCGCGGCGTGCGCCCGTTCGATCATGACGCGGCCGCCATGGCCGACGAAACGTTTGAAGCCGGCTTCGTCGACGGCCGTGAGCGCGCTGGCGGCAAGGCTGTGGTTGAGGCTGTCGAGCAGGTCCGGCGCTGTGTCGATCAGCGTACCGTCGAGATCGAACACGATGATCGGGCGGGTCATGATCCATCCTGGGCAGTTTATGCAATGGCAGGCGATAAAGGCTGCGGCGCGTCAAGGCAAGCGCCGGGCAGGCTCGTTCAGGCAAGCAAGCTCCCCGGACCGGGCATTCGCGACGAACCGCCGGGCATGAAAAACCCGCCAGAGCGGCGGGTCCCGGCGCAAACCTGCACCATAGGCAAATATGTAGCATAACTGCCTTCACCCAGTCAATGGCTTATAAGAAAAAATTCCTATGAATGTTGCCCGCGCATCGCTCGCCGAGCGCGCGGGCACACCATTGACGGGAGGCCGAACGTCATCAACCTACGCCGCTGCAGGACTTTGACCGGACCGGCAAAAATGGTAGGAGCCGCAAACACCAGGTTCCGGGGCGGTAAAAGCGGCATGGATGCAAGACAGTTGAAGGTCGAAGCCGCGCGGGCGGCCCTTGCCCATGTCACCGACGGCATGCGGCTCGGCATCGGCACCGGCACCACCGCCGACGAGTTCGTGCGGCTGCTTGCCGACAAGGTGGCCGCCGGCCTGACCATCATCGGCGTACCGACGTCCGAGCGCACCGCCTTGCTGTGCCGCGAGCTTGGCGTGCCGCTGTCGACGCTGGAAGAGACGCCGGAACTCGATCTCACCGTGGACGGCGCCGACGAAGTCGACCCGGCGCTGACGCTGATCAAGGGCGGCGGCGGCGCATTGCTGCGCGAGAAGATCGTCGCGGCGGCTTCCGCTCGCATGATCGTCATCGCCGATCGCTCCAAGATGGTCGAGACACTCGGCCGTTTTCCACTGCCCATCGAGGTCAACCCGTTCGGCTTGCGCGCAACCGAAATCGCGATCGGCAAGGCGGCTGCAAGGCTCGGCCTTTCCGGTCCGGTTACATTGAGGATGACGGGCGGCCAGGCTTTTGTTACAGACGGCGGCCACTTTATCCTCGATGCATCTTTTGGCCGCATTCCGGATACAAGAGCGCTATCGAATGCTCTCCACGCCATTCCCGGCGTGGTCGAGCACGGTCTTTTCATCGGGCTGGCGTCAGCGGCCATCATCGCCGGGGGCGATGGCATCCAAACCGTCCATGCCGCCTGAAAAACAGGGAGTTCTATCGACCATGATGTTGCATAACCGGGTTCGCCGCTTGTCCGTCCTTCTGGCGGCCTCGGCCGTCTTCGCCTTTTCTTCGCCGGCGTTCTCGCAGGACGTCACGGAAGCGCACCTGAAGGCGGCGCGCGCCGCGGTCACCGCGATCCATGCGACCGACCCGTTCGACAACATCCTGCCGCAGGCCGCCGCCGCCCTCGAATCGCAGCTCATCCAGAAGAACCCCGACATGCAGGAGCTGATCGCCAAGACGATCAGCGAGAAGGCGCTGGCGCTGGCCTCGCGCCGGGCCGACCTGGAGAAGGAAGCGGCCCTTGCCTATGCGAAAGTGTTTTCCGAACAGGAACTCAACGACATCGCGACCTTCTACAATTCGGACTCCGGCAAGAAGCTCCTCGAGAGCGGCCCGGCCGTGACGCGCGACCTGGTGAAGGCGGCCGATATCTGGCAGAACGGGCTTGCTCGTGACCTCGCCCAGCAGGTCGGTGAAACGCTGGCCGCGGCGGCCAAGGCGAAAGCGCCGGCAGCGCCTGCCGATGCGGCTGCGCCCGCGAATGGCGCCGCCCCCGCCGATGGGTCGGCCCCTGCCGACGACACGCAGAACTGATCCTGCCATCTCAAACGGCCCTGCGGCCATCTGTGAAGCCCGGCTTGTCCGGGCTTTTCTTTTGATGCTTTGCGGCCTACCTGTCACTCACATTTTCCGAAGCTCAAGGAGCCGCGCGATGGCCGCTTACGACTATGATCTTTTCGTCATCGGCGGCGGTTCGGGCGGGGTGAGGGCGGCGCGCGTCGCCGCCGCGCTCGGCAAGCGCGTCGGCATCGCCGAGGAGTACCGCTTCGGCGGCACCTGCGTCATCAGAGGCTGCGTGCCGAAGAAGCTCTATGTCTATGCTTCGCAATTTCCCGAGCATTTCGCCGATGCCGCCGGCTATGGCTGGACGGTGCCGGAAGCCAGTTTCGACTGGCCCACGCTGATCGCCAACAAGGATCGCGAGATCAGCCGTCTGGAGGCGATCTACAAGAGGAACGTCGAGGGCGCCGGCGGCGAGGCCTTTCACACGCGCGCCATGATCGTCGACCCGCATGTGGTGCATCTTCTGGACCAGGACCGTACCGTCACCGCCGACCAGATCCTGATCGCCACCGGCGGCCGTCCGGCGCCGCACCCGGCATTGCCCGGCCACGAACACTGCATCTTCTCCAACGAGGCCTTCGACCTCAAGCAGTTGCCCAAGTCGATCATGATCGAAGGCGGCGGCTATATCGCGGTCGAATTCGCCAACATCTTCCATGGCCTGGGCGTCGACACCACGCTGGTCTATCGCGGCAAGGAGATCCTCAGCCGATTCGACATGGACCTGCGGCGCATGCTGCACGAAACGATGGAGAAGAAGGGGATCAAGATCCTTTGCCCCGCCGTGTCGGAATGGATCCGCAAACGGCCGGACGGCCGGCTCGACGCGTTGCTCACCGGCGGCCAGTCGCTGACGGTCGACCAGGTGATGCTCGCCATCGGCCGCATCCCCAACACCGAGAATATGGGGCTGGAAGGCATCGGCATCGAGATGACCGCGACCGGAGCGATCCAGGTCGACGCGTACTCCCGCACCAACGTCGAAAATATCTGGGCGATCGGCGACGTCACCAATCGCGTGCAGCTGACGCCGGTGGCGATCCACGAGGCGATGTGCTTCGTCGAGACGGCCTTCAAGGGCAACCCGACCGCGCCGGACCACGACACGATCGCGACCGCGGTGTTCTCGCAACCCGAGATCGGCACGGTCGGCCTGTCGGAAGACGAAGCCGTCAAGTGTTTCCCCGACATCGAGATCTATCGCGCGACATTCCGGCCGATGCGGCACACCTTGTCCGGCCGCGACGAAAAGATGCTGATGAAGCTGGTGGTCGATGGCGCGTCGAAGAAGGTGCTCGGCGCGCACATATTGGGGCCGGATGCCGGCGAAATGGCGCAGCTTCTCGCCATTCCGCTGAAGGCCGGGCTGGTCAAGGATGATTTCGACCGCACCATGGCCGTGCATCCGACGGCCGCGGAAGAGCTTGTGACCATGTACAGGCCGACTTACCGCGTGAAGGATGGCGAGCGCGTCGGCTGACACAGACGCGCCGCGGCAGGATGCTTGCCGCGGCGCAGTTGGGCAGAGCTGCTACAGCAACGTGCCGCGCAGGATCACCTGCGCCACCGAGAAATAGATAACAAGCCCGGTGACATCGACCAGCGTGGCGACAAACGGCGCCGACGCGCTGGCCGGATCGAAGCCGATGCGTTTCAAGGCGAACGGCAACATCGAGCCCGACAGCGAGCCGAAGGTGACGATGCCGACCAATGCCGCTCCGACCGTCGCGGCGATCAACGGCCAGTGCGGTCCGTAGTCGTAGAAGCCGAAATACTGCCAGAGCGCGATGCGGCAGATGCCGACGACGCCGAGTATCGCCCCGAGCAGGAGGCCAGTGGGCAATTCGCGCAGCGCCACCCGCCACCAGTCGCGCAGGCCGATCTCGCGCAACGCCAACGCGCGGATGACCAGCGAGGTCGCCTGCGAGCCGGAGTTGCCGCCGGAACTCATGATCAGCGGAATGAAGAGCGTCAGCACGATCGCTTTTTCCAGCTCGCTCTCATAGCTTTGCATCGCGTTGGCCGTCAGCATCTCGCTGATGAACAGCGCGCACAGCCAGCCGGCGCGCTTCTGGATCATGGCGAGGAAGCTCATCTTCATGTAGGGCTCGTCGAGAGCCTCCATGCCGCCGAAGCGATGCACGTCCTCCGTCGTCTCCTCGATCATCGTGTCGATGATGTCGTCGATGGTGACGATGCCGAGGATCTTGCCATGGTCGACGACCGGAACGGCGAGCAGATCGTATTTGGAAATCGTCTGCGCCAGGGTTTCGCGATCGGTCAAAGGCGTGACGGTCACCGGCACGCGGTCCGGCGCCACCAACAGGATCGAATCGTCAGGCTCGCCGGTGATGAGCCGGCGCAGGCCGGTCGAGCGCATGAGCAGATGCGTCTCGGGATCGACGATGTAGATGGCGTAGACCGTTTCGCGCGTCCGCTCGACCCTTCGGATGTAGTCGAGCGTGCGGCCGACGGTCCAGTCCGAGGGCACGCTGACGAACTCCGTCGTCATGATCGAAGCGGCACTGCCTTCGGGGTAACCGAGGATCGAGAGCAGGGTTGCGCGCAGCGGCGGCGCCAGCACGCCGAGCAGCTCGGAGCGGGCGGGTTCGTCGAGATCGCGCAGGATGTCGGCCGCGCGATCGACCGACATGGCGGTGAGCAGCTTGCCCGCCTTGGCGCGAGGCAAGGCCTCCGCCAGCTCGGGCGCGCCCTCGAGCTCCGGCTGGTCGAAGATCTCGACCAGCCGTTCGAACGGCACTTCGCAAAGCAGCTCGGTCGCCGTTTCGCGCGACTCGCGGTTGAGCGCTTCGACCACGTCTGCGACATGGTCGTTTGCAAGGATGCGGGCGATGGCCACGGCCTCGTCGTCCGCTACGGGGGAAAAATCGTTCATGGTTCACTCCTTGCCGTCCGGCAAGACGTGAACCGTCGAGGTCACGTCAGGGCGGACGGCGGTTGCGTTCGACTGTGACTGTCGCCAGGCATGGCGCGGTGACCTTTCCGCTCGCGGGTTCGAGTTTGATGTCTGCGAGCGGGCGCAACATAGGAGCTCGCCTTGCCCTGTCAATCGAGGTGATCGAGGAAAATGCGGGCAACATGCCCCAGTCGCGAGACTGTGATCGCTGAAGCGTGTCGCGCCGAAACGGTAAAATGACTGGCCGGCCTATGCCGCGGCGAGTCCGGCTACTTCTGCTTCAGCCGGCGCGGGAAACGCAGCCATTTATCGTCGACCGGCCTTGGCACCGGCCCTGGCTGTGCGAGAATGGTGGTGAGCTCTGGAGGCAGGCTCGGAACCAGCGGCTTCTTGGTGGCGACGCCGTCGGCGATCGCGACGATCGAGTGGTAGAACTCGGCGCCAGTGACCGATCGCGGTGCCACCGCTTCATGCATGACGCTGATCACCGTTACATCGGGGCAGTTGTCCTTGATCGCCTGGTGGAAGGCAACCTTGCCTTCCGGATCGAGTGCGCCGGTCGCCTCGTCGAGGAACAGCAGCCCGGGTTGCTGGAGCACGATGCGGGCCACCACCAGCTTCTGTTTCTGGCCGCCGGACAGGACCTGGTCCCAGCTTTTGCCTTCGCGGCTTTCGTCGCCCATATTCTCGATGAAGTCGCCCAGGCCCGCCTTGTGCAGCGCGGACGCGACTTGCGCGTCGCCATGGTCGTGCTCGGAGCCCGGCAGGCAGACCAGCTGCTTCAGCGACACCTGCTGCAGCTTGACCTCTTGGGCGGCATAGAAACTCTTCACCCCTTCGGGGAAGACGATGGTGCCGCGGCCGTAGGGCCACAGGCCGTTAATGGCCTTGATCAGCGAGGTCTTGCCGCAGCCGGATTCGCCTTTCAGGAAGGTCCATTCGCCGCGCCGGAAGCGCAGGTTCGCCGCTACGAGGAAAGGCGTTGCGTCCTCACCCTGATGCGCCAGTTCGAGCTTCTGGATAGTCAAGCCGAAAACCGGGTTCTGGCTGGCGTAGCGGAAGTCGGAACGGCCGCTCTGGCTGTAGAATTCCTGGGGGTGCTGAACGTTCTCGATCGCATTGGCCAACTCGGTGACACGCTGGCTGTTGGCGCGCAGGGTGGCGATGGCGGGCATGACATGGATGAACCACGAACATTGGCCTATCAGCGAATTGACCAGTTCGGAGCCAGTTATGTAACCCTTCAGGTCGAAGCCGTTGTGGATGAACGGCACAAGGCCCGGCCCGTAGGCAACAATACGGGCGCCGATGAAATTGTAGATCAGCTCGAACGACATGTAGACGGTGTTGACGATGTTGAGCCGCGTCCACGTCCCGTCAATATCGCCATAGAGGCGGCCATGCATGGTCCTCTGCACGCCTTCGCCGCCCGAGGCCGCGACATGGAAGCTGCGGCGCAGGAATGTCGTCAGCTCGCCACGGTAACTGCCTTCGGCCTGCTGCATCCTGACATTGAGACGCTCGAGCATGCCACCGAGCTTCACCGCGATCCAGGTGTTGAGCGGCACGTAGATGGCGACGGCAAGGAGGGCGAGGATGGCGCTGCCATAACTGCCGAGGAATTCAAGCCCCTTCACCTCGACCGAGGTTTCGAGCAGCTTCTGGCCGACGAAATAGAGCGAGGTGGCGACACCCAGCACGCCCATGGCCAGGCCGATCGCGCCACCGGTCATGTCCTTGATCGATTCCTGGACGCGCTGATCGATGTTGTCGGGGGCCGGCGCGCCATTGCCGGTCGACGCATGCTGGGCGTGGAAATGGGTGTGGTTGCCGTCCAGCAGCGCCTCGTTGAAACGGCTGTCGAGCCAACCGCGCCATTTGCGGTGCAAGGTTGCCGATACGAGATTGCGGATGCCGGTGAAGCCCGCGTCCTTGAGCACCACCAGCAGCACCAGGATACCGGCATTGGCCAAAAGCGTCTGGAGCGGGGTGGTGTTGGCGGCGTCGTGGAAGAAGGCGATCGAGTTGACCAGTTCCCCGGATGCTTCTGCGAACCAGACGCCGGCCTTGCTGGACAGAGCGGTGAGCAGCGCGATCACCAGCGTCAGCGTCCAGGCCTCCTTCCACCGGTCCGAGACCCAGTAGGCCCGCATCAGGCCCCAGAAGCTGCGCATCGAGGAAACCGGGGTCAGAAGCGATCGCCTTGCGGCATCGCTGTGTAGTCCATCCGTTCCTGACAGTTGCGGTGGTCTGCCGACCCGAATCACAATCCCGCCCAAACCTTTTTTGTTTTGTTACGGATGGTAACACCAATTGATCATTTTCCATTAATTTTTATAGGGATGCAGCGGGATTGAAGTGGAGGCCGTGGCTGCAGGGCAACAGGTTCGGCTTCCCGAGCGTCGCGCCAAAGCCGACGAAAAGGGGATTTAAGCTAGTGATGTCAGGTAATTACGCGGCATCAGAGCGCGGCGTTTCTACCTTCCCTTAGGGAAAGCAGTCGCACGAATTTGTGACCCGCTTGGCCTGCCCGGCAAGCCGGCTTTTCATCCCAGGCTAATCAAAATTCCGGAAAACACGTCGCCCCTGGACGGCTGATTCTTCGCCGGCATGTCCACGCCGGAGGTCCGGAAATGACCTGACACGCTGGGCAAGCCGTCGATCGACCGGACCGGCGGCATCAGCGCAGACCGCGAGGCCGGGAAAGCCAACGTGATCGCGGAACCCACCGGCCAGGCGTTGCCTCACGCCCGGGCAGGGCTGTTTGAAAATCCTGCGTTGAAGGTCGGGCTCAATCGACTTTTTCCAGTTCGCCACGCGCCTTGGCGGCGGCTACCTGGCGGATGGCGTCGGCGAGCGTGTCGACGTCCTGCGCGCCCATCACCGCATATTTTCCCTCCAGCAGGAAGCATGGCACGCCTGATATGCCCATGCGCGACGCGGTGGCGATCTCGGTGCGAACCGCCTCGACATCGGCATCGGTCGGCAAGAGCGTCTCGACAACGGATGCATCCATTCCGGTCTCGCGCGCCGCCTCGACCAGCACGGCGTGATCGCCGATGTTGGCGCCTTCTTCGAAGTTCAGTTGGAACAGGCGGCGCACCAGCCGGTTCTGCACGTCCTCGCCGGCCGCACCGGCCCAGCGAATGACGCGATGGGCATCAAGCGTGTTGGGCGCGACCTTGATGGCGCCGAAAGCGAAGGAAATGCCTTCGGCTTCACCGAGCGGCTCGATCCGGGCGTGAATCTGGCGAATGTGTTCGTCGCTGCCGAACTTGGCCAGCATGTACTCGCGGCGATCCTTGCCTTCCGGCGGAATGGTCGGGTCGAGCTGGAACGGCCGCCAGCGTATATGCACATCCACCTCGCCGGCGGCGGCGACCGCCTTGTCCAGCCGCTTCTGGCCGATGAAGCACCATGGGCAGACGACGTCGGATACCACGTCGACGGTGATCGCATTCGCTTGGCTCATCTCGATCTCCTGAACGTTTGGGTGCCGTGCACTTCCCCGAGAACCGGGCTTCCACTCCTCGGGCCCATGCTCAGTTCGGCTTGCGCCACCAGGTCGGCAACTGGTAACCGAATATGGGCGTCTTTTGCGGATGGTCCAGATAATTCCAGTAAGCGATCCATTGCTGCGTGTTGTACTGCATCGGCACCATGTAATTGCCGGAGATCAGCAGCCGGTCGAGTACGCGCACGGCGGCGACGTAGTCCTCCTTGGTACGGGCGCGCAACATGGCCTCGATCGCAGCGTCCACCGCGGGATCGGCGACGCCGGCGAGGTTGAACGAACCTTCAGCCTTGGCGGCGGAGGATGACCAACGCCCGATCTGCTCGATGCCGGGCGAGAGCGAATTGTTGAAGCCGCTCGACCCGATCAGCACCTCGAAATCGAAACGCTGCTTGCGCGATTGGATCTGATCGCCGTCGAGGCTGCGGATGGAGACATCGATGCCGATCTTTTCCAGCGTGCGCTGATAAATGCCGGCGAGACGCTCCTCGTCCTGCGAGGCCGTCAGGATCTCGAAGCCGAAGGGCTTGCCTTCGGGGTCGAGCATCGTGCCGCCCTGCAGGTGGTAGCCGACGCTTTTCAGGAGATCGAAGGCAGCCTTCAGCACCTTGCGGTCCTGGCCCGAGCCATCAGTCACCGGCGGCCGCCAGGTTCCGTCCATGACGTCGGCCGGCACGCGGCCGGGGTAGGGCGCCAGCAACGCCTTTTCCCTGTCGTCGGCCGGATGGCCGAGCGCGGAAAGCTCGGAATTCTGCCAATAGCTCATCGTGCGCGCGTATTTGCCGCCAAACAGGTTCTTGTTGGCCCATTCGAAGTCGTAGAGCATGCCGAGCGCCCGACGCACCATGGGATTCGAGAATTTCGGCAGCCTCGTGTTGAACAGGAAACCGGTCACGACGGGCGGAATGCCGGTATCGAAGTTTTCGGCAACCACCTCACCCCTATGGAAGGCGGGAAAATCCAGATCGCGTTCGCGCTTCACCGGATCGCTATCGTCGTCGATGGCGCAAAGGCCTTTCTTGAACGCCTCGAGCTTGGCATTGGCGTTGAGGAAATATTCGATGGTGATCTGGTCGTAATTGTCGAAGCCGCGCTTGGCCGGAACATCCTTGCCCCAATAGTCCGGGTTGCGCTTGAAGACGATGCGCTGGCCGGGCGTCACCTGTGCGATCCTGTAGGGGCCGCTGCCGATCAACGGCTTCAGCGTCGTCCTGTCGAAAGTCTCGATGTCGAAGGCGTGCTTGGGAATGATCGGCGTCAGCGCGATGATCAGCGGAAACTCGCGATCGGCCTTGTCGTTGAAGGTGAACCGCACGCTGTGATCGCCGGTCTTCTCAAGCTTGGCAATCCTGGCCATGCGGTCGCTGTAGGGCGGACGGCCTTTCTGCGTATAGGCATCATAGGTGAACAGCACGTCCTCCGGCGTCACCGGCTGGCCGTCCGACCATTTTGCATTCGGGTTGAGATGGAATTCGATGCTCTTGCGCTCGGGATCCATGTCGGCCGACTCGGCAAGCAAGCCATAGAGCGTGAAGGCCTCGTCGGCATTGCGCTGCATCAGCGGCTCGAAGACCAGATTGCCGAAGATCGTGTCCATCATGCCGCGCGCCGTGGTGCGCAGGCTCTTCAGGATGAAGGGGTTGAGATTGTCGAAACTGCCGACGACGCAATAGGTGATGCTGCCGCCCTTCGGCGCGTCGGGATTGACGTAGTCGAAATGCGCATAGTTGGGCGGTAGGGCCGGCTCACCCTGCATGGCAATTGCATATCTGGGTTCCGACGCCGCTGGCTGGGACGAAAGGACGAAAAATGATGTCGCGGTGATCAGCCAAACGAGAACGCGGCCCATGACCGTCTCCTTACCGGGTCGGCTTGATGATTCGGTGCGCACCCTAGCATGAGGCACCGCCAATGTTCGTTGCCAAGAATCGCAGATTGCAGGCTGGATTCGGCACCGCTTGCAGTGTAACACGCCGTCCGAAGTCATTCTGTTGCCTCATTTCGGCAACAGGTAGCTGGACCACACGGCGCGAAGAAGCCGGTCCCGGGATCATTTGAGAGGAAGTGCACGACATGACGAGCCTGAACAGCAATGCGTACCGCCTGTCGGTCATGGCCGCTGGCGTGATCGGCTTTCTGGGCGCGGCAATTCCCGTTGCTTCCGCACAGCAGCAACAACAGATCCCGCAGGGCTGGTTCAAGGCTTGCACAAAGCAGGAAGACGTCGACATCTGCAACGTGCAGAACATCACCACCGCCGGCAACGGCCAGTTGGTCACCGGCGTGAGCCTGATCGAGCTGAAAGGCAAGGTGAACCGCAAGGTGTTCCAGGTGACGGTTCCGACCGGTCGTCTGGTTGGTGCCGGCATTGGCCTCCAGATCGATACCGGCAAAACGCAGAAGCTTGAATATGTGGTCTGCTTCCCCGACCGCTGCGTTGCGGAAGTACCGCTGACCGATCAGCTCGTCGCCTCCTTCAAGAAGGGCCAGGCGATCACCTTGACCTCGATCAATTTCCAGAACCAGCCCAATCCGATCAAGGTCGCGCTGCAGGGTTTCAGCGGCGCCTATGACGGCCCGCCGCTGCAGCAGTCGGACATCGAGGACCGGCAGAAGAAGCTCCAGGATTTCGTCGCCAAGAACAACCAGGACTTCGCCAAGAAGCTCAAGGAAGAGCAGGACAAGGCGAAGACCGCGAACTGATCGGTTCGGGCATTCTCAAAGTCACACAAAAAGCGGGGTCATGCCCCGCTTTTTTGCTTCTGCACCTGACCTGGCTGATCAGTGCCTGGACTGCCGTTTCGGCTCGTAGCGCCCGTCCGGCTTTTTGTCGAACATCTCGTTGATCTGTGGATGGCGGACCGGTTCTCCCGACTGGTCCTCAAGCAAATTCTGCTCGGACACATAGGCGATGTATTCGGTTTCCGAATTCTCGGCGAGCAGATGGTAGAACGGCTGGTCCTTGCGCGGGCGCACGTCGACGGGGATGGCCTCGTACCATTCGTCCGTATTGGCGAATTGCGGATCGACGTCGAAAATGATTCCCCGGAACGGAAACAGCCGATGGCGAACCACCTGTCCGATCGCGAATTTGGCTGTTTTCATCGTACTCACCACTGAATTCCTTGGCTTTATTTGGCGCAGACTCCGAGTCAATTCAATCCCGAAGCGTTTGTGCGTCCTCAAGCTGCCTATGATGCGGAGCAAAGATTTTGGGCGGGCGGCCGGCCATCGATGCCTGCCGGCAGCAAATGTGTTCGTAAGCTCACCGCTGGCGCGCTTGCTTCCCCAGGCCTCCGCCAAGCGCCGCAAACCCGCTGCCGGGACGGAGCCCTTCGCGCATGAAGAAAGCGCGAAGCGGTGCAAAACCGCCAAGCACGCCGAGCCCGGCGCCGCGCGCCATCTGCGCCGGCAACATGTCGGAAAGCAGCGACATGTTCAGCAGATTGACCGCGCTGCTGCGCGCCAGAATATCGGGCCGGCGCTTGAAGTCATAGACGGCGAGGGCTTTCGCGGTCCCTGGGTCTTCATAATTTTCATTCGCGATTCCAATAAGATCGTCGATATCCCTAATGCCGAGGTTGAGCCCTTGTGCGCCGATCGGCGGAAATACGTGGGCGGCTTCGCCGACAAGCGCCACCCGGTCGCGCGCAAAGCGCAGCGGCGTCGCGGTTGCGAGCGGATAGACCTGCCGGCCCGGCTCGACCGTCACCCGGCCCAGCATCGACTGCATCCGCTGTTCGACCCGCAGCGACAACGTCGCATCATCCAGCGCGGCGAGTTCCTTGGCGGTCTCGGGCTTTACCACCCAGACCAGGCTCGAGCGGTTGCCGGGCAGCGGAACCTGCGTGAACGGACCGGTTTCGGTATGGAGCTCGGTCGAGGTGAAGGCATGATCGCGGCCGTGAGCGAAATTGAGCACCAGCGCTGCCTGGGGATAAGTCCGCGCGGCAGTCGAGATTCCCGCCGCCTGGCGCGCCGGCGACAGGCGCCCGTCGGCGGCAACCGCCAGGGACGCCTCGATCACGCTGCCGTCGGCAAGGGCCGCGCGCGCCTTGTCCGCGCCGAGATGCCAGGCGTCGACCATGGATGTCAGCCATGCGATCCCGGAATGCGCGCCAACCCTGCCGGCGAGCGCGGGAATGAGGACGCTGTTGGGCAGGTTGAGCCCGAACTGATCCTCGTCGATCTCGCTGGCGCGGAAAGTGACGACCGGACTGCGGATCAACCGGCTGGTCGCGTCGACGATGCGCATTACCTTGAGAGGGGCGGCCTGTGGCTTGATGTCGGCGAGGACGCCCAGCCGCTCAAGCACCTTCAAGGCAGGGTTCATCAGAGCCGTCGTGCGGCCATCGGGGGCGGCTGCCTCCGGCCCGACGAGCGTCACCGGGAAGCCGGCATCAGCGAAACCGAGCGCGGCGATCAGCCCTGCCGGCCCCGTGCCTGCGATGAGTATCCGTGCTGTTTTCTGATGCTCCAAGATCGGCTTCCGGCTTGCAATGCTAGGCAGCCCACGCGACCCGCCACTCGATGAGCATATAGGTCAGGTCATACAGCTTGATCAACGGGGCGATTCGGCCCATTCGAAGGTCATGACCGGCCGCCAGGACGACTTCAGCCATCTCGACAGCGCAGGCCGTGCGACGGCCGATATCGCGCGCAACCCGCGTTTGACGGTGAACCTCGTTGTCGGCGCCGGCATCCTGCTTGCCTGGCTGTCCCTGGCCGCAATGGCGATCCGCGCCGCGGAGGGACGCGCCGCGGGTATCGGCGCGCCCGGCGACGCCTTGTTGAAAACCCTGCCGCAGCTGCCGTTGCCCGATTCCCTGGCCCGGTTCTTCGCGCTGTGCCTCTCGGCCGCGCCCCTGGACGGAGATATCGGCCCGCGCGCCGCTGCGCTGACGGCAATGTGGTTCCTGATGGCGACCGCGACGATGCTGCCCTCGGCGGCGCCGATGATCCGAACCTATTGCGAGATCGCCGATACGGCCAGGATCAGGCATGAGCCGGTCGTCCATCCGCTGGTGCTGGTATCAGGCTATCTCTCGATATGGCTGGCCGCGTCGGCTGGGTTTGCGGCGCTGACGCTCGCCCTCGATGCGTTCGCCTCGTCAGGCCAGATGCTCGATCCAGTCCTGGGCATTGCCGGTGCCGTCGCCCTGCTGGTTGCCGGCTTCTACCAGTTCAGCGGCTTGAAGGAGGCCTGCCTGAAGAAATGCAGGAACCCGTTCGCGATCCTGTTTTCCAACTGGAGCGCGCGGCCTACAGCCATTTTCAGGCTCGGCGTCGCGCAAGGCATCTGGTGCCTTGGCTGTTGCTGGGCACTGATGCTGGTGATGTTCGCCGTGGGCGTGATGAACGTCTTCTGGATGGCGCTGATCGGCCTGTTCACCCTGATCGAAAAACAAACCGCAAGCAGGCTTCCTACCCGGCTGGCCGGTGCGATACTGCTTGTCTGGGCAGCCGCGCTGCTAGTAGTCTCGCTATGAGTGGGGGAAACTCGATGACGGATCCGAGCTGGGCAATGAAAGGGGAGCTCGTACTCTCCTGCAATTGCACGGTTTTTTGCCCTTGCGTGCTGTCGCTGGGCAGCCATCCTCCGACCGAAGGCTATTGCCAGACCTGGGCGGGTTTCCGTATCGATGCCGGTCATTTCGGAGAGGTCGACCTGTCAGGCCTTAATCTCGGGCTGATCATGGAAATCCCCGGCTATATGAGTCGCGGCAACTGGACCGCTGGCCTGTTCATCGACGCCAGAGCCTCGATCTACGCCGTCAAGGCGTTGACGAAGATCTTCACCGGCAAGGCGGGCGGGACGACGTCGCTGCTTTCGATCCTCGTCGGCAAATTCCTCGGTGTCGAACAAGTGCCGATTACCTATGAGACACGCGACAAGACGCGTATCTTCCAGATACCGAAGATCATCGATGGGGCGGTCACGCCAATTGTCGGCAAGGACCGCGACAAGGACACCGTGATCAGCAATTCGGAATATTGGATCGCGCCGGAGATCATCGTGGCCAAGTCCGACAGGAGCAAGATGCGAGCCTTTGGTCGCAACTGGAATTTCGGCGGCCGTTCAGCCGAAATCTGCAAGCTGGACTGGCAGGGCCCGTGAGCAAGAACACAACGGCCAGGAAAGCCGCCAAGAAAATCGCCGACCGGATTCCGCGGCCGAAGAAGAAAGTCACCTGGCCGCAGGCGCGCGCCTTTTCGGTGCATCTCCTGACTGCCTCCGGCTCGTTCCTGGCCTTCCTGTCGCTGGTGGCGGCGAGCGAGGAGCGCTGGACGGCCATGTTCTGGTGGCTGGGGCTGGCGCTGTTCGTCGACGGCATAGACGGGCCGATCGCGCGCAAGCTCGAGGTCAAGGAAATCCTGCCGACATGGTCGGGCGAGCTCCTCGACAACATCATCGACTATGTCACCTATGTGCTGATCCCGGCCTTCGCGCTCTATCAGCGCGGCTTCATGGGCGAGGGCCTGTCGTTCCTGTCGGCGGCCATCATCGTAGTGTCCAGCGCGATCTACTATGCAGACACCGGCATGAAGACGAAGGAGAATTTCTTCAAGGGATTTCCCGTTGTCTGGAACATGGTGGTGTTCACGCTGTTCGTCATCGAGCCGGGACAATGGGTCTCGTTCGCGGTGGTGGTGGTGGCGGGCATCCTGACATTCGTTCCGATCAACTTCATCCATCCGGTTCGGGTGGTGCGGCTGCGGCGCATCAATCTCGCGATGACCCTTTTGTGGTGCGCTTTCGGCGCGCTTGCGCTTGCGCAAGCGGCACTCGCGGCCTTCTATGACCAGATCGGTGTGCTGGGCGCGCAGGTCAGCACCTTCATAAAGATTGGCATTACCGTTACCGGGCTCTATCTCGCCTGTATCGGTGGCATCATGCAGTTCTTTCCAAATCTCGGTGCCAAAAAAGCCTGATCGGCAAATTTCTCAAGGAAGCCCACCATGCCTAAAGCAGTCCGCATCCACGCCCATGGCGGTCCGGAAGTCCTGGCCTATGAGGACACCGATCCCGGGCAACCGGGATCGGGGCAGATCCTGGTCAGGCACACGGCAATCGGCCTCAATTTCATCGACGTCTATTATCGCTCCGGTCTTTATCCGCCGCCCGGCGGGTTTCCGCTCATTCCCGGCAGCGAAGCCGCCGGTTCAGTGCTGGCAGTGGGCGAGGGCGTCGACTGGCTGAAGCCTGGCGACCGGATCGCCTATGCCGTCGCCACAGGCGCTTATGCGCAGGAGCGCGTCATCGATGCCAGCAAGGTCGTCAAGGTGCCGGACGGCATCAGCGACGAGCAGGCGGCAGCGATGATGCTGAAAGGCATGACCGCCGAATATCTCTTGCGCAGGACCTTCAAAGTCAAGGCAGGCGACACCATCCTGTTCCATGCGGCAGCCGGCGGCGTCGGGCTCATTCTCGGCCAATGGGCGAAGCATCTGGGCGCGACCGTTATCGGCACGGCAAGCTCGACCGACAAGATCGAGCTCGCCAAGGCACACGGCTTCGACCATGTCATCAATTACAAGGAGCAGGATTTCGTCGCCGGCGTTGCGGCCATCACCGGCGGCAGGAAATGCGATGTCGTCTATGACTCCGTCGGCAACGACACATTCCCGGCCTCGCTCGACTGCCTGAAGCCGCTCGGCATGTTCGTCAGCTTCGGCCAGTCGTCGGGACCGATCCCGCCATTCTCGATGTCGCTGCTGGCGCAGAAAGGCTCCTTGTTCGCCACGAGGCCGACGTTGTTCGTCTACAATGCAAAACGCGAGGATCTGGACGCCTCGGCCGCGGCTTTGTTCGAGGTCGTGCTCAGCGGCGCCGTCGAGATCAAGATCAACCAGCGCTATGCACTGAAGGATGCGGGCAAGGCCCATGCGGATCTCGAAGGCCGCCGGACCACGGGTACGACCATACTGGTTCCCTGACGGGAACTGCCCTGGTTTTCATCTCTCTGCCGCAGGTCTGGGCACGGTTTGCGCGAAAAGCCGGCCCGCCGCGTGGTTGCGCGAAGAAGACTGATCTTTGCCCTTGAGTTTCCGCTGAAATTCTTGAAGCTCTTTCAAGTCGAGTGCTGCTTTCGCATGAGAGCTGGCCGCGCATACGATGCTTGCGGGAACACAGAACATATCCGGGAACCCGGATGGGAGGCACTGTGAGTGCAAATCATAACGGAGCGAATCTGCTTGAGGTTCGCGGCCTTACCAAGATTTTCGGCACGCTGACGGCGTGCGATCATGTCGACCTCGACATAGCCAAAGGTGAGATCCACGCGCTGCTCGGCGAGAACGGCGCCGGCAAATCGACGCTGGTCAAGATGCTGTTCGGCTCGCTGGAACCCAATTCCGGCGAGATCTTCTGGAACGGCCAAGCCGTCAGAATTACCAGCCCGGGCGTCGCGAAAAAGCTCGGCATCGGCATGGTGTTCCAGCATTTCTCGCTGTTCGAGGCATTGACGGCGGCCGAGAACATCGCGCTTTCCCTGGATGACGGTTCGCCGATCAGCAGCATCGCCGCCAAGGCGAGGGCGCTTTCCTACAGCTATGGTCTGCCGCTCGATCCGGAATCGCTGGTCGGCGACCTGTCGGTGGGCGAGCGCCAGCGCATCGAGATCATCCGCTGCCTGCTGCAGACGCCGCAGCTCATCATCCTCGACGAGCCGACCTCGGTGCTGACGCCGCAGGAGGCTGACAAGCTGTTCGAGACGCTCGAACGTCTGCGCTCGGAAGGCAAATCGATCCTGTACATCTCGCACCGGCTGGAGGAGGTCAAACGCATCTGCGACCGCGCCACCGTGCTGCGGCACGGCAAGGTGGTCGGCCACTGCAATCCGCGCGAGGAGACTGCCGCGTCCTTAGCCCGCATGATGGTCGGCAACGAAGTGCAGGCCGTGGTGCGGGCGCCGGTCGCGGGCATCGAAACAGCGCAGTCCCTGCTCGAAATCCGCGGCCTCAGCCGCAAGCCGGCGACGCCGTTTTCGATCCCGCTCAAGAACATAAACCTCACCGTCCGCGCCGGCGAGGTGATCGGCATCGCCGGCGTCGCGGGCAATGGCCAGGGCGAGTTCTTCGAATCCGTTTCCGGCGAAGTCCTGCAGCCGGATGCCGCTTCGGTGCGTATTCGCGGCAAGGATGCAGGCAGCCTCAGCATCACCGGGCGCCGGCTGCTGGGTGCCGCCTTCGTGCCGGAAGAGCGCCTCGGCCATGGTGCCGCGCCGCGCATGCGGCTCTCGGAAAACCTGCTTCTGTCGCGCCATGCCACCGACGGCAGGACCTTTGTGGGCACGGGCGGAATGGTCAAGAGCGGCACCGTCTACGCCGCCGCCCAGCGCATCATCGAGGCGATGGACGTGCGCAAGAGCGCGCCAGATCCGGAGGCAGCAGCGCTCTCGGGCGGCAATCTCCAGAAATTCATCGTCGGCCGCGAACTCGACCGCAGGCCTGACGTCATGGTGGTCAACCAGCCGACATGGGGTGTCGACGCGGGTGCCGCCGCCCATATCCGCCAGGCACTGATCGAACTTTCCCGCAGCGGATCAGCGGTGCTGGTCATCAGCCAGGACCTCGACGAACTGTTCGAGATATCGGATGCGATCGCGGTGATGCACAATGGCGAGCTGTCCAGGCCGCTGCCGATCGCCGAAGCGACCTTCGAAAAGATCGGCCTGCTGATGGGCGGCGCCGAACCAGGCCACGCCGAACACACGCTGGAGACGGCATGATGCGCCTCGAACTCGTCAAACGGCCGCAGCGTTCGGCGCTGTTTTCCATGCTGTCGCCATTCATCGCCTTCGCGCTGACGATCATCGCGGGCGGCATCATGTTCGCGCTGCTCGGGGTCAATCCGTTCAGCGCGTTCAACATCTATTTCATCGAGCCGATCAGTCAGGTCTGGCAACTGCATGAGCTGGCGATCAAGGCGGCGCCGCTGATCCTGATCGCGGTCGGCCTGTCGGTCTGCTACAAGGCCAACATATGGAACATCGGCGCCGAGGGCCAGTTCATCTTCGGCGCCATCTTCGGCTCGGCCGTTCCGGTGCTGTTTCCTGGGTTCGAGGGCCCGCTGGTGCTGCCGCTGATGCTTCTGCTGGGCATGGTCGGCGGTGCCGCCTACGCGGCCATCCCCGCATTTCTGAAAACCCGCTCCAGCACCAACGAGATCCTGACCAGCCTGATGCTGGTCTATGTGGCACAACTCTTCCTCGACTGGCTGGTGCGCGGACCGTGGCGCGACCCGCAGGGCCATGGCTTCCCGCAGACCATCCAGTTCGGCGACTCGGCCATCCTGCCGGAGCTGATGCCGGATGCCGGCCGCGCCAATTGGGGCTTTGTGTTCGCGCTGGTCGCGGCGGTGCTGGTGTGGCTGATGATGAGCCGCATGCTCAAGGGTTTCGAGGTTCGCGTGCTCGGCTCCAGCCCAAGGGCAGGGCGCTTCGCCGGCTTCGGCCTCAACCGCATGGTCTTCTTCGCCTTCCTGCTGTCGGGCGCGCTGGCCGGGCTTGCCGGCATATCGGAAGTTTCCGGCGCCATCGGGCAACTTCAGCCCGTCATTTCGCCCGGCTACGGCTTCACCGCCATCATCGTGGCGTTCCTTGGCCGCCTCAATCCGCTCGGCATCGTTGCGGCGGGCCTGGTGCTGGCCTTGACCTATCTCGGCGGCGAGGCGGTGCAAAGCGCGCTCGGCATCTCCGACAAGGTGGCGCGCGTATTCCAGGGCATGCTGCTGTTCTTCGTGCTCGGATGCGACACGCTCATCCATTACCGCATCCGGCTGATCGGTCTGGCGCTGACCAAATCGGAGAGTGCTGCGAAGCTCGAGGCCGCGCCAAAGTTGAAGGAAGCCCGCTGATGGACATCACCGTCAACATCCTCCTGACCATCGCCACGGCGGCGACGCCGCTGCTTATTGCGGCGATCGGGGAACTGGTGGTCGAGCGCTCCGGGGTGCTCAACCTTGGCGTCGAAGGCATGATGATCATGGGCGCGGTCGGCGGTTTCGGCGCAGGCTATCTGACCGGCTCGCCCTGGATCGGGCTCTTGGCGGCCATCGCCATGGGCGCGCTGTTCTCGCTGCTGTTTGCCGTCATGACGCTGTCGCTGGCCACCAACCAGGTGGCGACCGGCCTGTCGCTGACGCTGCTCGGCCTCGGCCTCTCCGGCATGATGGGAACCAGTTTCGTCGGCCAGCCCGGCGTCAGGTTGCCCAATCTCGATATTCCCGGGCTCAGCTCCATCCCGGTGGTGGGCAGACTGCTGTTCGGCCAGGACCCGTTGTTCTACATCTCGATCGCACTGACGGCCGCCGTGATGTGGTTCCTGTTCAGGACGCGCACCGGGCTGACACTGCGCTCGATCGGCGACAGTCACGCCTCGGCGCATGCGCTCGGCATCAAGGTCATCCGCTACCGTTATCTCTCGGTGATCTTCGGCGGCGCCTGCGCCGGTCTTGCCGGCGGCCATCTCTCGCTGGTCTACACGCCACAGTGGGTCGAGAACATGAGCGCGGGCCGCGGCTGGATCGCGCTTGCGCTGGTGGTGTTCGCGTCCTGGCGGCCGTGGCGGGTGCTGGCGGGCGCCTATATCTTCGGCGCGGTGTGGATCGGCCAGCTTCATGCACAGGCTTTTGGCATTCCAGTGCCTTCGCAACTGCTTTCTTCGTTGCCCTATCTGGCGACCGTCGTGGTTCTCGTTCTAATCTCGCGCAACAAGCGTCTGACGATGATGAACACACCGGCTTCCTTGGGGCAGCCATTCGTTCCGGATCGTTGACAACAATAACAAGACGGGAAGCTCCAAGGCTTAACTCAGAGAGGTAACATGATGAAAAAACTGCTTATTGCCCTGATGACGACGACAGCGGCATTTTCGCTGGCCGCGTCCGCGGAGGCCGCCGACAAGCTGAAGGCATGCTGGGTCTATACAGGCCCGATCGGCGACTTCGGCTATTCCTACCAGCACGACCAGGGCCGTCTCGAAGTCGAAAAGGCGCTCGGCGACAAGGTCGAGACCGCTTATCTGGAGAACGTCTCCGAAGGGCCCGATGCCGACCGCGCTTTCGAGCGTCTGGCGCGCGAGGGCTGCAAGATCATCTTCGGCACGTCCTTCGGCTTCATGGACGCCGAAGTGAAGGTCGCCAAGAAGTTCCCCAAGGTGATGTTCGAGCACGCCACCGGCTACAAGACGGCGGACAATCTCGGCATCTACAACGCGCGCTTCTATGAAGGCCGCTATGTGCTCGGTCAGATCGCGGCCAAGGAATCGAAGTCCGGCGTCGCCGGCTACATCGTCTCCTTCCCGATCCCGGAAGTGGTGATGGGCATCAACTCCTTCATGCTCGGCGCGCAGTCGATCAATCCGAATTTCAAGGCCAAGATCGTCTGGGTGAATTCCTGGTTCGATCCGGGCAAGGAAGCCGATGCGGCCAAGGCCCTGTTCGACCAGGGAGCCGACATCATCGTCCAGCACACGGATTCGACCGCGGCACTGCAAGTGGCCGAGGAGCGCAAGCTGCACGGCTTCGGCCAGTCGTCCGACATGATCAAGTTCGCGCCGAACGCGCAGCTGACCTCGCTGACCGACGAATGGGGTCCCTACTATATCAGCCGGGTCCAGGCCGCCATCGACGGCACCTGGAAGCCCGACAATGTCTGGCTGGGCATCAAGGACGGCGCGGTGAAGCTCGCGCCCTACACCAATATGCCCGACGACGTGAAGGCGATGGCCGAGGCGACCGAGAAGAAGATCGCCGACGGCTGGAACCCCTTCACCGGACCGATCGCCAAGCAGGATGGCACGCCGTGGCTGAAGGACGGCGAGGTCGCCGATGACGGCACGCTGCTCGGCATGAATTTCTACGTCAAGGGCGTCGACGACAAGTTGCCGCAATAGGTTTCACGTTAGGTCCGACAGGGAAAGGGCGCCGCGAGGCGCCCTTTCTCATTCGGCGGCTTGCGCGGCCGCCGGGACATGGCGAAACCGCGCCAGACCGGCGTCCACCGCGAGGCTGAGCCGGATCCTGAGCCAACGCTGCACCGGCCGCTCGAAATAGCGCCAGATCGCCCACGACACCAAAACCATGAGCGCCACGCAGGTCCACGCTGCAATCCATTTTCCGGCCAGCGGCGTCAAGGCGTTGATGAGGAGATAGCCGGCATTCTGGTGAAGGAGATAAAGCGGGTAAGTCAGCCCGCCGAGAGCCAGCGTGAACGCCGACGGTCTGATCCGGTCGCGCAGCAGGACAGCGCCGATCAGCGCCGCGTGCATCACCACGTTGGCGGCCACGAGATGGGCGGACGAGACCGCAATGCCGTAGTGCCCGATCATCCACTGTTGCGTCACAGACAGCGTATAGCTGGAGAGCACGAAGGCGGCCGCCAGCAGCAGCAAGGCCGGCACTGAGCGACCATGCGCGTGGAGATGATGGACCAGCATGCCGGCGGCGAAGAATGGGCCGAACTCGGTGAGAAACAGAAGCCGCGCCGCGCCGCTGCCGAGGAAGAGTTCGTTGACGGCCGAGATCGCCAGCCAGCCGAGGATCAGCGCCAATTTGCATCTCTGGAAAACGCCGGCAATAAGGGCCAGCGTCACCCATCCGTAGAAAACCACTTCGAGCACGACCGACCAGTAGACGCCGTCCATGAAAGGCTGGCCGAAGGCCGGCGCGAACATTATGAGATTGGCGAGATACTGGCTGAAGGAGGCTGGGAGCAGTGGCGTGCCGGAAAAGGCGATAACCGCGAAGCTTATCGTCATGCAGAGCAGAAAGCCCGGATATAGACGCGCGAAACGCGCGACGGCGAATCTTTCCCAGCCGCGGCCTTCCGCCGACCATGCGATGACGAAACCGCTGATCAGAAAGAAAAGATTGACGCCGAGATAGCCGTACAGAGCGAGCGGCGCGGCATGAGGATAGCCCGCCGTGAGAAAGCCGTCGGCGGCCGCGCCGCGGAAGAAATAGTGAAACAACACGACGGCCAGCGCCGCCGCCAGCCTCAACAGGTCCAGCGTCGCGATATAATCCTGGCGGACAGGTTTGGGATCCATCCTTAGTCCCTGCGTTTACGGCCCGGAAACCATAAAGCAGGCGGCGACCAAACAGGGTAAATGGCCGGAACTATCGCGAAATGTGGTAAATCGCAGTCCTCAGACGGCCGAACCGTAGAGATCATAGGGGTCGGCGCGATCGACCTTGACGGTGACGATGTCGCCGGCGCGCAGCGGGCGGCGCGACTGGATATGGACAGAGCCATCGATCTCCGGCGCATCGTATTTGGTGCGGCCCTTGGCCGATGTGCCATGTGCTTCGTCGATCAGCACCGGCAGGCGCTTGCCGACCTTCTTGGCCAATTGCGTCGCCGAGATCTTCTGCTGGCGCTGCATGAAGCGATGCCAGCGCGCCTCCTTGATTTCCTGCGGCACCTGCTCAAGGCCGAGTTCGTTGGAGCGCGCGCCCCGTACAGGTTCGTATTTGAAGCAGCCGGCGCGATCGATCTTCGCTTCATCCAGCCAGTCGAGCAGCATCTCGAAATCCTCGTCGGTCTCGCCGGGAAATCCGACGATGAAGGTCGAGCGGATGGCGAGGTCCGGACACACATCGCGCCAGCCGCGAATGCGCTCGAGCGTCTTTTCGCCATGTGCCGGCCGGCGCATGTTCTTCAATACCTGCGGCGAAGCATGCTGGAAGGGAATGTCGAGGTAGGGAAGGATCTTTCCCTCGGCCATCAGCGGGATGACGTCGGCCACGTGCGGGTAGGGGTAGACATAGTGCATGCGCACCCAGATGCCGAGCTTGCCCAATTCCTCGGACAGATCGAGGAACTTCGCCCGCACTTCACGATCACCGAACACGGAGGTCTGGTATTTGATGTCGATGCCGTAGGCGCTGGTGTCCTGCGAGATGACGAGGAGTTCCTTGACGCCGGCCTTGGCCAGTTTCTCGGCCTCGCGCAGCACATCGGCCGCCGGCCGCGAGACAAGATCGCCGCGCAGCGCCGGGATGATGCAGAAGGTGCAGCGGTTGTTGCAGCCTTCCGAAATCTTGAGATAGGCGTAGTGGCGCGGCGTGAGCTTGACGCCTTGAGGCGGCAGCAGATCGATATAGGGATCATGGCTCGGCGGCGCCGCCTCGTGCACAGCCGCCATGACGCTTTCATAGGCCTGCGGACCGGTGATGGCGAGGACGTTGGGATGCTTCTCGCGAATGACATCGGGCTCGGCGCCCAGGCAGCCAGTGACGATGACCCTGCCGTTCTCGGAAAGCGCCGACCCAATGGCGTTGAGCGATTCATCGCGGGCGGAATCGAGGAAGCCGCAGGTGTTGACCACGACGAGATCGGCACCGTCATGCTTGCGCGCGATCTCATAGCCCTCGGCGCGCAGGCGCGTGATGATGCGTTCGGAATCCACCAGGGCTTTGGGGCATCCGAGACTGACGAAGCTGACGCGAGGGGCGGACATGAGCAGGTTTCCAATGGACCTGAACCGGAAACGCTGATCCGGCTCGAAGTCACGACATATAACGGTTTGCACGGCTCTGGCAGGAGCTCAATTCGGGCGGCGCAATAGCACGGCTTGCCCGATCAGGCAAACAGGTAAGCTCTGCGACATCGGCGATCTCGTTGTGCAGATCGAAGCGAAGAAGCCGAAAGCCATTGGTTCGCGGCTCTTACAAAAAGCGAATTGCCGGGTAATGGCAGCCAGTCAACGCGACTTTCAGCGCTATGATTAGGACTCACTAATATGCTATGGGCAGAATGGTGAAGGGGCTGGTCCCATGAGACAGTTGCTAGGACACATTGCATTGGCGTGGCTTGTGCTGCCCGGCGATGCGGACGCACACGGTTGGTATACGGGCAAGACCGATCCCGTTCTTCACTATGACTGCTGCGGAAACAAGGATTGCCACCCCATCGATCCCAACGATGTCAGGATGACCAAAGACGGCTATTTTGTCAGGCTGCACCCTACCTACTTGAATGAGCCACAAGAAGCAGAGTGGTTTATCCCCAGAGAACGTGTCCAGGCTGCGCCCGATGATCGATACCACATCTGCGAGCGTCTAATGACGGTTTATCGAACGATCATTCCCCATATGAAGTTTGATCCTTACCAGCGATATAGGTGGACGTGCTTCTTCGCGCCGATGGGCACCGGTTCAATCCAATCAGAATGAACCATTACGCTGCAATTTCAAACTGACCAACATCGGCGGGCGCGAGGGTTCCGGCTCAGTGGCCGCTCGATCCGAACCATGGCGCCAGGAAAGCGAATTGGTCGGGAAACTGCTGCACGGCGCCGTCGAGAAGCATCTTCAGGGCGACGTAAAGGATGATCAGCAGGCCGATATAGGCGATCCAGCGGTATTTGTGCAGCAGGCGCGCGACGAAGGACGCGGCGAAGCCCATCAGCGCAATCGACAGAGCGAGGCCGATGATCAGCACCGTCGGATGGTTCATGGCCGCACCCGCGACGGCCAGGACATTGTCGAGCGACATCGACACGTCGGCAATGACAATTTGCCAGGCGGCCTGCGAGAAGGTCTTGCGCGGCGACTTGCCGGCAATGGTCCCATCCTTGTCGAAATCGCCATTCGACAGCGCTTCGGTCGCGTCACGCTCCTGCTCGTGGCTGACACCCAGTTCCCGCCACATCTTCCAGCACACCCAAAGCAGCAGCAGGCCGCCGGCGATGAGGAGCATGGGGCCAATTGTCAGCAGCCATTGCGTGATCAGGGCGAAGAAAATGCGAAGGACGGTGGCCGCGATGATGCCGACCAGAATGGCCCGTTTGCGCTGACTGGCCGGCAGGCCGGCCGCCGCAAGGCCGATGACGATGGCGTTGTCTCCAGCCAGCGCAAGATCGATCGCGATTACCTGAAAAAGGGCCGATAAGCCTGCGGCAGTAAATATTTCCATCGACCTGGAAGCCCTTGCCTGTTCGCCGAGTGTTCGTTGTCGATCGCCCAGCCCGCCCTAAAGGCATGGTTCCTTGCCGTCAAGACATCGCTTCGGGCAACGCCGCAAAACCGCTTTCGTTGCAGCGGCGCCATTGAGGGGATTCGACAATCGCGGGCAGGCGAGTCGAAATGGCGGTGAAAACCTAGTCGTAGAGCCTAATCGTAGAGATTGTATTTTGCCCAATCGGTCTCCGGGATCTCGTCGCCGATGCGGTAGCGGAGCTGTAAGACCTCCATATGGTCCGGCGCCGTCTCGCACTTGAATTTCAGCCGGTACCATTGCCCCTTGCTGCGGAAGGCGGCTCCCGGGCTCTTGATGGCGTCGTCGCTCATGACGGGCGTGGCAAAGGCGTAAGCGACCACCCGGTCCGCCTTGTACTTGCGGTCGTCGTGGGTGATCCGGTCGAGAACTTCAGCGTCACAGCGCTGTTCGAGGCGGGTTTGCGGGTCGAGTTTCAGGAGGCCTGCGCGCAAGGCGCTGTCCATGGCGTTGGCCGGAAAAGCCAGGGTCAAGAACGCCATGAACGTCGTGCAGAGTGTCTTCATGGGCGGGACAAGCAGCATATTTTGTCTGAAAAATCAACCAAAGGGCCGGGCGTTGTCCCGCGCTCAGGCACTCGGCGCGTTCAAAATCGCGTGTCGGGATTCATCGTGCGACGGCTGCGGCCAACGCATCAGCGAGGCACGGCCGGCGTCGGTCAGATCGTAGACGCCGCGGTCGACGCGCGCGAACCAGCCATAGACATTGTGCAGCAGAATTTTCGGCGCAAGCGGCGTCAGCGCCTCGAGATCGCGCGGGCGCTTGGGCCCGTCGGCCAGCGCCGCGGCGCAGGCGAGGGCGCTCTGGCGGTACGCTGTCATGATGGGATTGCGCGATCCCCCGCCCGCGACAGGATCGCCGCGGCGCCGACGATGTTCGTCGACCAGCCGCGAGCGGCGCCGTGGGTTCTTGCGCGGCGCGACGGTGACCGGGCTCAGAAGCACCTCGACCCGGTCGCTCGCCGTCACGCCGAGCAGGCCGAAGCCAAGCCGGCGGCAAAGATTGCGGAACCGGGCGTCGCTCTCGCGTCCCTTGCCCCGGGCCGACATGCGCGCGGCCAGCCACACCTCGTCGCAGGCGGTTGCGCGGTCGACGCCTTGCAGCACCAGTTCGAGATTGAACGCCAGCTTCAACTCGCAAATGACGACGACGGGCGGCTCCCCCTCACGCAGCGCGACGATGTCGCAGCCGCCGATCTCGCCCTTCACGGCAAAGTCCAGGCTTTCGAGAAACCGCTTCACCGGCGCGTAGAGGGAGGTTTCGTTCATAGGCTCAAGGCTTAGCCGATTCGGCACGAAAAGCCTCGGGAGTGACCCTCACCACATCATGAAGGAAGCGGTTCGGCGTGAATTGCTAAACGATTGGCCGACCGAGCCCGCCGCCTCATGGTGGCGGGCCATTCTTCACTGAGCGGAATCCGCCAAATCAGTTTCTGGCTGGCGACAACCCAGACGCCGAGCGCACGTTTGCGCTTGAGAAAACCACAAAGGCGAAAAGCAGCACCGCAGCGGCGACGATGAGCGAACCCGCAGCGACGACCGGCTCAAGCGCCGTATTCCCGTGGAGCATCAAATACAGCGCCGGCAACATCACCACCAAGCCGACGTTGTACAGGCCGAAGTGGGCAATTGCCACTTTCCGCTCTGCCTTTGCCGGGTTCAGGGCGTAGTAACCGCCAAAGATTGCACTTGTGACCCATCCGAGCAGATTGATGTGCGCATGCGCCGGGAACGCACCGTGATCTCCCGAAATCGCCATTTGCAAGCCAGCGCCAATCCCCAAAATGAGCCAAGCGACGGCGGTCTTAAAGAAAAGATCCGAAACCTTAGGCATGTCACTTCCTCCCCACAATGCCGAATCCGACGTGACGAGATTAGGGCTTCCTAATATTCGATGCAATCAAGATCAAAGCCATTTACGGAGGCGCTGCCTCACGGTGGCGGACTTCATCGTTTGTTGAGGTTAGGAACGGAGTTAGGAACCGAATAAGAAAAATCCGAAAAGCGATGCTTTTCAACGTGCTAGGGATCTGGCGGAGGGAGTGGGATTCGAACCCACGGTGAACTTGCGCCCACGCCGGTTTTCAAGACCGGTGCCTTAAACCGCTCGGCCATCCCTCCAGCGACATCTCTTCGCCCAACGTCACTCGATCAGATATTCGAGTCCGGCGGCGAATGAAGAGAGCCATCTGGCTGATGCTCTAGTGTGCCCGGCAAAGACCTGTCAACCGGCATGCGCGGAACGCATGTTTCCCGGCAGCCGACGCCGGGCAGGGTGGCGTCACAATCTTGCCTGGTTGCGGCCACAATCGATTAATAGCGTGATAAACAATTCCTGCGCACAAAGGACAGGGGTTCGAGGCGCCGTTGGTCTTGGTCAGGCAAGCTTTGGCTCCTGGGACGTTCAAGCCGCGGCGTCTTTGGTCGAGACTGTAGGGGACATCAGGAAATGCAAACTACGGCGCGCCCGCATCTACGCCGTGCTTGCGCTTTCGCGCTATTCACCATGTCGGCAGTGCTGCTTGCCGCCTGCGCATCGCAGCCTGAACCAAAAGGGATGGTCTACAAGAAGACCCGTTCCAAGGAATATTTCGCCGAAACCGAATATGGCGTGAAGGCCAGCCCTCGCGTCGCCTTCATGCGGCGTGGCGGCGGCCGCGACCAGCTCGGAAAACCCTACCAGGTTCGCGGCAAGTGGTACTATCCGAAGGAAGACAAGCACTATGCCAAGGTCGGCCTGGCGTCCTGGTACGGCGATGCCTTTCATGGACGGCTGACCGCCAACGGCGAAGTCTACGACATGAGCCATCTGACGGCGGCGCACCCGACCATGCCCCTGCCGAGCTACGCCCGCGTCACCAATCTCAAGACCGGCAGTTCGGTCATCGTGCGCGTCAATGACCGCGGTCCCTACCACCAGGGCCGCATCATCGACGTCTCGGAACGCGCCGCCCAGATGCTCGACTATGCCAATGTCGGCACGGCCGAGGTGAAGGTGGAATATGTTGGCCGCGCGCCGCTCGACGGCAATGACGACCAGTATCTGATGGCCTCCTACCATCCAGGCAACAGGATACCGGACCCGTCGGATGGCTTGCCGACCGGCGTCATGGTGGCCATGAACGGACCATCGCCGAGCCTGCCGGTGAGTGCCGCCGTGCCGTTCCCAGGCCAGCTGACGAATTCCGATGCAGCTCCGCAAGCACAGGTGCCGGCACAATCGCCGGCCTTGGGTGACCTGGCGCTGCCCGACTTCGGTCCGATCGTGCCGGAGCGTCCGGATATCGGCCTGCCGCCGCAATCGCCGTTTTCGGTGGCCTCGCTCTCCTATGCCGACGAGCGCGTGCGGCGCGCCGATGTCTTTGCCGCACTTGACGACGACGGCATGTCGCCCGCCGACATCCTGCGCTCATGGAAGAACGCCAACCCGCAAGCGCCGTCGCCCGCCTATGTCGCGGCCGGCACTTTCGATGACGCCACCGAGGCAAAACGCGTGGCGGCCGCGCTCGAGCCCTTCGGCAGGATCGAGATCCAACGTTCCGAATTCGATGGCAAGGACTGGTATGCGGTGAACCTCTATCCGGACGGCCATGGCGGCGTCGACGATCTGCTGCAGGCGGCCTGGTCGCATGGTGCGCCGGACGCCCTGGCCGTGCGCAACTGATCTATTTTTCCCGCACGGTTGATCCTGCGGAAAAAACCCTGATAGCCTGGCCGCGCCAGAACCGGCAAACGGGTCGAGATTTCATGCAGTTGCGCGTCTTTCCGCCTTTGGCCGGATTTCTGGGATTGGCCCTGCTGCTGCTTTGCATCGCGCCCGCCGGCGCGCAGCTTTTCGAGACCAAGGCAGCCCAGGCCTTCATGATCGACGCCGACACAGGGACGGTGTTGTTTTCCAAGGACGCCGACAAGCTGATACAGCCGGCCTCGATGGCCAAGCTGATGACGATGGAAGTGGTGTTCAACGCAATCAAGTCCGGACGCCTGACCCTCGACGACACGTTCGTGGTGAGTGAAAACGCCTGGCGCAAGGGCGGCGCCCCTTCGGGAACGTCGACGATGTTCGCCAAGCTCAAATCGGCGGTCCGGATCGAGGACCTGATCCAGGGCGTGACGGTGCAGGCGGCCAATGACGGCTGTATCGTGCTGGCCGAAGGCATCGCCGGGTCCGAGGACAATTTCGCCGCGCAGATGACCGAACGCGCCCGCCAGATCGGCCTGGCCAAATCGACCTTCGTCAATTCGACGGGGCTGCCGGCGGAGGGCCAGCAGACGAGCGTGCGCGAGCTGGCAATGCTGGCCTTGCATCTGTGGCGCGACTATCCGGACCTTTATCGCTACTACGGCCTGAAGGACTTTACCTGGAACAAGATTTCGCAGAGGAATCGCAACCCGCTGCTGGCGATGGACATCGGCGCCGACGGCCTGGCAGTCGGCAGCAGTGAGGTGTCCGGCTTCGGCATAGTCGGCTCGGTCAGCCACAATGGCGCGCGGGTGATCGCGGCGATGAGCGGGCTCGCAAGCGACAAGGAACGCGCCGAGGAGGCACGCAAGCTCCTCGACTGGGGTTCGCGTTCCTTCGAGAAGACGCAAATCTTCGCCAAGGACGAGGTGGTGGGCCAAGCGCAGGTTTTCGGCGGCGTCAAAGCCGGCGTGACGCTGAAGGCGAAAGGGCCGATCGCCATCTTCCTGCCGGTGGCCAACCGCGACAAACTGACAGCGAGGATCGTCTATGACGGCCCGGTTGCCGCACCCGTGGAGGAGGGGCAGCCGGTAGGCGTGCTGCGGGTCTGGATCGGCGACACGCTGAGCCAGGAAACGCCGCTGTTCGCCGCCGAATCGATCGGCGTCGGCACGCTGCCGCAGCGAGCTCTCGATGCCGTCAAGGAACTGGCCGTTGGCTGGCTCCGCTAAAGCGCGTCGCGCTGAAACGAATTCATGCGATGCGCTTTAGCGTCTTTGTTTATGCATGTCGTTCTCTCAAAGCCGAGGTCACTTTTGAGCGGCATGCGATAACGCCGGCGGCATGGACGTTTTCCCGAACGCGGACTATCTAGAGCGCTAGAATCCATTCAAATAAGGGATAAAGGCCTTTCGATTGGCACGCGGATTTTTCATCACCTTCGAAGGCGGCGAAGGAGCAGGCAAGTCGACGCAGATCGAGCGGCTGGCCGGGAAGATGCGTGCCAAGAAGTACGACGTCCTCGTCACCCGCGAGCCGGGCGGCTCTCCGGGCGCGGAAGCGGTCCGGCACGTGCTGCTTTCAGGCGCCGCCGAGCCGTTCGGGCCGAAGATGGAGGCACTGCTTTTCGCCGCGGCGCGCTCCGACCATGTCGAGCAGGTCATCCGCCCGGCGGTCGAGCGCGGCTCCATTGTTCTATGCGACCGCTTCCTGGATTCCTCGCGCGTGTACCAGGGCGTCACCGGCGGCCTCGACCCGGTGTTCATGGAGACGCTGGAGCAAGTGGCCATCAATGGCATGATGCCCGACATGACGCTGATCTTCGACATCGATCCCACCGAAGGCCTGAGACGCGCAACAGTACGTCGCGGCGCCGGCGCCGGCCCCGACCGCTTCGAAAAGGAAACGCTTGCCATTCACCAGGCGCGCCGCGAGGCATTCCTGGCGATCGCGGCGGCCGAGCCGGAGCGCTGCGTCGTGATCGACGCATCCGCCGCTCCCGATGCGGTAGAGAATGCCGTCACCGCCACCGTGTTCGCGGCACTGGAGGCGAGGGCGCCCATGCGCAACAGACAGACCGCACCCGCATGATCTTCGAACGCATCGCGCCGGAACAGCATGACACGCTGGACGGCGTCCCCGAACCGTCCGAAACGCCACGCCTGGTGGGGCACGGGCAGGCCGCCGCCATGCTCGCGGCCGCCTATCGCGCTGGAAAGCTGCCGCACGCGCTGATCTTCGCCGGACCGGTCGGCATCGGCAAGGCGACGCTCGCCTTCCATCTGGCGCATCACCTCCTGAAGCATCCCGCCTTCGAGCAAGCGCCGGAGACGCTCGCCGTTCCCGATCCGGCGTCCTCGCTGTTTCGTCAGATCGCCACCGGCGCGCATCCGGGCGTGTTGCATCTGACCCGTCCGTTGAACGACAAGACCAAGAACTTCAAGACGGTCGTCACCGTCGACGAGATCCGCAAGGTCAGTCGCTTCCTGTCGCTGACTTCGCATGACGGCAGCTACCGGGTGGTGATCGTCGACCCGGCCGACGACATGAATGCCAACGCGGCCAATGCCTTGCTGAAGAATCTCGAGGAGCCGCCGGCGCGAACGCTGTTCATCCTCATCGTCCATGCACCGGGCAGCCTGTTGCCGACGATCCGCTCGCGCTGCCAATTGGTTCGGCTGTCGCCGCTTGATGCCGACGAGCTGATGGCGGTGCTGGAAACCGCCGAGCCGCCTCCGCCGGATGATCCGGCCGCGCGGGCGGCACTTGCCGAGCGGGCAGGGGGCAGCGCCCGCAATGCGATCCTCCTGACGCAGTATGGCGGGCTGGAGATCGCCGAAACGCTGGACGCCCTGGTGAGCGCCGGCAAGAGCGACATCGCCGGCGCCTATCGCCTTGCCGAGGTGGTGGCCGGACGCGACCAGGCGATCCAGTTCGATATCTTCAACCGCCGCGCGCTCGACCTGTTGTCCGATGCGGCTAGCCGGGCGGCGCTGGCCGGCGATCTCGCACGAGCCAAAACGCTTTCGGACACTTGGCACGAGGCGCTGGACGCTATATCTGAGACTGACACCTACAATCTCGACAAGAAGCAGCACGCCTTGACCATGATCGACCGCCTGAAGTCTGCAATGCGAATGTGATGGTTCCCTCGGGATGGCAATCGCCTCCCCGATGCGATATCCACCGCCACGCCTTCCATTCAGACTTCATGACGGTTCATTCATGTCACGCGATACATACTACGTCACGACCGCGATCTCTTACCCCAATGGCAAGCCGCATATCGGCCATGCCTACGAATTGATCGCCACCGATGCGCTGGCCCGCTTTCAGAGGCTCGACGGCAAGCAGGTCTTCTTTCTCACCGGCACCGACGAACACGGCATCAAAATGCTGCAGACGGCGAAGAAGGAAGACATTTCGGCGCGCGAACTGGCCGACCGAAATTCGGCCGAGTTCAAGCGCATGGCGACCGCGCTCAACGCTTCCAACGACGATTTCATCCGCACCACCGAAGAGCGGCACTACGCGGCATCTCAGGCGATCTGGAGGGCGATGGCCGCCAATGGCGACATCTACAAGGGCGGCTATGCCGGCTGGTACTCGGTGCGCGACGAAGCCTATTACGGCGAGGAGGAAACCGAGGTTCGTCCCGACAATGTCCGCTATGGCCCGCAAGGAACGCCGGTCGAATGGGTCGAGGAGGAAAGCTATTTCTTCCGGCTCTCGGCCTATCAGGACAAACTGCTGGCGCTCTACGAGGGCCAGCCGGATTTCATCGGCCCGGCCGAGCGGCGCAATGAAGTGATGAGCTTCGTCAGATCGGGACTGAAGGACCTGTCGATCTCGCGCACGACGTTCGACTGGGGCGTGCCGGTGCCCGGAGACGAGAAGCACGTGATGTATGTCTGGGTCGACGCGCTGACAAACTACATTACCGGCGTCGGCTATCCCGATGAAAAGGCTGATAATTGGAAATTCTGGCCGGCCGATGCGCACATCATCGGCAAGGACATCGTGCGTTTCCACGCCGTCTACTGGCCGGCCTTCCTGATGTCGGCAGGCATTCCGCTGCCGAAGCGCGTCTTTGGCCACGGCTTCCTGTTCAACCGCGGCGAGAAGATGTCGAAATCGGTGGGCAACGTCATCGACCCCTTCACCATGATAGAGCATTACGGGCTCGACCAAGTGCGCTATTTCTTCCTGCGCGAGGTGCCGTTCGGCCAGGACGGCAGCTACAGCCACGAAGCGATCGTCAACCGCACCAATGCCGACCTCGCCAACGGCATCGGCAATCTGGCGCAGCGCTCGCTGTCGATGATCGCCAAGAACTGCGGCGGCGTGGTGCCGACGCGCGGCGAGCTGACCGATGCCGACAAGGCAATCCTCGATCAGGCGGCGGCCGCTCTTGCCGCCGCGCGCAAGGCAATGGCCGAGCAAGGCATCCATCTGGCGCTGGCATCGATCTTCGGCGTGGTGGCCGAAGCCGACCGGTATTTCGCCGGACAGGAACCTTGGGCGCTGAAGAAGACCAACCCCGAGCGCATGCAAACGGTATTGTGGACTACGGCCGAAGTGGTGCGGCGCGTGGCGATTCTGTGCCAGCCCTTCACTCCAGGATCGGCCGCGAAGCTGCTTGACCTGCTGGCCGTGCCGGCAGACGAGCGCGATTTCGTGCATCTCCACGCCGACCATGCGCTTGTGCCGGGCAGAGCGTTGCCTGTGCCAGAAGGCGTGTTTCCGCGTTACGTCGATCAGCCGGAAGCGAACGGCTGATGCTCGTCGACAGCCACTGCCATCTGGATTTTCCGGACTTCGCCGAGGAGCGGGCGGCCATCGTCGCCCGCGCCCTGGCCGCCGGGATCGGCCGTATGGTAACGATCTCGACGCGCGTGAAGCGGTTTCAGCAAATACTTGAAATCGCAGACGCTTTCGACGAAGTATACTGCTCCGTCGGAACCCACCCGCACAATGCGGCCGAAGAGCTTGACGTGACGACGGCGGATCTCGTGCGCCTGTCCGCCCATCCCAAGGTGGTGGCGATCGGCGAGGCCGGGCTCGACTATTTCTATGACAAGGCGCCCCGCGATGCGCAGGCGCAGGGTTTGCGCAACCACATCGCCGCTGCCCGCGAGACGCGCCTGCCGCTGGTCATCCATTCGCGCGATGCCGACGACGACATGGCTCATATTCTGGAGGAGGAAACGGGGAAGGGCGCCTTCCCGTTCGTCCTGCACTGTTTTTCGTCGGGACGCAGGCTGGCCGAGGTTGGCGTCTCGCTGGGCGGCTATGTTTCGTTTTCTGGCATCCTGACCTTCAAGAATTCGGCCGAAATACGCGCCATAGCCGCCGACCTGCCGCATGACCGGCTGCTGGTGGAAACCGATGCGCCATATCTCGCGCCGATCCCATTTCGCGGCAAGCGCAATGAACCCGCCTATGTCGCGCACACGGCCAAGGTGCTGGCCGAGACGGTCGGCGTCAGCGAAGGTGAAATCGCGGCTTTGACGACCGACAATTTCTTCCGGCTGTTCGGCAAGATGCCGCGACCCGCCGAGCAAAGCGCCTGAACGATGACAGACCGGCTGCGCCTCACCATTCTCGGCTGCGGCTCGTCACCCGGCACGCCGCGCATCACCGGCGACTGGGGCAATTGCGATCCGCAAAATCCGAAAAATCAGCGCATGCGCACGGCTGCCCTTGTCGAGCGGATCGCCGCGAGCGGCGCCCGCACCACCGTCGTCATCGACACTGGGCCGGATTTCCGCCAGCAGATGCTGATGGCGTCGGTCAAACGCATCGATGCCGTCGTCTACACGCACCCCCATGCCGACCACATCCACGGCATCGACGACCTGCGCGGCTTCGTGCTCGACCAGCGGCAGCGGATTGATATCCATGCCGACCATCCAACGATGCTGCGGCTGCGCCAGGCCTTCGGCTACTGTTTCGAGACGCCGCCAGGCAGTTCGTATCCGCCGATTGTCGACGCGCACATCATCGATCACGCCGGTCCCGTCGTGATCGAAGGCGAGGGCGGTGCCCTCACCCTCGAGCCGCTGCCGCAGGTTCATGGCGACATCATATCGCTCGGCTTCCGCATCGGGGGACTAGCCTATTGCCCCGACATCAGCGATTTTCCGGCTGCCACCGCCGAGCGGCTGCGTAATCTTGATGTCCTGATCGTGGACGCGCTTCAGTACAGGACACACCCGAGCCATCTGTCGCTCGGCCAGGCGCTAGAATGGATCGAACGGCTGGCTCCGAAACGGGCCGTGCTGACCCATATGCATGGGCCGCTGGACTACGCTACCGTGATGGCTGAGACTCCGGCAAATGTCGAGCCCGCATTTGATGGCATGGCGCTTGAAATTCCTTATGAGTCAGCATCATAGGAAGAGGTCTTCATCGGGGCGTCGTACTCTTTGGCGCGAACATGAACAGCGTTCCAATCCGCTCATAACCGACACGAGGGTACAGATGCGCCCCGGTGTGAGTGGCCGTCAGCACGGAGGACTTCGAACCATGGGCCTGATCGTCCCACAACATCCTTGAGAGAAGCGCCTGGCCGATGCCACGGCGGCGGTGCGAGGGTTCGACATACATGTCCGCGCACCATGTGGCGCCCACAGCATCCACGCTGCGTACGCGACCGACGATGTCTTCTCCGTCGATCGCCACGTACTGGCGGAATGGAGCGTCATCGCCAAGCAAAGTGTCCGGAATCGGCCGTGTGCGCGTGATCTTTCCCAACTGGACCGCCAGTTCGGCTGTTTGCACACGTTCGATCGAAACGGCAGCCTGCGGCGGCCTCGGAATCTGGCTTATCGGCCGCACGAAGAAACCTTCGGTCCCGAGCAACCGATAGCCGAGAGCCTTATATGCGCTTCGCGTCGGCTCGTCTGGCTCCGCTGTCGCAACCATGACGCAGACATAGAATCTTCCTCGCGCATGCTGCCGGGCAGTCGCATCGACGTCCTCGGGATCGACGTGATAGGCGATCCATTCTTCCTTGCGGTAATCGCGAGCGTTCTTGCGCTCAGCATCGCGCATCAACCACAGCGACCCGACACGACTTGTCTCGTAAGGAAAGGTACGGCTCTTGCCGGTGCTGTGCCCGTGCACGAACACCTCGATGGCAGACTCAATCGCTCGATTTGAACCCGTCATCGCCGCAGCCTAGCGTTGCTGGACAGATCAAGGCAATACGCTGCATCAGCTCAATGCTACAGTTCCATAATCTATCTTATGCGACTTATGGAGATGGCAGGCTGGCTGGTGCATTCAAGCGCTTCGTGACCGAACAACAGCACGGCCGCGATGACGACCAGCAGTAAGGCTATCATCTTGTAGAGAGTTTCCGATTTGAGGCGTGTTGCCCACCTTGAGGCTGACCGGCCAATGGGCCGCCACGTCGGCAAAGGGCACTGTCTGCGCCCTGAACGGCAACGCTGTGGCCACCACGACTAGGCTGATCGCCTTGTTCAGGATCACTGCTTCCAACGAAGTTGAACGTGCCAATTAATAGCGGCAGACGAAACTCGGCGCCTCCCAGGGTCTGCGCCGGCAGCGCTTCGCCGAACACCTACTTGACGTTCGGGCTGCGCAGCGTCGGCAGCGCGCGCCTTACCGTCGGCCCTGACCGCCGCACGGCTCGTCCTCAATGTGATCGGTACCATCGCCCGGCAGGTCTGAAATCCGCCCTACCCTATACTGCTGATATTTGCTCAGCATTCGGCTTACCGTCGCCAGAACGGCTTTGCGAGCTCTGCCTCGACCTGCCGTTTCGTCAATCCGATGTCGTCGATCAGATGGGGATTGTCCTTCGACATTCGCTCAAGCTCCCAGCGAAAGCGTATCCGCTCGCGCCAGCTCCGATCGTGCCAGCTTTCGACAATGCTTCGCAGGGTCGTCAGGTGCCGACGCAACGCTTCCGCCAGCCCCTCAGGCATCCTCGGTCGCGCGGTCTGACACCGCGTCGATGCAAGGGTATCGTTCATGGCAACCTCCTACGGTTTGAGGGAGGGGTCCTAGACTTGGGACCTCGACCTGAAAGAGGTTGAATTGTGCCGGATGCGAACAGCGCCGTAATTAAGCTCTCCCAAATAGTTCTCAAAAGTTCCAAACGGGCTATAGATGCGCTTCATGCAGGGATCGCGCTTTGCCTTTGGTCCGTTTGTGCTTGATCCGGATGCGGGAACACTGCTTCGGAACGATGAGCCCGTTGCCGTCGGCTACCGTGGGCTCAAGCTGCTGACGGCGCTCGTCGAACGGCCAGGCGAAGTCCTCGACAAGGCCCATCTGATGGATGCGGCATGGCCGGGTACAGCGGTCGAGGAAGGCAATCTCACCGTCCAGATCGCGCAGCTGCGCAAGCTGCTTGGTCCGCCCGCCGACGGCGGGGAATGGATCGCCACTGTTCCGCGCGTCGGCTACCGCTTCGCCGGGATCGTGGAATCCCTCGGTAGCGCCAAGCGGAAAGCTTTGCCGCTGCCCGACAAGCCCTCGATAGCCGTGCTGCCCTTCGTCAATCTCAGCAACGACCCCGAGCAGGAGCCCTTCGCCGACGGATTGACCGAAGACCTGATCACCGACCTGTCCAGGGCCTCGGGCTTGTTCGTCATCGCGCGCAACTCGACCTTTGCCTACAAGGGAAAGGCCATGGACGTGCGCGAGATCGCCCGGGAGCTTGGCGTACGCTACCTCCTGGAGGGCAGCGCAAGACGTGCCGCGGGACGCGTGCGCATCAACGCCCAGCTGGTCGACGCCGTGAGTGGCGATCACCTGTGGGCGGAACGCTTCGATCGCGGGCTGGACGATATCTTTGCCGTTCAGGACGAGGTGACGGCCAAGATCGTGGAGGCGCTGCTCGGCCGGCTGCGCGCGCCGCCGCCGCGCAATCGGCCCAAGAGTCTCGAGGCCTACGATCTCTGCGTTCGGGCGCGCAAGCTGATAGACGATTCACCGCAGACGGCGCGCGAGGCGCATCTGATGCTGACGCGCGCGGTCGCGCTCGATCCGGACTACGCCGAGGCCTATCGCTGGCTTGCCATGAACCACTGGATGGGATGGGTACATTGGGGCGAGCCGGTGGAACCCAACCGTCGCCTGGCCCTGGATCTGGCGCGCAAAGCGGTGGCGATCGATCCCAATGACGCCGGCTGCCGCTGGGTGCTCGGCAACCTGCTCGCCTATGAGCGCGACTTCGCTGAGGCGGATGCGGAATTCGCCAGGGCGTTCGAGCTCGACCCCAATGAGGCCGATGCCTGGGCGACGTTGTCCGACATCTCCGTGCTGGCCGGGCGGGTCGAGGAAGGGCTCGAACAGATCCGCAAGGCGTTCCGACTCAACCCGTTTCCGGCAAGCTGGTACTATCTGACGCTCGGCGCGGCGCAATATGCGGCGCGCGACTACGAGGCCGCCGTCAAGACGTTGCGCCGGGACGAGACCTATCGAACGAGCTCACGCCGCTTCCTGGCGGCCAGCCTCGCGCAGCTCGGCCGGCTCGAGGAGGCGCGCACGGAGGTCGAACTGTTTCTCGTCAGCAACCCGCATTTCACCACCAGCCACTGGGTCTGGACGGAGCCCTTCCGCGATGCGGCGATGCTCGATCATTTCGTCGACGGCTTCCGCAAGGCCGGTCTTCCGGAGTGAGGCGCCGCCGGTCCCCTGGTCACGGCGCCTTCCCGCCGTTCGTGCCGCCTACTCCTCGAAGCGGCCCGCGGCGTCACGATCGCGCTCATATCGTCTCGTGAGCGGAAACGGCGGCAGCCAGGTTTCGCGACGGATGATCCAGCTTTCGTACGTTGGCGTCAGTTGGTCCGGGGCATCCAGGGATCCCAGGTTCACTTCGATTTCGTCGGCGGTGCGACCAAAAATGGTCGAGCCGCAACGGGGACAGAAGAACCGCCCGGCATAGTCACGGGTTTCGCCATCGATCGTCACCGCATCCTGAGGGAAAATCGCGGAAGCATGAAAAAGCGCCCCGTGATGCTTGCGGCAGTCGAGACAGTGACAAAGGCCCACCCGGTATGGGCGTCCAGTCGCCACAATTCGGACGTTGCCGCACAGGCAACCGCCGGTGAATCGGTCCATGCTGTATTCCTCCAAATCAAGCGAGTTGGATGTTTACGACCAACTCCACCATCCATGAACGCGACGCCAGCCTTTCAGCTAATGCCTCTGCGGTTGAAATTCGATCCGATAGCCGAGCACGCGCCTTCCGGCCGGCTCGATCAGCATCACTCCCGGCTTGTCGACGAATTCGCCATCGAAATCCACCGGGCTGGCGAGGCCGTACCACGGTTCGATGCAGAGGAACGGCGCGCCGCCGGGCTTGGACCAGACGCCCAATTCCCGAAATCCGTGCCAATGCATCTCGATCGCCGGACCGCGATCGGCTCCATAGCGCACGGCGGTGCTGGCAGGCTGGTCCAGGATCACGGCATCCTCGTCGAACAGGCGATCCGCCAACGCGAGAACGTTGCCCTCGAGGGGCGTCGGCTGCGGCGCCGCCAGCAGCAGTCCGTCCTTCAACCGGCGGACCGGCGCACGCTCTGCTTCAGCAAAGGTCAGGCGGTAAGCCTCCTTGGGCAGGTCCGGCAGCAGCGGCCAGTTGAACGCCGGGTGAGCTCCGATCGACGCCGGCAGCGTCTCATCACCGGTGTTGGTGATCTCGAAGGTCACATCGAGCCGCCGGCGGTCGAGGGTGTAGGTTACCGCCAGACGGAAGGCGAAGGGATAGTGCGTTCGGGTCTCCGCGTCGTCGGTGAGCACCAGCATGCAGGACCGAGAACCCCTCTCCGCCCAGGCAAACGACTTATCGCGGGCGAAGCCGTGCTGCGTCATCGGATAGGTCTGGCTGCGATGGCGCAGTTGATCGCCCTTCAGCCGGCCGACGATCGGAAACAACACCGGGGAATGACGGCGCCAGGCCGGTCCGGCCTGCCACATAAGTTCCAGCCCATCCGCATCCCGCAGCGAGACCAGTTCGGCGCCCTGCCCGACTATAACGGCCGAGATGCCGTCGCCATGAAGTGTCTGGCTGTCCTGTGCCATATGTTCTCGCGGTTTGTCTTTGCTTGGCCGGCAGGCTAGCAAATGGCCAGGCGTGAACTCAAGGCGGCGGTTTGCATTGCGTTTCACATAGTCACGATGAACGTGCGATGGCACAAGCGGGCCAGGCGCCGTCTCAAATGAAGAGTGGCCGGAGATTTCCCTCCGGCCACGGCAAGATGCAAGATGTTGCCTGCTACGGTTCGGACTATTCCCGCTCGCCGGTGAAGTTCAGCAACAGCTGGAAGATGTTGACGAAGTTGAGGTAGAGCGAGAAGGCGCCGAAAACGGCCAGCTTCTGCCGCGACTCCGCGTCGAAGTTCTCCGCATACTGTTCCTTGATCGACTGCGTGTCCCAGGCAGTCAGGCCGATGAACACGGCGATGCCGATCACCGAGATGGCGAACTGCAAAGCGGTCGAGCCGAGGAAGATGTTGACGATGCTGGCAATCACCACGCCGATCAGGCCCATGATCAGGAAGGACGAGAACTGGGTCAGGTCACGCCGGGTCGTGTAGCCGTAGAGGCTGGTGGCGCCGAACATGGTGGCGGCGATGAAGAAGGTGCGCGCGATGCTGGTTCCGGTGAAAACCAGGAAGACGGAAGCCAACGACAGACCCATGACCGCACAGAAGGCCCAGAACATCGCCTGCGCGCTTGCCGCCGACATCGTCTGCATCTTGAACGAGAACAGCAGGACGAAGGCGAGCGGCGCCAGCATCACCACCCATTTCAGCGGGCTGGAAAAGATTGGCACGTAGAGCGCGGGCGTCGACGACACCATGAAGGCGACGAGGCCGGTCACCACGAGCCCGAGGCCCATATAGTTGTAGACGCGCAGCATGTGCTGGCGCAGGCCCTCGTCGTAGAGGGCGCCGCTTTGGGCGCCGGTGCCGACGCGGTATCCCAGATTGGGCGTGTTCATTTGCATTCTCCTTTGTGAACGGATCAGTAAAGCGTTCTGGCAAGCGTCTCGGCGGCGCGGTCGAGGTCATGGACCTCGCCTTGCGCGACCACCGCATAGGCGACCTCGCCGACCTGGAAATAGGCCGAGGAAATATCGCCCGAGGGCGCGACCGTCGGCTTGACCACGTCGAAGGTTCCCGGCCGTATCGCGAACAGCGACACCAGGCCCATCTCCTTGGTCTCGACCGCCATCTCGACGCTGGGCCCAAAGCGCGACGGATAGACCTGCACGTCGCGGACCTTCCAGTCCTTGGGCAAGGATGGCATAACGATGGCCGTCGCCGAGCGGATTTCGCCGGCATTGTAGTTTGGCGCCTCGGCCTGCGAAGACATGGTTTCGCGCACAAGGGTCGTCCTGTGTGCGCGCACCGCCTCGTCGACATAGGCGGGCGGCTGCGGCGAGGCGACGACCCTGGTCACCGACATCGGCCCGACGATGCCGTTGGCCAGCCAGCCGGCGGCGACGAAAGCGGCCACCGCCGCGACACGTTGCAAGACGCCGAAGATGCGGCCCCGGGCAAGCCCCCTCTCCAGGCGCCGCGCGGCATCGGTCGTCATCGGCCTCGCCATCCCGCCTGATCCGGCCAGCGCCACGCGCAGTTCGTCCCGCATCCTGAGATCCGCCATCACACGCGCGGCCGCTTCCGGCCGGGCGGAGAGGAAGGCCTCGACTTCGATGCGGCGCGAGACGTCGAGCTGATCGTCGACATAGGCGTCGAGATCGGCGTCCGTCACGGGATCGATAGCTGCTGTCATGACGGGCCTCCAACAATCCTGAGGTGATTTTTCGCCTTCGCGGGAGCCCCCTCCTCCATCTCGCGAAGCGCGGCGCGCGCCCTGCCGATGCGCGACATCAGCGTTCCGAGTGGCACGCCGCTGGCATCGGCCGCCTGGCTGTAGGAAAGGCCCTCTATGGCAACGAGATGCAGGGCCGAGCGCTGTTCTTCGGGCAGGCTGAAAAAAGCATCGCGCACCTGGCCCAGGCGCACCGAATGCTCCTGCGGCGCTGGCGCGCTGGCGTCCGCAAGGTATCCAGCCTGTTCGAGGCGCGCTGCTTCCGAACGTCGCGAGCGCATGCGGTCTACGAACGTGTTATGAACGATGGACAGCAGCCAGGCGCGCAAATTTCCGCCCGAGCGGAAGGTGCCGCGCCGCTCATAGGCACGCACAAGAGCGTCATGCACGAGATCCTCTGCATCGGCACCGTCGCGCGTCAGCGAGCGCGCGTAACGCCTGAGCGAGCCGAGTTGTCCGACGATATCGAAGCGTGGCATCGACCGTTTCATGCCCTGTTTACGGAACATGTGGGGGTTTTAATCCCGGCCCTGCAGATTTTTTCGCGAAACGCCGCACATATGCAGCCGCGGACGTAGCTCGCGGCGATGCCAAGGCTATGCGATTCGGGGTGGCGCGAGTTAAAACCGCTGGTGCAAGGGGTTCGATTTGCGTATCACTCCGCCGCGCCAACGGAACCATGCAGATGTTTGAAAACCTTCAGTCGGCCGCCGCCGACAAGATCCTTGCCTTGATCGGCCTCTATCGCGCCGATCCTCGACCCGACAAGGTCGACCTTGGTGTCGGCGTCTACAAGGATCGCGACGGCAAGACGCCGGTCATGCGGGCCGTCCGCGAGGCGGAGAAGCGGCTGCTGCAGGGTCAGGACACCAAGACTTATCTCGGCCTCGCCGGCGACACCGGGTTCAATACCGTGATGGCCAGGCTCGCCTTCGGTCCGGGTGCAGACATGACGCGGATCCGTGCCGCGCAGGCGCCGGGCGGCTCCGGCGCGTTGCGGCTGGTGGCCGAGCTTTTGATGCGAACCCGCGCCGATGCGACGGTCTGGTTGTCCGATCCCACCTGGCCGAACCACATGCCGGTGATGCGCGCCGCCGGGCTGCAAATCCGTGAATACCCCTATTTCGACGCGACGTCGGGCGCCGTTCGCTTCGACGACATGCTGGCAGCACTGCGCACCGCAAAGAGCGGCGACGTGGTGCTGCTGCATGGCTGCTGCCACAACCCGACCGGCGCCAATCTGGACATCGCGCAGTGGGCCACTGTCACCGATCTCGTCGTCGAGCGCGGCCTGCTGCCGTTTGTCGACATTGCCTATCAGGGCTTTGGCGATGGCCTCGAGGCCGATGCCGCCGGACTGCGGCTGCTGGCCGAAAAGGTTCCGGAAATGGTCGTCGCGTCCAGCTGCTCGAAGAACTTCGCCGTCTACCGCGACCGTGTCGGCGCGGCGATGATCCTGGCCAGGGACAGCGCGCAGGCCGACGTGGCGCTGGGCCAGATGCTGTCGGCGGCTCGTGCCATGTATTCGATGCCGCCCGACCACGGCGCAGCGGCGGTGCGCATCGTGCTTGAGGACGCGGTCTTGCGCGCGGACTGGGAAGCCGAGCTCGAGGAGATGCGCCTGCGCATGCTCAGGCTTCGGGTGCAATTCGCCGAGGCGCTGCGCCGGCAGTCCAACTCCGACCGCTTCGATTTCGTCGCCAGCCATCGCGGCATGTTTTCCCGGCTTGGGCTCACGGAAGCGCAGGTCGAACGGCTGCGCGCGGAATATGGCGTCTACATGGTCGGCGACAGCCGTATCAATGTCGCCGGCCTGCCGGAAGACGGCATGGACAAGCTCGCCAAGGCGATCGTTTCCGTGCTCGACTGACCGGACTTGTTCGGCGCAACTGTGGACAAGCCCGCTTCGCCTGCCGACAGCATTGGCCGCGCCGCGGACCGCGCGATAGCATCCGCCGCATGAAGCCATCGAAAGACATTTCGCGCCTGATCGAGATCATGGCGGCGCTGCGTGCACCAAAGACCGGCTGCCCGTGGGATATCGAACAGGATTTCTCGACCATCGCGCCTTACACGATCGAGGAGGCCTATGAGGTGGCCGACGCCATCGCGCGCGGCGATCTGGACGATCTGCGCGACGAACTCGGCGATCTCCTTTTGCAGGTCGTGTACCACGCGCAGATGGCTGAGGAAGCCGGCGAGTTCGCTTTCGGAGACGTGGTCCAGGCCATCACCACGAAGATGATCCGCCGCCATCCACACGTCTTCGGGGACGAACAGGCCCGCAGCGCCGGCATGGCCAAAGGCATGTGGGAGAAGATCAAGGCACAAGAGAAGGCCGAGAAGCGTAGCGCCCGTCTCGCGCGCGGTCTCGACCCGGAAGACAACGGCAAGGGGTTTCTGGACAGCGTGCCGATCGCCCTGCCCGCATTGACGCGGGCATTGAAACTTCAGGAGAAGGCCGCCCGCGTCGGTTTCGACTGGAGCGAGGCAGCGCCCATCCTCGACAAGATCGAGGAAGAGATCGGCGAATTGCGCGAGGCGCTGGCCAAGGGCCAAACCGCGGAGATCAAGGATGAATTCGGCGACATGCTGTTTGCCGTCGTGAATCTCGGCCGTCACCTGAAGCTCGATTCGGAAGCAGCGCTCAGCGGCACCAACGAGAAATTCCGTTCGCGCTTCCACTATGTCGAGCAGGCCCTGGAGAAATCCGGCAGCTCGCTGGAAAAGGCTGATCTGGACGAAATGGAAGCGCTCTGGCAGAAAGCGAAGAGCGCGAAATAACTGGCGTTAGCCGTTATTCTTGCGACGCAATCTGCTTTCGATCTCTTCGCGGGCACTTTGCGTGGCCTTGAGGGAGATGGTGGCGCTGCCGTCGTCATTGTCGGTTCGCGAAACGACATCGCCATTGCGGTAAAGCCAGTCGACAAGGCCGAACTGCGCCGGCCCGATCGTCACCGTCAGATCTTCGAGTTCGCCGGACATGCGTGTCTCTATGATCGCGTTCAGCGCGTCGATGCCTTCGCCCGTGACCGCCGATATGGCGACGGGAGGCGCCTTGGCATCCGTACTCTCGGCAAGCAGCCGCGCGCGATTGCCTTCATCGAGCAGGTCGACCTTGTTCCAGACCTCGATGACCCGCTTGGTATCGCCGGCGTCGACGCCGAGGTCGGCCAGGATGCGCTCGACGTCCTCGGCCTGGGCGGATGTGTCAGGATCGGAAATGTCGCGCAAATGGATGACGAGATCCGCCTCGACCACTTCTTCGAGCGTGGCGCGGAAAGCCGCGATGAGATGCGTCGGCAGGTCCGAGATGAAGCCGACCGTATCCGAGAGGATGATCGGCGTGCCGTGCGGCAGCCGCACGCGGCGCAGCGTCGGATCGAGCGTGGCGAACAGCATGTCCTGCGCCAGCACCCCTGCCCCGGTCAACTTGTTGAACAGCGTCGATTTTCCGGCATTGGTGTAGCCGACGATGGCCACCACCGGAAACGGCACCTTCTTGCGCTTGGCACGATGCAGGTCGCGGGTGCGGCGCACCGTCTCCAACTCGTGCTTCAGCTTGACGATCTTGTCCTGCAGGACGCGCCGGTCCGATTCGATCTGGGTTTCGCCGGGGCCGCCGAGAAAGCCGGCACCGCCGCGCTGGCGTTCGAGGTGGGTCCAGCTGCGCACCAGCCGGCCCTTCTGGTAGTTGAGATGCGCAAGCTCGACCTGCAGCGTGCCTTCCTTGGTGCGGGCGCGCTCGCCGAAGATCTCGAGGATCAGCCCGGTGCGGTCCAGCACCTTGGCGTTGAATTCCTTCTCGAGGTTGCGCTGCTGCACCGGCGTCAGCGGATGATCGACGATGACCACCTCCGCGTGCCCCTCCTTGACGATCTGCGCCAACTCCTCGACCTTGCCGCTGCCGAGCAAGGTCGCCGGACGTGGATCGTTGACGGTAACCACGGCCGTGTGGATCAGATCGAGATCGATGGCGCGGGCAAGGCCGACCGCTTCATCATGACGGGCCTCGGCCGAGCGCGTCAGCCGCGGACGGTTGGTGTCGTCCTCGCCGCGCGGCTGGCGGGTAAGCACCGGCACGATGACAACTGCCCGGGTCGGACCCTCAGCTTCCGTCCCCGGCAGATGTGCTGATTTTCCGCGAACGCTGCGATCCGGGTCCTTCTCACGTGCCAATCAGGCGCCCTGGCTTTCCTCGCCATCGAACATCTGAACCGGCTGGCTCGGCATGATCGTGGAAATGGCGTGCTTGTAGACGAGCTGGGAGTGGCCGTCGCGGCGCAGCAGGACGCAGAAATTGTCGAATGAAGTGACGACGCCGGTCAGCTTCACGCCGTTGATGAGAAAGATGGTGAGCGGGTTCTTGCTCTTGCGAACAGAGTTCAGGAACAGGTCCTGAAGGTTTTGCGATCGTTCCGCCATTGTTCTTGTCTTTCGCCGATCCCCTTCGGTTTGCAGGCCAATGCGCCAAATTGTCAGGCACATGTCAAGCGCACAAACACCGTCTTGTCGTCAGTAACGACAAGCAGAACGAGATATATTGATGTTCATTCCACCTGTGCGGTTATCAGGCTGGACTTTTTTCCGCAATGTCAAAAAAGGCTTGCCGCAACGAAAGTGTTATCGAGCCGGGGTGGCCGTTGGCGATCGGATCGCCGTCTATGGCCACGACCGGCATGGCGATCGTGGTCGCGGAACTGATGAAAGCCTCCCTCGCCGCCTTGGCCTCGGCGACGGAAAAGCCGCGTTCCTCGATCTTGAGTCCGAGCTTGGCCGCCACTTCAAACATGGTGGTGCGGGTTATTCCGCGCAGAATACCGTGCTCGGCGGGCCTGGTGACCAGAACGCCGTCCCTGGTGACGATCCAGGCATTCGACGACCCGCCTTCCTTGACGTTACCGTCCGTATCCACGAACCAGGCTTCCTGCGCGCCAGCTTCCTTGGCCTTCTGCTTGGCCAGTACATTGGGCAGCAGGCCGGTGCTCTTGATGTCGACGCGATCCCAGCGATTCTCGGGCACGGTGATGACGGCGATACCGGTCTCGGCCCGCTTGGTCCCAGCAGCGGGATCCATCTTCCTGGCGGTGATCACCAGCGACGGCTTGGTATCAGCCGAGGGGAAGGCGAAGTCGCGGCTGGCAACGCCGCGTGTGACCTGGACGTAAACAAGGCCGTTGACGACATGGTTGCGATTGACCACTTCACGCATGATGAGCGGCAGGACGCCTGGGGTGACGGGCCAGCCGATCGACAGCTCGCTCAGCGAACGGTTCAGCCGGGCAAGGTGACGCGGCATGTCCACGATGAAGCCGCGCGCCACTTCGCAGACCTCGTAAACGCCGTCGGCGAACTGGTAGCCACGGTCTTCGATATGCACAGCGGCATCGGCATGAGCGGTGTAGCGCCCGTTCACATAGGCAATACGCGGCATTTGTCACCTCGGGGGATCTGCTTCGGCTTGTTTAGGCGATTCCGCCTCAACAGTGATGGATAATCGCGTGGGCCACTGAAGCAATTCCAGAAAGCGTGTAACGGTTTTCCGGCCGGAACTGCTTGAGCAAGGTATTGAACCGAGCCGGCAATGCATCAAACGCCGAACCGCTCAAGATATCAGGTCAGACACCGAGCGACTTCAGCTTGCGGTGCAGCGCGGAACGCTCCATGCCGATGAACTCGGCCGTTTTCGAAATGTTGCCGCCGAACCGGTTGATCTGGGCGATCAGATAGTCCTTCTCGAATTGTTCGCGCGCCTCGCGCAGCGGCAGCGCCATGATGTGCTGGTCCGACTGGTTTGGCGTGCGCGGCATGACATCGCCGATTTCGGACGGCAACAGGTCGGCGGTGATCGGCGCATCGACATTGTCGCCGCGCGCCAGGATCATCAGCCGTTCGACATTGTTGCGCAATTGGCGAACATTGCCTGGCCAATTGTGCGCCTGCAGCACCGCCATGGCGTCATCGCCGATGCGGCGCGGCTTGATGCCGGCCTGACGGGCGATCTGCTTCATGAAATTGTCAACGAGATAAGGAATGTCCTCGCGCCGCTCGGCAAGTCCCGGCACCGTCACCGGTACCACCGCAAGGCGATGGTAAAGATCCTCGCGGAAACGGCCATCGGCGATCATCGCCTCCAGGTTCTGCGATGTCGAGGAGATGATGCGGACATCGACCTTGACCCGTTTGGTGCCGCCGACGCGCTCAAACTGCTGTTCGACCAGCACACGCAGGATCTTGTTCTGCGTCTCGCGCGGCATATCGGCCACCTCATCGATGTAGAGGATGCCGCGATGGGCTTCCTCCAGGGCGCCGACCTTGCGCTCGACGCCGTTCGATTCGGTGCCGAACAGTTCGATCTCCATGCGTTCGGGCGTGATGTTGGCGGCGCTCAGGGTCACGAAAGGTGCGCTCTTGCGCGCCGACAGCGTGTGGATGGCGCGCGCGGCCAGCTCCTTGCCAGATCCGGAGGGGCCAATGATCATGACGCGGCTGTTGGTCGGCGCGACGCGCTCGATGGTCTGGCGCAACTGGCTCATCGCCGACGACATGCCGATCAGGTCGAAGGTCTCCCCGCTGCGCAGCTTGAGATCGGAAACCTCGCGCCTCAGCTTGGAGGTTTCCAGCGCACGCTCGGCAATCAGAATCAGCCTGTCCGCCTTGAACGGCTTCTCGATGAAATCATAAGCGCCGCGTCTGATGGCGGAGACCGCGGTTTCGATGTTGCCATGGCCCGAAATCATCACCACCGGCAGGTTGGGGTGCATGGTCTTGATCTCGTCCAACAAAGCCAGGCCGTCCAGGCGCGAACCCTGCAACCAGATGTCGAGGAAAATCAGGCGCGGCGCTCGGTCAGCGATGGCCGCCAGAGCGGTGTCGGCATCGGATGCCGTGCGGGTTTCGTGACCTTCGTCGCTCAGTATGCCTGCGACGAGCTCACGGATGTCTTCCTCGTCATCGACGATCAGAATATCAGACGCCATTACCGACCTTTTCAGTTTCTCTTTCGTGTTCCGTCCTGCTTTCGCCGCGCGCTGGCGCCACGGCCGCAGGTGGCAGGATGATGCTGATCATCGCGCCGCGCCCGCCGTGGAAATCTGCAGGCGCATCGTGGAGCTCCAGCCTGCCGCCATGGTCCTCCACGATCTTCTTGACGATGGCGAGGCCAAGGCCCGTGCCCTTCTCACGCGTGGTCATGTAGGGCTCGAGCAGCCGTTGGCGATTCTCCCGCGGCAGGCCCTTGCCATTGTCGATGACGTCGATGCGAATCGCGCCATTTTGGCGTCCGGCTTGAATCCGGATTATGCCGTGCGAACCGTCCTTCTGTTCCAGCCCGTCGATCGCTTCGGCAGCGTTCTTGATCACGTTGCCGAAAGCCTGCGCCAACAGGCGGCTGTCGAAAGTACCCTTGAGCGGTTCGTTGCCGAATATGCGCTCGAACGTGATGTCGGAACGGCTCACTTCGACCAGGAAGGAGGCCTCGCGCAGCGATTCACGCAGGTCTATGGACTTCATCTCGGGCTTCGGCATGCGAGCGAAAGCGGAGAATTCGTCGACCATGCGACCAATATCCTCGACCTGCCGGATGATCGTGTCGGTGCACTGGTCGAACACCTCGCGGTCCTCGGTGATGACCTTGCCGTAGCGGCGCTTGATGCGCTCGGCTGAAAGCTGGATCGGCGTCAGGGGGTTTTTGATCTCATGGGCGATGCGGCGCGCCACATCGGCCCAGGCAGAGGAGCGCTGCGCCTGGACCAGATCGGTGATGTCGTCGACCGTCACGACGTAGGATTTCTCCTCGGTGCCGTTATTGCCGGCCTCGATGGTGATCTGCACGTTGAAAGTCCGCTCCGTGCCGGCGCGGAAAAACGTCACCTGCTCGCGATAGACGGGCTTGCCCGATTGGCGGCCGATCTCGAAGACGCGGCCGACATGCGGGAGAATGGCGGAAAGGTTCTGCCCGAGTGCCGCACTGGCCGAAATGGCCAGCATGGACTCGGCCGAGCGGTTCACGATGGTGACGATGCCATAGGGATCGACCCCGATGACGCCCGCGGTGACACCGGCCAGCACCGCTTCCGAAAAGCGCCGTCGTTCGTCGATCAGATCCTTGGCGGACAGGATCTCGTTGCGCTGCGATTTCAATTCCTGCAGCATCTTGTTGAAAGTATTGCCGAGCGAGGCAACGTCGCCGTCGGACGGCCGCACCGGCACGGCGACATCGAGATTGCCGGTCGCGACCTCGTCGGCAGCCCCGATGAGCTGACGAATCGGCCGCACCAGCCGGTCGGCCACGGCAATGCCGGTCCAGATTGCCGACAAGATGATAATCAAAGTCAACGACAGATAAGGCAAGGCGAAAGCCACCTGCGAAGTGCGCCTGTTGTCTTCGAGATTGCGATATTCGTCGGTATTCGATCTGACGATCTGGCGCGCCTTAATCACCTCGGGATCGACCAGCCGGATCGTGTAGAGGTAGAGTCCCTCGATCTCACGCAGCTTGACGATAGCGCCCATGATGTTGCGCGTGCGCGGCTCGATCAGAACCGGCTTGCCATCGGTGGCGCTGGCGACCGCTCCCTCCGGCGGTTCCGGCATGGCGAAGTCGGCGTCGGTCTTGGCGCTCATCACGAAGGAGCCGTCGGGCTTGATCAGCGCGGCATGTGCCAGCGAGCGGCCCACCGCTTCCTTGCTCATCAGATCGAGGAAGCCAGTCCGGTCGAGGCCGTAAAGCGTGCGCGACGCGTCGAGGTCATAGGCCATCGACAGCGTCGTGCCCTGCAGATTGCGCGCGTTTTCCTGCACATAGGCATCGGCGATGGACAGCGACGAATTGACGATCGTCTTGGTGCGAATCTCGAACCAGCGGTCGAGACCGATATCGAGCGTGATCGATGCGATGATGGCCACCATGATGGCGGGGATGGCGGCGACGAGCGCGAACATGGCCACGATGCGCACATGCAGCCGCGAGGCTGCCTTGCCATGCCGGCGCGCCATGACGATGCGATGCACCTCCCGGCCGATCAGTGCGATCAGCAACAGGACGAAGACGGCGTTGAGCGCGATGAGCGCCCAGGTTGTCCTGGCGTCGGGCGCAATCGGCGTCGCGCCGACCAGGATGGCGAACGAAATGGCCGCCATGACCAGCGCACCCACGACCGCCACCACGCCGGGCAGCGCCAACAGTCGGCGCCCGTCACGCGTGCCGGGGTCGTTGAAAAGCGGTTCGTTCGGTGTCGGAGCCTGCGAAGCCATGTCGCCGTCTAGAGCCAGTGATTGCGTCGGATCTATGCAACGCATTGTGGCGATTATGCAACAAGTGTGGCCTGGACGGAAATCTTTCGCGGCCAGTCCCCCGGAAAAGCGCTTCGGCTCGATCCCAGCTCAGGCCTGGCGTGACGATTTGTAGACGTTGACGCCGAGTTCGCGAATCTTCTTGCGCAGCGTGTTGCGGTTGAGCCCCAGCAGTTCCGCGGCTTTGATCTGGTTGCCGCGCGTCGCGGTCATCGAGGCCAGCACCAGCGGATACTCGACCTCCGAGAGAATGCGCTGGTAGAGGCCGGCAGGCGGCAATTCGCCGGCAAACGAGGTGAAATAGCGCTGCAGGAAATGCTCGACCGCCTGGCCGATGGACAGGTCGTCGGGAATGAGGTTGCCGCCGCCCGGCACCACGGGACGCTCGCCGGTCTTGAGTTCGGCCTCGATGATCTCGGCAGAAATCTCGTCCTGTGAATAGAGCGCGGCGAGCCTGCGGACCAGGTTTTCCAGTTCGCGCACATTGCCCGGCCAGGGATAGCGCTTCATCAATTCGATGCCGCCCGACGAGATACGCTTGGTCTGGAGACCTTCCATCTCGCCGAGCTTGAAGAAGTGCCGGACGAGGTCCGGCACGTCCTCGGAGCGCTCGCGCAGTGCCGGCAGCCTGAGGGGCACGACATTGAGGCGGTAGAAAAGATCCTCGCGGAAGAGCCCCTGGTTGATCAGCGTGCGCAAATCCTTGTTGGTGGCGGCGACGATGCGCACGTCGGTCTTGATCGGCGTGCGGCCGCCGACCGTCGTGTATTCGCCCTGCTGGAGGACGCGCAGCAGGCGCGTCTGCGCTTCCATCGGCATGTCGCCGATCTCGTCAAGGAACAGCGTGCCACCTTCAGCCTGTTCGAAACGGCCGGTTGAGCGATTCTGCGCGCCGGTGAAGGCGCCCTTCTCATGGCCGAACAGTTCCGATTCGATCAGGTCGCGCGGGATGGCCGCCATGTTGATGGCGACGAAAGGGCCGCCACGGCGGCGGCCATATTCGTGCAGCGCACGCGCCACCAGCTCCTTGCCGGTGCCCGACTCACCCGAAATCATCACCGTCAGGTCGGTCTGCATCATGCGCGCCAGCATGCGATAGATGTCCTGCATGGCGGCCGAGCGGCCGACCAGCGGCATGGTCTCGGGCTGCTCTTCCGGCCGCGCGTCGATCTTGGGGCGCCGCGGCTCCGACAGCGCCCGGTTGACGATGTTGAGGAGCTCGGTGAGGTCGAACGGCTTCGGCAGATATTCGTAGGCGCCGGTCTCGGAGGCACGGATCGCCGTCATGAACGTATTCTGGGCGCTCATGACGATGACGGGCAGCTCCGGCCGTGCTTTCTTGATGCGCGGCAGCATGTCGAAGGCGTTCTCATCCGGCATTACCACGTCGGTGATGACGAGATCGCCCTCGCCCGCCGCCACCCAGCGCCACAGCGTCGAGGCGTTGGAGGTCACGCGCACCTCATGGCCGACACGCGAAAGGGCCTGGTTGAGGACCGTACGGATCGCTGCATCGTCGTCGGCGACGAGAATATTGCCGCGAACGGTCATTTGCGGTCTCCTTCAGCGTCTTCATCGGCGCCCAGCGCCGTTTCCTTCCAGGCCGGCATCAGGATGCGGAACATCGTCGCGCGCGGCGTCGATTCGCATTCGATGATGCCGCCATGCTCACCAACGATCTTGGCAACCAGCGCGAGGCCCAGTCCCGAGCCGTTCGGCTTGGTGGTGATGAAGGGATCGAACAGGATCGGCAGGATATCCTCCGAGACGCCGGAACCGTTGTCGCGTACGCAGAACTCGAGCGGCAGCGACACGCGATCCTGGGTGCCAGGTACCGAAACACGAATGCCGGGCCTGAAAGCAGTCGACAGGACGATTTCGCCTTGCGGGTCGCCGCCGATCGCCTCGGCGGCATTCTTGACCAGGTTGAGGAACACCTGGATGAGCTGGTCGCGGTTGGCGAAAACCGGAGGCAATGAAGGATCATAATCCTCCAGTATCTTGATTTTTTTCGCAAAACCGTTCTTGGCGATCGCCTTCACATGGTCGAGTACGACATGGATGTTAACGGGGTAGCGGTCGATCGGCCGCTCGTCGGAAAACACCTCCATGCGATCGACCAGCGACACGATGCGGTCGGTCTCGTCGGTGATCAGCCGCGTCAGCGCGCGATCCTCGTCGGAAGCGGACAGTTCAAGCAGCTGGGCAGCGCCCCTGATGCCCGAGAGGGGGTTCTTGATCTCATGGGCGAGCATCGCAGCCAGACCGGTCACCGAGCGCGCCGCGCCGCGATGCGTCATCTGCCGGTCGATCTTGTCGGCCATCGACCGTTCCTGGAACATCACCACGACGGAACCTGGAAACTCCGGCACCGGGGCGACATAAAGATCGACCACCTTCTCGATGCCGAGACGCGGAGACGACACGTCGACGCGGTATTCGTTGACGGGGGCCCGGCGCTCGCGCACCTGGTCGACCAGCGTCAGCAACGGGCTGCCGAAGGGGATGAGCTTTGACAGCGTGTTACGGGCGAGCATCGTCGCGCTCGAGCGGAAGAAGTCTTCCGCATCGGCGTTGGCGAAGGTGATGAACCCCTCCGGGCTGATCATGATGACCGGACGGCGGATGGTGTTGAGCACGATCTGGGCGGCATCCGCCATTTCCGGGCTCTGGCCGACGGAGGCGTTCATGCGGCGCTCCGCAAGGGTGTTTGCTCGGCGGCCGAAAACACCTCGCGAAGCAAGGTAATCGTCCGCGCGGGATTGAACGACGTTAGAATGGCCTTGCGCTTTTCGTCGGCAACGGCGCCGGCATGGCGGTCCAGATACCAGCCGAGGTGCTTGCGCGCTTGGCGCAGGCCGCTCTCGACGCCGTAGAGCGCCAGCATGTCCTCGTAATGGGCAATGATGTAGTCGGCCAGTTCCGCAGCGCTTTCCGGTAGCCGGGCAAGCTCGCCTGCCGCCGCGACCGCGATGGTTCCGGCGGTCCAGGGCGCGCCGTAGTGGGCGCGGCCGACCATCACCGCATCGGCGCCGGACTGCTCCAGAACAGCGGCGGCTTGCGCAGGCGAAGACACATCGCCATTGGCGACGACCGGGATCGACACGGCAGCCTTTACGCGAGCTATGGCACGCCAATCAGCCTTGCCCTGGTAGAACTGGCAGCGCGTGCGGCCGTGCACCGTTACCATCTTGACGCCCGCCTGCTCGGCACGGCGCGCCAGGTCAGGCGCGTTGAGCGCCGTTTCGTCCCAGCCGAGCCGCATCTTCAGCGTCACCGGCACACCGACCGCGCCGACCACGGCGTCGACCAGCGACAGTGCATGATCGAGGTCCTGCATCAGTGCCGAACCGGCATAGCCGCCGGTCACCTTCTTGGCGGGGCAACCCATATTGATATCGATGATGTCGGCGCCCTCGCCGGCGGCGATGCGCGCGCCTTCGGCCATGTGTGCCGCCTCGCGGCCGGCAAGCTGCACCATATGGACGGGCAGGCCCGAATGACGTATGCGCAGGTCGCAGCCGGCCCTGCCTTTGGCGAGCTCGCCGCTTGCCACCATTTCGGACACGACCAGGCCGGCGCCATGCGCATGGGCGCGTCGCCGGAACGGCTCGTCGGTAATTCCCGACATCGGCGCGAGGAACACGCGATTGCGGATACTCACGCCGCCGACATCGAGAGGTGCGGCCAATTTGGTCAGGTCAAGCATGCACAAAAACCAAGCATGTTCATTTGCTGCACATTCTCTAGCCATATCGGCCGCAATGTGCAACGCGCAATGACGTCACATTACGGCGCAATTGGGAAATGCCGAGCTCGGCTGCAGTCCCGAGCAAAGCGCCGCGCCTTGCACGGACACGCAATGGACGTTTTAGGGCTTCATGTTGGCCTACGATCTCTCCGAAAACCGATTACACTTTTGGGGATCGTGCGCTAAGCCAATCGGCATGACTGACGGAAACGAAAATCAGGCTTTGGAGGCGAACGGCAAGGTCGCGGTGGTTATTGTTGCGGCCGGCCGTGGCGCGCGTGCCGGACAGGCCGATGGGCCGAAGCAATATCAGCAGATCGGCGGTCGCGCCGTCATCGCCCACGTCATCGATATTTTCCTGGCGCATCCGCGTATCGGCCCGCTCGTCGTGGCAATACACGCCGAGGATCACGAACTTTTTCGACATGCCGTCGGCGCACACTCCAATCGCGTCACGGCAATTGCGGGTGGCCCCACCAGGCAAGACTCGGTTCGACTCGGACTGCAGGCGTTGAGAAGCCACGCACCGGACAAGGTTCTCATCCACGACGCGGCGCGCCCCTTCGTCGACGCGGATCTGATCGACCGTACGATCGCGGCCATCGGCGAGCGCGAGGGCGCGCTCCCGGCGCTGCCCGTTGCCGACACGCTGAAACGCGAATCCGCCGCCGGGATGGTCGCCGAAACGGTTTCCCGGAGCGGGCTTCACGCGGCGCAAACGCCGCAGGGTTTCCCATTCCTGGCGATCATGGCCATGCATGAGGAAGCCTATAACAGCGGCAAAACCGACTTTACCGACGACGCCGCGATCGCCGAGTGGATGCAGATGCCGGTCAAACTTGTTCCCGGCTCGCCGGACAACGTCAAACTCACCTGGGCACGGGACATCGCCATGGCGGACCAACGACTTTCCAGCGAGCGCATGCGCTTTCCCGATATCAGAACCGGCAATGGCTACGACGTCCACGCGTTCGAGCCTGGCGACCACGTCACGCTATGCGGCATCGCCATCCCGCACGACAAGAAACTGTCCGGCCATTCCGATGCCGATGTCGGGCTCCATGCCCTTACCGATGCGCTGCTGGCGACCTGCGGCGCCGGCGATATCGGCACGCATTTCCCACCCTCCGACCCGCAATGGAAGGGCGCCGCCTCGCGGCTGTTCGTGGAACATGCGGCAAAGCTGGTGCGTGCGCGCGGCGGCCGCATCGCCAATGCCGACATCACGCTGATCTGCGAGGCGCCACGCGTCGGCCCGCATCGCGAGGCGATGACGGCTGCCCTGTCGCAGATGCTGGCCATCTCCGCCGACCGCATCTCCATCAAGGCGACAACCAACGAGAAACTCGGTTTCGTCGGCCGCGAGGAAGGCATTGCAGCGATCGCCACGGCGAGTGTGGTGTTTCCCGGCGAGGTGCCGGAATGAGCAACAGCGAGCTGGCAAACGCATTGCTGCAAGCCTGCCAGAAGCGCGGCATCATGCTTGCGACGGCGGAAAGCTGCACCGGCGGCATGATCATCGCCGCGCTGACCGACATCGCCGGCTCTTCCGCCGTGGTCGATCGCGGCTTCATCACCTATTCCAATGAAGCCAAGATGGACATGCTCGGGGTTTCCGCCGCCACGCTGGAGGCTCATGGCGCGGTTTCACGCGAGACAGCGATCGAAATGGCAACCGGCGCGCTGGCGCGCTCCCGCGCTGGGCTCAGCCTCGCCGTTACCGGCGTTGCCGGACCGGGCGGTGGCTCGCCGGAAAAGCCGGTCGGCCTGGTCTGGTTCGGGATTGGCCTAAGCGGCCGGCCGGTGACGGCCGAGCGGGTGCTGTTCGCCGATGAAGGCCGTGATTTCATTCGCCAGGAGACCGTCAGCCATGCACTCAAGCTGGGATTGCACGCGCTTGGGCATGCTCACGCCGGTTTTACACCGTAGATGACATCAGCACGCTTCTCGAATGCCTCGGAAAACATACGGAAAGCACGGTCGAACATCGTGCCCATCAGGGCGCCGAGGATGCGGCTCTTGAACTCGTAATCGATGAAGAAGCAGACGGCGCAGCCGCCGTCGGCAGGGTCGAATCGCCAGACATTGGTCAGATATTTGAACGGACCGTCGATGTATTTGACGTCGATCGCGCGCTCGTCGGGCTTCAGCAGCACCTGCGTCGTGAAGGTCTCGCGGATCGCCTTGTAGCCGATGCTCATATCGGCGACGAGGATGGTGCGCCCATCACGCTCCTTGCGCGAGCGCACCGTCAGCGCCTCGCAAAGCGGCAGGAATTGCGGATAAGCTTCGATGTCGGCGACCAGGGCAAACATCTGTTCCGGCGTGTGGGCAACGCGGCGGGTGGCTTCGAATTTCGGCATGAACCCAACTCTAAAGCGCGTCGCGTCGACACAGACTCATGCGACGCGCTTTGGAGTCTTTGTTCTCGTGCATGTCGTTCTCCCAAAACCCGAGGTCACTTTGGGCGACATGCATCAGAGCGATTTCTGGAGCTGCGCTTCGCGCGCGGCGCGCAGCCTGGCGAAGTCATCGCCGGCATGGTGCGAGGAGCGGGTCAGCGGGCTCGACGCCACCAGCAGGAAGCCCTTGGTCCGGCCGATCGTCTCGAAGGACTTGAACTCCTCCGGAGTGACGAAGCGGATCACCGGGTGGTGCTTTTTCGATGGCTGCAGATACTGGCCGATGGTCATGAAGTCGACATTGGCTGAACGCAGATCGTCCATCAGCTGCAGGATTTCGTTTCGCTCCTCACCCAGTCCAACCATGATGCCGGACTTGGTAAAGATCGAAGGGTCGAGCTCCTTGACCCGCTGCAAAAGCCTGATCGAATGGAAATAGCGGGCGCCTGGCCGGACCGTCAGGTAGTTCGACGGCACGGTTTCCAAATTGTGATTGAACACGTCCGGCTTGGCGGCCACGACGATCTCCAGGGCACCGTCCTTGCGCAGGAAATCAGGCGTCAGTATTTCGATTGTGGTCGAAGGCGTCGCCGCCCGGATCGCACGGATGACGTCGGCGAAATGCTGTGCACCGCCATCGGCGAGGTCATCGCGGTCGACAGAGGTGATGACAACGTGGCTGAGGCCCATCTGCTTGACAGCGTGGGCGACCCGTGCCGGCTCATCCGGGTCGAGCGCGGTCGGGATGCCGGTGGCGACATTGCAGAAGGCGCAGGCACGTGTGCAGATCTCGCCCATGATCATAAAGGTGGCGTGCTTCTTGTCCCAGCACTCGCCGATGTTCGGGCAGCCGGCCTCCTCGCACACCGTCACCAACTTATGCGATTTCACGATCTCGCGGGTTTCGGCATAGCCTTTGGACACAGGCGCCTTGACGCGGATCCAGTCAGGCTTGCGCAGCACGTCCTGGTCGGGCTTGTGCGCCTTCTCGGGATGGCGCAGCCGCGGCGCATTGGCGATCGTGTCGAGGACGGTGACCATCGGAACCCTGGTTTTTTTGCGATCGCCTCCGGCGATCGTCACTTACACGTCATCTAGGACTTTTCAGCACAAAGAAAAAGGCTGCGGCGGTACATGCCGCCACAACCGTTTCGCATGGCGGAAACGATACCGGCTAACGGCGCACCAGACGCCCGGCCCAGATCAGCAGGCAAGCGCCGATGAAACCGGTGATCAGGTAGGCGGTCCAGCCGACGCCAAACACGCCGATGTTCAAGGCACGCAGGATCGCGTTCAGCACCACTGCGCCGGCAATGCCCAAGATGATGTTCATCAAGACGCCGGTATTGCTCTTCATGACCATTTCGGCAAACCAGCCCGCCAGGCCGCCGATGATGATGGCTGCGATCCAGCCCACGCCATTCACGTCCATATGCCCTCTCCTTATTTGAGAAAAAACGCATCCGGAAACGAACTAACTTGCCGTCGAGCTCCAGCGGTTTTCGCATCTGAGTCTCGTGCGGCCAATCTATCATGCGTTCAACACACGGCCATAGGCGTCGAGCACGCTTTCCTTCATCATCTCCGACAGCGTCGGGTGCGGGAAGATCGTGTGCATCAGTTCTTCCTCGGTCGTCTCGAGGTTCATCGCCACGACAAAACCCTGGATCAGTTCGGTCACTTCGGCGCCCACCATGTGGGCGCCAAGCAGCTGGCCGGTCTTCTTGTCGAAAATGGTCTTGATGAAGCCCTGGTCCTCGCCGAGCGCGATGGCCTTGCCATTGGCGGCGAACTGGAAGCGGCCGACCCTGACATCCTTGCCCTCGGCCTTGGCTTTCGCTTCCGTCAGGCCGACCGAAGCGACCTGCGGATTGCAATAGGTGCAGCCAGGGATCTTCAGCTTGTCGATGGCGTGCACGCCGGGGAAATTGGCGATCTTCTCGACGCAGATGACGCCTTCATGCTCGGCCTTGTGGGCGAGCATCGGCGGGCCGGCGACATCGCCGATGGCATAGATGCCGGGCACATTGGTCTTGCCGTAGCCGTCGACGACGACGCAGCCGCGCTCCGTCTTTACGCCAAGCGTCTCCAGGCCGAGGCCCTCGATGTTGCCTTGCACGCCGACGGCCGAGATCATCCGGTCGGCCGTGATCTTCTCCACCTTGCCGTCCTTCATCTCGACATGCGCAGTGATCGAGTTGGCGCCTTTCTCGACCTTGGTCACCTTGGCTTCGAGGATGATCTTCATCCCCTGCTTCTCGAACTGCTTCTGGGCGAATTTCGACACCTCGGCGTCCTCTACAGGCATTACCGCCGGCAGCAGTTCGACGACGGTCACGTCGGCGCCCATGGTGCGGTAGAACGAGGCGAATTCGATGCCGATGGCGCCCGAACCCATCACCAGCAGCGACTTCGGCATTTCCTTGGGCACCATGGCCTCGAAATAGGTCCAGATCAGCTTGCCGTCCGGCTCGATGCCCGGCAGCGTGCGCGGCCGGGCGCCGGTCGCCAGTATGATGTGCTTGGCGGTGTAGGTGCCCTCGCCCTTGACGCCTTTCGGCACAGGCGGCTGCGGCTCCATCGGCTTCTTGGCCGTCTTGGAGACGACGATCTCGCCCGGTTTTGTCAGCTTGGCCTCGCCCCAGATGACGTCGACCTTGTTCTTCTTCATCAGGAAGGCGACGCCGCCATTGAGCCGCAGCGACACCTTGCGCGAGCGGTCGACGACGGCCGACGTGTCGACGCTGACCTTGCCGTCGAGCTTCAGTCCATAGTCCTTCAGATGATCCGAATAATGCATGATCTCGGCCGAACGCAGCAACGCCTTGGTCGGAATGCAGCCCCAGTTCAGGCAGATGCCGCCAAGATGCTCGCGCTCGACGATCGCCGTCTTGAAACCGAGCTGCGCGGAACGCACTGCCGTGACGTAGCCGCCGGGACCGGAGCCGATGATGATGACGTCGTAGTTCTCAGCCACGGTTTTCTCCTTCAATCACAATTCCAGCATGACGCGCACGAGCGGCGTCAACGCCTCGCCGATGTTTCGCGTATTTTCGGCATCGAGATGGACACCGTCGAGCGGCGTGGTCTGGGCCACCGTGCCGGCATCGAAGAAGCCGCAGCCAGCCTCATCGGCAAGCGCGGAATATTGCGGCGCAAGCTCTTTGGAGGCATCGTCGCCGCCGGCAAACATCGCCTTGAACTCGGCATCTTCGGTGCGACTGACGAGAGGCGGTGAAACGATCAGGATCTGCGGCGCCGGCCAGTCGAACGGATAGTCGTGGCCGCGCACGATGTCGATCAGGCGCTGGATGCCTTGTTTGGCCGCAACGGGATTGCCGTGGATCCAGGGCTTCATGTCGTTGGCGCCGAGCATGATGGTGATGAGGTCGATCGGCGCATGCGTGGTCAGCACCGTCGGCAGCGTTCTTGCGCCATTGCGGTCGGCGCCTGCCAGGTGATCGTCGAACGCCGTTGTGCGGCCATTCAGCCCCTCGGCAATGACATGCACGCCGTCACCTAGTCCGGTCTGCAGCACGCTTGGCCAGCGATCCTCGAGCGCATGACGGCCACCGTCGGCATTGTAGCCCCAGGTCAGCGAGTCGCCGTAGCAAAGAACCGTCTTCATCCTGCTCAACCCGCCCCTGCGAGGGTGTATTCTTCCTCGGCATTGGTGACGACGGCGAATTCCTGCGCCTCCAAGCCGCCGGCGAAGAAGCCGGTGAAGAATTTCCGCACCGCCTTGTTCTTCCTACACCAGCATGCCCATCGGGTTCTCGATCAGCTTCTTGAAGGCGACCAGCAGTTCGGCGCCGAGTGCACCATCGACGGCGCGATGGTCGGTCGACAGCGTCACCGACATCACCGTGGCGATTTTGATCTCGCCGTTCCTGACCACCGCCCGCTCCTCGCCGGCGCCCACCGCCAGGATCGTCGCATGCGGCGGGTTGATGACGGCGGCGAAATCCTTGATGCCGAACATGCCAAGGTTCGACACCGCCGTGGTGCCGCCCTGATACTCTTCCGGCTTGAGCTTGCGGCTGCGCGCGCGGCTGGCCAGGTCCTTCATCTCGTTGGAGATGGTGGACAGCGTCTTTTCATCCGCCTTGCGGATGATCGGCGTGATCAGGCCGCCGGGGATCGACACGGCGACGCCGACATCGGCGTGCCTGTGCTTGACCATGGCGCTTTCGGTCCACGAGGCATTGGCATCCGGCACCGCCTTCAGGGCCATGGCCATCGCCTTGATCACCATGTCGTTGACCGAGAGCTTGTAGGCGGGCGCCTCGCCCTTGTCGGTCTTCTTTACCGGTGCGGCCGCATTGAGCTGCGTGCGCAGCGAAAGCAGCGCATCGAGCTCGCAGTCGAGCGTCAGGTAGAAATGCGGGATGGTGGTCTTGGCCTCGACCAGCCGCCGCGCGATGGTCTTGCGCATGTTGTCGTGCGGAACCAGCTCGTAGGAGCCTTCCTCGAACAGGCGCAGCACCTGATCGTCCGACATCGCCTTTACCGGCGCGGGAGCAGCGGCCGGCGCGCCAGCCGGAGCCTTGGCAGCGGGTGCTGCCTTGGCGCCGCCGCCGGCTATGGCGGCATCGACATCGGCCTTCACCACCCGGCCATGCGGGCCGGTGCCGGTCACGGCAGACACATCGACGCCCGCCTCTTTGGCAATACGGCGCGCGAGCGGCGAAGCAAAGGTGCGCCCTTCCAAGGATTGGCCGATCTCCCCACCCGTGGGGGAGATGCCCGGCAGGGCAGAGGGGGGCGTGACAGAATGCGACGTGGGAGGGGCAGCGCGCCCCTCTGTCGGCTTCGTCGACATCTCCCCCACGGGTGGGGAGATTGGCGCCTTCTCCTGCTGTGCCTCGGCTTTCGCCGGCGCGGCATCGCCACCGCTTTTCGCGGCGGCACTTGCGTCCTCGCCCTGGGCGGCAAGCACGGCGATCAGCGCATTGACCTTGACGCCTTCGGTACCGGCGGGAACGACCAGTTTCGCCACCGTGCCCTCATCGACGGCTTCGACTTCCATCGTCGCCTTGTCGGTCTCGATCTCGGCAATGACATCGCCGGGCGAAACCTTGTCACCTTCCTTGACCAGCCACTTCGACAGATTGCCCTCTTCCATGGTGGGCGAGAGGGCCGGCATGGTGATGTTGATTGGCATTGTGTCCTCCCGCCCGGTTCAGCGATATGAGACGGCTTTGACGGCCTCGATGACCTCGCCGACATTCGGCAAGGCCAGCTTTTCGAGATTGGCCGCATAGGGCATCGGCACGTCCTTGCCGGCAATGGTGATGACCGGCGCGTCGAGGAAATCGAAGGCTCGCTGCGACACCTGGTTGGCGATATGGTCGCCGACCGAGTTCTGCGGGAAGCCTTCTTCCACCACGACCAGCCGGTTGGTCTTCTTCACCGAGGCGATGATGGTGTCGAAGTCGAGCGGACGGATGGTCCTGAGATCGATGATCTCTGCGTCGATGCTCATGCCGCGCAGTTCCGCTTCGGCCTTGACCGTATAGGTCATGCCAATGCCGAAGGAGACGATGGTGACGTCCTTGCCTGACTTATGGATGCGCGCCTTGCCGATCGGCAGCACGAAATCGTCCAGCTTCGGCACGTCGAAGGACTGGCCGTAGAGGATTTCGTTTTCTAGGAAGATGACCGGGTTCGGATCGCGGATCGCCGCCTTGAGCAGTCCCTTGGCGTCGGCGGCGGTATAAGGCATTACTACCTTCAGGCCCGGTATATGGCTGTACCAGGCGGCGTAGCATTGCGAATGCTGGGCGGCGACGCGAGCCGCAGCACCGTTCGGCCCGCGGAAGACGATCGGCGCGCCCATCTGTCCGCCGGACATATAGAGCGTCTTGGCGGCCGAGTTGACTATCTGGTCGATCGCCTGCATGGCGAAGTTGAAGGTCATGAACTCGACGATCGGCTTCAAGCCCGCCATCGCCGCGCCGACCCCGACGCCGGCAAAGCCGTGCTCGGTGATCGGCGTGTCGACGACGCGACGCGGTCCGAACTCCTGTAGCAGTCCTTGGGTGATCTTGTAGGCGCCCTGGTACTCGGCAACCTCCTCGCCCATGACGAAGACATCGCCGTCGCGGCGCATTTCCTCCGCCATGGCATCGCGCAGCGCTTCGCGCACTGTGGTCGAGACCATCTCGGTGCCTGCAGGAATGTCAGGATCGGCGGCGACTTCAGTCTTCGGCGCGGCCGCCACAGGTGCCGCCGCCTCGCTCTTGGCTGCGGCGGGCGCAGGTGCCGGCGCCGCTGCTTCAGCCTTGGCGGGCTCTTCACCGATGCCTTCACCGGCCTTGTCGACGTCTTCGCCATCCACGGCCAGCACGGCGATCACCGCGTTGACCTTGACGCCTTCGGTGCCTGCGGGAACCACGATCCTGGCAAGCGTGCCCTCATCGACAGCTTCGACTTCCATCGTCGCCTTGTCGGTTTCGATCTCGGCGATGACGTCGCCGGCGACCACCTTGTCGCCCTCGTTCTTCAACCATTTGGAAAGATTGCCCTCTTCCATGGTCGGCGAAAGGGCGGGCATGAGAATTTCGATCGGCATGTCCTTGCCCTCCCGTTACAATACGATGTCGGTCCAGAGCTCGGACGGATCCGGCTCGGCGTCGTGCTGGGCAAACTCGGCGGCATCGGCGACGACGTCGCGAACCTCCTTGTCGATGGTCTTCAATTCGTCCTCGCTTGCCCACTTCTTCTGGATCAGCCGCGCTTTGACCTGCTCGATCGGGTCATGCTCGGAGCGCATCTTCTGCACTTCTTCCTTGGAGCGGTATTTCGCCGGGTCGGACATCGAATGGCCCCGATAGCGGTAGGTCTGCATTTCGAGGATCAGCGGCCCATTGCCGGCACGGCACCATTCGGTGGCGAGATCGCCGGCGGCCTTGACAGCACGCACGTCCATGCCGTCGACCTGGATGCCGGGAATCTTGAACGAGGCGCCGCGATTAGAGAAGTCGGTCTCCGCCGAGGAGCGCGATACCGAGGTGCCCATGGCATAGCGGTTGTTCTCGATAATGTAGATCACCGGCAGCTTCCAAAGCGAGGCCATGTTGAAGCTTTCGTAGACCTGGCCCTGGTTGGCGGCCCCGTCGCCGAAATAGGTCAGCGTGACATTGTTGTTGCCGCGATAGCGGTTGGCGAAAGCCAAGCCCGTGCCGAGCGACACCTGGGCGCCGACGATGCCGTGGCCGCCGTAGAAATGCTTTTCCTTGGAGAACATGTGCATGGAGCCGCCCTTGCCCTTCGACAGGCCGCCTCGGCGGCCGGTCAGTTCGGCCATGACGCCACGCGGCGAGAGTTCCATCGCCAGCATATGACCGTGATCGCGGTAGGCGGTGATCATCTGGTCACCGTCGAGCAGCGCCATCTTCATACCGGTGACGACCGCTTCCTGGCCGATGTAGAGATGGCAGAAGCCGCCGATGAAGCCCATGCCGTAAAGCTGGCCGGCCTTTTCCTCGAAGCGGCGAATAAGCATCATGTGCCGGTAAGCGGCAAGCTCCTCGTCCTTGGTGAATTCCACTGGTTTGGGCGCGGAAAGGCCCGATTTGCCGTCGGATTTCGACTTGGCAGGCGCTTTCCTGGCTGCGGTTGCCATGCATCACTCCCTGTTGGCGGCTCTTCGCGGACATTTCGAGCAAGATAAAAATCTGCTCGAGCAAGATGAAATCTGCTCAGGGGAGATCAGCTCTCCCCACTGATTTTGGGGAGGCTAACACGTGAGAACGTGTTCCGCCATGTCGAAATTGCATAGCTGGCATGCGACTAAGCAATTAGAATCATTGAAAATATTGGTGATTAACCTGATATTGGTTACTTTGCCGAGACCGGCAGCATGATGGTGATCTCGTCGGCCTGGGACAAATTCAGCGCCTTACGCGCCTGCTCGTCGAGCATGTCCTTCTCCAGCGTGCCGTCGTGCATCAGCTTGACGCGCCGTTCCAGCTCCATCCTGCGCGCCTTGATCGCATCGAGCTGGGCCTGCAGGGCAACAGTCTCGGCCTCGAGCTGGTATTTCGAATTGATGCCGAACTCGCCGTGATAGGCATGAAAGCCGAAATAGGCCAGGAACACCGCGCAGAGCGAGGGAATTATCAGCCGGCCGGTGTTTCTCTGTTTGTGCTGACGCGTCCACATCGCCCGATCCCTCGCAGTCGCGAACTCAGGCGACCACGGTCTTTTTCGCTCCATTGTGCTTAACGGACGGTTACGGATGACGCGTCCACAGGCGCTCCAACGAAAAAGGGCGGGAATTCCCGCCCCTCGCCGCCATCCCTGTGTCCGATGCTCCGGCTCAGCCCTTCAACATCGACTTGCCGGCGTAGCGCGCCTGCTTGCCGAGTTCTTCCTCGATGCGGATGAGCTGGTTGTATTTGGCCATGCGGTCGGAGCGTGACAGCGATCCGGTCTTGATCTGCCCGCAATTGGTGGCGACGGCGAGGTCGGCGATGGTCGAATCCTCGGTCTCGCCCGAGCGATGCGACATGACGGCGGTGTAGCCGGCCTTGTGCGCGGTCTCGACGGCGTCGAGCGTCTCGGTCAGCGAGCCGATCTGGTTGACCTTGACCAGGATCGAATTGGCGACGCCCATGCGGATGCCGTCGCGCAGGCGCGCCGTATTGGTGACGAAGAGATCATCGCCGACGAGCTGCGTCTTCTTGCCGATCAGGTCGGTCAGATATTTCCAGCCTTCCCAGTCGTCCTCGGCAAGGCCGTCCTCGATCGAAATGATCGGATAATCGGCGGCGAGTTTGGCCAGGTATTTCGCCTGCGCCTTCGGGTCGCGTGTCTTCTTCTCACCTTCATAGACGTAGTTGCCATCCTTGAAGAATTCCGTCGCGGCGCAATCGAGGCCGAGCGCAATCTCTTCGCCCGGCTTGAAGCCGGCCTGCTCGATCGATTCCATGACGAAATCGAGCGCCACCGGCGCGCTCTTCAGGTTTGGGGCAAAGCCGCCTTCATCGCCGACATTGGTGTTGTGGCCGGCGTCCTTCAGCTTCTTCCTTAGCGTGTGGAACACCTCCGAACCCCAGCGCACGCCTTCGCGCAGCGTCGGCGCACCGACGGGCAGGATCATGAATTCCTGGAAATCGATCGGGTTATCGGCATGGGCGCCGCCATTGATGATGTTCATCATCGGTACCGGCAGCAGATGCGCCTTGGTGCCGCCAACATAACGATAGAGCGGCAGGCCGGCGGCTTCGGCCGCGGCCTTGGCCACCGCCAGCGACACGCCGAGAATAGCGTTGGCGCCGAGCCGGCTCTTGTTGGGCGTGCCGTCGAGTTCGATCATGGTCTGGTCGATGTGGATCTGGTTTTCGGCTTCCATGCCGCCGATCGCCTCGAACAGTTCGCCGTTGACCGCCTCGACGGCCCGCAGCACGCCCTTGCCGAGATAGCGGGCGCCGCCGTCGCGCAGTTCGACGGCCTCATGCGCGCCGGTCGAAGCTCCAGACGGCACGGCCGCGCGGCCCATCGAACCGTCTTCGAGCACCACATCGACCTCGACGGTCGGATTTCCACGGCTGTCCAGGATTTCACGCCCGACAATGTCGATGATGGCGGTCATTGCGATGTCCCCGATTGATCTGACGAAACGTCGCGCCCGTCTTAGCCAAAGCGGCGCAAAAGGCAATCGGGCCACCGGCAATTATTGCCGCCGGCGCGATTCACGAAGCGCAAATTCCTGTCATCATAAGTCATGCGCCATAGGGTGGCCGCCGGTCTATGATGGCAACTGCGCGGGGCGAAACAGGAGGAGTTTCGCCATGTCCGAGTTGAGCGGTATCGTGAGTTTGTTCCTGATCGCGGCGGCGTTCTTGACGTCCTGCGACAACCAGCAGCCTCCACAGGGCGCGGTGCAACTGTCGACCCTCCGCAGCGCGGAGTAGGCACTGCAGGCGATCATGTAAAAGGCCCCCGCTGCGTTTGCGGGGGCCTTTTCACGTCAGGCTGGCCGGTCAGTGCCAGTAAGGCTCGACCTTGTAGTAATTGTAGGAGGCGTCACGTGCGGCCTCGCCATCGGCGCCCGTCAGCTCGTTGATCGAATAGGCGGGAGCGGCTTTCAGCTGGTCCTTGGAGAATGGCACGACATAGCCGCCCCGGTCCTCATCGTAATCCAAACTCGCCCATGGGATGGCGTGATATTTTTCACCCATGCCGAGAAAGCCGCCAAAACCGATCACAGCGAACATGATGCCGTTGGACAGCTTGTCGAGCATGACGTCCTCGATGCTGCCGATCTTCGTGCCTTCGGTGTTATAGACGGATGTGCCGATAACCCGCGAAGCAGCGATAGCCTCTGTGTGTCCTGCCTGGGTTGTCATGATGTGCTCCTCATTGTCGTTGCTCTGGACTTTCACAATGAGGGGCGAGATCGAAGGTTCCCGACTTTTCCGCCGGTCTGTTCGACTTTTTTCGCCTGTATGAAGGTGACTTCTTACTGACGTGGCAGACCGATATATGTCCTCCGCGGCGACAACCTTCAGCTGCGCCGGGTCAGCGGGCCTTCGCCACCCGGTCGAACGCCATCAACCTTTCCAGAAGTGCCGGCATATCCTTCAGCGGCACCATGTTCGGTCCGTCGGACGAGGTCGAATTATCCGGATCCTGGTGGGTCTCGATGAAGACGCCGGCAACGCCGACAGCGACAGCCGCGCGGGCCAAGGTCTCGACAAAGCGGCGTTCGCCGCCGGAGGAACCGCCCTGCCCGCCCGGCTGCTGGACCGAATGGGTGGCGTCGAAAATAACAGGCGCGCCGATGTCGGCCATAATGGGCAGGGCCCGCATGTCGGAGACAAGCGTGTTGTAGCCGAACGAGGCGCCGCGCTCGGTGGTCAAGACATTGGCGTTGCCGGAGCCGGTGATCTTGGCCACCACGTTCTTCATGTCCCAGGGCGCGAGGAACTGTCCCTTCTTGACGTTAATCACCTTGCCCGTCCTTGCGGCGGCAACCAGCATGTCGGTCTGACGCGACAGGAAGGCCGGGATCTGCAGCACGTCGACATGCGGCGCAACGATGGCGCACTGTTCCTCGGTGTGGACGTCGGTCAGAACCGGCAAGGAGAATTCCTTGCGCAACTCGTCGAAGACCGGGAGCGCCGCTTCCATGCCGGCACCTCGCGTTGCCGACAGGGAGGTGCGGTTGGCTTTGTCGTAGCTGGTCTTGTAGACGAGGCCTATGCCCAACCTGCCTGTCAATTCCTTCAGCGCGCCGGCCATGTCGAAAGCATGCTGGCGTGATTCAAACTGGCAAGGGCCGGCGATCAGCGACAGCGGTGCTGCGTTGTCGAAGACGACATTGCCGACGGTTACCGATGAATTGGGCGCCAAGGCGTTGCTCATTGTATCTCCCGAAAGATGAAGGCCGCGCCCTGCCCGGATGCCGGCTGCACGACGATATCATTGCCCGACATATCGTATCTGATGGAATTGGCTGCAAGCAGACCTGCCGCGACAGCGGCACGCTGAACCGAAAAGACGACTGCCGCGAAGCGGAGTTGCGTCGGCTTACCGGCGGGCACGCCAAAGCGTGCCGTGAAAGAGGCCGGGTCGAGCACAGTCAAGACAGCGTTAGGTAGACGAAAAATGGAGGCGCGCGCGTCAGCGGTCGGATCGTTTGCTGCCACGGAAATCAGCCGACGCTGCTCGGCGGGCTCGTCGCTGATTGCCACGATCTCGACAATTCCCGTGGCACCGTTGGCGTGAGCCTGCAGCGCTGTGCGGTCCACTTCCGGCGCGTTGACGCGCTGGCAGGCGAACAGGAACGCATCGGTTGAACCCCCGGACGACGCGAAGGCCAGTCTGAATGACGCCATGTCGCTTTTGCCCGAGGCATCGGTGAACGCGCGCGAAAAGCCCAGCATGTCCCCGCCCGACAGGCTCGCATCGACATAGCGTGCATGGTCCGCATCGGCATCATCCGTGGCCAGGACCACGGCGGAAAAACCTTCCTTGCCATTGCGGTCACGATAGAGTCGGTCACGCGCGACGAAGACATTGCCCTGGCCGGCGGCCCTCATCGCGGCCTGGTCATCGCCGACAGCCAGCGGTTCGAGATAGGTGCCGTCCGCGAGGAAGACGCAGCAATTTTCCGTGCCGAATGGATGGATGCCTGTCGGCGCGACGATGAAGCCGAGGGCCGTTAGCCGCGCCCGCGCCACATCCAGGCTCAAGGTCGGCAGCACGAGGTGGTCCAGCGGATGAGTGCCTGTGGATGGTGTGTGGATCATGCCGGCGCGGTGTGCCTCATTCCGCAAAAGGGTTCAAGAGTGTCGGATCAGCTCCCCGCCACCACATCGGCGGAATAACGCAATTCACGCAACGGTTTGACCCTGCTGGTGGTCTGCGCATAGAGCGGATGCGCCTTGTAGGCGGCCAATGCGGCGGCATCCGTGAATTCGGCATAGACGACCACGTCGATTTCATCCGACAGCGGATCGACCTTGGTGTTCAGCGTCACCTCGAACAGGCTGGAATGGGGAATGCCGCCGAGCGCCAGCAGCCCCGAGCGCACTGCCTCCACATCCTCGCCGCGCCGCGCGCTGAAGAAAACGATATGCCGGATCAAACCCGCCTCCTCGATCAAAATCCGGGGTCTTTTGTGACGACGAAACCGTCAGGTCAACCGTTCAGGGTGCCGCGCGTCCTTGCGACGCGCCCAGGATGCGCCAAATCTAGGCCTTGCCGGTGACGTAACGCACCACGTGAGAGACATTCCTCACCGTCATATCGAGGTACCGGCCCTGGTTGTAGAGACCGTCCCAGATCAGGAAAAACGCAACGGCGGCGATGACGATGACATAACGCATGGCTAATCTATCGCATAAGCCCGGCTGTGCTCCTAGACGTTTCTGCCAGGCAAAAACAGGTCCGTGTCGACCCTCGTCCGGTGTGTGAGCTCTCGGCACCTGGAACTGGCAAATCAATGCCGGCGCGCCTTTGATCTCGTCGCCGGGCGACTGGCCGGGCATGCCCCGAAACGGCCCGCGGCCCAATTGCGAGTGGCGATCAGAGAAGGATTCGGTATTTCGCGAATCCTGCCTCGCCTTCGCCAGCCGGCTCGATCTTCAACGACTTCACTTCAGCGATGAAGTCCTTCGCCTTGGGCCCTGTCTCGAACACGACGCTGGTTCCGGGCAGCGGCGCGAACGACCAGTTGCCGTCCGCCGACGGGTTTATCGTGCCCTGCTTGACGATGTAGCGGACGATGACATCGCGGTTGGTGTCCGGCGCTTCGTAGATGATCCTGGAAGCATCAATGTCAGGGAAATTGCCGCCGCCGCCGGCCCGGTAGTTGTTCGTTGCAACCACAAATTTCTGATTGGGATCAATTGGTTTTCCGTCGAACATCAAGTCGACGATGCGATTGGCGCCGGCATTGGCAAGCCCGCCCTTGGCATCGTATTTCGGCGGCTGGGACAGATCTATTTTGTAGGTGACGCCGTCGATAACGTCGAAATTGTAGGACGGAAAGTCGGTGTTGATGAGCGCCTGGTCGGCCTTGCCAAGTTCGATCCGGTTGAAGATGCCGGCCGACATTTCCAGCCATTCCTTGACCTGCGCTCCGGTGATCTCAACGGCCCGCACGGTGTTGGGATAAAGGTAGAGGTCGGCGACGTTCTTGATGGCGATGTCGCCTGCCGGCACATCGGTGTAGTAGTCGGCGCCGTTGCGCCCGCCGGCCTTGAAGGGGGCTGCCGCCGACAGCAGCGGCACGTTCTTCCATTGGGTGTTTTTCAGGATGTCCTGCAGGTACCAGGTCTGCGCCTGGCTGACGACCTGAACCGACGGATCGTCGGCGACCAGCGCGAAATAGGAATAGAGCGGCGCTGCGGTCTTGCCGACGGGACGACGCACATAGGCGAGCGTTGCCTGGTGGTCCTGCTCGAGCGCGGCGATGATGCGGTTGTCGTCCGCGACAGTCGGCTTGTTCTTGTTATCGACACGCTCGAAGATCGGCCGCGCCTCCGAGGTAGCGGAAACGATCTTCCATTTCGATCCGTCGCGCTCCAGCATCAGATCGATCAGGCCCATATGCGAGCCCCAGAAGCCGCCCATGACGGCGGGCTTGCCCTGTAGCGTACCCTTTTGCGCATCGACGCCTTCGAGCGCCTGAAAATCCTTCTTCCCAGGGAACACCAGATGCTGGTGACCCGTGAACACCGCGTCGATGCCTTCGACGCCGGCGACAAAGAACGATGCGTTCTCCATCATATCGCCCTGCTTGATGTCGATGCCAGAATGCGAGAGCGCGATGATAATGTCGGCGCCGTCCTCCTTCATCTGCGGCACCCAGGCCTTGGCGGCCTCGACAATGTCGCGCGTTCTGACATTACCTTCGAGGTTCTTGAGATCCCAGACCATGATCTGCGGCGGCACGAAGCCGATGATGCCGATCCTGATCGGTTGCTCGGTGCCTGAACCGTCCTTGATCTTCTTGTCGAGGATGACGTAGGGCTTGAGGTAGAGCTTGTCGTCGCGCGGGTTCGCGGCAAGCTTGGTGCCGCGGATCAGGTTGGCGCAGACGAAGGGAAAATTGGCGCCGGCCAGAACCTTGTCCATGAACGACAGGCCATAGTTGAATTCGTGGTTGCCCAGCGTCGAGCACTCGTAGCCGAGCAGGTTCATGCCTTTCATGACCGGATGAAGGTCGCCGTCCTTCATGCCCTTTTCATAGGCGATGTAGTCGCCCATCGGATTGCCCTGCAGCAGGTCGCCATTGTCGATCAGCATCGAATTGATAGCCTGCTTGCGCACCGCGTCGATCAGCGAAGCCGTGCGCGACAGTCCCATCGTGTCATTCGCTTTGTCGGCGTAATAGTCGTAGGGCAGCACATTCACATGGATGTCGGTGGTCTCCATGATCCGGAGATGCGCCTGGTTAGCCTGGGCGCGGGCGGAGAAAGGGTGAAGCGCAATCAGCGCGCCCGTGGCGCCGGCGCCCGCGAGGAGACTGCGGCGGGAGACGGAATGGAGCGGCTGCGACATGTTTTCTCCTTTTCGACGACACGAAAGCCCTGCCCCAAAGCGAACTTCGCGCTGAAACCTATTCGAGTCCATTCAAGAAGTTGCGCGCATCGGAGCTCTCAGTCGATCAGCAACTGATGACGCGCGGATGAACGGGCGCAAGCGCGGAAGATCAGCCCTTGTCGTCGTCGCCCTGCGTGATCAGGCGGGCGCTGCGTTGGCCCGTGACGTAGATCCATAGCCAGCTCAGCGACACCGCGAGCCGGTTGCGGAAGCCGATCAGGAAATGGATGTGCGCCAGTCCCCACAGCCACCAGGCCGGCCAGCCGGTCAGCCTGATCCAGCCGAAATCGATCGCTGCGGCGCGCTTGCCGATCGTGGCCAGGTCACCGGCATGCTTGTAGTGGAACGGCCGTACGCTCGGGTCGCCGGCAAGCCTGGCCTTGATGGTCGCGGCAACATGGCGGCCCTCCTGCTTGGCGGAAGGCGCCACGCCGGGAACTGGCCGTCCATCGGGCCGCAGCACGAGAGCGGCGTCGCCGATGACGAAAATCTCGGGGCTGCCCGGGACGGTGAGATCGGGTTCAACCAGCACCCTTCCCGCCCGATCGGCGGCGGCGCCCAGCCATTCGGCTGCCGGCGAAGCGGCAACGCCCGCCGCCCACAATATGGTCCTCGCCGGCAGATGCGTGTCGCCGAAGACGACGCCCTCGGCGTCGCAGCGCGTGACCGCCCGGCCGAGTTCGATCGTCACGCCGAGCCGCTTCAGCGCCTTTTTGGCATAATCGGACAGTTTCGGCGCGAAATTGGCCAGTATGCGGTCGCCAGCCTCGATCAGCACCACACGCGTCTCGCGCGTGTCGATGTTGCGGAATTCGCCGCGCAGTGTGTCGTGCGCCAGTTCGGCAATGGTGCCGGCAAGTTCGACACCGGTCGGACCGCCGCCGACGATCGCGATGGTCAGCAGCGCCTGGCGCCTGGCGGGATCGGTTTCCCGCTCGGCCTGTTCGAAGGCGAGCAGAATGCGCCGTCGAATGGTGGTGGCGTCCTCCAGGGTCTTCAGCCCTGGCGCGAACGGCTCCCATTCATCGTGGCCGAAATAGGCGTGTCGGGCACCGGTGGCGAGCACCAGCGTGTCGTAGGCGACGGTGCTGCCGTCATCGAGCAGCACGCGTTTTCCGGCTCGGTCGATGCCGGTGACATTGGCGAGCAGCGTCGTCACGTCCTTGCGCTTGCGCAGCAGGTGGCGGATCGGCCAAGCGACCTCCGAGGTCGCCAGCGCCGTCGTCGCGACCTGGTAGAGCAGCGGCTGGAAAAGATGATGATTGCGTTTGTCGATCATGGTGATGCGCACGGGCGCTCCGGCGAGAGCGCGGGTGAATTCGAGGCCGCCGAACCCCGCCCCTACGACGACGACATGGTGATTGGCTTGATCCATCGCGTTCACCCTGACGAGCAATATCGCCTGCCTTTGATGTAGGAGCTTTTGTGCAATGCAGCAACACAAAGGCCGTGCCCGAGACTCGTCGTTCCATGTCGTGAATGCACATGTCGCATCCCGCCGCCGGGTATAGCGTTATGGAAAACAGCGATGAGGTGAAGCATGGCCAACGATCACGACGACCAGGGTCCCGCGCAATATTCCTCGCCGCCATGCTTCATGCACGAACTCGATCCTGCGTTTCACGCGCCCATAGCCGATTGGACCGACGTCAGACGATGGCGCAAGGCCGAACGGGAACGCCTGATCGCGGCGCGTCTCGCGGTTTCCGCCGATGCGCGAACGGCGATGTCGCAGAGCATCGCCGGAGCCCTCGACGCGGTGATCGGCAATATCGCCGGCCGCATGGTCAGCCTCTATTGGCCGTTTCGCGGCGAGCCGGACCTGCGGCCATGGATGGCCGCCATCAATGAACGAGGCGGGCGCACCGCGCTGCCCGTCGTCGTCGAAAAGGCACAGCCGCTGATCTTCCGGGCCTATGTTCCGGGCGACCGGCTGGAGAAGGGCGTGTGGAACATTCCGATTCCGGCCGAGGGCGAACCGGTCTTGCCCGACATCGTCATCTCGCCGATCGTCGGCATCGATTCCGGCAATTATCGCCTGGGCTATGGCGGCGGGTTCTATGACCGAACGCTGGCGGCGATGCCGTTCAAGCCGCTGGTCATCGGCGTCGGCTACGAATTGCAGCGCATCGCCACCATCTACCCGCAGCCGCACGATATCCCGATGGACCGGATCGTGACGGAGGCTGCCAAGGCGTAGACGGCTGAAGGCGTGGAAGGCTGAGAACGCTCAGGCCATTTCGGGCTTCAGACCCATCGCCGTCCGGTCGACGATTTCGCGCAGGGCAAAAGACGAATTGATCTTCGTCACATGCGGCATCGCCGACAGCCACTCCTTGTGGATGCGTTCGTAGTCGGCAAGGTCCTTGGCCGCGATCCTGAGGATGTAGTCGTACTCGCCCGACATCAGGTGACAGGACAGCACGTTGGGGCAGCGCTTGATCGCAGCCTCGAAATCCGACAGCGTCTTCTCGAACTGGCCCGACAGCGATATGTGCACGATCGCCGTCATCTGGTGACCAAGTGCTGCATTGGAAAGCCGGGCATGATAGCCGCGGATGGTTCCGGATTTCTCCAGATTGTCGAGCCGGCGCGAACAGGCCGACTGCGACAGGCCGACCCTTTCGGCAAGGGCGGCGTTCGGCATCCTGCCATCCTTCTGCAAGGTCTCCAGAATGGCGATATCAATCCTGTCGAGCGGCATTCTTCGTGATTCCTGCGAATTTTTGCGCATTCTACGCAACAATTATCGAATAGCGAACCCTCCTGCAAGTGCATTCGCAAACACTTACGCAACGATTCGTGGTTGACTGCGTCAATACAGGGAACGAGCCCGGAAGGGCCGTGTCAGGAGAAAAGAAAATGCGCGTCGGCTGCCCCCGGGAAATCAAGAATCATGAATATCGTGTCGGGCTTACGCCCGGCTCGGTCCGCGAATATGTCGCCCACGGACATGAGGTGCTGGTCGAGACCGGCGCCGGGGCTGGCATTGGCGCCGACGACAACGCCTATCGCGCCGCCGGCGCCACCATCGCCAAGACGGCGGCCGACGTGTTCGCCAAGTCGGATATGATCGTCAAGGTCAAGGAGCCGCAGCCTAACGAATGGGCCCAACTGCGCGATGGCCAGATCCTCTACACCTATCTTCACCTTGCTCCAGATCCGGAACAGACCAAGGGCCTGCTCGCTTCGGGCGTTACCGCCATCGCCTATGAAACGGTGACCGACGACCGGGGCGGCCTGCCGTTGCTGGCGCCGATGTCGGAAGTCGCCGGCCGCCTGTCGATCCAGGCCGGCGCCACGGCGCTGCAGAAGGCCAATGGCGGCCGCGGCGTGCTGCTCGGCGGCGTGCCCGGCGTGCTGCCCGGCAAGGTCACTGTGCTCGGCGGCGGCGTCGTCGGCCTGCACGCGGCCAGGATGGCGGCTGGCCTGGGCGCCGACGTCACCATCATCGACCGCTCGATCCCGCGCCTGCGCCAGCTCGACGACCTCTTTGCCGGCCGCGTCCACACCCGCTACTCGACCGTGGAGGCTCTGGAAGAAGAGTGCTTTTCCGCCGACATCGTCGTCGGCGCCGTGCTGATCCCGGGTGCTGCGGCGCCGAAGCTGGTCTCGCGCGAAATGCTTTCGGGCATGAAGAAGGGGTCGGTGCTGGTCGACGTCGCCATCGACCAGGGCGGCTGCTTCGAGACCTCGCACGCGACCACGCATGCTGAGCCGACCTATGAGGTCGACGGCGTCATCCACTACTGCGTCGCCAACATGCCGGGCGCCGTGCCGGTCACCTCAGCACATGCACTCAACAACGCGACTCTGCACTATGGCCTGCAGCTCGCCGACAAGGGCCTGAAGGCGCTGGTCGACGACCATCATCTGCGCAATGGACTCAACGTCCACAGAGGCAAGATTACCAACCGTGCGGTCGCCGAAGCGCTCGGCTACGAACTGGTCGAACCGAAGGCGGTTCTCGCGGCCTGATTCTCCTGAGAGGATACCGGCCTCCCGTCAGCCCGCCGGTCATTCCCGGCGGGTTTTTTCTTTCCGGATTGGCGGCTGTCAGGCCTGCACCCGGCTCGGGCTTAAAACATGTGCCGCAACCTGCGTCTCGGCGCCAATTGCAAGTTTAACTGAGCCCTCCAGGCAAATAGTCGAAGCCCATCGGCTTCTTTGCGCACAAACTTTCTGTGGGAGGTTCAGGCAAACAAAAAAGCGGAGCCAAGGCCCCGCTTCCTCGATGTCGAGATTTGCCGCCGGTTCATCCGCGGTCGACAAATCGATCGACGACTACCCGTGTACCGCACTGGTGTGACGGGAGTACGACAGCGCTCTGCTATCGCACCGCCCACATGCGCCCCTTCAGGTGCGTTCGATCCGGCATTGGTAGCAATTGTTGCGCGCCGAGCGAACATGGACGTAGGCAATGTCGTCGCGCTCCAAGAGAGCCTCGGCGCGCGCCGCGATCGCATCGGTCGCAATGACGCCGCCGCTGCCATAGACGATGCGGTCATCCCTGCCGTAGCCGCGCACGATATAGTCCGGGCTTTCGAGAATTTCGGGAAGCGCCTGAGATTCCGCGGTGCGCTCGCATTCCTGCGCGTGAAGGAAGATCGGTCCGGTCTCGGCATAGGGCTGAAGTTTGGGGAATGGCCGGTAGGCCAGGATGAGATAGTCGTCTCCGGCGGAGATGTTCTTCAGGCAATGCCGGCATGGCATGCCGTCGCCGTCGGAGACTTTGCGCTCGGGCGTGTTTCCATACGCATCGGGTCCGCCGCGCTGAAGCGCTCGTACATCTTGTGTCGGCAAGGCTTTGAACTGGATGGTCATGGCGAAAATCTCCGATGTCGTTGATCGGAAGTTATGCGCTTCAGCCCCTGCCTCCCACCCGATTCCTGACAACCATTGGCCCTTGACCGGCATTTTCCAGCCGACCAAGGCAAGGCGAACTTCACCGGATTGTCGGAACTCCTCAGCGAATGAAGTCGTCAAAGCGACGGAGGGTGACCCGCCGGTTCCGCCAGTTTTCGTTCTGCGTCTGCACCAGCAGGAATTCCTCGCCATAACCGACCGTCTCCAAAGCATAGGCCGGCACGCCGAATTCGCGCACCAGGGTGCGCTTCAGCGAGGCGGCGCGCTGTTCCGACAGGATCTGGTTCGATTGGAAGGAGCCGACGGCGTCGGTATGGCCCTCGATGAGGACGCGCGCCCCGGGATTGCGGCGCAGGATACGCTGCAACGCATCGGCGATAGTGTCGATCTTGTCGTATTGCGAACTGGAAATCGCGGCCGAGCCGAAGGCGAAATTGATCGACTGGATGTCGATCGACCGGGCCATGCGGCGCAGGTCCGGCCGGCGCTTGAACTCACGGATGGTGACACGCTCGTTCGGGCGCAGCTTCACACGGGGTGCCGCCTCGAGCTTTCGTTCGATGGTTGCGGCCGAAGGTGTTGTCGCCTGCCCGGCGGCGAGACCGGGCATTGCGATTGCCGCGATCAGCGCGGCGGCAAGGGTACGGCGGGTCAGCATGTCTTTTCTCCTTCGGCCCGTATTATGTGCGGGCAAGATCGCAGAGACAGGCTGAAGCGCGGATGAACGAGAGGTTCAGCTTTTGTGAGGGCGTCGCTATGGCCGCATGACGCTGGCCGAGCGCTCGGCGAAGGGCAGAGGGTGCACGGTCTCCTTCTTCTGCGCCACCGGCGCGAAGCCGAGCTTCTGGTAGAGCGGCAAGGCAGCAGGATGGTCGAGCGTGCAGGTCTGCACCGTCACCCGTTTCGGTCCATATGACCAAGCCGCGGCGATCGCCGATCCCAGGAACCAGCGGCCGATGCCTTGCCCGGTGGCATGTTCCATCATGCCGAAATAGGCAAGCTCAACTTCTTCCGGCAGATGCGGCTTGAGGTCGAAAAACCCGGCGGGCGCGCCGTCGAGATAGAGCACCCTGATGTCGCGATCCTCGCGGTGGATGCCGGCAGAAAGCTCGTCGTCATCCAGCCTCAGCACATTGACCCAGTGCCATTTACGCCCCACCCGATCCATCAGGTACCGGTAGAAATGCAGCGGAATGTCCTTGGTTTTCAGGAGTGCGACCTGGCGGTTGTAGGGCATGGGCGGCGACACGGCCGGTGGTGCATGCATCTCGAGGAACGTCACCGTGACTTCGATGTCCTTCAGCTCGCCGTTTTCCATCGTCATTCCTTGCCTGTCACGACTGGTGTGTCGGAGAGACCGCCCCATTCGGTCCATGAGCCGTCGTAAAGCCTGTTGTCGGTATGGCCAAGCGTTTCCAACGCAAGCGTAATCACCGCTGCCGTAACGCCAGAGCCGCAGGAAGTGACGACAGGCTTCGACAGATCGAGGCCGGCGTCCTCGACCACCTTGCGCAACCGCTCCTTCGGCAGAAGCACGCCGTGTTCCGACAGCGCCGAATAGGGCAAGTTGCGCGCGCCCGGCATATGGCCGGAACGGACGCCCGCACGCGGCTCCGGCTCCGCGCCGGTGAAGCGTCCTGCCCCGCGCGCATCGGCAATCTGGCTCTCCCGGGTTTCGACGATGCGGCGCATATCGGCAAGGCTGGCGACCCGGCCGGCGTCGAAATCGGCGTGGAACACGCTGGGCGCGATTTTGGTCGGTTCGGCCGTCACTGGCCGGCCGGCCGCTTTCCAGCCATCGAAACCGCCGTCAAGGATATAGGTCTGGAAGACGCCCATCACCCGGAACATCCACCATGCCCGAGGTGCCGAGAAAAAGCCCGGGCCGTCATAGACGATAATCGTGTCATCGGCCGAAACGCCCATCGCGCCGACATACTGGGCAAAATGCTGCGGCGACGGCAGTGTATGCGGCAGCGCGGCGTCCGGATCGGAGACCGCGTCCTGATCCAGGAAGCGGGCGCCCGGAATGTGCCCGGCATCATATTCGGCCCGCGCGTCGCGGTTCTGCGCCGGGAGATACCAGGATGCATCGACAATCGTCAGGCCAGGCTGGCCCAGACGCTCCTGCAACCAGTCCGCGTCGACGGTGAAAGGACTGTCTTCAGCCATTGTGGTTCTCCTGCCGCCATTGACCAGACGTTGCCTTGCCGCATGATCTTGTCCGAAAACGTCGCAGCTTTCGAGATCATGTTTGAGGCATCAGTCCAAACCGGATGCGGAAGCGCCGGTTCTCACGTCCCTTCTTCTCGATCTTGCCGATATGGATTTCGCCGATCTCGCCGGTGCTTTTGACATGGGTACCACCGCAGGGCTGGCTGTCCACCGAAGCGTTCTCGCCGATGCAGACCAGCCGGATTTTGCCGGTGCCTAGCGGCGGACGGACATTTTTGGACTTCACCAGACCCGGATTGGCGGCCAGTTCCTCGTCGCTGATCAGCCTGGTAAAGATCGGATGATCGGCCCGCACCAAGCCCATCAGGCTCGCCGTCACGTCTTCCTTGCTGAAGCTGGCGTCGGGAATGTCGAAATCGACACGGCTGTCGTGTTCCGAAACCGCCGCGCCGGTGATTGGAAACGGGCAGACGACGGTGAGCAAATGGCAAGCGGCATGCATGCGCATCAAAAGGTGCCGCCGCTCCCAGTCGATAGCGAGCCTCAGGCGCTCCCCGACCGCAGGCGCGGCTTGTTCCGGCGCCGGCACGTGGATGATCTCGTCCTTTGTTTCCCCGGTGATGGTGGCGGCCAGCACGATGCGGCTGCCATCGGCGCGCTGGAGATGGCCGCTATCTCCCGGCTGCCCGCCCGAGGTGGCATAGAAGATGGTGCGGTCCAGAACGATGCCGCCGCGCTCGTTGACGGCGACCACCACGGCATCGGCCGTCCTGAGATAGGCGTCGTCGCGAAACAGCGCTTCGGTCTTGTGCGCCATCACACAACCTCTTCAAACGGCACGGAAATCTCTGATTTCTCTTCCATCCAGCCGGGCACCGGCAGCTTCTTTTCGCGCAGGAATTCGGGATTGAACAGCTTCGATTGGTAGCGTGTGCCGTAGTCGCAAAGAATGGTCACGACGGTATGGCCGGGGCCGAGTTCACGCGCCAGCCGGATCGCGCCCGCTATGTTGATGCCGGTCGAACCGCCGACGCAAAGGCCTTCCTCCTGGACCAGGTCGAAGACGATCGGCAACGCATCCTCATCACGAATCTGGAACGAGAAGTCGGGCGTGAACCCATCGAGGTTGGCTGTGATGCGCCCCTGCCCGATGCCTTCGGTGATCGAACTGCCTTCCGACTTCAGCTCACCGCTGGTGTAGAAACTGTAAAGCGCAGCACCCAGCGGATCGGCGAGGGCGATCTTGACGTCCCTGCTTTTCGCCTTCAGCCCGAAAGCGACGCCGGCCAGCGTTCCGCCCGAGCCGACCGCCGAGACGAAGCCGTCGACCTTGCCGCCGGTCTGGCTCCATATCTCCTGCGCCGTGGTGCGGATATGACCATCGCGGTTGGCGATATTATCGAACTGGTTGGCCCAGATAGCGCCGTTCGGCTCCGACCGCGCCATTTGCTCAGCCAGCCGCCCCGACAATTTCACGTAGTTGTTGGGGTTCTTGTACGGCACGGCCGGAACCTCGATCAGCTCGGCGCCGAGCAGCTTGATCGTGTCCTTCTTCTCCTGGCTCTGCGTCTCGGGAATGACGATGACGGTGCGGTAGCCGAGCGCCTTGGCGACCAGCGTCAGCCCGATGCCCGTATTGCCGGCCGTGCCCTCGACAATGACGCCGCCCGGCCTGAGCAGCCCACGCTCTTCGGCATCGCGGATGATGAACAGGCCGGCGCGGTCCTTGACCGACTGTCCAGGATTCATGAATTCGGCCTTGCCCAGAATCTCGCAGCCGGTCTCTTCCGAAGCCTTGTTGAGGCGGATCAATGGCGTGTTGCCGATAGCGTCGATCACGGAGCGGGGCATTCGGGAGTCCTTGTGTAGCTGCGGCGAAACCCTAGAAACCCGAAGCTTCGGTTTCAAGGCAAGAATTTGCCTGGTCCAGTCGCATTTTCCGCACTGCATTTGCGCCGGCGTCTCCCTGGTGCCGGGCGTATCCGCGCTGTTCATTTGCGACTGGCGTCGAAAACCGCTCTTTTCATTCGATTTCTTCGCGGTTAGAGCAAAAGCCAAGAACAATTCGACGGGGGCGCAGCATGACACTCTATCGGGCCGACCCGAAGCATGGCGTCGCCTGGGTCACGGGAGGCAGCAGCGGCATCGGCCGTTCGCTGGCCAGGGATCTTGCGTCCCAGGGCTATGCGGTGGCCGTAACGGCACCCGATGGCGATCCGATCGACACGCTGATTGTCGAGACCGCGCAGATGCCAGGCAAGGTGAAGGCTTTTCCCTGCGATGTCACCGACGAGCCGCGCATGGCGAGAACCGTCGCTGCGATCGAGAACGAGCTTGGCCCCATCGTGCTCGCCGTCTTAAACGCGGGCAATTACATTTCCACGCCTGGCGAGGCTCTCGTCGTCAGCGATTTTCGCCGCTCTTTCGAGGTCAACTATTTCGGCATCATCAACGGGCTGGTGCCGGTCGTCGAACGCATGCGCGTGCGGGCGCGCGGCCATATCGTGCTGGTCGGCTCGGTCACCGCTTATTTCGGCTGGCCGACGACGGCCGCTTATGGCGGCACCAAAGCGGCGATCAACATCCTGGCCGAATCGCTGAAATACGATTTCGACAAGATGAACGTGCGCGTCCAGGTCATGAATCCGGGCTTCATAGACACACCGCTGACCGAGAAGAACATGCTGCCCATGCCGGGGCTGATGCCGGTCAGCCGAGCGACGCGGCGCATGGTGCGGGGTATCAAATCCGGCGGCTTCGAGGTCACGTTCCCGCGCCGGACGAGCTGGCCCCTGAAGCTGCTCAGCCTGTTGCCGAGACCGGTGTACCGAGGCGTGATCAGCCTCATGACGAGCTGGAAGGCACGGCCGCTGAATTATGACCGCAAGCCGCCGAGCGAATAGAAGCCACCGGATCGGCGGCTTCATCGCCGGGCCGGTCGTTGCCTGTTCCCGGCCACCCCGGTGGGTTTGTTGTTGTTGCGTTTGGAGTCTGCGATGGGGCGACATATCGTGCTTGCTGTGCTGGGGTTAGTCGCCATCCTCGCACTGGCCTTCGTGCTCGGCCCGCGGGTTCCCGTCGACACCACGATCCGCTTCGATCCATCCGCAATCGGCGACGATCCGCAGGCCTACGTGGCCAGGACGGAAGCGGCGATATCCGGCATCCGTGACGGGCTGGAGAAAGAAATCATCTGGGCCAATCCGATGGTGCATGCCAGGACACCGCTGTCCATCGTCTATATCCACGGCTTTTCGGCGTCGAAAGGCGAACTCCGCCCGCTGCCCGACGAGGTTGCCGACCAACTCGACGCCAATCTGTTCTTCACCCGCCTCACCGGCCACGGGCAGGATGGCGCGGCCATGACGCAAGGCAGCGTCAACGCCTGGATCAACGATTATGAGGAGGCGCTCGCGATCGGTCGGGCCATCGGCGACAAGGTGATCGTTATCTCCACTTCGACCGGCGGCTCGCTGGCGGCCTGGGCGGCAACACAGCCGGGCGCTTCGGACGGCGTGGCGGCGATCGCGTTCATCTCGCCGAATTTTGGCGTCAAGGCGTCGGGCGCCGATATCCTGACCATGCGATGGGGCAAACAAATAGCCGAACTCGTCGCCGGCAAAGAGCGCAGCTTCATGCCGCGCAACGCGCTGCACGAGAAGTTCTGGACCACCAGCTATCCCCTTGCCGCGACGCTGCCGATGCAGGCGCTGACGGAACTTGCCTATGGCGCGCCGGTGGAGAAAGCGGTGGTCCCTGCCCTCTTCATCTTTTCGGATTCGGACAGCGTGGTTCGGTCTGACCGCACGCGTGAAATCGCCGGGCGTTGGGGCGCGCCGCACGAACTGGTTCCGGCCGACGACACCGGCGATGCCGACAACCACGTCATCGCCGGCGACGCCCTGTCGCCATCGACCACGACCTTCCTTGCACAAAGAATTGCCGTCTGGATCGAGGCGGTCGCGAAGTAGCCCGAGCTTCCATACGGAAAGGGCGACCGCAGCCTCACCGCGGTCGCCCTTTATCTCACTGGTGACCAGCCGGGCACGCAAATGCCCGGCCGATACGAAGCGGCCTGCCTACGCAGCCCGCGCCGCAGGACGCTTGCCGCCGAAGCGGCGTTTATTGTTGCCCTTGAAGGGCTTGGCGCCTTCCGGTTTGCGGTCGCCAGCGAAGGCCGGCTTGTCACCGAAGCGTTTCTTGCCGGAGCCGTTGTTCTGGCCGCCCGGCCGCCTGCCGTCCCGACGGCCATTGCGCTCGTTGCGGTCATTGGCAGGCTCGAAGCGCTCGTTCTTCTCAGCCGGGTTGCGCTGCGGATCGGGGCTGCCGAGATGGTCGGCGACAACAGGCAGCTTGGCGCGGATGATGCGCTCGACCTGGCGCAGCTTGCTGTTCTCGGACGGGTCGCAGAGCGTAATCGCAATGCCGTCCCGGCCGTTGCGGCCGGTGCGGCCGATACGGTGGACATAGCTCTCCGCCTCATCAGGCAGGTCGAAATTCACGACATGACTGATGCCGGGCACGTCGATGCCGCGCGCGGCGATGTCGGTGGCCACCAGAATGCGCACCGCGCCGTCGCGGAAATCATTGAGCGCCTTCTGGCGCGCATTCTGCGACTTGTTGCCGTGAATAACGGCGGCCTTGAAGCCGTCGCGCTCGAGGTCCTTGGTCACCCGATCGGCGCCGTGCTTGGTGCGCGAAAAGATGATGACGGACTTCATCGCCTCGTCGGCGAGCATTGTCGACAGCACCTGGCGCTTCTGCTTGGTGCGGGCAAGGACGACGCTCTGCACGATCTCGGCCGCCGTCGTGCTCTGTGGCGCGACTTCGACGCGAACCGGGCTCTTCAACAGGCCCTTGGCCAGCTCGGCGATCTCGTTCGGCATCGTCGCCGAAAACAGCGCCGTCTGGCGATCCGGCGCGGTCGCCTTGGCGATGCGCTTGACGTCGTTGATGAAGCCCATGTCGAGCATGCGGTCGCCCTCGTCGAGGACCAGCCATTTGGTGTCGGAGAGGATGAGGTCGCCCTCACGCACCAGGTCGGTCAATCGGCCGGGCGTGGCGATCAGTACATCGACGCCGGGAGCGATCTTCTTCACCTGGCTGAAGCGCGAGACGCCGCCCAGCACGAGCGCCGTCGAGACATGCGCGCCCTTGGCGAGGATCTTGATGGTGTCTTCGATCTGCACGGCGAGCTCACGAGTCGGCGCCAGAATCAGCGCACGGGTCGTCTTGGCACGCCGTTTGGTGCCGAGCGCGATGATCTTGGAGAGGATCGGCAGAGCGAAAGCCGCTGTCTTGCCGGAGCCGGTCTGGGCGATGCCGAAAATGTCACGGCCTTCCATCTGGGGCGGGATAGCCTGGACCTGGATCGGCTTCGGATCGGCGAAGCCGGCGGCATGGGTGGCCTTGAGCAGCGCACCCGTAATTCCCAGTGCCGCGAAACCGGAGAGTTCTCCAGTGTCGTTGCCGGGCAAAGTGTTTTCGTTGGTCAAAATATTCTTCTTTCACACGGCCTCTGGCCGCAAACATCAATGGCGGCAGGGCGCAACCCGCCGTCGGACAATTGTTATGGAACGACAAGGCGGCGGACGTGTCCGTCCGCGCGGCTGCGCTGTCGTGCCCGCAGGCATCATGCCACGGGGCTTTTTCGCCGCCTTGCTAACCAATCGGGGCCGATCAGCAGGAAAGAGGGAAAACAGACGCAACCAGTCTCATTCGAGGAGAAGGCCGGATCAATCCGGCCCAAGCGCCTATGCCGTGCATATGGCTGAGTTCGCTCTGAAATGCAAGGGCATCATGTTGCAGCGCAACAAAACGCCTCGAAAAAGCGACGCTTGCGCTCATCTGCGGGCACCATTACCACAAAGCAGCCCGCGCAGGAGATCGAGAATGAAGGACGTGCTGAAGGAACTCGAGCGTCGTCGCGAGATCGCCCGCATGGGCGGGGGTCAGGCCCGAATCGATGCCCAGCACAAGAAGGGCAAGCTGACCGCCCGCGAACGCATCGACGTATTTCTCGACGAGGGCTCGTTCGAGGAGTTCGACATGTATGTCGAGCACCGTTCGACCGACTTCGGCATGGAAAAGACCAAGATCGCCGGCGATGGCGTCGTCACCGGTTGGGGAACCGTCAACGGCCGTCCGGTCTATCTCTTCGCCAAGGATTTCACCGTTTTCGGCGGCTCGCTGTCGGAAGCGCATGCCGAGAAAGTCATCAAGGTGCAGGAGATGGCGCTGCGCAACCGCGCGCCGATCATCGGCCTCTACGATGCCGGTGGCGCCCGCATCCAGGAGGGCGTGGCCGCACTCGGCGGCTATGCCGAGATATTTCAGCGCAATGTGCTGGCGTCGGGCGTCATTCCGCAGATTTCCGTAATCATGGGGCCTTGCGCCGGCGGCGATGTCTATTCGCCGGCCATGACCGACTTCATCTTCATGGTGCGCGACACGTCCTACATGTTCGTCACCGGGCCGGACGTGGTGAAGACCGTCACCAACGAGACGGTGACCGCCGAGAGCCTCGGCGGCGCTTCCGTCCACACGACGAAATCCTCGATCGCCGACGGCGCCTATGACAACGACGTCGAGGCCCTGCTGCAAATGCGCCGGCTGGTCGATTTGCTGCCAGCCTCGAACACATCGGAGATCCCCGAGATCGAATGCTACCAGTCGGTCACCGATCACGATCTGTCGCTCGACCGTCTGATACCGGACAACGCCAACAAGCCTTACGATATCAAGGAGCTGATCCTGAAAGTCGCCGACGAGGGTGATTTCTTCGAGATCCAGCAAAGTTTCGCCAAGAACATCGTCACCGGCTTCGGACGCATCGAAGGCCGCACGGTCGGCTTCGTCGCCAACCAGCCCATGGTGCTGGCCGGCGTGCTCGATTCCGATGCCAGCCGCAAGGCTGCGCGCTTCGTGCGCTTCTGCGACTGCTTTTCGATTCCAATCGTCACCTTCGTCGATGTTCCGGGCTTCCTGCCCGGCACGGCGCAGGAATATGGCGGGCTGATCAAGCACGGCGCCAAACTGCTCTTCGCCTATGCCGAGGCGACCGTGCCGAAGATCACCGTCATCACCAGAAAAGCCTATGGCGGCGCCTATGACGTGATGGCTTCGAAACACCTGCGCGGCGATATGAACTATGCCTGGCCGACGGCGCAGATCGCCGTGATGGGCGCCAGGGGCGCGGTCGAGATCATCTATCGCAAGGACATCGGCGACGCCGAAAAGATCGCAGCCCATACAAAGGCTTACGAAGACCGCTTCCTGTCGCCCTTCGTCGCCGCCGAGCGCGGCTATGTCGACGAGGTGATCATGCCGCATTCGACCCGCCGCCGCATTGCCCGCGCGCTGCGGATGCTGCGCAACAAAGACATGCAGAACCCCTGGAAAAAGCACGACAACATTCCGCTGTAAGCTGAATGTCGCGGCCGGTCAGCGCGCGCCGCGAGCCGCCACCAGTTCACGCAGCACAGGCACCAGCGCCAGCGGCAAGTCCTCGGCGATCAGCCCCGGTCCGAACCGGCTGCCGGCCTCGGCATGGATCCATACCGCCGCGCAAGCCGCCTCGAAGGCCGGCATGCCTTGCGCCAGGAAGCCGGCCACGAGCCCCGAGAGCACGTCGCCCGAACCGGCGGTTGCCAACCATGGCGCGCCATTGGAGTTTATCGCAGCCCTGCCATCGGGAGCAGCGATTACGGTGTCCGCGCCCTTGTAGACGATCACGGCGTTGGCACGGGTGGCGGCCATACGGGCCCTGCTCAGCTTGGACGAAACGGCGCCGCCCGCAATGTCAGCAAACAGCCTGGCAAATTCCCCCTCATGCGGCGTCATCACAAGCGGCGGTGCGCCCGGCTGGCGCGCGGCTTCGAACAGGACGTCCGGCGCCTCGCGAAACGAGGTGATCGCGTCGGCGTCGAACACCAGGCCATCGACCCGGGCGGAAATGTTCCGGTGCTGGCCAGCGGCGAGCAGCGTGAGCGCAAAATTCTGCGCTCTTTCACCGACACCGAAGCCAGGCCCCAGCACAAAGGCGGAGGGCCGGCGTTCGCCGATGAAGGCGTCGATGTCGCCGCTGTCATTGGCCTTGCGCAGCATGATCGAGGTCAGATGCGCGGCATTGACCTGCATGGCGTTCGCCGGGGACAGGACGGTGACCGCCCCTGCCCCGCTGCGCGCTGCGGCAAGCGCCGCAAGCCGCGCCGCGCCGGTGGCGCTCGGGCCGCCGGAAAAGACGCCGACATGGCCGCGCTTGTATTTGTGCGTATCGACGCCTGGAATCGGAAAAGCGCTGAGCCAAAGCGCCGGCGAGTTCTCGAAGGCCTGGGGCCGAATCCGCGCAATGAGACCATCGGTGATCCCGATGTCGGCGAGTACGATCTCCCCGCACATCTCGCGCCCGGGCAGCAAAAGATGGCCAGGTTTTTTGCGTGCGAAGGTGACGGTGACCTCAGCCCGAAAAGCATGGCCGAGCACTTGGCCGCTGTCCCCGGAAACGCCTGATGGCAGATCGACCGCGACGACCGGCACGGCCAGGTTTGCCACAATGCCAACCGTTCTCGCCGCTTCCCCGGACAGCGGTTTGGACAGCCCTGCGCCGTAAAGGGCGTCGACGACGACAGCGCCGGCCTCGGCCGCGAAATTCGCCAGTGATCGAGGCTTCACCGGGCATTCACCGGCGGCGAGCGCGGCATCGCTGCCCGGCTTCGGCGTGCCCGACGCCCAGACCACCGTGTCGACACCAGCGGCTGCCAGGCAGCGGGCCACGACATAGCCATCGCCGCCATTGTTGCCGGGACCGCAAAGCACATGGACCCGCTTCGCCGCTGGATAGCGCCTGAAAATTTCGGCCGCAACGGCTTCGCCTGCACGGCGCATCAGGCCGATGCCGTCGATTGCGCCGGCGGCAATCGTCAACCGATCCGCCTCGCTCATCTCCCCGGGAGAAAGAAGTTCGTTGCTCATGGATTGCCGATCCGCATTCGATCAAGCATTGTCCAGTTTTCGGCTCGACGCAAACGCAGAGGAGTTGGCGCGGTCCCAGCCAAGCTGAGCGATGCCTACCAAATAAGCAATACGCCTAAATATCGGGCAGACATAAACACTGACGCCGCGTAGGTTTGCAGCCATCCGTCGCGCGCTGGATGCAGTGAACGATGCGAATTTGCATCTTCGTGCGGCATGGTTCTGGAATCGAATGACACCGCTTGAAATCCCGCCAATTGGCACAATTCGTGCTTGATGGAGGCGCAAGCGGGGCTCACAACCCGTTTTTTTGGCAGTGGAGGCCACTTTTTACATGAAAAAGATCGAAGCGATCATCAAGCCATTCAAGCTGGACGAAGTGAAGGAAGCGCTTCAGGAGGCCGGACTGCAAGGCATCACCGTGACCGAGGCCAAGGGTTTTGGACGCCAGAAGGGCCACACCGAGCTTTATCGCGGCGCCGAATATGTCGTCGACTTCCTGCCCAAGGTGAAGATCGAGGTCGTGCTCGGCGACGATGCGGTCGAAGGCGCCATCGAAGCCATCCGCAAGGCGGCCCAGACTGGGCGCATCGGCGACGGCAAGATCTTCGTCTCGAACATCGAGGAAGTCGTGCGCATCCGCACCGGCGAAACCGGCATGGATGCCGTCTGACACCTCGCCCATCTTCCGAAACGTCATTATTAAAAAACGTCACACAGGGATACATGACATGACGACAGCCAAAGACATCATGAAGCAGATCAAGGACAACGATGTGAAATTCGTTGACCTGCGCTTCACCGACCCGAAGGGCAAGCTGCAGCACGTGACGATGGATGTCATCGAGGTCGAGGAAGACATGTTCGCCGATGGCGTGATGTTCGATGGTTCTTCGATCGCCGGCTGGAAGGCGATCAACGAGTCCGACATGGTGCTGATGCCCGATCCTGAAACGGTCCATATGGATCCGTTTTTCGCGCAGTCGACCATGGTCATCCTGTGCGACATCCTCGATCCGGTTTCGGGCGAATCCTATAACCGCGACCCGCGCGGCACTGCCAAGAAGGCCGAGGCCTACATGAAGTCGGAAGGCATCGGCGACACCATCTATGTCGGCCCGGAAGCCGAGTTCTTCGTCTTCGACGACGTCAAGTACAAAGCCGATCCCTATAACACCGGCTTCAGGCTCGATTCCACCGAACTGCCGTCCAATGACGACACCGACTACGAGACCGGCAATCTCGGCCACCGTCCGCGCATCAAAGGCGGTTATTTCCCGGTGCCGCCGATCGATTCGGCGCAAGACATGCGTTCCGAGATGCTGACGGTGCTGGCCGAGATGGGCGTGCGGGTCGAGAAGCATCACCACGAGGTGGCCGCGGCCCAGCACGAACTCGGCATCAAGTTCGACACGCTGGTCCGCAACGCCGACAAGATGCTGATCTACAAATATGTCGTGCATCAGGTCGCCAATGCCTACGGCAAGACCGCCACCTTCATGCCGAAGCCGATCTTCGGCGACAATGGCTCGGGCATGCATGTCCACCAGTCGATCTGGAAAGGCGGTAAGCCGACCTTCGCCGGCAACGAGTATGCCGGCCTCTCGGAAAGCTGCCTGTTCTATATCGGCGGCATCATCAAGCACGCCAAGGCCATCAACGCCTTCACCAACCCCCTGACCAACTCCTACAAGCGTCTGGTGCCGGGCTACGAGGCGCCGGTGCTGCTCGCCTATTCGGCGCGCAACCGCTCGGCATCCTGCCGTATCCCGTTCGGCTCGTCGCCAAAGTCGAAGCGCGTCGAGGTCCGCTTCCCCGATCCGGGTGCGAACCCCTATCTCGCCTTTGCCGCCATGCTGATGGCCGGCCTCGACGGGATCAAGAACAAGATCCATCCCGGCCAGCCGATGGACAAGGATCTCTACGATTTGCCGCCGAAGGAGCTGAAGAAGATCCCGACCGTCTGCGGCTCGCTGCGTGAAGCGCTCCAGAGCCTCGACAAGGACCGCGGCTTCCTGAAGGCCGGCGGCGTCTTCGACGACGACCAGATCGACAGCTACATCGAGTTGAAGATGGCCGAGGTGATGCGCTTCGAAATGACACCGCATCCCGTCGAATACGACATGTACTATTCGGTCTGATTTTTTATCTCCCTGGACCCGGCGCACCCGGATCCAGCGGCTTCAATTCAGCCTGCAAATGCGGGGCCGGAAGATGAACCTCTTCCGGCCCTTTTGTTTGCACATGTCAAGGCTTCCATTCAGCCAAATCCGCGGACACTGACGCGTTCGATCGGATGCTGCCCGATCTAGCGACTGGAAAGGCGCACCGGCTGCTGGGTTCCGTCGGCTGGTCACGTCACACGTGTCGATTGCGCTGAGGCACTGGCCGGCTTGAGCCAGCCAAGCTGGGCTGCCAGGCGATCCGGCATGCGCTTTTTGCAAGTGAAGAGATAGGCCAGGAGCGAGCGGCACACTGCCTCAGGCTGCAATGCCCGCTCGTCCGGCGCCCCCGCCAATGCTGTCGTTCAAGAAACCCCGCCCCGTTCGAACAGCACCGCTTGGCGTATCCCCAATGCCTGCGAATACGCATGTTGCGCCGCAGCCTGTCAATGTCGCCCGCCGGGCGTCGAGAGGGTCGATTTTGGAGTATGAACAGGGGCTTATGAAAGGATCGGTCGACAGGCATTCTTGTCGGAATGGCCAGATTTCCGGGCTTTTTCGAGGATTTCGAAGCCTGCGGCCCAGCGCCAAGGCATGCTTTCGTCAGCCAAAAGCCGTCTTGTCGGGATGGGTTTGAACCGCCCTTTTCAACCTGACTTTTTTTGGGGGAATTTGCTTTGCCAGGCCAGGAGCCAGGAAGGCGAGGATCGGCGAACGGAAACAGCGGCATGCGATAGTGCCCGCCATCGTCATACGAAAAAGCCCCGGCAATTACCGCCGGGGCTCGCGTCATGGTTGTCGAGGATCTTGAGGCCCGACGTGAAATATCAAGCAGCGGCCGAAACCGATGCGCCGGTCGAAACCTGCGAGATCGTCTTCAGGACCTGGGAGGCGATCTGGTAGGGGTCGCCCTGCGAGTTCGGGCGGCGGTCCTCCAGATAACCCTTGTAGTCATTCTTGACGAAGGAATGCGGCACGCGGATCGACGCGCCGCGGTCTGCGATGCCGTAGCTGAATTTGTTCCAGGGCGCCGTCTCGTGCTTGCCGGTCAGACGCTTGTCGTTGTCCGGACCGTACACGGCGATATGGTCCATCAGGTTCTTTTCGAACTGCGCCATCAGGGCCTCGAAATAACCCTTGCCGCCGACCTCGCGCATATATTTGGTCGAGAAGTTGCAATGCATGCCCGAGCCGTTCCAGTCGGTGTCGCCGAGCGGCTTGCAGTGGAACTCGATATCGATGCCGTACTTCTCGGTGAGGCGCTGGAGCAGGTAGCGGGCCATCCACATCTGATCGGCGGCCTTCTTGGAGCCCTTGCCGAAAATCTGGAATTCCCACTGGCCTTTGGCCACTTCGGCGTTGATGCCTTCATGGTTGATGCCGGCGGCGAGGCAGAGGTCGAGATGCTCTTCGACGATCTGGCGCGCGATGCTGCCGACGTTCGAATAGCCGACGCCGGTGTAGTACGGGCCCTGCGGAGCGGGATAACCGCTCTCGGGGAAACCGAGCGGACGGCCATCCTTGTAGAAGAAGTACTCCTGCTCGAAGCCGAACCAGGCATCCTCGTCGTCGAGAATGGTCGCGCGGCTGTTGGACACGTGCGGCGTGACGCCATCGGGCATCATGACTTCGCACATGACGAGAACGCCGTTGGTGCGGGCCGGATCGGGATAAAGCGCGACCGGCTTCAAGACGCAATCGGAGCTACGGCCCTCGGCCTGCATGGTGGACGAGCCGTCAAAGCCCCATAGCGGCAGCTGGTCGAGCGTCGGGAACTCGGCATAATCCTTGATCTGGGTCTTGCCGCGAAGATTGGGGACCGGGGTGTATCCGTCGAGCCAGATATACTCGAGCTTGTATTTGGTCATTCTAGAGCCTCTCGTTGTGCTTGACCACCGCACGCGGTGTCGACGCATGGCCGGAGCAAGCCGACCTGCCGACTGGTAAAAAGCAATTCATATGCCACTCCGGCATCGACCGGTGCGACAAAATGGTCGCGAGATTCCTCTGAATTCGCTGCACCGCCACAGCAATGCGCTGGGATCGATCAGACGCAGAGATTGCGCAAACAATAGGCAATAACTGATCTTTTCATAAGCATATTGCCTAAATGAATCGCAGAACCTATTTTGAGGAAAAGCTGAATCAACTGACCCTCGGAGAAGAAAGGAGATCGCCAATGGAAGTCACCCTCGCCCGTCCATCGGCAAAGATCCTGATGTTCCCGCTTGCAGGCCGCGTATCTGCCTCAAATTTAGGCGCGAAGGCCAAGTTCGCGGCAGAGCTTGCCTCGCTGCGTAACACGTATGCCGATTTCGATGGCTGGTATCACGAGGCCGCTGTCGAGGAAGAAAACCAGCAGCCGAAGAGCTGAACGCATCTTCAGCCTCGATATGAAAACCCGGCGCGATCGCTCGCGCCGGGTTTTCTCATGCATGTGGATCCGACCCGTTACTGCTTGGTCTCCAGGTTCGTGCCCAGCGTGTCCTTGACGAAGATCATGCCGATGACGAGCGACATCGCCGCGATAATCACGGGATACCAGAGGCCATAATAGATATCGCCCCTGTAGGCACTGAGCGCGAACACGGTCGCGGGCAGCAACCCGCCGAACCAGCCATTGCCGATATGGTAGGGCAGCGACATGCCGGTGTAGCGGATGCGTGTCGGGAACATCTCGACCAGGATGGCCGCGATCGGACCGTAGACCATGGTCACGAACAGGACGAGGACGAACAGGATGGCGATCGTCATCGGCCAGTTCACGGCCGCAGGGTCGGCGAACATGGCGAAGGCCCCGCCGCCGGGTATGTTGTAGACGGTGACCTCAGGCGCACCGGCAGCCTCGTCGGCGGTCAAAAGCTTGTCCTTGATCGCCTGATCGGTAGGAACCGTCGCCTTCTCGCCGGCGCGGATGGCGGCGGCGTCGAGCTTCAGTTCGGGATTGGCAGCGACAAACGCGTCGAGCTTCTGGTCCGGTATCTTGATCGCAGCACGCTTCAGCGGATATCCGCCGTCCTGCAGCGACATGTTGACGGCCTTGACGAAGGCGGCCTCCTTGGCCTTGGCCTGGTCGCCCGCGGCGACAGCATCGTAGGATGCCACCGTCTCATTGCCGATCTTGACCGAAGCAGCCGTACCGGGTGCCGCCGTGGAGACGACGTCATAGGGCACCGAGTTCTTGGTCAGGAACGAGGTCGCGATGTCGCAAGACGTCGTGAACTTCGCGGTACCCACCGGATTGAACTGGAACCTGCAGTCGCCGGGTGCCGCGGTCACCGTCGCGCGGGTGCTCTGCTGTGCCTGGGCAAGGGCCGGATTGGCGGCCCAGGTCAATGCCTTGAACAGCGGGAAGGTGCAGACGATCGCCAGTGCGAGCCCGGCCATGATGATCGGCTTGCGACCGATCTTGTCGGATAGCCAGCCGAACACGACGAAGAAGATGGAACCCAGCGCAAGCGCGATGGCGATCATGATGTTGACCGACTGGGCGTCCAGCTTCAAAACGTTCTGAAGGAAGAACAGGGCGTAGAACTGGCCGTTATACCAGACCACGGCTTGGCCGGCCGTAAGGCCGAGCAGTGCCAGCAGCGCGATCTTGGCGTTCTTCCACTGGCCGAAGGCTTCCGAGAGCGGTGCCTTGGAACCCTTGCCCTCTTCCTTCATGCGCTGGAAGGTGGGCGATTCGGAAAGCGACAGCCGGATCCAGATGGAAATGCCGAGCAACAGGAACGACACGATGAAAGGAACGCGCCAGCCCCAGGCGGCATAGGTTTCCTTGCTCATCGAGCCCTGGACGATCAGGATGACGATCAGCGACAGGAACAGGCCGAGTGTGGCGGTCGTCTGGATCCACGACGTGTAGTAGCCGCGCCGGTCGTCCGGCGCATGCTCGGCGACATAGGTGGCCGCACCGCCATATTCGCCGCCCAGTGCCAAGCCCTGGAGCATGCGCAGGATGATCAGGATCACCGGAGCCGCGATGCCGAGGCTCGCATAACCAGGCAGCAAGCCCACCAGGAAGGTCGACAGGCCCATGATCGTCATGGTGACGAGGAAGGTATATTTGCGGCCGACAAGGTCGCCGATGCGGCCGAACAGCAAAGCGCCGAACGGACGGACGAGGAAGCCGGCGGCGAAAGCCAGCAGCGCGAAAATATTGCGCGTCGCTTCCGGAATGGTCGGGCTGAAAAAGGTCGAACCGATAAAGGCCGCCAAAGACCCGTAGAGATAGAAATCGTACCATTCGAAAACGGTGCCGAGTGAGGAGGCGAAGATGACCTTCTTCTCCTCTCGCGTCATGCCGCGGCTCTTTCCGCTGGCGGTCGATGCGATAGTCATTGAGATGCTCCTCCCGTGAGACCCTTGTCCGCGATGCTGCGCGGCTTACGTCCGCGTTCTCCTCCGAACGCGGACTCGCGGCAGCCATCGCGGAAAAAAATGACAGAAAGCACCCGCCAACGGCAGAGAGCCTTTGGGATTATGACTTTGGTATTAGATGCGGTGCGGTAGCCGCAGCATCAGGCTTCGAGCGCCTCGAGAAGGGCGACGGCAGCCATCATGTCGCGCTTGCGGGCGGAGCGGCGCGCGACCGCTTCCGCGTCCTGGCCCCAATGCTCGATCTGCCAGTCCTCGTCGACATGGCCGGCGGTCCAGGCCGCCTCGCCGTCGAGCTCGCCGAAGTCGACAGCCAGCGCCAGCAGCGCCGAACCGGTCAGCGACGTCATGACGTGGATGGCGGCCAGGCGCAGCGGCTCGGCGCGCTGGCTGAGATGGACGCCGAGCACCGTGATGGTTTCGCGCGGCTGCTCGACATGGATAATGCCCTCGGCAAGGTTGAAGCGAGCCCCAAGTGCGGTCCGCGCCCAGTCGAGAACCGGATCCCACTGCTCGTTCTGCCGCTCGACCAGCCCTTGCGGCGCATCGGCGCGATAACAGAGCAGATCTGACGAGGCAAAGCGCAATATGTCTTCCAATACCGCCTGCGGATCGCTAGCGACGCCATCGAGCGCGGTGTTGACGAGGCGCATCACAGGCATCGACACCGGATCGATGGTCTCCCCCTGGGCGGCGAATTCATCGGCGACCAGCGATGCCGCCTTTTCGGTTGGCAGCGCCAGCAGCGCCTTGCCCGGCGTGCGCACCGGTTTGCCGTCTAGATGGACGGCAAAGCCGCCATCGGCCGGGGCGACGGAGACAGTCTTGTAGAAACGCCTAGGCAGTGGCGTCTTCATCTGGATCTGGGCGCGGCGCACCGGGTCGGGATCGGAAAGCAGTTTTCCCGCTTCGAGATCGCTGAGGATATCGCGCATGTCAGCCTCCTTCGGCTGTCTGCTGGCGCGACGGCCTGTTGACGATGATCAGGCCGGCGGCAATGAGACCAAGTGCCAGAAAAATGCGTACGGTCAGCGGCTCGTTCAAGAACAGGGCGCCGCACAGCACGCCAAAGACCGGCGACAGGAAGGTGAAGCTCGACAGGCTGGAGGCGGGATAACGCCGCAGCAGCCAGAACCACAGGACGTAGGTGAAGGCGACGATATAGAGCGCCTGGAAAAGCAGGGCCAAGGTCGGCAACAGCGAGGGATCGCGCACGGATGGCCCCGCCAGAGGCAACGCCAGGACGCCGACAACGGCAGCGCCGGAGAGTTGGTAGAGCAGCAGCTTCTCGGCGCTCGTCTCCACCAGCTTCGAACGCTTGATGAGGATGTTGGTCAAGGCCCAGACGAATCCGGAGCCTAGACTCAGTAAGTCGCCGAACAGCATGTCCCCGCCGCCGAGCTTGTCGGAAAAGACCGCGGCAAGGCCGGCAAAGGCCAGCAGCAGGCCAAGGGCTTTGCGCAGGCTGATTGGTTCGCCGAGCAGGAAATGGCCACCCACCAGCATCCAGAATGGCATGGTGTTGACCAGCAGCGTGTTGCGGGCAACCGTGGTGTGCTCCAGCCCGACGTAAAGGAAGAGGAACTCGATGCCGAAGAGCACGCCCACCGCGATGCCGGCGCGCAAGGTGCCATCCCTGGTGAAAAGCGCTATGCCGCGCCAGCGGCACCAGAGGAAGACGCAGAGCCCGCCGATAGCCGAACGCGCGATCGACAGGAAAACCGGATCATAACCGGCATAAGAGATCTTGGCGGCAACGTAATTCAGCCCCCAGGAGAACGTCAGGCCGACCATGATGGCCGCGGCGGCCATGTCGACTGCGTCACGGCGATCGAGCGCATCGGCGGCGCCACTCACGGTCAATCCTCCGCGCTGGCGTCGTCGAAGCCGATCAGGTTCCAGCTCTGGCGCATGTGCGGCGGCATCGGCGCGGTGACGTCGATAAAACCCTTATCAGGATGAGGGATGACGATGCGGCGCGCGTGCAGATGCAGGCGGTTCTGCATCCCGCCGGGAAAATCCCAGTTGGTGTCGGCCTCGAAATATTTGGGATCGCCGATGATCGGGCAACCGATATGGGCGGCATGGACGCGCAGCTGGTGGGTTCGGCCGGTGTAGGGCTCCATCTCCAGCCAGGTCAGTGCCTGCGCCGCCTGCTCGACGATGCGGTAGTAGGACACGGCGTGGTCGGCGCCCTTTTCACCGTGCTTGGCGACGCGCACCCGATCACCATCCGGTGTCGCTTCCTTGATCAGCCAGGTCGAGATCTTGTCCTCGCGCTTGGGCGGCACGCCCTTGACCAGCGCCCAGTAAGTCTTCTTGGTTTCGCGTGCGCGGAACGCCTCGGAGAGCTTCATCGCCGCCAGCCTGGTGCGGGCAACGACCAGCACGCCGGACGTGTCGCGATCGAGCCGGTGCACCAGCCGCGGTTTCTCGCCCTTCTGGTTACGCCAGGCTTCCAGCATGTCGTCGACATTGCGGGTGACGCCCGAGCCGCCCTGCACGGCAAGGCCAGCCGGTTTGTTGAAGACGAAGACCTTGGGATCCTCGTGGATCAGCATTTTTGCCAGGACGTCAGCGTCGCCTTGGTTGCGGATCGAATGGCCGGTCAGCGAGCTGTCGCCCTTCTTGTCCACTTCCAGCGGTGGAACGCGTACCATCTGGCCAGGCTCGACGCGGGTGTCGGCCTTGACGCGGCCGCCGTCGACGCGGATCTGGCCGGAGCGCAGCAGCTTCTGCAGGTGACCGAAGCCAAGGCCCGGGAAATGGGTCTTAAACCAGCGGTCGAGCCGCATGCCCGCCTCGCCGGCCTCCACCGTGATCTGTTCAACGCCTGCCATGATTTCTTCGCTTATCCGTTTCCTGACAGGCCCAGGCCTGCTCTCGGCGCGGCAATAGCATTAAGGCAGGCTTCTTGCGAGCCAAAGACCCAAAAACAGGGCAATGATGGCGCCAATCACGCTGGCCAGCGCATATCCAAACGCCGGCAAGATGGCTCCCCGCTCCCACAAGGTCGCGAAATCGAGCGAAAAGGCGGAAAAGGTCGTGAAGCCGCCTAAGATGCCGGTGGCAACAAACAGCCTGACTTCGTTAGACCCGCCGCGGCGCGCCAGGGTGGCGATGAACAGGCCCATCGCGAACGAGCCGACGATGTTGATCGCCATCGTGCCCCAGGGATAATTGGGGCCGACAAGGCGCAGCGCGCCCATATTGGTCAGATGGCGGATGCCAGCGCCAATGCCGCCGCCGGCGGCCACGAGAAGCAGATTGAACATCGCCGTCTGTTGTCCCCGACTGTTCATACCTAGCCGGCGCGCCGGACACGTTTGAAAAACTTTCAGCTCAGGTGGTTTCGGCCTTTTTCGGCTTGGTCGAGCCGATCATCTTCCAGTTCTTGTAGAACATCGAATTGATGCGCTCGACGCTCACCGAGACGATGGCGAGAAGGCCGGCGATAAGCCTGGGGACCGGGGACGGCCTGATAATGTCCATGAATACGCAGTAGCGACGACCGTCATACTCATTGACCGACCGATGCAGCAGCGTGTCGTCGAAAATGAACAGCGGATTGTCGTGCCAGTAGTTCTTGACGTTGCCGCACTCGACGAAGATCTCTGACTTCACCGGAATGAGGTTGTAGAGGATGCGCAGGCTGAGCCGCAGCGGCCCGAAGTGCCAGGAAGTCGATTCGCGCTTGCTGAAAACGGAGACGGCTATGGTCTTGATGTATTTGAAATCCTTGTTGAACTCGGCGACGTTATCTATCCTGTGCTTGCCATACCATTGGTAGACATACATGCCGCGCCGGCCGGCGCCGAAATTGGCGTCGATGTCGGCGATGATTTCGGCCTTGCGCGCCTTGAAGACGTCAAGAACCTCGTTGACCTCGCGCTGATAATCCTGCGGGAACTGCTCCAGCTTCCACACGCCCGGATTTCTGTAGCACAGGAGATCGACCAGCAGGTTGAACGGCGAAAGCAGCCAGGTGAAGATGCCGTTGCCCAGGAAATAGCCGCTGAACAAGGACAGATTCTTGCGATCGTTGCGCAGCACGTCGATCAGGCCACAAACGACGAAAATCGTCGTGAGGATCGGAATGAAATAGAAGCCAAGGGCAAGGAGCGGGATGGCAATGGCGAATTTGCGAAGGGTCTTGCGAAGGGTTTTTGTCATTTTTCCACGCGCCGAGCGCGATCCTGTTGCGAATGAGATGCCCAAATCATGGCAACGGCCACCGCCCGACCGTGCGCCTTGATAAGGTTTTTTGGGTCACCGCACAACGGCCATGGTATCTGGCCGGGCTGGCTGCCTGGTGGAGCCTGCCGCGCTGTCAGTGCACCGCCGGCAAGCCAAGCTCGTCCCATTTCTCCCTGGCCACCGGATCGCCGACCAGGAACTCAAAGCCCATGACGCTTTCGCCGTCTGGTGCGAGCTGGCATTTGAATTTCAAACTGTACCAGTTTTTACGGCTGCGGAAAGCCGCGCCGTCGGCGGTGATCGTCGTGCCGGCGATTTTTTCCGCCGTAGTTGCGTAGGGCACCACCCGCTCCGGCTGGAAATCCGCACGCCATTGGCGGATCTGATCCATGGCCTCCAGATTACACAACTGCACCATGCGCTCGTCGGATGCGAAGGTCTTGAGATCGGCGCGGGCCTGCTTGCTGCGCGGATCGGCGAGCGTCTTGGCCGACAGCATTTGGGTCGGCCGGATCATGGCCGGTGCAGCGTGAGGTCGAGGCTGAACAGCGGCGGGAGCGGCCGGCGGCGATTCAGGCGCTTGCGTGGCCGGCACCTCCGGCTCATGCGGCCGAAGCGGCCTTGTCGAGACCTCGAACTGTCGCGGGGTCAGGATGTCGACCGTTACCTGCTCTTCCTCCGGTCGGGTCGGAAGCTTCGGCATTGGCATCGATAGAATCATGGCCGCGAGCAGCACGTGCAGAAGAACCGATGTGGAAATGCCCCAAGGCGAGGCCTCGTTTCGAACCGCAACCGCCACCGGCCGCCGCAAGCCGGCTATTCCCGCTCTTTGCGCAGCTTTGCCCAGTAGTCGAGCCGCTTCCTGATATCGCGTTCAAAGCCGCGTTCGGGTGGGTCGTAGAAGGTCTGGCGGCCCATCTTCTCCGGAAAATAGTCCTGGCCCGAAAACGCGTCCGGCTCGTCATGGTCGTAGCGATAGCCGGCGCCGTAATCCTCTTCCTTCATCAGCTTGGTCGGCGCGTTGAGGATGTGCTTTGGCGGCAGCAGCGAGCCATGTTCCTTGGCAGCGCGGGTGGCTGCTTTGAAGGCCGTGTAGACGGCGTTGGATTTAGGCGCGGTGGCGAGATAGACGGTCGCCTCGGCAAAGGCGAGTTCGCCCTCCGGCGAGCCCAGATAGTCATAGGCGTCCTTGGCGGCATTGGCGACGACCAATGCCTGTGGATCGGCAAGGCCGATGTCCTCCATCGCCATGCGCACCAGCCGGCGGCCGAGATAGAGCGGATCCTCGCCGGCGTCGAACATGCGCGCGAGATAGTAGAGCGCGGCATCGGGATCCGAGCCGCGCACCGACTTGTGCAGCGCCGAGATCAGATTGTAGTGGCCATCCTGGCCCTTGTCGTAGATCGGCGCGCGGCGCTGGACGATGCGTTGCAGTCCCTCCGGGTCGAACACCTCTCCGGGCTTGGCGGCGCGCCAGACTTCTTCCGCCAGCGTCAGGGATGCACGGCCGTCGCCGTCGCTCATGCGGATGAGCATCGTCCGCGCCTCGTCATCGAGCGGCAGCGCCCGGCCCTCCGTCTCTTCCGCCCGCGTCATCAGCTTGGCGATGCTCTCCTCGCCCAGCGAATGAAAGACCATGACGCGCGCACGCGACAACAAGGCTGCGTTCAGTTCGAAGGACGGGTTCTCGGTCGTGGCGCCGACCAGGACGACCGTGCCGTCCTCCATGACAGGGAGAAAGGAATCCTGCTGGGCGCGATTGAAGCGGTGGATCTCGTCGACGAACAGCAGGGTCTGGCGACCGTTGGCGCGGCGCAGCTTGGCCGCTTCGAACACTTTCTTCAGGTCGGCCACGCCGGAGAACACGGCCGAAATCTGCTCGAAGGCAAGGCTGGTTTCGCCAGCAAGCAGACGCGCCACCGTGGTCTTGCCGGTGCCGGGCGGCCCCCAGAAGATCATCGAGCCGAGCGAACCGGAATTGATCAGCCGGGTCAGTGCGCCATCGGGGCCGGTCAGATGCTCCTGGCCGACGACCTCGCCAAGGTTTTTCGGGCGCAACCTGTCTGCCAGAGGGCGGCCTGGCGGCGTCTTTTCCGGTTCATCGACACTGAACAGATCGGCCATGCACTTCTTTTGGGTTTGGAGCGCGATCTCTTCAGCGATCGAACTCAGTAACGCAACACCTGGCGCAGTATCTGCCCGCCGCGCTCGACGGTAAAGCGCCACCAGCGTGTATCCTGCTGGGAAGCCTGCGCCAGCGTCGCCGCCGAATCGATGGTCGTGCCGTTGACCTCGCGCACGATATCGCCCGGCTGGAAGCCGAAATCGGCGGCCGGCGAATCGCGATTGATGTCGACCACGGTGACGCCCTTGACGTCGGTGCGCAGGCCGAGCTTCTGAGCCAGCCGCGGCGACAATTCCGCGACCTTGGCGCCCGAGAACGGGCTGCGGCCATGCAGCGTCACCTCCGAGGGTTTTGCACCCTCGGGCGCGCGTTCCAGCGCGATGTCCATCGCCGCCTGCTGGCCTTTGGTCAGCACCGCGAAATTGGCCTTGGTGCCGATCGACAGCGTCGCCATACGATAGTCCAGCGCCTCGATGCTCTCGACCGGCTTGCCGTTGATCTGCAGGACCACGTCGCCAGGCTTCAATCCGGCCTTGCCGGCCGGCCCGGCCGCGTCAACGGACGAGACCAGCGCGCCGGCCGGCTTTTCCATGCCAAGCGATTCGGCGATCTGAGGCGTCACCGCTTCGAATTCGGCGCCTATGTAAGGCCGCTCGAAGAAATCGAGACCGGCCTTGGCGGCATCGGCGAAAGCGCGCACCATGTTGGCGGGAATGGCAAAGCCGATGCCGATCGAGCCACCGCTGCGGCTGAAGATGGCAGTGTTGATGCCGACCAGCTGGCCGCCCATGTTGATCAGCGCGCCGCCGGAATTGCCGGGATTGATGGCAGCGTCCGTCTGGATGAAATAACCCGAATCCGAAACGCCTATATGGCTGCGGGCAAGTGCGGAAACGATGCCGCTGGTGGTGGTCTGCCCGACGCCGAAAGGATTGCCGATGGCCAGCACCAGGTCGCCGACTTCGAGCGCATCCGAATCGCCGATGGCGATGACCGGGAATGGCTTGTCGGATTCGATCTTGAGCACGGCAAGATCGAGCGTCTCGTCCTTGAGCATCACCTTGCTGGTGAATTCGCGCCCGTCGGCGGTCGCGACCTTCACCTCGTCGGCATCCTTGATGACGTGGAAATTGGTGACGATGACGCCGCTCGGATCGACAAGCACGCCCGAGCCCAGCGAGGACTGCGCGCGCGGCTGCGCGCGACCGAAGAATTCTTCGAAGAACGGATCGCCTTCGAAAGGCGAAACCACCTTGGCCGTTTGCGAGGCATAGACATTGACCACGGCCGGCGCCGTCTGCTTGACCAATGGCGCGAACGACAACTGTACTTCCTCACGGCCGAACGGCACGCGCTTGTCGGGGCCTGAGGTGGCGTTTTCACCCTCGACGCCGTGCAGCAAGTCGGTCAGTACGTCGGAGAGACCCGGATCGGCCTTGGGGGCATCCTCGGCCAGTGCCTGCCGGACTGTCGACATGGTTGCGAACACCATGAAGGCGCAGAGCAGAACCAGGGACAGTCTTTTAGCGCGCATTGCGAATCCTCCGAGCGAGTTCGGGCGCATTGTCCCGACGAATGTGCAAAATAAAAGGCTAAGCCGCTGAAATCCGAATATTTTCACGCCGGCAGCCCAGTACGAGCGCGCCTGACACACGTAGACAAGCAAAAGGGGCCCGCAGGCCCCTTTAAATCATTTGGAAGACGAAGCCTTACGCGGCCGCGGCTTCCTCGTTGGCGCCCTCGGCTTCGAGGCGAGCGCGGTCGCCGGCGCCCTTGGCGTCCGTGTCGCGGTCGACGAACTCGATGACCGCCATCGCGGCATTGTCGCCGTGGCGGAAGCCTGCCTTCATGATGCGCAGATAGCCGCCATTGCGGGTGGCGTAGCGCGGCGCGATGGTGTCGAACAGGCGCTTGACGACGCCTTCATTGCCGATCTGCGCGATCACCTGGCGGCGGGCGTGCAGGTCGCCGCGCTTGCCGAGCGTCACCAGTTTCTCGACGATTGGACGCAGGTCCTTCGCCTTCGGCAGGGTGGTGACGATCTGCTCGTGCTCGAGCAGCGACACGGCGAGGTTGGCGAACATTGACTTGCGGTGGCTTACGCTGCGGGCGAAGCGACGGCCTTTGAAACCGTGGCGCATGGCTCTTTTCCTTCTTCAGTTGTTCAAGAGGCCACGGCCCCTGATGATTTTCTGCATGACCGTCGGATCGAGCGGCTCACGCCGCCGATCCTTGGAATTCATGCTCAATATTGATCTTCGTAACGCTTGGCGAGGTCTTCGATGTTTTCCGGTGGCCAGTCCGGCACCTCCATACCGAGGTGCAGGCCCATCGCCGCCAGGACTTCCTTGATCTCGTTCAGCGACTTGCGGCCGAAGTTCGGGGTGCGCAGCATCTCGGCTTCGGTCTTCTGGATGAGATCGCCGATGTAGACGATGTTGTCGTTCTTCAGGCAGTTGGCCGAACGCACCGAAAGCTCGAGTTCGTCGACCTTCTTGAGCAGCGCCGGGTTGAAGGCGAGCTCGGTGACGGCTTCGGTGGCGACTTCCTTCTGCGGCTCGTCGAAATTGACGAACAGGCCAAGCTGGTCCTGCAGGATACGGGCGGCGAAAGCCACCGCGTCCTCGCCCGAGATCGAACCGTCGGTCTCAATGGTCATGGTCAGCTTGTCGTAGTCGAGAACCTGGCCCTCGCGGGTGTTCTCGACCTTATAGGAGACCTTCTTGACCGGCGAATAGAGGCTGTCGACCGGGATCAGGCCGATCGGCGCATCCTCGGCGCGGTTGCGGTCGGCCGGCACGTAACCCTTGCCGGTGTCGACGGTGAATTCCATACGGATTTCAGCGCCTTCGTCCAGCGTGCAGATGACGTGGTCGGGATTGAGGATCTCGACGTCGCCCACCGTCTGGATGTCGCCGGCGAGAACCGCACCCGGGCCCTGTTTGCGAACGACCATGCGCTTGGGACCGTCGCCTTCCATGCGGATGGCGATTTCCTTGATGTTGAGGACGATGTCGGTCACGTCCTCGCGCACGCCGGCGATGGACGAGAATTCATGCAGAACGCCGTCGATCTGTACGGCCGTGACTGCCGCCCCGCGCAGCGAAGACAGAAGCACGCGACGCAACGCGTTGCCGAGCGTGAGGCCGAAGCCGCGTTCGAGCGGCTCGGCCACCAGCGTGGTCAGCGTCTTCTTCTTCGACGAGAACTCGATCTTGTTCGGCTTGATCAGTTCCTGCCAATTTTTCTGGATCATGATGCTTTCCTTCCGTTGACCCGCCACCATCCAATCGTGGCGGGCGACCTGGAAAACCGCGGAGGAACGCTTCTGGCGTTCACGCGGCGTTCGGTAATTCCTTAGACGCGGCGCTTCTTGCGCGGGCGGCAGCCATTGTGCGGGATCGGCGTCACATCACGGATCGAGGTGATGGTGAAGCCCGCCGCCTGCAGGGCGCGCAGCGCCGATTCACGGCCGGAGCCAGGTCCGCAGACCTCGACCTCGAGCATGCGCATGCCATGTTCCTGGGCCTTCTTGGCAACATCCTCGGCAGCCATCTGGGCAGCGAAGGGGGTCGACTTGCGCGAACCCTTGAAGCCCTGGGCACCGGCCGACGACCAGGCGATCGAATTGCCCTGCGCGTCGGTGATGGTGATCATGGTGTTGTTGAAGGTCGAATTGACGTGGGCAACGCCCGACGAGATGTTCTTGCGTTCGCGACGGCGAACACGAGCGGCTTCCTTGGCCATGGTATTCCTTTCAGTTGATCTCTACACCGCCGTAATGCCAGCGGCTCCACCTAGGAAAGGCAGTAGGGGAGTAGGGCAGTAAGGGAATAGGGAAAACAATCCCTACTGCCTTACTGCCCTATTCCCTTACTCCCCTAAATTACTTCTTCTTGCCGGCGATCGACTTGGCCGGGCCCTTGCGGGTGCGTGCATTGGTGTGCGTACGCTGGCCGCGAACCGGCAGCGAGCGACGGTGACGCAGGCCGCGGTAGCAGCCGAGGTCCATGAGCCGCTTGATGTTCATCGACACTTCGCGGCGCAGGTCGCCCTCGACCTGGTAGTCGCGGTCGATCGTCTCGCGGATCTGCAGCACTTCCGCGTCGGTCAGCTGGTTGACGCGGCGCTCGGCCGGGATGCCGACCTTGTCGACGATTTCCTGGGCGAACTTCTTGCCGATGCCGTGAATGTACTGAAGCGCGATGACAACGCGCTTGTTGGTCGGAATGTTGACGCCGGCTATACGAGCCATGTTCTTCTCATCTCCATATGGGCCGGACGAACCGGCGCTGTCTGCGTTGCCCCGCGTCCGGTGGAGGCCGGCCCTTGCGGGAGTTTCCTGGTCAAAAACAGCTGCCCTGCCCTTGCGGGCAAGCAAACTCCATGCCTGACAGGAAGACGGGCCGCCATACCCCAGCGGACCGCTTCAGTCAAGCACAATCTCTATTTGGCCGCTGCGGCCTCTTTCACCGTCGCCGCGAGCACGGCTTCGATCTCCGACGTCACGGCATCGATACCAGCCATGCCGTCCACGCTCTTCAGCCGGCGCTTGGCATAATAATAGCCGATCAACGGAGCGGTCTTCTTGTAATATTCCCGCAGGCGCTCCTCGAACACCGCCGGATTGTCGTCCTTGCGCACCGGCTGACCGGCTGCCTTGGCCTCATCGGCGCGCTTGACGATACGGCCGACCAGCGCCTTGTCGTCGACGACAAGCTCTATGACGGTGTCGAGCGCGATGCCACGTTCGTCAAGCATCGATTCAACCGCATCAGCCTGCACCAGCGTACGCGGGTAGCCGTCGAGGATGAAACCATTGGCGCAATCGGGCTGGTCAATGCGCTCGGCCACGATGGCGTTGACGATGGCATCCGAGACCAGCTCGCCGGCATCCATGACCGCCTTGGCGCGCTTGCCGACTTCGGTACCGGCCTGGACTGCGGCGCGCAGCATGTCGCCCGTGGAAAGCTGGGGAATGCCGTGTCTCTCTACCAGTCTTTGTGCTTGTGTCCCCTTGCCCGCTCCTGGCGGCCCAAGCAAAATCAACCTCATCTGGCTTTCTTCCCCCCGCGCAGCTTCGACTTCTTGATCAGGCCTTCATATTGGTGCGCGATCAGGTGGCCCTGAATCTGCGCAACCGTGTCGAGCGTGACACTGACCACGATCAGAAGCGATGTGCCACCAAGGTAGAATGGTACGCCAGTCGCCGAGATCAGGAACTCCGGCAGCAGACAGACCAGCACCAGATAGATGGCACCGACGACAGTGATGCGGGTAAGAACGTAGTCGATATAGTCGGCGGTGCGCTCGCCCGGACGGTAGCCGGGGATGAAGCCGGAGTGCTTCTTGAGCTGGTCGGCGGTGTCCTTCGGGTTGAAGACGATCGCGGTGTAGAAGAAGGCGAAGAACACGATCATCGCCGCGTAGAACAACATGTAGAGCGGCTGGCCATGGCCGAGCGAGGCCAGGATGGTGCTGGCCCAGGCCGGCATGTTCGTGGTCTGCGAGAAGCCGGCGACGGTCGCCGGCAGCAAGAGCAGCGACGAGGCGAAGATCGGCGGGATGACGCCCGACGTGTTGAGCTTGAGCGGCAGGTGCGAGGTGTCGCCTTGGAACATGCGGTTGCCGACCTGACGCTTCGGATACTGAATCAGCAAGCGGCGTTGGGCGCGCTCGAAGAATACGATGAGCGCGATGACGACGATGGCCAGCACGATGATCGCCAGGATCAGGCCGGTCGACAGCGCGCCGGTGCGGCCGAGTTCCAGCGTGCCGGAGATGGCATGCGGCAGGCCGGCGACGATACCGGAGAAGATGATCAGCGAAATGCCGTTGCCGATGCCGCGCGCGGTGATCTGCTCGCCGAGCCACATCAGGAACATGGTGCCGCCGACCAGCGTGACGACGGTCGAGATGCGGAAGAACATGCCGGGATCGCTGACGATGCCGTTGCCGCCTTCAAGCCCGACCGAAATACCATAGGCCTGCACCAGCGCCAGGAGCACCGTGCCGTAGCGCGTGTACTGGTTGATGACCTTGCGGCCCTGCTCGCCTTCCTTCTTCAGCGCTTCCAGCGACGGGATAACCGATGTCATCAGCTGCATGATGATGGAGGCGGAAATGTAAGGCATGATGCCGAGCGCGAAGATCGCCATGCGTTGCACGGCGCCGCCGGCGAACATGTTGAACATGCCGAGCACGCCCTTGCTCTGCGAGGAGAAGGCCTGGGCGAAGGCGTCGGGATTGATGCCGGGAAGCGGGATGTAGGTGCCGAGCCGGTAGACGAGCAGCGCGCCGACGGTGAACCAGATTCGTTTCTTCAGGTCCTCCGCTTTGGCGAAGGCCGAGAAATTCAGATTCGAGGCTAGTTGTTCAGCAGCCGAAGCCATGCCCGATTCTCCGCTTGGTCACGCTTGATGGCCCTAAGGTCAGGCGGCGCGTGTCACCGAAGCTCACGAGATAAGCTCCGGACTGTAAACATGCAAGCGGCCGCGTTGACGCGGCCGCCATATTGAACAGGTCGAAGCGCGATCGAAAGCAAAACCGGATCCGGCCTTGCCGAGCGCGCTTCAAATTGCTGTTACTCGGCGGCCGCCTCTTGCGGCAGCTTGACCGAACCGCCGGCCTTTTCGATCTTCTCGATCGCGGCCTTGGAAGCGCCGGCCACATCAAAGGCGAGCTTCGCCTTGAGATCGCCATCCGACAGCACACGCACGCCGTCCTTCACGCGACGGATGACGCCGGCGGCGACCAGCGCCTCGGCCGTCACGGTCGCCTTCGCATCGAGCTTCTTGGCGTCCACAGCGGCCTGGATACGGGCCAGCGAGACGACAGTGAAGCTCTTGGCGAAGATGTTGTTGAAGCCACGCTTCGGCAGGCGCCGATAGAGCGGCATCTGGCCACCCTCGAAGCCGTTGACGGCAACGCCGGAGCGCGCCTTCTGGCCCTTGACGCCGCGACCGGCGGTCTTGCCGGAACCGGAGCCGATGCCGCGGCCGAGACGCTTCTTCGAATGCGTCGCGCCGTCCTTGTCACGCAGATCGTTGAGTTTCATCTTGCTTCTCCTGCGCCTGTGCTCAGCCCTCGTCCACGACGCGGACGAGATGCTGGACGGCAGCGATCATGCCGCGCACGGAAGGCGTATCTTCCAGCGTGCGCTGCTTGTGCATCTTGTTGAGGCCGAGGCCGACCAGCGTCGCGCGCTGCTCCTTCGGGCGGCGGATCGGCGAACCGATCTGCTCAACGGTGATGGTCTTGGTTGCTTTCTTGGCCATGGTCAAAATCCCTGGTCAGATCGACTATTCTTCAGCCGCAACGGCGGTGCCGCGGCGGGCCTGAAGGGTCGAATACTTGATGCCGCGCGCGGCAGCCACATCCTTGGGATGCATCTGGCTCTTCAGCGCATCGAAAGTGGCGCGAACCATGTTGTAGGGGTTCGACGACCCCATCGACTTGGCGACCACATCATGCATGCCGAGCGTCTCGAAGACGGCGCGCATCGGGCCGCCGGCGATGATGCCGGTACCCTGCTTGGCGGCGCGCAGCAGAACGCGGCCGGCGCCCCAGCGTCCCTCGACGTCGTGGTGCAGCGTGCGGCCCGAGCGCAGCGGCACGAAGATCATGTCGCGCTTGGCCGATTCGGTCGCCTTGCGAATGGCTTCCGGCACTTCGCGCGCCTTGCCGTGACCGAAGCCGACGCGGCCCTTCTGGTCGCCGACGACGACGAGTGCTGCAAAGCCGAAGCGGCGGCCGCCCTTGACGACCTTGGCGACACGGTTGATGTGGACAAGCTTGTCCACCATGCCGTCATCGCGCTCTTCACGATCGCGGCCGCGGCCGCCATCCCTACGTTCCTGTGCCATATCCTGTTCCTTGTTCTTTTCCGGAAGCACGGGTTGCTGAATGCCGACGCCTCATTGCGGGTCGCCGACGGTGAAATCATCATTCCCTTGCATGATCCTTTCCGAAAAGTCTGCAACTTTCTGCCGACCTTCGGTCCGGATCAGGCTTAGAAGCTCAAGCCGCCTTCACGAGCCGCCTCGGCCAGCGCCTTGACGCGGCCGTGATAGATGTACGGGCCGCGGTCGAAGACGACTTCCTTGACGCCTGCCTTGGCAGCGCGCTCGGCGATCAGCTTGCCAATCGCGGCAGCGGCAGCGGTATCGGCGCCGGTCTTGAGCGAACCCTTGAGGTCCTTCTCGAGCGTCGAGGCCGCAACGATGGTGTGGCCCTTGGCGTCGTCGATGACCTGGACGTAGATGTTCTTCGACGTGCGGTGAACCGACAGGCGCGGACGCTCGCCGGCGACCTTCTTGATCTGGCGGCGGACGCGCTGCGCGCGGCGCTGAGTTGCTTCCTTGGTACCCATGATGGTCTTCCTTGCCTTCAGAAAACGGGGGCCGCCCTGTGCGGTAGGCGAAAGCGCCTCCCGCGACCGCTCCCCGCGGCGTTACACTTCCTGGCTTGGCCCCTTCCGAAAAGTCTGCACCTTCCCTGGGCCAAACCCACTACTTCTTCTTGCCTTCCTTGCGGACGATCTTCTCGCCTGCGTAGCGGACGCCCTTGCCCTTGTAGGGCTCGGGACCACGGTATTCGCGGATCTCCGCGGCCACCTGGCCAACCTGCTGCTTGTCGATGCCGGCCACGGTGATTTCGGTCGGCTTCGGGACGGTGATGGTGATGCCTTGCGGCGTCTCGTAGACGACGTCGTGGCTGAAGCCGAGCGCCAGCTGCAGGTTCTTGCCCTGCAAGGCGGCGCGATAGCCGACGCCGGTGATCTCGAGCTTCTTCTCGAAGCCGTCCTTGACGCCCTGCAGGATGTTGACGATCTGCGTGCGCGACATGCCCCACTTGGAGCGGGCGGTCTTGGACTGGTCGCGCGGCTCGACAGCGATCTCGCTGCCTTCCATCTTGACCAGCACTTCGTCGTTGACCACGAACTTCAGCTCGCCCTTGGGGCCCTTCGCCGTCACGGTCTGGCCGTTGACGGTCGCGGTCACGCCCTGCGGCAGCGAAACGGGTTTCTTTCCAATACGAGACATTTTGTTGTCCTCGTCACTTCTCTTGTTTCAGGTCTCTGTCTTCGGAACGATCCGAAGACCGGATTCCATTTTTTCGGGATCACGCTGCCGGATCAGAAGATCTGGCAGAGGATCTCACCACCGACGTTCTGTTCGCGCGCTTCGTGGTCGGCCATCACGCCCTTGGGCGTCGAAAGGATGGCGATACCGAGGCCGTTGGCGACATGCGGGATCGACTTGGCCGAAACGTATACGCGGCGGCCCGGCTTCGAGACGCGGGCGATTTCGCGCACGACCGGCGCTCCGTCGAAATACTTCAGCTCGATCTCGATTTCGGACTTGCCGTTGTCGAAGTCGGTCTGGCTGTAGTCGCGGATATAGCCTTCAGCCTTCAGCACGTCGAGGACGCGGGTGCGCAGACGCGAGGCCGGCGTCGACACGCTCGACTTCTTGCGGCCATAGGCGTTGCGGATGCGGGTCAGCATATCGCCGAGAGGATCGCTCAATGACATGTTATGTCCTCCTTACCAGCTCGACTTGACCAGGCCCGGGATCTGGCCGTTATTGCCGAGATCACGAAGCGCGATGCGCGATACTTTGAGCTTGCGATAGTAGGCACGCGGGCGGCCGGTGACTTCGCAGCGGTTGCGGATGCGGATCTTGGCCGAGTTGCGCGGCATGGCGGCAAGCTTGAGCTGAGCGCGGAAGCGCTCTTCCATCGGCTTGGACTGGTCCATGATTATCGCCTTCAGGGCAGCGCGCTTGGGACCGTACTGGTCGGCAAGCTTGCGGCGCCTGTTGTTCTTCTCGACTGAGCTGGTCTTTGCCATTTCAGATTTTTCCTTTTCTCGCTGCCGTTACTGGCGGAAGGGGAAGTTGAAGGCCTTGAGCAGTGCCCTGGCTTCGTCGTCCGTCTTCGCAGTCGTACAAACGATGACGTCCATGCCCCAGATCTGATCAACCTTGTCGTAGTTGATCTCCGGGAACACGATGTGTTCCTTGATGCCCATGGCGTAGTTGCCACGGCCATCGAAGCTCTTCGGATTCAGTCCACGGAAGTCGCGGACGCGCGGCAGCGCGATGTTCACGAGGCGGTCGAGGAACTCGTACATGCGTTCCTTGCGCAGCGTGACCTTGGCGCCGATCGGCATCTTCTCGCGGACCTTGAAGCCTGCGATCGAATTGCGGGCGCGGGTGACGACGGCCTTCTGGCCGGCGATCATCGCCAGATCCTCGGCCGCAATCGAAGGTTTCTTCGAATCGCCGGTCGCTTCGCCAACGCCCATGTTCAGCACGATCTTGTCGATGCGCGGAACCTGCATCTCGTTGTCGTAGCCGAACTGCTCCTGCAAGGCCTTGCGGATGGTCTCGTTGTAGACCTGCTTGAGGCGCGGCGTGTTCTGGGCAGTCGCCTGCTTGGTTTGAGCCTTAGCCATTGATGACTTCTCCCGAGCGCTTGGCGACGCGCACCTTCTTGCCGTCCTTCTGGAAGATGAAGCCGACACGGGTCGGCTTGCCATCCTTGGGGTCGGCCAGCGCGATGTTCGACAGCTGGATCGGCGCTTCCTTGGTGATGATCCCGCCCTCTTGGGACTGGGACTGCTTCTGGTGACGACGGATCATGTTGACGCCGCGCACCAGCGCGGTGTCGTCCTTCGGCTGCACCGACAGGACTTCGCCCGAACGGCCCTTGTCCTTGCCGGCCAGCACGACGACCTTGTCGCCTTTTCTAATCTTCTGCATTGGTCGGCTCCTTACAGCACTTCAGGCGCGAGCGAGATGATCTTCATGTGGTTCTTGGCGCGGAGTTCGCGCGGAACCGGTCCGAAGATACGCGTGCCGATCGGCTCTTTCTTGTTGTCGACGAGAACGGCCGCGTTCTTGTCGAAACGGATCACGCTGCCGTCCGGGCGGCGGATGTCCTTGGCCGTGCGAACCACGACCGCCTTCATCACATCGCCCTTCTTCACGCGGCCGCGCGGGATGGCTTCCTTGATCGACACCACGATGATGTCGCCTACGGAAGCGTATTTCCGCTTCGAGCCGCCCAGCACCTTGATGCACATGACACGACGGGCGCCGGAATTATCCGCGACGTCGAGGTTTGTTTGCATCTGAATCATGACTGGCCGCCTTCTTCTTTTCTAACGGGACGGGTGCTTCACCCCTCCCCGGTCTGTCCAAAATTCGGTTTCTTACGCCTGGTCCGAAGACACGACGATCCAGCGCTTGTCCTTGGAAATCGGCTTCGATTCCTGGATGAACACCTGATCGCCGACCTTGTGGGCGTTGTTCTCGTCGTGCGCCTTGTACTTCTTGGTCATGCGCACGGTCTTCTTCATCACGGGATGCGTGAAGCGCCGTTCGACCTTGACGACAACCGTCTTCTCGTTCTTGTCGCTGACGACGGTGCCCTGCAGAATGCGCTTTGGCATGGTTTTCGTCCTTAAGCCTTCTTAGCCGCGGACTTTTCCGCAGCGATGGTCTTGATACGCGCAATGTCCTTGCGGACCTGCCTCACGCGCGCGGTCTTTTCGAGCTGGCCGGTCGCCTTCTGGAAGCGCAGGTTGAACTGCTCCTTCTTCAGGCTGGCCAGGTCGTCGGTCAGCTGGTCCTGGGTCTTGGTCCGGATGTCTTCGGCTTTCATGATCAGCCCGTCCTTATTCTGCGATGCGCTGTACGAAGCGCGTCCTGACCGAGAGCTTGGCCGCGCCGAGACGCAGTGCCTCACGGGCGGTTTCTTCATTGACGCCGTCGATCTCGAACATGATCCGGCCCGGCTTGACGCGCGCCGCCCAGTAGTCGACCGCGCCCTTGCCCTTGCCCATGCGGACTTCGGTCGGCTTCGAGGTGACCGGCAGATCCGGGAAAATACGGATCCAGACACGGCCGGCGCGCTTCATCTCGCGGGTGATCGCGCGGCGGGCCGCTTCGATCTCGCGCGCTGTGACGCGGTTCGGCTCAAGCGCCTTCAGCCCGAAACCACCGAAATCCAGGTTGGTGCCGCCCTTGGCGGTACCGTGGATGCGGCCCTTGAACTGCTTGCGGAACTTTGTGCGCTTTGGCTGCAGCATCGTTCTAACTCCAAATTCCTAAATGTCTCAGGCGTTTTCGCGACGACGACCGCGTTCGCGATCACCACCACCACCGCCATGCGCATGATCGCCCTCGGTCGCGCGGCGCTCCGAAGCCATCGGGTCGTGCTCGAGGATCTCGCCCTTGAACACCCACACCTTGACGCCGCAGATGCCGTACGCCGTATTCGCCTCGGCCGTGCCGTAGTCGACATCGGCGCGCAGCGTGTGCAGCGGCACGCGGCCTTCGCGGTACCATTCCATGCGCGCGATTTCGGCGCCGCCGAGACGGCCCGAGCAGTTGATGCGGATGCCTTCGGCACCGAGGCGCATCGCCGACTGCACGGCACGCTTCATGGCGCGGCGGAACGCGATGCGGCGCTCGAGCTGCTGGGCGATCGACTGCGCGACCAGGGTCGCGTCGATCTCCGGCTTGCGCACTTCGACGATGTTGAGGTGCGTCTCGGACTTGGTCATCTCCATCAGCTTCTTGCGAAGCTTCTCGATGTCGGCGCCCTTCTTGCCGATGATCAGACCCGGGCGCGCGGCATGGATGGTGACGCGGCACTTCTTGTGCGGACGCTCGATCACGACCTTCGAGATGGCAGCCTGCTTGAGCTCCTTCTCGAGGTACTTGCGGATCTTGATGTCCTCATGCAGCAGCTTGCCGTACTCGCCGGTGTTCGCGAACCAGCGCGAATCCCAGGTGCGGTTGATGCCGAGGCGAAGACCGATCGGATTGACTTTCTGGCCCATTATGCGGCCTCCCCTTTTTCTTCGACTTCACGAACGACGATCGTGAGGTGCGAGAACGGCTTCTCGATACGGCTGGCGCGACCACGGCCCCGGGCATGAAACCGCTTCATGACGATCGACTTGCCGACATAGGCTTCCGCCACGATCAGCGCATCGACGTCGAGGTCGTGGTTGTTTTCCGCGTTGGCGATCGCCGATTCCAGCGTCTTCTTGACCGTGCCGGAAATCCGCTTGGCCGAGAATTCCAGGTCGGAAAGCGCTGTCGCGACCTTCTTGCCGCGGATCAGCGCGGCAACCAGGTTCAGCTTCTGCGGGCTGATACGGATCGTGCGCAGAACGGCGCGCGCTTCGTTGTCAGCAAGCCTGCGCGGAGCTTTGGCCTTGCCCATGATTATTTCCTCTTCGCCTTCTTATCCGCGCCGTGACCGTAGTAGGTCCGCGTCGGAGCGAATTCACCGAACTTGTGACCGACCATGTCCTCGTTCACCGAGACGGGAACATGCTTCTGGCCGTTGTAGACACCGAAGGTGAAGCCGACGAACTGCGGCAGGATGGTGGAGCGACGGCTCCACATCTTGATCACCTCATTGCGACCACCTTCACGAACCTTGTCCACCTTCTTGAGAAGGTAGCCGTCGATGAAGGGGCCTTTCCAAATAGAACGAGTCACTTGGCGTTACCTCTTCTTAGCTCTTGCGCTGATGGCGCGAGCGCAGGATGAACTTGTCGGTCGCCTTGTTGGACCGCGTCTTCTTGCCCTTGGTCGGCTTGCCCCACGGCGAGACCGGATGACGGCCACCGGAGGTGCGGCCTTCACCACCGCCATGCGGGTGGTCGACCGGGTTCATGGTCACGCCGCGATTGTGCGGGCGCTTGCCACGCCAAACCGTGCGGCCGGCCTTGCCGTCGTTGATGTTGCCGTGGTCCGGGTTGGACACGGCACCGACGGTGGCCATGCAGGAGCCGTGAACGACACGCTGCTCGCCCGAGTTGAGGCGCAGGATCGCCATGCCCTGGTCGCGGCCGACGAGCTGGGCGTAACCGCCAGCCGAACGGGCGACCTGGGCGCCCTTGCCCGGCTTCAGCTCGATGTTGTGGACGATCGTGCCGACCGGCATGGAGGCCAGCGGCATTGCATTGCCGGGCTTCACGTCGACCGCTTCGCCAGCCACGATCTTGTCGCCGGCGGCAAGGCGCTGCGGGGCGATGATGTAGGACAGCTCGCCGTCGTCATACTTGATCAGCGCGATGAAGGCGGTGCGGTTCGGATCGTATTCGATGCGCTCGACCGTGCCGACCACATCGAACTTGCGGCGCTTGAAGTCGATGATGCGGTACGAACGCTTGTGACCGCCGCCGATGAAGCGGGCCGTGATGCGGCCGTAATTGTTGCGGCCACCCGACTTGGTCAGGCCCTCGGTCAGGCCCTTGACGGGCTTGCCCTTGTAGAGGCCCGAGCGGTCGACGATGACCAGCTGACGGGTGCTCGGCGTTATCGGGTTGAATTTTTTAAGTGCCATTGTCCTGTCCTCGCGGCCTTGCTCAGAGACCCGTCGCGACGTCGATCGACTGGCCATCGGCCAGTGTCACTACCGCCTTCTTGACGTCGCTCTGGCGGCCGATCGTGCCGCGGAAGCGCTTGATCTTGCCCTTGCGGACAAGCGTGTTCACGGCCATCACCTTGACGCCGAACAGCGCTTCGACGGCGGCCTTGATTTCCGGCTTCGACGCCTTCTTGGCGACGTTGAAGACGACCTGGTTCTGCTCGGAAGCCATGGTCGACTTTTCGGTGATCGCCGGGCTGACGATTACGTCGTAATGACGAAGGTCGGTCATTTAAAGCGCTCCTCGAGAGCCTCGACGGCGGCCTTCGAAAGGACCAGCGTGCCGCGGCGCAGAATGTCGTAGACGTTGATGCCCTGGATGGGCAGCACGTCGATGTTCGGGATGTTGGTCGCGGCCAGCTTGAAGTTCCGGTCGAGCTCGGTGCCACCAATCACCAGGGCGTTCGTCAGGCCCAGCGTCGCGAAATTCGCGATCAGCGCCTTGGTCTTCGCCTCGGTCAGCTTCAGCTCGTCGATGACGATGATCGACGCGCTCTTGGCCTTGGCAGAGAGAGCATGCTTGAGGCCGAGCGCGCGAACCTTCTTCGGCAGCTCATGTTCGTGGCTGCGAACGACCGGGCCGTGAGCCTTGCCGCCGCCGCGGAACTGCGGAGCGCGTGCCGAATGGTGACGGGCGCGGCCCGTACCCTTCTGCTTGTACATCTTGGCGCCGGTGCGCGCGATCTCGGCGCGACCCTTGGCCTTGTGCGTGCCCTGCTGCTTCTTGGCGAGCTGCCAGCGCACGACGCGCTGCAAAATGTCCTCGCGCGGATCAAGGCCGAAAATCTCCTCGGAGAGTTTCACCTTGCCGGCGTCCTTGCCGCCCAGCGTTGTGATCTTGAGATCCATTATTCCGCTCCCTCTGTGGCCGGAGCCTCATTCTTCGTGCCCATAGCGGCAGCAACTGGGCGGATCGCGGCGGGCTTCGGCGCATTGGCCGGAAGCGCCACCTTGGCGGCGTCGCGAACCAGGATCCAGGCACCCTTCGACCCGGGAACCGCGCCGCGGATCAGGATCAGGCCGCGGTCGGCATCGGTCGAGACGATCTCGACGTTCTGCGTGGTGACGCGCGTGTCGCCCATGTGGCCGGCCATCTTCTTGCCCTTGAACACCTTGCCGGGGTCCTGGCGCTGGCCGGTCGAGCCGTGCGTGCGGTGCGAGACCGAGTTACCGTGGGTCGCGCGGCCACCACCCATGTGGTGGCGCTTGATGACGCCCTGGAAACCCTTGCCGATCGTCGTGCCGGTGACGTCGACCTTCTGGCCGGCGACGAAATGCTCGACGGTGATCTCGGCGCCGACATCGATCATGTTGTCGGCGGAGACGCGGAACTCGGCAAGCTTGGCCTTCGGCTCGACGGAAGCGGTCGCGAAATGGCCGCGCATCGCCTTCGACGTGTTCTTCACCTTGGCAAGGCCAACGCCGAGCTGAACGGCGGTATAGCCATTCTTCTCCTGCGTGCGCTGCGCCACGACCTGGCAGTTCTCCATCTGGAGAACGGTGACGGGAACATGTTCCCCGGCATCGTTGTAGATGCGGGTCATTCCCACCTTCTTTGCAATCACACCTGAACGCATCGGTTCAATTCCTTTAGAGTTCCGGGCCAGGGGCACCGCCCCTTACCGCGCTCTCATTCCCTTAGAGCTTGATCTCGACGTCGACACCGGCGGCCAGATCGAGCTTCATCAAAGCATCGACGGTCTGCGGGGTCGGATCAACGATATCGAGCAGACGCTTGTGCGTGCGCATCTCGAACTGCTCGCGGCTCTTCTTGTCGACGTGAGGCGACCGGTTGACCGTGAACTTTTCGATCCGCGTCGGCAGCGGAATGGGGCCGCGGACGTTGGCACCGGTGCGCTTGGCCGTCGACACGATTTCGCGCGTCGAGGCGTCGAGCACCCGGTGATCAAACGCCTTCAGGCGGATGCGGATATTCTGTCCGTTCATGCGTCACTTCCTTGTTCTGGCGCGGCGCGGGCACCCGCGCCCGCGACAGATCGGTTTAAGTCCAAATTACTCTTTGATGGTGACGACGATGCCGGCACCGACGGTGCGGCCGCCTTCACGGATGGCGAAGCGCAGCTTCTCTTCCATGGCGATCGGCACGATCAGCTCGACGTCGACCGTGATGTTGTCGCCAGGCATCACCATCTCGGTGCCGGCCGGCAGCGACACGATGCCGGTCACGTCGGTGGTGCGGAAGTAGAACTGCGGACGGTAGTTGGTGAAGAACGGCGTGTGACGGCCACCCTCGTCCTTGGTCAGGATGTAGGCTTCGGCCACGAACTTCTTGTGTGGCTTCACCGAACCGGGCTTGGCCAGAACCTGGCCGCGCTCGACACCTTCACGGTCGACGCCGCGCAGCAGCGCGCCGATGTTGTCGCCGGCCTGGCCCTGGTCGAGCAGCTTGCGGAACATCTCAACGCCCGTGCAGGTCGTCTTGGTGGTCGGACGGATGCCGATGATCTCCAGCTCCTCGCCGACCTTGACCACGCCGCG